>JAUSAZ010000074.1 GCA_030652255.1 Myxococcales bacterium | reverse complement strand
GCGGCAACGGGCGCCGAGGAGCAAGGCACCGCGAAGCGCGCGCCGCGCTACGCGCCCGCCGAGGTGCTGAAGAGCTCCTCCAGGGCCCGCACGTCGTCGCGCGCGCGCTTCGCCTCGCCGTCGATCGCCGTGAAGCGGTCGGGCCAGATGCGCGAGCACTCGCTCCGCGCCCAGCGCCGCAGCGACTGCTCGCCCTCGCGGTCGAGCCACGACGCGTGCACCGTGCGCACGGCCTCCTCGTGGTACTTCTGCAAGCCCCGCGGGTGCTTGGCCAGCGCCTCCAGGAAGTTGCAGATGCGCTCCACGTCGGTGCGCACGCGGCCCAGCATCTTCGACCAGTCGCGAGGGATCACCGGCGCCGCGGGCCTCGCCGGGGGCGTCGGCGCGGGGGCCGCGGTGGCGTCCGCGCGGGGGTTCAACCGGTCCATGATGCGACCCATGGTGGAGGGGCGCATCTCCGCGGGCTGCGTGGGGAAGCTCGTCGCCGTCGGCGCGCTCATCGGCGCGCTCATCGGCACGCTCGTCGCGGCCAGCGCCGAGCCCAGCGGGTCGCTGCGCGTGGCCTTGTCGGCGATGTCCATCCCGAAGAACTGCTCCAGGCCCGCCAGCTCGCGCAGGCGCAGCTCGCGGTCGGCCGGGTCGGTCGCGTCGAGGATGTCGATGACCTGCCGCGCGAAGTACCGCGACAGCACCTCGAAGGCCACGTCGGCCTTGGCGAGCTCGCGGTTCTGGTAGCGCAGCACGCTCTCGCTCACCTGCCCCGCGCGGCCCATGGCGTCGATGCGCGAGAGCAGCGTCTGCCCCGGCGGCAGCAGCATCTCCAGGCGCCCGCCCTGGTACTCCGCGCGCACGAACATCTCCCCCAGCATCCGCTCGATGCTCTCCCGCGCCGAGTCGCGGAAGTCCTCGCCCATGCCCAGCACCCGCGCGGCGCAGCGCTCGCGCATCTGGTTGCGCACCTCGATCTCCACGGCGCTCTCGTTCATGAGCCCCGGCGAGGGCATCTGCCGGCGCTTGCTCTCGGCCTCCTCGGGCGTGAGCCGCGACAGGAGGTCCCGGCGGATCTCGCCGATGCGCAGGTTGGCCCGCGCCGCGCGCTGGCCGCGCTGGTCGTCGCTCACCTCGTGGTCGAGGAAGTGCGAGAGGTTGGACTTGATCGTCGGGAGCAGGCCCCGCGCGTCCTCGCCCGCCATGATGTGCTCCCACAGCTCGTCGAAGAGCTGCTCCTTGCGGCGCTCGAACTCCTGCTCGTTGAGGGTCTCCTTCACGGTCACCAGCGCGCCCCGCAGCGCCGTCTCCAGCTCGCCGAACTCCTTGCGGATCGCCGCCACGCTCTCCGCGTCGAGCTTCTCCAGCTCGTCGGCGAGGTAGCGCCCGATGGCGCCCTGGAGCTGCTCGAGGCCGCTCACGGGCTGCGTCTGGTTGTAGTAGTCCTGCACCTGCCGCGCGACGGGGTGCTTCGGGTCGACCCCCTGGTGCGCCCACACCTTGCTGTACGGGAACACCCGGTCGATCGCCTGGTCCTTGAAGTTCCGCACGGCGAGCGACCAGTGCCAGTTGCCGTTCTCGTCGGGGCGCTCGAAGAGGTCGACCTTGGTGAGCACCACGAAGAGCCGGTCGTGCAGCTTGATCGAGCGGTCGGCCCGCTGCATGGCGCGCAGCAGCTCAAGCTCCTGCTGCACCAGCGAGGGGCGCGTGACGTCCTTCACGAAGATGGTGACGTCGACCTCGCTCGCGAGCGCCTCCTCGGTGTCGCGCCGGGCCTTGTCGCTGGGGGCGTCGATGCCCGGCAGGTCCATCAGCACCACGCCCGGCATCGCGCCGCGCACGGGGATCACCACCGTCACCACCTTCACGGCCCGCACGCCCGCGTAGGGGCGGTTGCCCGCGCGCGTGTCCTTGAGCGCGATGAAGGGCCGGATGAGCTCCGCGAGCTCGTCGAGGGTCTCGGCCTTGAGCGTCTGCGAGGCCTGGCCCAGCCGGGCCTTGATCTCCTCCAGCGACGCGGCGATGTCCTGGAGCTCGGCCCACGCGGCCACGTCGCGCCGCGACGATCGATCGTGGTCGTCGACCTCGTGGCCCGTGCGCGCGCGGTACGAGCCGCGGAGGCGCGCGAGCTCTGCGCCGTTGAGGCCCTCCCAGCGGGTGGCGCTGCCGGGCTCGAGCGCGTCGAAGTAGCTCGCGATGCGCTGCTGGAACTCGTCCTTCGCGTAGTACTCGACCACCGCGTGGAAGGCCCCCTCGGGGCCGGGCTCGACCACCGTGGTCGACCAGGTGCAGCGCTCGGCCTCGGAGGGGAGCAGCCGCTCGCACTGGAGCCACGCCGAGAGGAAGGCGCTCTTGCCCTGCTTCTCCAGGCCCACGACGCCGATCTTCACCACCCCCTTGGCGAGGCGGCGCTGGCGGTGCGAGGCGCGCTCCTGGAGGTCTTCGAAGCGGTGGCGAAGCGTGGCGAGCTCGCGCGCGCGGTCGCTCCCCGCGGTGAAGTACGAGCCGAAGCGCTCGGTGAGCTGCCGGTAGCGGGTCATCCGATCGCCGAGGGTCTTCAGCTCCCCCGCGCGCTGCCGTCGTGAGTCAGGGCTCCACATCGCAAAACCTCCGTCGATCGCCTTCGAGCGCCGCGGGTTCTAACACAGGGCGCCATCTGGGCGACGCTCTGCCCTTGGTGACCGCGCGGGAGTGCGCCGATACTCCCGCGGCCATGACCCCCGATGAGATCCTCGCCCTGTACGACCGGCGCCGCGCGGCGTCGCGCCCCATCGCCAACGAGCTGATCCGCCGCATCGGGAAGGGCGCCATGGAGGACGCGGCCCGGCGCCTGGGCCTGCTGGTGCGCGGCACGCTGGTGTTCGACAGCGAGGCCGAGATGGCCGTGCTGAGCGATCTCTGCATCTTCGATCAGTGGACCAACGGCGAGAACCTCGTCGGGCAGATGCTCCGGACGGATCCGCCGGAGGCGGAGACGGTGGGGCGAGAGATGCTGGAGGCGAAGCGCGGCGCGCGGTTCTCGCTCTTCGCGTATGAGCGCACCGAGCCGGGCGTGGGGGTGTACGTCCGGGACATGTTCCGGCCCGAGGTCGAGACCTTCGTCGTCGATCGGGGCCTGGCGATGTCGGGCGTCCCGGTCGCGATGGCGATGCGGCTGATGTTCCTTCCGGAGTTCGCGATGACCACGGGGGCGGGGCTCCCCGTCGTGAGCGGCGACGTCATGGCGGGTGTACTGGAAGCCCTCCAGCGGCGCTTCGGGCACCTCGGCGCGGCGGAGATGGCCGTGCTCCCTCGGGAGCAGCAGTCGGAGCTCGCCTTCATCGCGGTGAAGGCGCTGCTGGCGCGAGGCCAGGGCCGTCACGTCGCCTACGAAGACCGGCCCGACCTGGCGGGTCCGCGCTCGCTCGGGCCGGAAGCGTACGAGCCGCGGCTCATGGCGCCGGAGCCGGTGCGGGTGGGGCCGAAGACCGGGCGCAACGATCCGTGCCCGTGCGGGAGCGGGAAGAAGTTCAAGAAGTGCCACGGGTGAGCGGGGCGGCGCGCGTTGACAGCGTGCGACTGGAAGGGCATCGACCGGAGCGATGAGGTTCCTCGACGCGCTGAAGGAGTACCTGCGGGGCGTCGAGCGGGGGGGCGCCCGCGAGCCCGCGGCGACGGTGGAGATCGATCTGCCGGCGGCACGAAGACACTTCCTTGAGGCGCTTGAGCAACGCGAACTGCGAAGAAAGCATGTCCGATCTCGACGCTATCCTGAGGACCAATGGGAGTCCCTTGCTGCATCGGAACTCAGCAAGCTCCTCCTCTCGCGTATTGCCTCTGAGCTGAGAGATGGGATTTGTGCGGGTAGCTCACGCGACGAACTCCAACGGCACGTGCATCAGACTATCAACGCGTTGCTTGCCGTGCCGAACGAAGGCCTATCGCGCGTTCGCGCCACTGAACTTCAGAGAGTCGCCGATCATGCCGGTAGAACATGGGATCAGGATGTTCTCCCGACCGATCCTGCGCTGTATGCCTTTGAGTTGAGGGCGGTGCGCCTCGATTCCGGGGCACCATCGCTCTCGTCCATTGGCAGGGTTCTCCTTGACCTGCCCGAAGTTGACGCCGTCCTTTGGTTACTACTACTTGAAACGCAACAATCCCTGGGCCCTAGCGATGAATGGAGAATGCGCCTTGAAGTCCTGAAATACATCCGAGAATATCCTCACGAGACCTTCCTTCGCTCGGCACCAAACGAACGTTTTCGAGGAATTTTCGATGCCTGGTCTTATCGACTCGGAGCGGTGCGACGGCTTACAAGTCTCGGGGTCATCGACTCCCAAGAATTATGGGAGGAGCCATCATGGAGTTACACGGCCCAGCCCTCGTTCCTACCGATGCTTGATGACCTCGTCTCCCGCACGCGAACCCCGCTCTACGTCCTTGCCGAGACCCTCATCGCCGACGAACGTGACTCACTGACGGCGCGCGTTTTCCCCGCCTCCCAGCCCCAACAGTCCGCCGCCGAGATCCAGGCCCGCCACGCCCGCATGGTCGTCCACGAGATCCGCAACGCCCTCGTGCCGGTGCGCCTCGCGCTGGGCACCCTCTACGAGTCCATCGACGCCGCCCCCTCCACCGAGTCCATGACCCGCTCGCGCGAGCGCATCGACCGCGGCGTCGAGCGCGTCTTCCGCTTCATCGACGACATGAGCCGGGTCGCGCAGCTCGGCGTGACGGCCCCGTCGCCCTTCGACGCGGTCGAAGCCATCCGTGACGCCATCAAGGGCCTCAACGGCGGCATCCAGCTCGACACCTCGCTCACCGCGGACGACGCGCTCCCGCCGGTGCTCGGCTACCGCGACCGCTTCACCCTCGCGGTGGTCAACCTGCTCCGCAACGCCGCGCAGAACAGCCTGAAGGCGCGCGCGGCCGTACACCTGCGCGCCGTCCTCTCGGCCTCGCTCGATCGCGTCATCGTGACCGTCGCCGACGACGGCCCCGGCGTCCCCGACGAGTCGAGGGAGGACATCTTCCAGCAGGGCTTCGCCCTGCGAGCAGGCGGGAGCGGCCAGGGCCTGGCGCTCGTCCGGGAGGTCGTCGAGATGGAGATGAAGGGACAGGTCCGCTGCGAGCGCAGCGAGCTCGGTGGCGCCCGCTTCGTGCTGGCGCTACCAAGCGCTGCGAGGGAAACGCCATGACCACCGCCGGACGCATCCTGATCGTCGACGACGACCCCGACTTCGTCGAGGCCTACCGCGAGCTGCTTGGTCGCGACGGCTACGCTGTCGAGTCGGTCGCCACCGAGGCCGCGGCCCTCGCGCGCTTCGCCGAGCCCGACTGGGGCGTGATCATCCTCGACCAGAAGCTCCGCGGCCCGGGCGGCCCCGACGGTGGCCTCGACCTCGCCGCCGCCGCGGTGCGCAAGGCCCCGGAGGCGAAGGTGATCATCGCCACCGGCTACGCCGAGGCCTCGTCGATCAAGCGGGCCTTCACGCTCGGCGTCTACGACTACCTGGAGAAGAACGCCCTCTTCGAGCACTTCCTCCGGGTGAAGGTGCGCAACGCGATGGAGGTCTGGCGCGAGCGCCACCTCGCCGCGCTGGGCGTCGAGCAGCGCGAGGCCGAGATCGCCCAGACCTGGAAGCACGCGCAGACCGAGGGCGACCCCAACAAGAAGGGCGAGCTCCTCGAACGGCTGATGCTGCTGGTGTTCCGCTCGATCCCGGGCTTCGAGCACGCGCAGGTCAACCGCCAGAACGCGCTGGAGGAGATCGACGTGGTCGTGCAGAACAACTCCACCGACCCGCTCTGGCAGAAGGAGGGGAGCTACCTCCTCATCGAGTGCAAGCACTGGTCGAAGCCCGTCGGCGTGCCGGAGCTCAAGCTCTTCCGCCAGAAGATCGAGGACCGCTACGGGCGCTCGGCCCTGGGCTTCTTCATCGCGCCCGGCGGCTACGCCGACACCACCAGGATCGAGGCGCTGACCCGCCGCCCGTCCGACAGCCTCGTCGTCCTGCTCGGCCGCGCGGAGCTCGATCAGCTCGTCGCGACCCGCGACCGCAACGGCCTGCTGAAGCAGCTGCACGCGAAGGCGGTGATCGCCGAGGGGGGATGATTACCCATCGACGTAAGACCCGCCCCCGCGCTCACAGCCCCTCGCGGCGGATCGCCACGTAGTTCGACCCGATCGTGCGGAGGTTGTGCACGATGCCCGTCGCGCAGCCGCGGGCCTCGTAGACCCACACGCTGCCCCACGGGTCGGAGCCCGACTCGTACAGCACGATGTGGCCCGCGCCGTTGGTGTTGTACGTGAGCGCATCGCCCGGCCGGAGGCTGGCCCGGTTGACCCGCGACCAGTGCGTCGCGCTGTTGACGAAGTTGTAGGTCGAGTACGGGTGCCGGTCGGTGGTCACCGGCGAGGGCGACGGGATCTGCCAGACCTTCGCCACGAAGCCCGAGCAGTCGGCCCCGTAGCGGCCCGTGTGCGTGCAGCTCGGGCAGCTGCCCGAGCACGACCCGCGGTCGCGGCCGTCGGTGCCCCACGAGCCGTGGCCCCAGTAGTACGAGTAGCCCACCGCCGAGCGCGCCAGCGTGAACATCTGCGACACCTCGCCGGGCATCGTGGGCGTCGGCCCCGTCGGGGTGCCCGCGTCGATGGGCGTCGGAGCCCCGCCGCAGACGCTCGCGTCGAAGGCAGTCTCGGTCACCAGGTAGGCCCCGGAGGCCCAGCCCGTGAAGGTGCCGGCGCGGACGTTCCACCAGCCGGTGGTGGGGCCGCCGACGAAGGTCACCCGGGTGCCGCACGAGAGCACCGTCAGGATCGCGTGGCTCGTGCCCACGCCGCTGCGCAGGTTGAGCGAGGTGGCCGTCACCCGGAGCGTGGCGCCCATGGTCGGCGCCGGGGGCTCGACGTCCATCACCGTCGCGGCGCCGCCGTCGGGCGTGAGGTCGGGCGTGAGGTCGTCGCTGGTGCCTCCCGCGTCAGGCGCGCCCGCGTCCATCGCGGCGACGGGCACATCCCGCACGACCACCGCGCCCGCGTCGCGGGGCGGCGCCACCACCGGGGCGTCGACGGCGCGCGGGGCGTCGCTCACCCTCGGACGGTCGACCACCGCCGGCACGTCGTCGTCGACGGTCTCGATGAGCGGGCCCTGGTCGCCGCAGGCCGCGGCCGACGCGAGGAGGAGCGCGAGGCAAGCACCGCGGCGGAAGGGGCCCATCGCGCGACGATAGCGCAGTGGGGCGCCGGGGAGGTCAACCCGGGAAGGAGTATTCCACCAGCGAGAGCCCGTCGGGACCCGGGGAGAGGGCGAACACCCGGCCCTCGTCGTCGATGGCGAGCGGGCGGAAGAGCTCGTCGGCCTCCGGGGGCGCCGGGAGCTCGAGGGTGCCGTCGGGCACGCCCGCGCGATCGAAGCGCACCACCACCCCGCGCGGGTCGACCAGGGCGCCGCCGCGCTCGCGGGCCACGACGGCGCCCAGGTAGGCGCGGCCGTGGCGGTCGCCGTCGAGCAGCGTGAGGTGCAGCACCACACCGCCGAGGGCGACGGTGCGCGACCAGTCCATGGCCCCGGTGGCGCGCGACGCGGCGCTGACGGTGACCGTGCCGCGGGCGCGGTCGGCGATGGCCGCGCGGAGCATCGAGAGCCCGTCGCGCGTGGGCCGGCCCCAGAGGGTGGAGCGCGCGGGGTCGGGCTCGCCGCGGGCGTCGGTGAGGCGCACGAGCTCGCGGTGCTCTCGCTCGGCGTAGAGGCCGTCGGCGGTGGCGAAGAGCCCGGTGACGGCGCCGCCCTCGGCGATGGGTCCGCCCACGAGGGGCACCGTGCGCGCGGGGCGGCCCGCGGCGTCGAAGAGGGTGACCGTGCCGTCGCCGAGGCGGTCGAGCACGGCGGTGCGCCCGTCGGCGAGCGCGGCGACGTCCTGCGCGGCCTCGTTGGGCAGCGGGAGCGAGCCCACGAAGCGCCCGTCGCGGAAGCGCTGCACCCGGCGGTTGACCTGGTCGAGCACGGCGACGTCGCCGCGGCCGTCGATGGCGAGGGAGGTCGGCGCCTCGGGGCTGCCCTCGTTGGCGGCGCGGCGGCCGAAGTGCCCAGGCCCGTCGCCCCAGGGGCCGCGGAGCACGGTGCGCGCGGCACCCGCGTCGGAGGGCGCGACGAGCGGCGCAGCGGGCGCAGCGACGGGAGGGACGTCGGGAGGAGGCGGGGCGATCACCACGGGGGGCGAGGGCGCGGGCGCGGGGAGCGCGGGCGGAGAGGCGGCGACGGGAGGGGCAGGCGGGACCGTCGGGCCCGTGGGCTTATCGGGCCAGGTAATCCATGCGACGGCCGCGGCGGTGAGCAGCGCCACGAGGAGGGCGGTGCGGCGCGCGGTCGGGTCGGTGGACGGGGGGCTCATCGGCGGTGGTCAGGGGCCCACGGCGGGCGGTGGGGTCCCGGCGCGCGGCGGTTGCCAGGGGCGTCGGGACGGGCGAGAGATGGGCGCATGCGCATCGAAGCGGTGTCCATCGGACGCAATCCCCCGGAAGAGGTCAACGTCATCATCGAGGTCCCGATCGGGGGCGAGCCCATCAAGTACGAGATGGACAAGGCCGCCGGGGCGCTCGTGGTCGACCGCTTCCTGTACACGTCGATGCGCTACCCGGGTAACTACGGGTTCATCCCGCACACGCTCTCCGAGGACGGCGACCCCTGCGACGTCATCGTGGCCAACACCCGGGCCATCGTGCCGGGCGCCATCATGAGCGTGCGCCCGGTGGGCGTGCTGATGATGGAGGACGAGGCAGGCGGCGACGAGAAGATCATCGCGGTGCCGTCGAGCCGGCTCACGAAGCGCTACGACGGCGTGCGGAGCTGCAACGACCTGCCGCCCATCACGCTCGAGCAGATCCAGCATTTCTTCGAACACTACAAAGACCTGGAGCCCGGCAAGTGGGTGAAGGTGCTGCGCTGGGGCGACGTCGACGACGCGCGCCGGCTCATCGTCGAGGCCATCGCGCGGGCGGAGGCGAAGCGCGGGGCGTGACGATGGCCCGCGGCAAAGCGTGCTAGAGGCGTCGCCGATGCTGACCCTCGGGATCGACCTCGCCTCGCAGAACGAGAACACCGCGGCCTGTCTGGTGGAGTGGAAGGACGGCGGCGCCACGCTGCGCGAGCTGCTCGACCGCGGCAGCGACGACGACCTCGTGGCGCGGATGCGGGCGGTGCGCGACGCGGGCGGCTGCGTGGGCATCGACGCGCCCTTCGGGTGGCCCGACGCCTTCGTCGCGGCGATGGGGGAGTGGCGCGAGCACGGGCGCTTCCCCGCCGCGGAGTCCAAGGACCTCGCGTACCGCATCACCGACCGGAAGGAGTTCCTGGCGAAGAAGCAGCCCTTGAGCGTGTCGGCCGACCGCATCGCGTACGTCGCCTGGCGCTGCGCGCGGCTGCTCACCCGCTTCTTCGAGGGCGCGCCCGCCCCCCGGCTCGGGCCCACCGTGGTGGAGGTCTACCCCGGCGCCTCGATGGCGAGCTGGAGCCTCGGGTGCCAGGGCTACAAGCAGTCCGAGCCCACGCGGAAGAAGCTCCTCGCGGAGCTCGACCAGAAGGGCCTGCGCTGGACCGCCGACGAGGCCCAGCGCGCGACGCTCACCCGCAGCGAGCACCTCTTCGACGCCTTCATCGCCTCGCTGTCGGCGCGGGCCTTCCAGCTCAAGCGCTGCGACGTCATCCCCGAGGCCCACCGCGCCGCCGCCGAGCGCGAGGGCTGGATCATGGTCCCCGGCGCCACGTCGCTCGCGAAGCTGGGCTGACAGGCCATCCCTTTCAAGCTGCCGCTGGGCCCGTCGCCGCGCCCTGAAGGACGCGGCAACGCGTGCAGCGATGAAGCCCGCAAGCGGGCTGGTCGCAGTCCTGGACAACGTACAGGCCGTTGCGGCCTTCATCGCTGCACGCGTTGCCGCGTCCTTCAGGGCGCGGCGACGGGCCCAGCGGCACCATCGAGAGGGATGCGGCTGAGCGCGGGGCCCCTACTTCCGCTCGCGCCGCGGCAGCACCGCCGCGAACTCCTTCTGGAGCCGGCTCATCTCCGCCGCCGCGCGGTTCTCTCCGCGCATCTCCAGCGCCTTCGCCCGCGCCTCCACGAGGGGCGCCAGCAGCGCCTCGTCCATGCCCTCGTAGGACTCGCGCCGGTGCTGCACCCGCGCGCCGTCGTCGCGCAGCACCTGCCACGCCGCCTCGCCCCGTCGCACGATCGCCGCCGCGGCCGCCGGGTCGTGCGGCGCCCACCGACCGTCGGGCGCGTACTCCGCGCGCAACCGCTCCCACGCCTCGTGGATCTCCTCGGGCCCGGCGCTCCAGTGCACGCCCAGCGCGACGAAGTGGTTGCCCCGCTCCATGGCCGTGAGCGTGCGCGCCATCGCCGCGACCGGGTCCTCGACGGCGGCGTGCGTGGGCGCGGCCCACTGGAGCACGCTGTAGAGGTCGAGCAGCAGCACCAGGCGCAGCAGGGTCATGCGGCCGATGTACCCCTCGCCCAGCATGGTCTGGAGGCTGCGGCTGCCGTCCACGACGTGCTCCACGGCGCGCAGCTCGGCCTCGGGGATGCACAGCCGCTCGAGGCGCTCGAAGCGGTCGGGGTGCACCGACGGGGAGAGATCCATCTTCGGGAGGTAGGCGTCGTCGAAGTCGCGCTCGCCGAAGGCGCGCAGGCGAGCGCGCAGGGCCCCCACCACGAAGGCCGTCATCGGGGTGCGCAGCTTCGTGAGGGCCGAGGAGAGCGGCTCCTCGCGCCAGGTGAAGGTCCCGGCGGACCACTCGCCGACGCGCAGGGCCCGGGCGCGCTCGCCGGCGCTCACGCAGACGCCGCCGCGGTAGATGGGCAGCGCGAGCACGTCGTCGCGCGACCGCAGCGTGAGGGTGCCGCTCGCCCCGCGCAGGAAGGTGAACTGGTTGAGCAGGGTGATGAGCGCCGGGTGCGCGAGGCCGCCCCCGGAGACCGGGTGGACGAGGTCGAGGGCGCGCGCCGCGTCGACCGAGGCGAGACCCACGAAGTCCCCGGACGAAGGCACCGGGGCGGCCGGACCGGCGCCCGGCATCACCGAGGGGTGCTCGCTGATGCCGACATCCGAGGGACGACCAGACGACGGGTGCTCGGAGGACGGGTGCGCGAGCGGCGAGGGCGCCGGGGGAATGGTGGAGACCCCGCGACGGGCGGAGGGGCGGAGGTGCGCGAGCGGGGCCTCGTGCAGGTCGTCGTCGATGATCCACGCCGGGAGCGCGCCCGCGAGCCCGGCGGCGAGGCGCGCGGCGCCGCGGGCGATGGCCCCGGGGGCCGCCAGCTCGGGGGGCACCGCCCAGATCGACTCGACGCCGTGGGCCATGGAGGGCAGCGCGAGACGGCGCCCGCCGGCGATCACCCGCTCGACGTCGCGGGGCTCCAGCCCGGCCTCGTCGGTGAGCCGGCGGCCGAGCCCGGTGATCAGCTGGAGCACCTCGCCGAAGCCCATGCGCTCGTCCCCGAGGCCCACCACGCTCTCGCGCGCCAGCACCCGGAGCATCCCCCCGGTGACCTCCGCCAGGGCGACCTCGAGCTTGTGGCCCCCGAGGTCGACCACGGCGCAGACGCCCGAGAGCGACGGGTCCGCGAGCGAGGCGCCCACGACCAGCGCGGAGGTCTCGCGGGCGAGGCGCAGCACGTCGAGGGTCGTGCGCTCCAGCGCGTGCAGCAGCGAGCGGCGAGGGCGATCGCCCCACGCCGACGGGATCGCGACCACCGCCAGCGACCCGGCGCCCGCGGACTCCTCCACCCCCGCGAAGAACTGCCCCGCCGTCACCGACGCGACCAGGTCGCCGTCGTCGGTGCCCAGCGACCACTTCCACGCCCGCGCGCTGGTGTGCGCGAGGGCGCCGTCGTGATCGGCGAGCGCGAGCGACCCGATGGTGAGCCCGGCGTCCATCGCCGCGACCGAGTACCCGGGCGTATGCAACTCGAGACCGAGGAGGTGCGGCATCGGAAATGACCTCAGCGACATGGAGCGGCGCCCCGTCCGCCACCCATTGGCTCGACGGTGCTGAACCTCTCCGCGGATTCCATGATTGAACGCCATCCGGGCATGCGGCACAACAGCCGCGCCCCTGCGGACGCAAGCGGCGGATTCCGCGCTAGGCTCGCGGACCTATGGCGCGCGGTCGGGCAGCGGGGACGTTGTTGTTGTGGGCCTCCCTGGCGCTCGCGGGGTGCATGGAGCCCGACGCCGAGTGGATCCCGGCGCCGCCGCAGTCGCCCGAGGCGCGCGGGCTCGACCCCTCGGAGACGATCGCGCGCTCTCGCATCGACGGCGACACCACGGCGGCGCTGTTGTTCTTCTTCGTGGTGCTGCCGTGCGGGCTGGTCGGGGCGTGGTCGCTCTTCTGGTGGGTGCAGCACCGCAAGCGCGCGGCGGTCGAGCGGGGCTTCGACCCGAAGGCGCCGCTGGTCAACGGGCACGCGGTGATCGTGGGCCAGGTGGAGCTCGAGCCCGGGGCGACGGGCCCGGCGATCCAGCTGGCGATCCAGCAGGAGGGCAAGGACATCAAAGGGAAGCACGGGTGGTCGCACTCGTGGTCCGAGCGGTCGCGCGAGGTGCGGGTGCGGCCCTTCTGGGTGCGGCGCTTCACGGGCGAGCTGGTGCGCGTCGAGCCCGACGAGCGCGTGGTGCTGCGCGACGAGCTCTCCCGCGTCGAGCGCCGCTCGTACGCCGAGCGGGTGCGCTTCGCCGAGCTCACGCCGGGCGAGACCGTCCACGTCTCGGGCTCCCTCTTCGGCGCCAACCCCTCGGGCATGGGCGCCGCCTACCGCGTCGCGGCGACGGAGCCCGTGCTGCGCCCCTCGCGCATCGGCCCGATGGTGGTGTCCACCGAGCGCCCGGGCGCCACCTCCGACGAGCGCGCGCGCTTCTACCGCTCGTGGCTCGTGGGCGTGGCGGCGCTCGCGCTGGCTTTACCGACGGTGGTGTTCCCGACGGTGGCGCTGCTCGGGCTCACCGGAGAGACGGTGCGGGCGGTCCCCGGCGCCACCCGCCAGTGGCAGGTCTACCGCAAGCCCAAGAACCGCCCCGGGTACTACGTCCAGCACTACGGGCTGCGCAGCGTGCGCGAGGACGGCGGCCGCGCGCAGGTGCTCACCGACGAGTGCAGCGCGGCGGTGTGGTCGTGCGTGCAGTCGGGCGCCTGCCCGGAGGTGCGCTACACGGTCTCCGCGCTCTCCGACGGCGTGGTGCAGATCGGCGTCGGGGGGCAGATCACCGACGGCCGCGCCATCGTGCTGGGCCTCGTGGCGGCCGCGCTGCTGCTCATCTACCCCATCTCGGTCTTCGGCTCGCGGCCCTGGTACCTCCGGCGCCGCATCGTCGACACCGGCACCGGCAAGCTCCCGGACTTCATCGCCCCGAGGCGCTGACCCCCGCCCCGGGCAGCCACCCCAGCAGGGCCTCGGCCACCCCATCGGCGAAGTCCCCCGTCCAGCGCGCGGCCATCGAGGCCTCCGGGGTCGGGTGCGCCCGCCAGTCGTGGTCGGCCCCCGCGATCTCCACGAAGCGCGCGCCGCCCGGCCGCGCGGCGTTGATCGCCGCCGCCATCGCGACGTGCTCCTCCCGCTGCGACTGCCAGTCGCTCGCGCCCCACATCGCCAGCACGGGCACCGTCAGCGCCAGCAGCGGGGCCGCCACCGGGCACGCCTGCACCTCCTGCCAGTAGCGCCCCGTGCGCCCGTGCAGCCGCCCCTCGGCGTCGACGCCCAGCCACTCCCGGTGCGCCTCGATGCCCGCGAGCGCCGCGGCGGGGTGCGCTCCCTCCTGGAGCACCCGCGCGTTGAAGCGCTCCAGCGCGCGCAGCCGCGCCTCGATCTCCACGGGCCCGGCGCCCGCCATCGCCAGCACGCGCCGCTGGTTGGCCAGCAGGTACTCCGCCCAGGTGAGCCAGCCCACCCCGGAGAGCGCCACCGCCCGCACCGCCGCCGCGCCCGCCGCCAGCCGCGGGGCGTGCAATCCGCCGATGGAGTGCCCCAGCAGCGCGCCCGGCCGCCCGTCGACCCAGGGCGCCGCGACGACCGCCGCGAGGGCCGCGCGCAGGTCGTCGTGCTCGTCCTCGAAGCCCGCGTCGGCCGCCCTCGGACCGCCGCTGCCGCCCATCCCCCGCTTCTCCGCGCGCGCCGTCGCGTAGCCCGCCGCGCTGAGCTCGCCCAGCAGGCACCGCAGCGGGTCGACCGCGGGCTCCGGGAAGAACCCGAGGCCCCCCGCGGCGTAGCCCGGGAGGTACATCACCCACGGGAAGGGCCCCTCCCCCGGCGGGAGCGTCCACCGCAGCCGGATGCGCCCCGCGGGGCCCTCGGCCCACGAGTCGCGCGCGATCATCGCCGCCGGAACACCATCCGGTGGATGGGCAGCCCGTCGGCGATGGCCCGCACCTCGCGGTTGGAGCGCGCCGGGGCGAAGGGGCTCTCGTCGGCGAACATACCCGTCACGGTATTCTCCAGCGCCGGGCACGCTGCGAGGCGCTCGAAGTAGGCCACCGCGCGGTCTTCGACGTCGGTCTGCACCAGCAGCAGCGCGCCCGGCGCGAGCAGGCGCGCGAGCTCGGCGACGAAGGCGTCCTGCACCACGAGGCGCTTGGCGTGGCGCTTCTTCCACCAGGGGTCGGGGAAGTGCACCGCCGCCCCGAGGGCGCACCCGTCGGGGCGCAGCCGCGGGAGCGCGAGCCCGGCGTCCTCGGCGAAGCACCGGGCCCGGGTGAAACCCTTCTTCTGGAGCCGCTCGTCGAGCTGCGCGGCCAGCTTGCGGCGGATCTCCATCGCCAGGAAGCG
The DNA here is from genome assembly GCA_030652255.1 of Myxococcales bacterium. GTDB lineage: Bacteria > Myxococcota_A > Polyangia > Polyangiales > SCUS01. The sequence goes on along the minus strand of JAUSAZ010000074.1, from coordinate 38,375 downwards.
CGTCTCCGGGTGCAGCGCCGCGTAGCCCAGCGCGAAGCCCCCGCGGCCCGGCCCCACCTCCAGGAACACCCTGCCCTCCCCCGGGATGATCGCGTCGAGGTCGATGCTCTCCCCCTCCGGGAGCCGCGGTGCGTGGTCGTACTTGTCGATGTGCATGGGGCCGTCACCCGCCGTGCTACCGTGGCGCCGCCCGCGCGCGCAACGGCTTCCGATACCCCCTTCACACTCTGGCGACGCGCCATTCCAGCCGTGACCCCACCGACACCTACGATGAGTGAATCGACCCCCTACCGGAGCGCGGCCGCGGCCCCACCCCCGACGGTTCGCGTGGTGATGCGCGAGCGCTGGGCCCTGGCCTGCGCCGTCTTCAGCGGCCTCGCGATCTTCCTCGGCTTCGCGGGCCGGGAGATCTACCCCCTGGCCTTCGTGTCGCTTGCGCCCCTGCTGGTCGCCCTGCGCGGCCGCACCGGCTGGCGCGCGACCCGCCTCGGGTGGGTCACCGGCACCGTCGCCGTCGCCGGCGGCTTCAGCTGGATCGTCGGGATGCTCAAGACCTTCTCGGGCTTCCCCACGGCGCTCTGCGTGCTCTTCGCCTCGCTGCTCTGGATCGCCCAGGGCCTCCAGTACGGCGTGCTCGCGTGGCTGGTGAGCAAGGCCGACGCGCGCAACCTCCCCCGGCTGCTCGCGGTGCCGCTCCTGGCCGCCGGGGTCGAGCTGCTCTTCCCGCTGCTCTTCCCCTGGTACCTCGCCAACTCGCTGCACAACGCGCCGGTGCTCTACCAGACCGCCGACCTCGGCGGCGTGCTGCTCATCACCGCCGCCATGGTGCTCGGCCACACCGCCCTCGCCGAGGCGTGGACGCGCACCGGCTCGTGGGCCCACCGCCTGCGTCCCCTCGCGCTGCCGCTGGCCTTCTGGGCGCTGGCGATCCCCTACGGCCACTGGCGCCTCGGGCAGGTGGACTCGGAGACCGCGCGCGCCCGCCCGCTGCGGGTCGGCGTGGTGCAGCAGAACCTCGGGCTGATGCAGAAGCGCAACGACCCCGTCGAGGCGCTCAACCGGCACCTCGCGGCCTCCCGCGCGCTCGAGGCGCAGGGGGTGGAGTGGATCGTGTGGAGCGAGAGCGCCGTGGCGTTTCGCATCCCCGAGCACGTCACCAACATCCGCGACTACATCCCCCCGTGGGACCTGCGCACCCCCGTGCTCTTCGGCGCGCTCTCGGTGCGCGACGGCACGCCCGAGCGCCCCAACCTCTACAACACGGCCTTCATGACCGACGCCGACGGCAACATGCGCGGCTCGTACGACAAGGTCTTCCTGCTGGCCTTCGGGGAGTACATCCCGCTGGGCGAGACCTTCCCGCAGATCTACCGGGCGTCGCCGCACAGCGGGCACTTCACCCGCGGCAGCACCATCCGCACGCTGCCCGTCCCCGGCGGCACCGTCGCGCCGCTCATCTGCTACGAGGACATCCTCCCGAGGTTCGTGCGCGACTTCCAGAACCGCGTGAACCCCGACCTGCTGGCGGTGATCCTCAACGACGCGTGGTTCGGCGACACGGCCGAGCCGTGGATCCACAACGCCCTCTCGAAGTTTCGCGCGGTCGAGCACCGGCGCGACCTGGTGCGCGCGGCCAACTCCGGGGTCTCGTCGGTCATCGACGCGGGCGGTCGCGTGCTGGCCCAGAGCCGCACCTTCACCCGCGAGAACGTCGTGGCCACGGTGCACCTGCGCCAGGGCCGCACCGTCTACGGCTACACGGGCGACTGGGTCGGCTGGGCCGGGGTGCTGCTGGGCCTGTACAGCGTGGTGCGGCGCCGCCCGGCGCCCGCCGCGGCCTGAGGATTTCCCCGGGGGGGGGGATCCAGACAAGCGGTGCGTCGGTGAGGTATTACCGGCGTCGTGATGGGACACACGAAGAGCACCTACAGGGTCTGGGCGGCGGCGCTGGCGTTCTCGGTGGTGGGCTGCGCGGCCGATCCGCCGACGGCCTTCGACGAGGCGGCGGCGGAGACGGGCCTCGAGGGGACGCTCTCGCAGCTGCCCGACGAGGTGCGCATCCAGCAGGGCGGGCCGCGGGTTCCCCCGGGCGCGTCGACCGAGGTGTGGTCGGTCACCAACCGCTGGAGCGACACGGACACGACCGCCGCGCGCGCCGCGGGCGTCGCCTGGGCCGCGGGCTCGGGGCTCGACTGGGAGCAGAAGTACGAGCGCTGGCTCAACTCCTTCCAGCGCGTGCCCCGCGCGGGCGGCTCCGGGCACACCATCCAGGTGCCGACCCCCTACGGCGACCGGGTGATCGGCGCGCCGACGCTGGAGTGCGCCGAGGTGGCGGTCTTCCTGCGGGTGGCCTTCGCGAGCTTCTACCACCTGCCCTTCTTCCTCCAGGGCTGGGACGCCCAGGGGCGGCAGGTGCTCTACGCCGGGCACTTCGGCTTCGTGAACCGCAGCGGACAGCGCGTCGGGCGCTTCCCCCTCTTCCGCACGCAGTACCGCGACCACGAGAGCGCCTGGCGCGCGGGCGCCGCGTGGCCGAAGGACGCCACGCTCCGCAACTACCACCTCGGCGACGATGACACCGTGCCGTGGATCCCCTCGACCGGGGGGCGCGCGCCGGGGGCGGGCGCGTACTTCGACGAGATGTTCCTCAACAAGCGCGTCGGGTACTTCCTGCGCCTGGTGCTGCTCTACTTCGGGAGCGGCAACCTGGCGGATGCGTCCAACATGTTCCACGTGCAGCCCGAGGCGCTCGCGCCCGGCGACGTGCTGCTCGAGCGCTGGCAGCGCTCGGGCATCGGGCACGCCATCCCCGTGCTGCGGGTGAGCGAGCCCATGACCGGCCGCTTCGCCGTCGACGTGATCTCGGGCTCGATGCCCCGGCGGCAGCCCGTGTGGGATGAGCCCGCGAGCGCCCGGCGGTACTTCACCCTCGCCAACACCGGCGGCGTGGGCCAGGCCTCGGACGGGACCCCCTACGCCGCCCTCGGCGGCGGCCTGCGCCGCTGGCGCACCGCGGCCCTGCGCGAAGGCCAGTGGATGAACGAGCTCTCCACCCGCGACCGCGCCGTAGCCATCGACGAGGCCGACCACGCGGCCATCTCCGCGCGGCCCGCGCGCTTCGGGGAGATCCTGGTGGTGCCGAGCGTGGAAGACCGGCGCAACGCGGCCCTCGGCCAGGTGCGCTCCGCCCGCGAGCACCTGCGGATGTACCCCGCGAGCTGCTCGGCCCGCACCCGCCGCGAAGACGCCTTCGAGGAGCTCTACCGCATCGAGGCCGAGGCCGGCCGCTCGCGCGCGCAGACCGACGGCACCCACCGGCTGCTCGAAGACTGGGTCTTCGGCGAGCTCACCTACGAGCGCTCGCGCACCTGCTGCTGGAACCGCAGCAACGCCGCCATGGCCGAGGTCATCCTCGACTACGCCGCCACCGAGCAGCGCAACAACGCCACGCGGGGCGTGTGCGCGGCGCCGACGGTGTTCCGCGCGGAGGGGGCGTCGGCGACGAGCGACGGGTACCGCCGCTGGAGCGAGCACGCCGCGACGATGGGCCGCGGCGCCGACTGGCGCATGTGGAGCGAGGACGAGCCCTGCATGGCCCGCGGCAACACCAACGACGAGTCCACCGGGCGCGCGCCGGCCTTCACCTGCCGCTGAGAAGGTCAGCCCAACCCTGCTGCGCCCCCCGATCCAGCGGTCGGCCGCGCTCGAAATACCCCGCGTATGTCTCGCGCGGCCTCCCTCGTCTCGGGGTGCTCGCGACGGGTTGTGCTGACCTTCTGAGCTGAGGCGCAGGGGGGGAGGCAGGCGCCGCCGCTCGAGGCCTATGGGGACGCGGCGGGGGCTGCGGCGCGCGACACGTCGACGTCGATGCCGCGCACGGTCTCCGCGAGGCGCACGCGGCGCTCGCCCATCTGGGTGTCGAGCTCGACGATGCGGCGGGTGAGCTGGTCGAGCTGCGTGGCGCCGCGGCCGAGGCGGGCGGTGAGCTGCGCGCGGAGGTCGGCGGCCTGGGCGTTGCGCTGGATGGCGAGGAGGTTCTCGCGGGTCTCGGCGACGCTGGTCTGGAGGTCGTCGCGGCGCTGCTCGACGTCGGCGCGCTCGCGGGTGAGGGTGTCGAGCTGGCGGCGCAGGTCGAGGGCGGTGCGCAGCGCGAGGGCCACGTCGGGGCTGGGGCGACCGTCGCGGAGGTACACCTCGATGGCCGCGGCGGCCTGCTCGTCGCTGAGCTCGACATGGTCGGTGAAGGCGCTGCGGGTCGTGACGATCACCTCGCCGCGCCCGTGCGCCGGGACCTCGATGGGCGCGAGGGCGTTGCCGCCCGACTGCTCGGTGCCCGCCGGGGGCTCGTGGAGCTGCGCGCCGTTGAGGGCGTGGCGCATCAGCACGCGCACCGTGCGCTCGACGCCGTTGCGCACGCGGTAGGTGGTTCGCACCACGTTGAAGCGCTCGATGGTGAGCTCGCCGCGGAGCATCGTGAGCAGCCGCGCGCCCTCCACCGCGGCGGTGGCCGAGTGCTCCACCGCGAGGCCGCGCTCGAGCGCGAAGGGCACCGTGGTGGTGGCCGCGTCGGGCAGCGGCTCCAGCAAGCCCTGGCCGAGGTACGCCCCGGCCTCGAAGATGGCGATGGGGCCGCGCTCCAGCAGGGCGCCGGTGCGGTTCTCGAAGCGCGCGACGTGGAAGGGGTGCGACGACGAGTCGGGCACGCCGGGGTCCGGGGCGAAGAGGTACATCTGCGCGCCGGGCACGTCCCGGGCGACGAGCATCACCATGGTGGCGCTGCGGTCGGGCACCGTGACCCGGTTGGGGAGGTCGTAGCGGGTGACGCCGCCCTGCACCGCGAGGGCCGCGAGGGCGCTCACGTTGCGCGGGCCCGCGGTGGGTCGCGCGGCGGCCTGTGCGGTGGGCGCGTTGCTCGCCTCGCTGTCGCCCGCGGTGAGGGTGAAGGGGTAGGTCACGGTCACGAGGCCGCCGCCTTCGGGCGTCGGAAACTGCCAGCGGCGCACGGCGTTGGCGATGCACTGCGGCGCCGAGGCGACGGGGTAGCTGCTCGCGGCCACGGCGGAGGCCTGCACCCGGCCGTTGCCGCCGATGACGAAGCGCACCGTCACGCGACCCGCGGCGGAGGGGTTCTGCGCGAGCGCCTGCTCGTGGCAGTGCTGCACCTGCCCGAGGTTGCGCAGCACCACGCGGCGGATCGCCTCGGGCGAGAGCCTCCCCGACACCATCGGCGGCGACGCGCGCACCGTCGGCTGGCGGCTGCTGCGCTCGCGGAGCCCGCGGCCCGCGCCCGAGCCGTAGCCCTGTCCCGTGCCCGTTCCCGCGCCGTGCCCCATGGTGCCGACGTCGCCCAGGCCGATGGTGCCCTCACCCGTCCCGCCGCCGCCGGTGCCGGAGCCCGAGAGCCCGAGGCCGCCGTAGCCCATCGCGTCGCCCTCCGTCGCCCCGGGGGCAGGCTCGGGCTCCGGGGCCTCCGCGAGGGTGGTGTCGGAGAGGGGCACGGCGTCGATGACCGCGCCCTGGTCGGTGACCGTGGGCCGCCGCGGGACCACCGGGCGGGAGAGCTCGGAGCGGAAGGACACCGGCGCCCCCGCCACGAGGGAGAGGTTCACGTCCGACCAGTCCTCGCCGGAGATGTTCTGCACGATGCCCCAGGCCTGCACCTGCGTGGTGTCGCCGTTGAAGACCAGCCGGTACGACGGGCGCCAGATGGGGGTCTCGACGGTGTAGCCCACCAGCAGGTCGTGCTCGCGGCCGTCGAGGGTGAGCCGCACCGTGCGGGCCGCGTCGGGGGCCGGGGCCTCGCTCGCGGGGTGCTCCTCGGGTAGCGGGAAGGCCGCCGAGCGCACCGAGCTGCCGCCCTGTTCCATCACGGCGAGGGTGGCGAGGAAGTCGTCGACCTCGCGCTGCGTCACGCGGAAGCGCACCTCGCCTTCGCTCACGTGCCCCTGGCGCTCGAAGTACCCGACGCCGTTGCGGTAGACCACCACCCGTCGCAGCGGGAGGGACGAGGAGGTCTGCACGGCCGCGCTACGGCCGCAGCCAGCGACCGCGAGCAGCGCCGCGAGGAGGCCGCCGGACACCAGCGAGCGAGCGCGCGCGCCGGGCGCGAAGGATGGAATGGACATCGTGGACACCTCCGTCGGCCACGCCAGCGACCCACACAGCCGCGGGATGGCCCGCAGGGGTGGGTCGCCGGTCGCGACGGGGGTGTCAAAGAAGCGGGCGGAGGGACGGACGGCCGGTGATCAGGGCAGGACGGAGACCGTGAGGCGGTAGCGGGGCACCGGGTCGCCGCCGCGGCCGATGCACACGGCGTAGGTGCCCGCGGGGAGGCCCGAGGCGTGGGGGAAGGTCCACGGCGCGAAGGTGCTGCACAGCCCGCGGCCGGGGGTGTCGTCGTCGCGCACGATCTCCGCGCCCGACGGGCCGAACACCGCGAGCGTCGGGTCGCCGCCGCCGAGCGCGCACACCCGCGCGTCGCCGGTCCAGGTCTCCGCCACCATCGACCCGCCCGCCGGGACCGCCACCCGAATACAATCCCGGGTATCGGTGCCGGTGAGGGCGCCGGTCACCGAGGCCCCCGCGCCCGCGATCATCATCCCCGTCGCGGGGGCGTCGTTGGGCTCGACCTCCGCCGCGTCGGCGCGGCACGCCGCCGTCGTCGCGCCCTCGCGCACGCACCCGCCGCCCTCGCAGCGCGTCGACCCGTAGCGCAGGTCGCACGAGCCGCTCGGCGCCACGGCGCGCTGGCACTGGCCCGCGCCCGCGGTCACCGAGCAGGTGAGCCCCGGGTCGCACGCCAGGGTGACCGCCTGGCACGGCGCGCCCGCCGCCCTCCCGGGCGCCACGCAGGTGCCCGCGGTGAGCGTCGCGTCGGCCGCGCAGTCGGTGTCGGTGCTGCAGCGGGAGGTCGCCCCGAGCGGGTCACACGCCGCGCCGGGCGCCGCCGGGCTCACGCAGATCTCGTTCTCGCGGTCGGGCCCGAGCACGCACTGGAGGCCCGCCGCGCAGCGGTTGGGCGACGGGCCGCACGGGGCGCCCGCGACGCTGCCCCGGGCCACGCAGGCGCCGCCAGTGGCCGTGAAGGCGCAGGCCAGGTCCCCCGCGCAGCCGTCGCGCATGCCCCACGGGTCGCAGGCCCCGCCGGCCGCGACGGCCGCGCGGCAGTTGTTGCCGAAGCGCGTGTGCACGCACGCGAGCCCCGCGTCGCAGGGGGTGCCCTCGTCGCGGCAGTCGGCGCCGCGGGTGCCGGTGCGCAGGCAGGTGTTGGCGCCGTCGAGCCACTGGCACACCGACCCTTCGCTGCACACGCCGCGGTTGTCGGGGCCGCAGGGCGCGCCGTCGGCGAGGGCCGTGCGGCAGAAGCCCGCGGCGCAGCGCAGCCCGGCGTCGCAGTCGGGGTCTGCATCGACGCGGCAGCGGGTGTCGAGCGCCCCGTCGGCCACGCAGCGGGGCATCGCGGGCGTGCCGGTGGAGAGGCACGACGAGCCCACGGCGCAGGCGTTGGCGCGCACCTCGGGGTCGCACATCGCCCCGACGGCCACCTCGGGGAGCTCGGTCACCGTGAGGGCGTAGTTGCCCTGCGGCACGATGGCGTCTTCGCCGAAGTTGCCCGACACGATGATGAAGAAGGGCACACCCATGGTGACCCGCGCGGTGAGCATCTCGGAGGCGCGCGGTCGCATCGCGGCGCTGCGCTCGACGTTGTTGTTGCACCCGAGCGAGCGCTCGCCGGGGAGCAGCGCGAAGCACTCCGCCTGCGCCGAGAGCACGGTGTCGAAATTGACGTCGGTGCCGGGGTCGTCGACGCTCACCCGCACCCGGCCGGAGATGCGCGGCACGTAGCGGTGCGCGACCTGGTACTGACCCTCGTTGATCTTGCTCTGCACGCAGGTGGGCGGCAGCGAGGGGGTGCGCGGCGCCGAGCGGTTGTCGGCCATGTAACGCAGCACGCCGCCGTCGGCCGCGCCGCGGGCGTTGAGGTCGACCACGGCGGTGAGCATGCAGGCGGCCGGGCGCGGCCGGTCGAGCGGCACGTCGCGGCCGACGTCGAGGGCGGCGTCGAGGCTGGGTGAGCCGTCGGGGAGCGCGCCGTCGGGCAGCGGGCCCGCGTCCATGCTGGAGGTGGCGTCGGGGGGGACGCCGGTGTCCTCGCCGCCCGCGTCGGGGGGGCTGCTGCTGGGGCAGCCGACGAGCAGCGCGCCCAGCGCGAGGGCGGCGGTCAGGGGGGCCATGGGGGGGCGGCGGGTGGTCGGTGGTGCCATTGCTCCTCCGATTGGGGAAGGGGGGCGCGAGCGTCAATCGTCTGGCGTGGCGCCGCGATGACCTCCGACGCCCGGGCGCGGAGGATCGAGGCTCCGCCCTCGCAGGTACGACGAGCGCCGTGCTCAGGTGCCGAAGCGTCGTCGCTCTGCCGTTTCGTCCGCGGCATACCACTCCCGGCGCCGTTCGAGCGCGAGCGCCTCCGCGGCCGCCCACTCTCGCACCGCCGGGGATCCTCTCTGGGACCACTCGCGGGCGCGGTCACGCCTGACTTCGTAGAAGCGCGACAAGCTAGACACCGGCCGCGGCGTGCCTTCGAGCGCGGCCGAGAGCGCTCGCGCCGTCCGCGACGTGGCGCCGAAGCGCTCGATCAGACCCGCCGCGAGTGGGGACAGCTCGGCGTCGTCGAGCGGGACCAGCCAGACCAGCTGCCTAGCCCGGGACTCATCGAGCCCGACCCAGTCGAGCATGGGCCGGTGCGGCAGGTGAGATCCGGCATTGGAATGCGCGAGGCGGGTCAGGATGCGCTCCGCTCCACCGTCATCCAGCTCCAGCCGAGCCTGAAGCGCCGCCCAGAAGGCTGCTGGAGAGCGCGCGGCGACGTCGTCCGACAGCTTGAAGAACGATTGCCCCGCGAGCCTCTCGGCGGCGAGGGCGCTCAACAGCGTCTCGCTCACCTCGCTCACGCGACCTCGCGCGAAGAGCCAGCGGAGACATTGCTCGAAGGCCCAGGCGTCGGCGCCCGCGAGCGCGGCAGCCGCCCGTGACGTCACCTCCAGGACGAGCGGCTCCAGCGCCTCGCCATCGCGCTGCTGGAGCTGATGCTGGAGCTGTCGCAACGCGACGCTCGCGCCTACCGCTCCGAAGCGATCGACCAGCAGGCGGAGCGCGTCACGCAGCGTCTCGTCCGAGAGATCGCGCCACGGGGAGGTCGCAAAGTACCGGAGCGTGGCGGGCGCCACCTCGCGCTCCCGGAGCGTCTCCAGGGCGAGACGCATGAGGGCCTCGCTGCCTCCGCAACGAGCGGCCGTTACGAGGATCGTCGCCGTGAGCCGCGGGTCGTCCCGCCAGGATGCGAGCCAGTCGAGCACCTGCCCCCGCCGCCCGGCTTCGTAGTGTCCCAGGCAGTAGGCGACCAGCGCCGAGGCCCCAATTCCGGTGACGGCACTCCGGACCAGTGGTGCGAGAAGCTGGCAGTCCACATCGACCCGACCAGCGACGACCGCGAACGACGCCATGCGATCGGCGTCGTCCTCCTCTAGTAGATCGATGTGTCGAAGCAGGGGGCGGTCCGGTGGGGCCAGGCCTTCGCGCACGAGCGCCTCGTCGAGATCAGCGGTTTCGCAACCGGGCACAACAGCGCGTGTGAGCTGATCCCTGAGCCGCTGCGCGTAGTCCTGCGGGCGGGTCAGTTCGTCGAGATGGGCCAAGATCACCGAGGTACCGCGATCGCGGTGCTGCGCAAGTTCAAGCTCCCGTCTCAGCGAAGCGCGGAGCGGTTCGGCGAGGTTTGCCACGGCGCGTGCGAGCGTCTCGCGGTCTAGCAGAGGCGTCAGTGAGTCCTTTTCTGTTAGGAGCACTGCGACAAGGACGCGCTGCGCCGTATCGGTGACGGACGCATCTCGATCTGCAACGCATTGGAGTAGCAGCCGGCAGAGCGCCTCGCGCGCAGGCCTCCATTCGGTCGAACCGAGTCGCCGCAGTGGTTTCTCTCCGAAGTTGTGGAGCACCACACCGCCCTGAAGCAACGCTCGAAGGCTACGGATGGCCGACACTCGGGCCCGCGTGTCACCCTTCAGGCAACGCTTCTCAAGCGCCGAGAGTCGAAGGGCGAGGGGGAGGCTCGTGACGTCAAGCTCCGGGATGAAGAGTGACTCCCAACGCGCCGAAGCGTTGTCCGAATAGGCCTCGTTCTCGGCGAGGCGCAGCGCGAACAGCGCAGCCTCGACCGCCTCGAAGGCCGCACCCCGGCGAGCGATGGCGTCGAGCGAGGCGACCAGGAGCCTTCGGAGGTCGGCGCGTGCCTGGAGGGTCTCTTCGTTCGTCCGCAGGACGAGCGCGCCGAGCCAGCGCCCGGCCTCCTCCGGGCCGCCATGCGCACAGAGGGACAGCATCGCCGAACGGTCAGGAGAGGCGAGATCACCGAGCGCCACGACCTCCGCGCGGAGGACCTCCAACATCACCCGCGCGAGGTCGCCGAGCTCGTCCACTGACAGGTCGAGGCGGCGCAGGCGGTCGATGAGCGGCGCCGCGAGATCGGGGATGTGGGAGCGGATCCGCTGGAGCAATCGACGATCGCCCGCCCCCGGGTCCGTGGGGTTCTCGTCGTCTCGCAGGATACGCCACACCTCGCGTTCCAGCACCGCGGGTGTGACGTAGAGGAACGCGTCGCGACGCAGGACCCCGCGCTTCGCGCACCCGGCGATCTCTTCGTTCAGCTCGCGGCGGGTAGCGAGATCGACGGCTCGCGCAAGGCCTTCGCGCGTGGAGTCGTCCAGGTCATCCCAACGTGCCTCGCGCACGATCATGGCAGCCAGCAGCGCCCGGGCGCGCCGTAGACGCGGCTCGCGCCCGGCGGCGTCCGGGGCGATGGCCAGCTTCGCGGCCGCCGTCGTGCTCATCGGCACTGCCGAGCCCGCGGTGATCTCCTGCGCGACCAGGATGCCGAACCAGGGGTATCCCCCGGTGACCCGGAAGACCTGCGAAGCGCGCGCCCCGTCCGACGCCTCACCGAGCGTCGTGGCGACCAGCTCGCGGGCCTCCCGCTCGCTCAACGGGCCGAGCTGCACCCGACGAATTCGTCCGAATGAATCTGGGTCGAAGGTGCCCGCCGGCACGATGACGATGAGGCGAGGCGACGGCCCACCGGTGCGAACGTCGACCCGCGGACGTGCGCGTCGGAAGGCCGCGTAGAGGCTGCCGACCTCGTCGGGCCGCGCGTCGTCGACGACGAGAATGCCACTCGGAGCCTGCAGGAGGATCTGTTCGTCCTCAAGGAGGCGCTGCGCCTGGGCATCGCCCACCACATAGATCACCCGGGCCGCGTCGTCGTTTAGCGACTCCAGGACGCAGCGCGTCTTGCCCACGCCCGGCGGACCGACGACGCACAACGCGCCGTCCTCCGCCGGGGACTCCGCGATGAGCGCCGCGATCTGACGAGACAGGGCCATCCGGTTCCCGTCGGGGAGGTAGTCCGGCAACGTCCGCTCGGCTTCGAGCTCCCCGACGGCGTCCCGATGGCCCAGCACCGTTGGCCAGTCCTCGACGCCGAGACGCTTCAGCAGCGCATCGCCGAGTTCGAGCGGCTTCCTGAGCATCATGTATTCGACGAGGTCGTTGCCGTCGACCACAGCGACCTGCTCCCTCAGCGCCGCGGGGCTTCGACCCGTTCGTGCCGCGTACGCCTCGGCGAGCTCCGCGATCAACGACGGCTTCCCCGCGGCAGACTGCGGCGCTCGCTTCGGCGTCGGCGCCTTGCCGCCCGCCTTCGTCCTGCTTGGCCCCGACGGCGTCGCTCCCGTCGTCGCGGTGAAAGCCTGCGTGGTCATCAGGACCAGCCGCCCGCCGAGCCGCAGCACCTCGGCGGCGCGGTCGCCCCCATCATCGCCCTTCGCGTCCTTGAGCGCGTCCTTCCGAACGCCGGCGACGTCCCGGCCGGTCTTACAGCTGACTGCGACGAGGGACGCGTCGCCGAGGAAAGAGGATGCCAGGCCGAACTTCGGTAGGTAGCTGGCTTCGTCCAACGGTGGGGCTCCCGCCAGCTCCACCTCGACCTCCCGACCTCCGTCGCGAACACCGGCCGGAGCGGGGCCCTCCAGGGTGCGGATCGTCGCACTCCGATCGCGCGCCTCGACCCGTACGAGCGCCCGCGCGAGCTCATCGAGGCCATTTTCGACGAAGCGCTCCCGCAGGCCCTTCAGCGTGACAGCGTCCCAGCCGAGCCTCATCGAGCGCACGGTACCACGCGAAGCTCCCGCGGCGCGGCCGTAGGCGCCACCCTCACCCGCCCGCTGCCCCAACTCGCCCCTTGTCCCTCGCGCCGCTCCCGCCGACCATCGCCCTCCCATGCGTCTCGCGCCCGCGCTCGTGCTGTGTACCGTCTTCGCCTCGATGGGCTGCCGCTGGCGCCGCCGTCGCCACCGCGCCCCGCGGCCCCCGTCGGTCTCCGCGCGCCTCGAGGTGCTCGACCGGGCCCGCCTCGCCGACCACGCCTACGGCCGCGTCGGCGACCTGCGCCTCGTCGCCGGGGACGTCGCGCTCACCGTCGCCGCCCGCCCCGACGCGCCCGGCCACCGCCCCATGATGGGCGCCGTCGTCGACGTCGACCGCGGCCCCGACGACCTCCCGGACCCGCTGCTCTGGTGGCGCCCGACCTGGCTCGACGCCGCCGCGCGCCCGCACCCCATGGTGGCCGCGGTGGTCGACCTCGCGCGCTGCGCCAACGGCAGCACCGGCGTCGTGCGCACGGCCACCGTCGACGGCGTCGCGCTGCGCAGCCACCTGTGCGTGCTGGGCCCCGGGCGCTTCCGGGTGCGCACCACCGCGAGCGACCTGCCCCCCGGCGCGACCCTCGCCGACGACATCAACCCCGGCAGCGCCGCGGTGCGCGTCGAGGGCCGCGACGAGTCCTGGGAGGGCGCCGTGCCCACGACCTGGGTCGAGCTCACCGAGCACGGCACCAGGCTGCGCTTCGAGGCGACCGGCGCCACCGTGGCGCGGCGCAGCCTGGTGCACATCGCGAGCGAGACCTTCCCCGCGGCGGTCACCTGGCTCGCCGAGGGGGCGAGCAGCGACCGCACGCTCACGGTGCGCGCGGTCGACCCCGTGACCCCGGCGCCGATGAGCAGCCCCGGGACGCTGCGCCTCGCCTTCAACGACCCCACCGGGGCCGACGTCCCGGTGCATGTGATGTTCGCGCGCGCCAGCGGGTCGGACCCGGTGCCCGCGCTCGGGCCCGGGGCGCACGGCTTCGCGTCGGGGCGCTCGGTGTACCTGCTCGACGGCCACGGGGACGTGTCGCTCCCGCCCGGGGAGTACCGCGTCACGGCCTCGCACGGCACCGGCTGGACGCTCCACCGCGCCACCGTGACCCTCAGCCCCGGCGCCGTCGTCGAGGCCCGCGGCACGCTGCGCTCGGTGGTCCCGCCGGGCTGGGTCGCCGCCGACCTGCACCTGCACTCCTCCCCCTCGCCCGACTCGCGGGTCACGCTGGCCGAGCGCGTCGGCTCGCTCGCCTGCAACGGCATCGACTTCGCGGTCGCCACCGACCACAACCGCATCACCGACCTCCGCCCCGCCGTGCGCGCCGCGGGCCTCGACGGCGTGCTGGTCACCGCCATCGGCGACGAGATCACCAGCGGGGGGAGCGCCCTCTGGGGTCACTTCAACGCCTTCCCCCTCGCGGCGGTGGGCGAGGCCGTGGCGCCCGAGGACGCCGTCCCGCCCTACTACGACCTCGACCCGCGGGCCCTCTTCGCCGGGGCCCGCGCGGCGGGCGCGGGCATCATCCAGGTGAACCACCCGAGGATGCCGCCCGGCATCGGGTACTTCGACCTCACGGGCTTCGACGCGGCCACGGGGCGGGCGCGCGACAGCTTCGCGGAGGGCTTCGACGCCGTCGAGGCCTTCAACGGCATCTGGCTGGAGACGCCCGCGAAGGTGCGCGAGGGGGCGATGGACATGGTCGGCCTCGCGCGCCGCGGGATGCGCGTGACCACGACGGGCAACAGCGACTCGCACCGGCTGGTGTACGAGGAGGCGGGCTTCCCCCGGACCTGGGTGCGCGCCGCGCCGGGCGACCGGACGACGCTGGGCGAGCGGGTGTTCGCGGCCATCGCGCGGGGCGAGACCGTGGCGAGCTCGGGGCCGCTGGTGACGATGGAGCTGCTCAACGACGGGCGCGAGGGCGACCTCGTGGTGCACGTCGTGGTGACGGCGCCGGCGTGGGTTCCGGTCGAGCGGGTGGAGCTGTGGCAGGACGACGTGGTGGCCCGGCGCTGGAACGTCAACGCCCCGGCGACCGACGGCGTGCGCTTCGAGACCACCACCGTGCTGCGCTTCGAGCGCGACGTGGTGGTGACCGCGTGGGCCGAGGCCACGGCGCCGCTGCCCGACGTGCTGCCCTACCGCGACGCCCGCGCCATCGGCTTCACCAGCATGCGGTACATCGACCGCGACGGCGACGGGCGGGTGAGCATCGCCCCGCGGCCGTAGCGCCCACCGGGGGCCCCGCCCGTGCCATCATCCCGCGATGCGTCGATCGTGGTGGGTCCTGGGGATGGGGTGCCTCGCACAGTGCGGATCCTCCGAGCGCCCGCCCCCGGTCGGGAGCATCGATTTCACCGTCGACGCGGGCCCTCCCATTCCCGCCGAGCCGTGCACCTTCACCGGGGTGGTGTGCGACGGGCAGACGCCCTACCGCTGCGCCGCGTCGGGCGGTCGCGACTACCTCCCGGGCTGTACGGGCGAGCGGCCGTTCTGCGTGGCGGGGGGCTGCGTGGCGTGCCCGCCCGCGGCGGTGCGGTGCAGCCCCGAGCGCCCCGCGCAGCCCGAGCGCTGCGCCGCCGACGGCAGCGGGTGGGCGGCCCTCGCGGCCTGCGACGAGGCCGCGGGCGAGCGGTGCACGGACGGGCGCTGCGGTGATCCGTGCGCGGCGCAGGAGGGGTCGCGGGGCTACCTCGGGTGCGAGTACTGGGCGACGCAGACGCCCAACAGCCAGCTCGACCCGGCCTTCGCGTTCGCGGTGGCGCTGGCCAACCCGCAGTCCTTCGCGGTGACGGTGCGCATCTCCGGCGGGGCCCTGCGCGAGCCCCGGTCGGAGACCCTGGCGCCGGGCGCGGTGCAGGCCGTGACGCTCCCGTGGGTGCAGGCGCTGGTGCAGAGCTCGCCGGACAACATGGGCTGCGCCCCGGGCGCCCCGTGCCGCGGATGGCCCCCGGCGACGACGGCCACGGTGGTGGGCGGCGCGTACCACATCGAGGCCACCGCGCCGGTGGCGGCGTACCAGTTCAACCCGCTGAACTTCGAGCGGGGATCGGGCTTCAGCTCGTACTCCAACGACGCGTCGCTGCTGTTGTCGCAGCGCTCGCTCACCGACCGGTACATCGTGCTGACGGCGCCGCACTGGACGCCCGCACGGGGCGTGGTGCTGGGCGGCTTCATCGCGGTGACGGCCGTGACGGGGGAGACCACCTCGGTGACCATCCGGCTCCCGGCCAACGCGGGGGTGGTGGGCGAGACCGGGACCGTCACGAGGGACAACCTCACGCCGGGGGATGTGTTCCTGCTGGTGGGCGGGGCGGCGGGCGACCTGAGCGGCGCGCTCGTCGAGGCCAGCGGGCCGGTGGCGGTCTTCGCCGGGCACGACTGCACCAACGTGCCGCAGTCGCGCCCCGCGTGCGACCACCTCGAGGAGCAGGTGGTGCCGCTGGAGACGCTGGGGCGGGACTTCGTCGTGACGCCGCTGATCGACCGCCCGGGCACGGCCTCGATGGTGCGGGTGGTGTCTCCCTTCGACGGCGCGACGCTGCGCTTCGACCCGCCGTCGGTGCACCGCTCGGTGCGCCTCGCCGAGCGGCAGGTGCTGCAGTTCCAGACGCCGACGGCGTTTCGCATGGTGTCGTCGCGGCCGGTGCTGGTGGCGCAGTTCATGTCGGGCCAGGGGGACAACGGGACGAGCGCCAGCGCGGGCGACCCGGCGATGGTCTACGAGGTCCCGTCGCAGCAGTTTCGCGACCGCTATGACCTGCTCGTGCCGGACACGTACACCCGCAACTACCTCGGCGTGGTGGTGCCCCACGGGGCGCGCGCGCTGCTCGACGGCACCCCCCTCACGACGATGCGCACGGTGCTGGGCCCGTGGGACCTGATCTCCACGCCGGTCACGCCGGGGGCGCACCAGCTGCGCACGGCGGAGGGCGTGCCGCTCGGGGTGAAGGTCTACGGGACGGCGAGGTTCACGTCGTACATGTACCCGGGCGGGCTCGACCTGCAGCTGCTCCCGCCGGGGTGATCGGGAGGGCGGGTGGGTGCCTACGGCGCGAGGCCGGGGACCACCAGCTCGACCAGCTTCGCGGCGAGGTAGTCCAACGACGAGACTGCCCGGCGCAGGGCCTCCCGCACCGCGCGAAGGTCCTCCTTCGCGGCTGCCTTGAGGACGATGTCCCGGGCATTGCGGTCCTTCTTGAGCGCTTTCTCGAAGACGTCCCTCCCCACGAGCTCTTCGACCGGACCGTGACGGAGCGCTGCGATCAGGGTCTCGGTGTTTCGCACCAGCAGGACGACGCGCAGCCGATCGGCCGGAGAGCAACCCTCCCGCAGGGCGAGGGACAGCTCGCGCTTGCAGCGCCCGCTCGTGGGGACGAGGTCGTGCACGCGATCGCTGTCGTAGAGCGCGACGACGTGATTTCCGTCGACGGTGAGATCGCGGAGGTCGCGGAGGCAGGCGGCGCGCACCTTCGTGTTGCTGTTGCGGGGGATGCCGCGCAGACCGTCGCGGTGGAGCTCGCCGAAGTCGAGCGAGACGGCGCGTTCGAGCAGGGTGTCGTGAACACAGCGGACCACGAGGCGGTGCAGCGCGAAGTTGCGGTCGTCGGCCGCGCGGTCCTCGTAGAGCACGGTGGCGAGGTGCTTCATGGCTCGTCCCGGGCCGTCATCACCTCGCGCTCGTACCCTGCGTCGAGCACGTCACCGAGGCCGTCGTAGCGTTCGAGCCAGCGCTTCAGCCGCTCGGGGTCGGGGCGAAGGAAGCGGGTCGCGTCGGTCTTCGGGTCGAGCTCGCAGAGCACGGTCGCGTCGGCGACGGACTCCTCGTCGATCATGTCGAGGAGGCGGCGCGAGTGGGTGGCGAGGAGGACGGGGTGGCTCTCCGCGGCCGACTGGAAGAGCGACAACACGCGCGCGAGCAGCCGGGGGTGCAGGTGCAGCTCGGGCTCGTCGAACGCGAGCAGCGTGCGGGGCCGCGGCAGCCGGAACATCCCCACGAAGGCGAGCCATGCGAGGGTGCCGTTGGAGAGCGACTCGGCGGGGACCCACTCGGCGAGGCGCTCGAACTTGACCCAGAGGCTGCCGGTGCCGGGGGAGGCGCCGGTGCGCACGGAGACGGTGTCGATGGGCTGCGTGAGGCCGAGGCGCACGTACTCCATGGTCTCGCGCCAGTGGGCGTCTCCCCACTCGGAGCGGAGCGCCTGGTAGACCTGCACGAGGTTGCGTCCGAGGAGGTCGAGGCGGTCGGAGCGCTGGACGGAGCCGGTGTCGCGTGCGGCGGTGGAGCGACCGGCGGAGCGCGCGGCCCAGGCGGGCGTGGCGTCGAAGGCGAGGTGGACGTCGATGGCGTCGAGGGCCGCGATGGTGCGCGCGATGGCGGGGTGCGGGGGGGTGACACCGAAGGCGGTGAGCAGCGGGCCGCGGATGGGGAGCGCGGGGGCGACGAGGGCGTTGTGCAGCGGGTCGAAGAAGCGCGGGCCGGAGGCGCCATGGTCGATGAGGGTGAGCGGTGGGGCGGCGGTGGGAGAGGGGGCGGCGGGAGTGGAGGCGGCGGGAGAGAGGACGAGGCGCTCGGAGAGGATGGCGGTGCTGGTGGCGGGGGAGCCGCCGAGCTCGATGTCGTAGTCCAGGCGGGTGTCGCCGTCGGTGATCGTGGCGCCGAGGCGGATGCTGGTGGCGCCCTGGCGGCGGAGGGAGAGGAGGCCGCCGTGGTAGCCGTCGAAGGCGCCGAGGAAGGTCGGGGAGGCGAGACGGCGGAGGATCTCGCAGGCCTCGATGAGGGAACTCTTACCGGTGCCATTGTCGCCGATGAGCACGGTGAGCCCGCGGAGCGGGAGGCGCGCGGAGGCGATGGACCGGAGGCCGTCGAGGCGGAGTTCGGTGATGTGGTCGGGGGGCATGTGCCGCTGGTCACACTGGAGTAGTGCGGGTTGTGTGCGAGTAAGGGGAAATATCACTTGGTGACATGGCAGCGACTCAGGGAGGAATCACGAAGCGGATGCAGGGGTTGTAATACCCCGTAGCCGCCTCACAAACGTCTCTGTCAACGACCGAAAATACCGAAGGGGTATTGTCAGTTGTGTACTCAACGCCCATCCAGACTATGCGCCACATCGTCTCCCACCCATCGCAGGACGTGCCAGTGTTAGTCCCGCAGGCTCCGGGCACAACAAGGTATAGATAGGGAGACGTGCGGCCCTCTGTAGGGACGACCGGCACCGAGCAACGCCAATAGGCAGTCGACCCATCGCCGACTTGTTCATACCCCGAAACTGGACATGTGACTCGGGCTCTGCCTCCGAATGAGTAGTCGAATCTGCCCACCCGCCCACCACTTGGAATCACATATGGACCACGACTTCCGACGACGTTGATCACGAGTTCTGGCATGATACATCGATAGGTGCCCATCGTACCATCGCAGAATGGTGCGGGGTCTATGCAGCGAATGCCACATGCGCCACATGAGGCCGTCATCCTCAGGTCGACTTCGCAGCCATTTGTGGGATTGTTGTCGCAGTCCGCAAAATGCGCAACGCACCGGATCCCACAGCGTCCCGCGACGCATGCGGGATCAGAGTTCGCTCGAACAGGACAGTCAATTGCTGCCGCAGGGCCATCGAAGATCCCATCGCAGTTGTTGTCCAGGCCATCGCAGATCTCGGCTGACGGCAGGACCTGACCCGAACAGCCAGTGCCCCACGATCCCGCAGAGCAGAACTGCAAGCCACTGCTGCAACTCCCCACGCCCGCTGTGCCTGCAGGGCCCGTGTAGCATGGACGGAAAAGTCGGTCATCAATCATCCCATTGCAGTCGTTGTCGATGCCGTCACACGTCTCTGTGGTCATCGCGCCCGCGGTCACATTGCACGCTACGACCCCCGCATTGCACGTCGTTATGCCTGAGCGTAAGCACGGGCCCAGGCCAGCCGTGCAGGTTGTGCCTGTCACTTGACACATTCCACCACATGCCGCCTGGCTAGATGGACAAGTCAGTTCGCACCCTCCCGCCACGCAGCGCGCCGTGCCTCCCAACGGGGCCACGCACATCGTCCCGCACGCCCCGCAGTTCGCCGCGCTCGTCGCGGTGTCCACCTCGCACCCGTTCGTCGCCACCCCGTCGCAGTCCGCGAAGGGCGCCGTGCAGGCCCCCACGCCACAATTCCCGCCCACGCACGCCGCGGTCCCGTTCGTCGTCGAGCACGCGATCCCGCAAGCGCTGCAGTTCGCGACGTTGCTCGTCGCGTCGACGCACCCGCCCCCGCAACACGTCTGGCCGCTCGCGCACGCCTGGCTGGGGCTGCAACCCGCTACGCACATGTTCCCCATGCAGAGGTTGCCTGGTGGGCAGTGCGAGTCCGTCACGCAGGCCACACACGCATGGGTCGCCACGTTGCATCGCGCCGCGCCTGCAACCCCGCCATCACTGGCCCCCGGCGCGCACCCCTCGTCGTTGCGACACCCATCCGCACACTGCTGCGTGGCCTCCACGCAGTACCGCCCCGCCGGACAGGTGTCCGCCGAGGCCACGCACTCGACGCAGCGCCCGCTCGACACATCGCAGACCGAGCCGCTCCCGCCGTCGGCGCAGTCCCCATTCGCCACACACCGAAACGGCGCCACGTCCACCCCGACATCGCCCGCCGCCACGTCCTCCCCGACATCACCCGCGGCGTCCGCTCCCGCCTCGGCGCCGCCATCCCCAGGGCCATCCATCCCGACATCGGAGCCACCGTCGCTCCCGATATCGGTCCCGATGTCTGTCCCGATATCGCTTCCGACATCCGTCCAGACATCCACTACCCCGACGTCCCCGGCGTCTCCCCGGTTGCTCGCCACCAGCGGCGTGCACGCGCCCAGCATCACCACCGCGCCCAGCAATCCCCGCGACAGCTTCATCACATCCCCCTCAGAACGCCCCGCCGCACGCCACGCCGATGGTCCCGGGACCGCCTCCGCAGACGACCCGCATCCCCGTCGCCCGCTCGCGGCTCCCACCTCGGCCCGGTGCGGTCACCATCAGCACCACCGACCCCACGGCCAGCGCCCCGCCCGCGACCAGGCCCACGACCCCCAGCGTCTGCATCGTCGACACTGTCTCCCGGTCGTCGCGACACGCCGCCGTCGGCTCGCTCTCCACCGGAACCCCTTCCCCCAGGCACCCGCCGACGTTGTAGCGCCCGGCCGCCGCCTCCCTCATCACCATCGCCACCACGCCCCCCGCCACCAGGGCCGCCGAGGCCCCGATGCCCACCCACGCCAGCGTTCGGCGCCCACCACCATCGGGCGCCAGCGGGGCCGCCGCTCTCTCCTGCACCGGCGCGCTCACCGCCGATGCCGGTACCGTCGCCACCACCACAGGCGTCGCCGCTGTAGCCGCCGCCGTGGTCGCAACCGGCGTCGCCTCGACCGGCGGCGCCACAACCGGCGCTGCCGCCACCGCGCTCGCTTGCGGCTGCAGCTCCACCCGCTCCTGTAGCACCGGCGCGGTTGGCACCTGCACGCTCCGGCTCACCGTCGCAAAGCCGCTCGCGCGCACCTCGTAGGTCACCGTCCCGGACACCACCCGCAGCGGCCGCGCCATCGGCAGCCCCGCCACCCGCTGCCCGCTGATCCACAGCTCGGCGCCGGGCGTCGCGCACTCCACCGCCAGCGATCCGAGGTGCGTCCGCAGCCGCTCCAGCGCGGTCTCCAGGCTGCGTCGGTTGCGTCGGATCCACCGCTCGTCGCTGTGCGTGAGCGCCTCCACGAGGTGCGCCTCTGCGTCGACCAGCCGTCCGAGCTCCCCCTCCGCCAGCGCCACCTGCGCCAGCGCCCGCGCCTCGTGGGTCGTCTCGTACACCCCGCGGAAGACCGCGAGCGCCTCCTCGTCACGGTGCTGCTCGCGCAGGCCAACGCCGCGCTCGTACTGCGCCGACGTGCCCTCCGTCTGCGCGCCCGCCGGCCGCGCCGCGATCAACAGCCCCACGACCCCCGCCGCCACTGACCACCGCGTCACGCGTCGCCTCTCATCCTTCAACGGACGATCGGCATGAAGCTGCCCTCGCCCCCACGTCCGCTCCGCGGCCGTCGATTCCCTCGCCCGTGCCCGTGCCCTCGTGCCGGAGTCGGAGGCTCCGTCGACGGAGCCACCGCCGCCACCGCAGCCGGTTCCACCACGGCCCTCGGAGGCGCAGCCGCTGGCGGAACCACCGCAGGCGTCGGCACCGCGGGCGGCACATGCGCGGCGACCGGCGCCCGCACCGGGGCGGGAGCCGGCGCCCGGGCCGCGACTGGCGCCCTCGCCATCGGCGGAGCCGGCGCAGCGACCGGGGTCACCGGCGGGCTCACTGCAGAGCCTCCATCGGACATCGTCGACGCGACCCCACCGGCAAGCGCGAGCAGCGCGATCACACCCAACACCGCCGCGATCCAGAGCCCCCGCCGGGATGGCTTCGACGCCGACGACGCCGCCGACCGCGACGACGCCGAGAGCGTATCCGGCGGCACCACGCCCGCACCCGGCGACCCCGCGAGCGTCGGCACCCACGACGAGCGCGCACCGACCGGAGGCGCCCACGACGTGCGCCCCGCGGGCGCGAACACCCGCAGCTCGTCGGCCAGCTCCGCCACGGACGAGAACCGCGCGCCCGGCGACCCGCTCATCGCCCGCATCAGCATCGCCTCGAAGCGCTCGGGAAGGTCGGTGCGGATGAGGCGCGGGCGCAGGTAGTTCACCTCCACGATGGCCCTCAGGATCGTGAAGAGCGTCTCGCCGTTGAAGGCCTTCTGCCCCGTCGCGCACTCGTACAGGATCACCCCGAGCGTGAACTGATCACTCCGGGCGTCGACGTTCTTGGTGCTCTGCGCCTGCTCCGGGGACATGTAGTGCGCCGTCCCGAGCATCATCCCCGACCCCGTGAGCGCGGTGCCGCCCTCCACCTCGGTCATCTTGGAGATGCCGAAATCCAGCACCTTCGGGACGACGGTGCCGTCTCCGAGGCGCGCCAGGAAGATGTTCTCGGGCTTGAGGTCGCGGTGCACCACGCCCAGCGCATGCGCCGCCGCCACGGCGCCCAGCACCGGCAGCATGATCTCCGCCACGCGCTCGACCGGCAGCGCCCCCTCGCGCCGCAGCACGTTCGAGAGGTCCTCCCCCTCCAGGAACTCCATCACCAGGAAGGGCATCCCCGCCTCGACGCCCACGTCCGAGACGTCCACCACGTTGGGGTGCCGGATCTTCGCCGCCGCGCGGCCCTCCCGCTCGAAGCGCGCGATCATGTCGTTCTGCGACGCCGTCGACGGGAGCAGCACCTTGAGCGCGACCCGCTTCTCCAGGTCGCTGTGCACGGCCTCGTACACCGCCCCCATTCCGCCGCGCCCGATCTGCCGCACGATGCGGTATCGACCAAACATCGAGCCGGCCGGAATGTTCCCTGGTTGATCCGTCACGAGCCGCCCTCTGGTGTGTCGAGAGGGAGCGCCAGACCCCCGCTTCCTGCGCGCAGATCAAGCCCGACAACGGGGCTCTTCGTCAACCTCCCGGGGGCGCAGCGGTGCCGCTCACAGCCAGGCGTAGGCCTCGCGCATGGCCTCGCGCCCGCCGTGCGCCACGAGGCCTCCGTGGGCCAGCAGCACCCCGTCGAAGTCCCACTGGAGAATCCTATCGACCTGCTTGCGCCCGAGCGCCCAGTCGCGCACGGCGATGCGCTCCAGGTAGCCCTTGCCCGGCCCGCTGTTGCCCATGAGGAAGGCCGCCGCCCGGGTGACCGCGGAGGGGTGCTTCGACAGGTTGAGCAGCGCGTCGGCGCACACGAGGGTGCGCGTCGCCCGGTGCAGGAACACCACCTCGTGCTCGAAGCGCGACGTGAAGGGCAACTGGTCGAGGTCGGCCTCCCACGCGGCGTCGGGGCCGTCACCCAGCACGCCCGTCCACGGCAGGTCGGGGCGCTTCTTCGCGAGGCCGGGGCAGCCCCAGAGCGAGGCCTTCGGGTAGGCCGACGTCCACTGCCCGATGTAGAGGTGATGGAAGAGGCTCGACGACACGATCGCGCGCACGGGGCCCAGCGCGTCGACCTCGCGGCGGGTCTCGGCGTCGAGGGCCACCGGGCAGTGCACGAAGAGCGACCCGTCGGCGAGGCGCACGATGTTCATGCGCGTGCCCGTCTCCAGGCCCCAGAAGCGCTGTTCGCGGGTGACGGTCCAGAGGTTGTCGGCGATGGGCTCGAGCATCGACGCGGAGCATCGGCGCGAGTGACGATCGGGCGCAAGCCGCGCGGGCGGTGATACCGTCGCGCCGTGAAGGCCCGTTACGTCGCGGCGTTGCTGGTGTTTCCCTGCGTCCTGATCGCGGGGGGCACCGCGGGCTACATGCTGGTCGAGGGCTGGCCCTTCGCCGACGCGCTCTACATGACGGTCATTACGGTGACGACCGTCGGCTACGGCGAGACCCATCCCCTCTCCGCCGCGGGGCGCTGGTTCACGATGGCCCTCGCCCTCAGCGGCGTGTTCACCCTGTTCTCCACCACGTCCACGGTCATCGCCCTCGCCCTCTCTGGACACCTGTCCCGCCTCGTTCGGAGGTTCCGCATGGAACGCAAGCTCGCGAAGCTCACCGACCACGTCATCGTCTGCGGCTCCGGCCGCATGGGGCGCCTCGTCGCCCATGCCCTGGTCAAGGCGGATCTCACCGTCGTGCTCGTCGACCTCGACGAGAAGGCCCTCGGGGCGCTCCAGTCCCCGTCGGTCATCACCATCACCGGCGACGCGAGCTCCGACGAGCTGCTCACCAGGGTGGGCATCACCCGCGCGCGCGCCTTCGTGGCCACGCTCGGGGGCGACGCCGACAACGTCTTCCTCACCCTCAGCGCCCGCGCCCTCAACCCCAACCTCTTCATCGTCGCCCGCGCCGTGGAGGAGGCCACCGAGGCCAAGCTGGTGCGCGCCGGCGCCAACCGCGTGGTGGCCCCCTTCTCCGTCGGCGGCTACGTGGCCGCCAACGCCATCCTGCACCCCACGGTGCTCGACTCCCTCGACCTCGCCCAGCGAACCGGGCACCTCGAGGTGCAGGTCGAGGAGGTGTTGCTGCGCGCCGGCTGCGCCGTCTGCGGGCGGCAGCTGCGCGAGTCGCGCCTGCGGGAGAAGTTCGGGGTGCTCATCGTGGCGCTGCGCCGCGCCAACAGCGAGGTGGTCTTCAACCCGCCCGACGACACGGCCCCCGCCGAGAACGACACCCTCGTCGTCATGGGGCGGCGCGCCGAGCTCGACCGCCTCGAGCGCTCCATCATGGCGCCGTAACCTTCGGGGGGGACCTTCCCTCTCAGGGATGCAGCGAGGCGTCCCCGCGCGCGCCGTCGCGCGCCGCTGCGAGCGTCGCCGTCACCGCCGCGGCCCAGCGCTCGGGGAAGCGCGCCCGGTCGGTCAGCCAGTCCGTCAGGCTCGGCACCGCGCGGCTCAACCCGTGGCGCTCGTCGGCCACCGCGCCGCCGAGGAGCTCGCCCACCCCCGGGAGCGCCGCCGCCAGCGCCGGGCCCGCCGCCGCGTCGAAGCGCCGACCGAGCTCCGCCAGCCGCGCGTCGCCCACCCACTCGCGCCGCGCGTCGCCCAGGGCCCGCGCCGCCGCGGCGATCTTCGCGTAGCGCGGCGCCTCGTCGGGCACCGCGGCGACCAGCTCGGCGTGCAGCGTGAGCAGGTGCCGCTCCATCAAGAGCCGGGGCATCCCCCGGGCGGCGAGCAGCCGCGCCAGCCACGCCACCTCCCCCTCGACGACCGCCGGCGCCGCGGCGGTCAGCGTGACCAGCCACCCGCTGTCCGAGCGCGTGAAGCGCCGGCCGCGCTCGCCATACCTCTGCTCGTAATACGGGTGCTCCGCCCAGGTGCGCTCGCCCGCGCGCAGCGCCGCCGCGAGCTCGCGCGGGTCGCCCGTCACCGGGTGCGAGCCCGCCTCGCGGTTGAGGTGGATCGCCGTGCCCGACGGCGCCGACACCCCGGCCGAGGGCAGCGCCGACACCACGTCGGACAGGTCTCCGAGGAGGTCGACCGCGCCCGCCACGACGACGGCGCGCTCGGGCCTCGTCAGCGCCAGCCCGTCCAGGCGCGCGGAGAGCGATCGCCACCGCCCGGCGGCGCCCGCCTCGCTGCGGGTGACGAAGGCGACGCCCGAAGGCCCCGCGAGGCCGAGCGCGGCGGCCACCTGCCCGCGTCGCGCCGCGGCCTCGCGCTGCACCCCGGCGAGCACGTAGAGGTGACCCAGCGAGCGGAGCGGCGCGGACGCGGCGGCGACGCGGAGGTCCTGCGCGGCGGCGGTGGCGCGGAGCTCGGCGTCGGAGAGGATGCGGTGCGGCACCGTGTCGAGCGCGGCGAGGTCGGCGGCGAGCGCGGTGAGCGCGCTGTCCGCGGGGGAGAACACCGCCGCCACGGCGGGGTGC
The DNA here is from genome assembly GCA_030652255.1 of Myxococcales bacterium. Taxonomy (GTDB): domain Bacteria; phylum Myxococcota_A; class Polyangia; order Polyangiales; genus SCUS01. The sequence continues at coordinate 12,723 of JAUSAZ010000074.1, read as the reverse complement.
GAGGCCGCGGCCGCGGCGCCCTCGGCGGCGGCGAAGAGCGCGCGGAGCGAGCGAAGGAGGGAGACGTAGCCCTCCAGCGAGAGGCGCCCCGCGGCGAGCTCGGCCAGGAAGACCATCGACCCGACGGGTCGGGGGTGGGCTCGCGTTCCAACACGCAAGGCTTCGAGGGTGCTGACAGCCATCGGGGATTGGACCTCCCCCGAAGGCTACGGACGAGGCGGCCCCCGGCGCAACCGCCGGGAGGCCCACAGGTGCCGGCGGGGCGTCAGTCGCCGGTCTGGATGCGCACGCCCGGGGGGTTGGGGCACGGGAGGCAGAGGCGCATGCCCGCGAAGAGGATGCCCGCCGAGCCGCCGGCGCAGCGCGCCGCGCAGTCCCAGGCGTGCACCTCGGGGCGGAAGTGGCGGAAGCAGGTCTCGCGGCACTCGATCTGGTCGGGCCACGCCGCGCACACGGCCTCGGTGCCGAACACCCCGCCGAAGCGGATCACCATCTGGCAGCCCTGCTCGCAGACCCAGCCGCGGGTCGGGAGGTAGTTGGGAAACTGCTCCGGGCGGCAGGTGGGCGGCGGCGCCACGCAGCCCGAGAAGCGCATCGGGCCCTCCACGTACACCTGCCCGTCGGGGCAGCGGCGGGCCTCGCAGGCGTCGTCCATCATCGCCCAGCCGTCGCCCATCTGGATGCCGCACATCGGCGCGACGGGGAGGTTGCGCTGGCGATAGACCATCGTCTGCCCGGCGGGGCACAGGCAGCCCTCGTCGACGCGGCCGTCGCAGTTGTCGTCGACCCGGTTGCAGAGTTCCGCCGTGGGCAGCGTCTGGCCGACGCACCCGCCCCAGCGGCCGTCGGTGCAGGTCATCGAGCCGGCGCGGCACTGCCCGATCGCGGTCGACGCCGGGGGGCCGTCGAAGCACGAGCGCGTCTCGCCCGTGGTGCAGGGGCAGTCCTCGTCGACGTCGCCGTCGCAGTCGTCGTCGGCGCCGTTGCAGGTCTCCTCGCGGGGGCCGGAGAACTGCTGGCACACGCTCCAGTCCGAGCCGCCCGCCATCCGGTCGACGCAGCGCTGGGTGCCCGCGAAGCACGACCCGCGACCCGCGGTCCCCTCGGCGCCCGGGTAGCACGAGCGCGTCTCGCCGAGGCGGCAGCGGCAGTCCTCGTCGACCACGCCGTCGCAGTCGTCGTCGACGCCGTTGCAGGCCTCGAAGCTGGGCACGACCATGCCCGCGCACTCGCCCCAGGTGAGCTCGCCGAAGGTGTCGCGCGCGCAGGTCTGGGTGCCGCCCGCGCAGGGACCGACCCCGGGCGTGCCCGTGGGCCCGGCGTAGCACGACCGCGTCGCCCCTTCGGTCGGGCACGAGCACTCCTCGTCGACCCGCCCGTCGCAGTTGTCGTCGACGCCGTTGCACTGCTCGATCTCCGGGCTCCCGGCGCCCGCGCAGGCGAGCCAGGTGCCGCCCGCCGCGCAGCGCATCGTGCCCCACTGGCAGCGTGTTCCGCCGGCCTGGTCGGCCCGGCCCGGGTAGCAGGGCTGCGTCGTGTCGGGCTCGCAGGGACAGTCCTGGTCGACGACGCCGTCCAGGTCGTCGTCGAGGCCGTTGCCGCAGATGTCGCCGCCCGACATCAGGCCCACCCGCGGCAGGCCCGAGTCGTCGCCCGTCATCGAGCCGTCGCCCCGCGTCGACCCGTCGCCCGTCGACGACCCGTCGCCGCTCGCGCCGAGGTCGTCGCCCGGGGTGATCACCCCGGCGTCCGTGCCCTCGCCCGTGTCGGTCGCCCCGGCGTCCAGGCTCGTCGAGCCGTTGTCCGCCCCCGCCGCGTTGGCGTCGTCGGGCGGGCGCACCGACGCCTCCATCCCGGGCTCGATGACCTCTCCGTCATCGGTCTGCGTACAGCCGACCGCACCAACAAGGCACGACAGCACGATCCAGGGCGCCAGGGATCTCATGGGCAATGCTCCTCGCGAACCGGCGTTCCCCGCCGCGCTTCGCGACGCTGATGCCACACCCCTGGGGTCGCCACCGTCAAGGCGCCGGCGACACTTTACCAACCGGGTATTCGTCGGCGGGGCGCTACCCGACGCCGCCAGAGAGCGCCGCCGCGGGGTCGGTCTTCGCCGCGCGCCACGCGGGGCGCAGCGCGGCCAGCACGCAGGCCGCCACGCCGAAGAGCAGCACCCCGAGCACCATCCGCCCGCTGAAGACGAACCACGTGTCGGGCTTGAAGGGGAAGTCCGGCAGCCGGGTGCGCGCCACCACGTCGCAGCCCCAGGCCGCCGCCCGCCCCGCCGCGAGGCCCAGCGCCGTCGCGCCCGCGCCGATGGCCGCGGCCTCCAGCACCAGCAGCAGGCGCACGTCGCGCCGCGTCGCCCCGAGGGCCCGCAGGAGCCCCAGCTCGCCGCGCCGCTCGGCGATCATCGCCGCGAAGCCGTGCGCGATGTTGAGCGCCGCCACCAGCACCGTCACCACGCTCGCCAGCGACAGGATCACCGTCACCGCCGTCGCCAGCAGCCCCATCTGCTCGGCGCCGCGGGTGCGCACCTCCAGGCCCTCGGCCCGCACCCTCGCCGCGACCTCGGTCATCCGCGACGGGTCGCGCAGGTACACCACCACCGAGGAGTAGCGCGTGGCCGCGTCCTCGCTCGCGTACTCGCGGTTGAGCCGCCGCGCGACCGCCATGGGGACGGTCACCCCGAGGTCCATCGCGCGGGGTGAGACGCCCACCAGCTTCGCGTGCACCCGCCGCGGCGTGCCCTGCCGCGCCGCCCCGAGGCCCGCGCGCCCGAGGTCCCACTCCAGGATCAATCCCTCGGCCTGGCGCAGCAGCAGGTCGCCCAGCCGGGGCAGACCGTGGGCGGGCGCGATGGCCCCGTTGAAGACCTCCACCAGGTACGGCGACACCACCGCGGGGATGGGCGGCGAGCAGTGCCCCGCGGGACGGGGCTGCCCCGACACCGGCAGCGACACGAGGTCGCAGAACTCCCCGCTCGCGGCGCCGCAGTCGGCGTCGTACGCGCACGGCCGGTTGCTGGCGCGCCCGATGGGGTCTTCGAAGTCCGCGCCCGGCCGCAGGTCGCCCAGCACCATGGAGGGGTCGACCCCGTCCGCGGGGATCTCCCCGGAGCCCACGTCGCGACCGAACATCGCGCGCCCGCCCCGCCCCGAGGTGGGGAAGGCCAGCCGGAGCCGCGGGAGCGCCAGCCGCACGCCCTCCGCCCGCCGCAGCGCCGCCGCCTGTGCCTCGTCGATGCCCGGCGGCCGCGCGCCCAGCATCGAGAGCACCGCCCCGACGCTGCTCTCCGGGGGGATCACCTCCACCTGGTCGAGGGGGAGGATCTTCCCGAAGACCACCGCCCGCATCCCCGCCGCGAGCCCGAGGAAGAACACCAGCGTGGCGACCCCCGCGGCGATGCCCAGCGCGGCCACCCAGAAGGTTCGCATCGAGCGCCGCAGGTCGCGGCCCACCAGCGAGACCAGCGCGCCGGCCCTCACGCGACCCCCCGGGCCTGCACCACGTCGTCGACCAGCCGGCCCTCGTCGAGGGTGAGCACCCGCGTCGCGATGGCCGTCGCGCGGGCCTCGTGGGTGACCAGCAGCACGGTCATGGCGCGCTCGGCGTGCAGCGACTCGAAGAGCCCGAGGATGGACGCGCCGGTCTCCGCGTCGAGGCTCCCGGTGGGCTCGTCGCACAGCAGGATGCGCGGCTCCATCAGCAGCGCCCGCGCGATGGCCACGCGCTGCCGCTGGCCGCCGGAGAGGGCCGTGGGGAGGTCGTCGCCGCGGCCCGCGAGGCCGACGCGCTCGATCCAGCGGTCGACGCGGGCGGCGAGGTCGGGCACCGGGGCGGGGGCGAAGCTCGCGGGCAGGGCGACGTTCTGGCGCACGGTCCACGATGCCACGAGGTGGAAGGCCTGGAAGACGTACCCGATGGACGCGTGGCGCAGCGCCGCCGCCTCGGCGTCGGAGAGCGCGGCGAGCGAGCGCCCGAGCACCCGCACCTCGCCCTCGAAGTCCCGGTCGAGCGCGCCCGCCACGTGGAGCAGGGTGCTCTTGCCCGAGCCCGAGCGCCCGGTGACCGCGACGAGCTCGCCCGGGGCCACGGAGACGCTCACCCCGTCGAGGGCCACGCGCCCGCCGGGGTAGCGCTTGCGGACGTCGCGCAGCGCGAGGTGGGCGACGGCATCGGGCGAAGGCAGGGGGGGTTCGCTCATTGGGGGGGTAGAAGGGCGCCGGAGGATCGCGGCAAACGCCCCGGAGGGCAACGCCGCGCCGCCACGGAAGGGACGGTTCCGCTAGCGTAGGGCGCGTGAGCTTCTTCGAGGCCTTGTGGCTGGAGGCGCGGGCCGCGCACACCCCGTGGCTGCTGGCGCTCTGCGCGCTGGCCCTGCTGGTGCGTCGCCTGGGGCCGCAGCAGCACCGGCTGCGGGTGCTGTCGTTCTGGGCCAGCGCGCACGTGGTGGCGCTCTGCGTCGACGCCGCGCTGCGCACCAGCGAGCTCAGCGCGGGCAACGAGTTTCGCACCGTGGCGTGGGTCTTCGGCGCGGTGACCTTCGTCGGCGCGGGGATGTCGGTGCTCTTCGACGGGATGATGGCCAGGGCCGGGGTCGCGCTGCCGCGCATCGTCGAGGACGTGCTGGTGGGCCTGCTCTCGGTGCTCGCCGCCGTGACCGCGGCCAGCCGCGCGGGGGCCAACCTCTCGGGGATCATCGCCACCAGCGCGGTGATCACCGCGGTGCTGGGCTTCTCGCTCCAGGACGTGATCGGCAACGTCGCGAGCGGGCTCGCGCTCCAGCTCGACACCTCCATCAACGTCGACGACTGGATCAAGGTCAACGACCTCACCGGGCGCGTGGTGGAGGTGAGCTGGCGCTACACGGCGATCGAGACCCGCAACTGGGAGACCGTGCTGGTGCCCAACCTGACGCTGCTGCGCAACCCGGTGGTGGTGCTCGGCCGTCGGCGGGGGCAGCCCCGGCTCTGGCGCCGCTGGGTGCACTTCCACGTCGACTGGCACCACCAGCCGTCGGACGTCATCGAGGCCGCGCAGTCGGCCGTGCGCGGCGCCGAGCTCGCGCGCGTCGCGGACGACCCGCCGCCCAGCTGCGTGCTCCTCGACATGGCCGACACCTACGGGAAGTACGCGCTGCGCTACTGGCTCACCGACCTCGCGGCGGACGACCTCACGGACTCCGACGTGCGCACCCGCGTGTACTTCGCGCTGCAGCGGGCGGACATCAAGCTGGCGACCCCGTCGCACTCCGTGACCGTGGCGCAGGAGGCCCCGGAGGCGCCGCAGGCGAAGACCGCGCGGCAGACCGAGCGGCGCAAGGAGGCGCTCAAGGCCGTCGGGTTCTTCAACACCCTGGAGGAGCCGGAGTTCGACGAGCTGGCCCGCGCGCTGCGCTACGCCCCCTTCGCGGCGGGCGAGGTGATCACCCGCCAGGGCGCCGAGGCCCACTGGCTCTACCTCATCGAGGACGGCACCGCGGCGGTGCAGGTGCGCGAGGGCGCGAGCGCCCGCGAGGTGGCGCGGCTCGCGGCGCCGGCGGTCTTCGGCGAGATGTCCCTGCTCACCGGGGCCCCGCGGGCGGCCACCGTGACGGCGGTGACGGACGTCGAGTGCTTCCGGCTCGACAGCTCGGCGTTTCAGCGGGTGGTGGCGCGGCGCCCGGAGCTCGCGGCGCACTTCGCAGAGATGCTCGCGACCCGCAGCGCGGGCCTCCAGGCGGCGCGCGAGGGCCTCGACGCAGAGTCCGCGCAGCGCGGCCGGGACGTCACCGAGCGGGACCTCATCCAGCGCATCCGCACCTTCCTCCGGCTGGAGTGACCCCGCGGAGGGAGGGGCTTCAGCCCGCGACGCCGATGGCGATGCCCAGGCGCTGGCGCAGCCGGAGGTACTCCTCGCTCACGGCGTAGGCCCGCAGCTCGCGCACCCGGTCGGCCTGCGGCACCGCCGCCTGCTCGTCCGGCGTCGCCTTGATCACCGCCAGCGCCACCGCGAGGTCGTTGGCCAGCACGAAGCCCGCGCGGTCGGCGGTGAGGTCGACCGCGATGGTCCAGCGCTTGAGGTCGAGCGAGAGGTCGCTCGCGATGAGCTTGGTCACCAGCGAGGCCAGCTGCTCCATCGCCGCGCCCTGGAGGTGCGCCTTGATGGCCGCGAGGTTCTCGTTCACCGGGCCCATGAGCTCGTCGCCCACGGGGAAGGTCGGCTGCACCGCGCGCATCGCCGCGAAGAGCCACGCCCGGAGGCCGGTGCCCGTCGCCACGATCTGCCGCACGAAATGCCCCGCGCGGAAGTACGACAGCCGCACGCCCGCGAGGAAGGCCAGGGCCTTGGTGGGCCCTCCCGCCAGCGCCGTCGCGCCGAGGTAGAGCCCCGGCTCCTGGGAGAGCACCAGGTTGAGCCCGGAGTCGTCCGAGGGCAGCGCGTACACCGGCGGGGTCTTGAGCCCGAGCACGCCGGCCGCGTAGTGGAGGGTCTGCGCCATCTGCCCGTCGTCCGTCGCCGGGTCGATGAGGGCCTTGTCCGAGAGGCCGTAGTCCGCGAGCGGCACCCCGCGGGACTTCAGCACCGCCGGGAGGATGGTCGCGAACACGCTCGTCAGCAGCGGGTCGAGCGAGGCGTGCGCGAGGTCGAGGCGCCAGCGCTCCTCGTTCATCTTCTCCTGCGCCGCCGCCGGCCGGTCGGTGCGGAACTTCTTGAAGAAGCTCTCCTCCTCCGGCTCGGCGCCCTTCACGCTCACCAGCGCCTGGCACATGCACCAGGCCTCGTCGGGCTTGCGCGCCTCGGTGAACGCCCTCCGCAGCGCGTGCATCGACTCCACCCGCAGCGGGTTCTTCACCAGCAGCGCGCGGTGCGTGGTCACCGCCCGGTCGAAGAAGCGCTTGGTGTCCGTGAGGTACAGCTCCGCGAGCTTCTCGCCGTGGTCCTGCTCCGCCGGGCACAGCTCCTGCGCGCGCTCGTACGCCGTCACGGCCTCCGCGGGCTGCTTCAGCTCCTTCTCGTAGAGCCCGCCCAGCAGCGCGTAGAGCTTCGCCTTCGCCGACGCGCTCGCCCCCTCGCCCAGCCGCGCGAGCACCTTGCGGTAGCTCTGCTCCAGCCCGCTCCAGTCCTTCTTGGCGCCGCGCAGCGCCGCGAGGCCCTCGAGCGCCGCGGTGTGCGACGGGTCGTGCTCCAGGGCCTGCTCGTAGTAGTCGATCGCCTCCTCCGGGCGGCCGAGGTGGATCTCGCAGAGCTGCGCCGCGGTCGCGTAGTACCGGGACAGCTGCGCCTTGTCGTCCACCAGGTCGGCGAACTTCAGGATGATCTCGACCAGCCGGCCCCAGTCCTTCTCGTCGGAGTACAGCTGCATCAGCCGCATCAGGATGCGCCGCTCGGAGGGCCTCAGCTCCAGCGCCGCCACGAAGCTGCGCGCCGCCCGGGCCTTGTCCCCGAGCCGCGTCGCCAGCAGCTCGCCCAGCTCCATGTGCAGCGTGAAGCGCTGCGCGTCGGTCTCCGCCAGCTCCAGCAGCCGGCGCTTCGCCCGCACCACCTCGTCCCAGCGCCCCTCGGCCCCGTGCAGGGTCGCGAGCAGCTCGAAGGTGCGCGCCGACGTGGGCGCCAGGTCCGTCGCCTCGGTGAGCGACGCGATCGCCGACGTGTTGTCCCCGCCGCGCCGCGTGGCGTCCGCGAGCTCGTAGAGCGCCGCCGCCCGCGTAGCCTCGTCGAGGTCGTCGCGGTGCACCTGCAGCAGCGCCTCGTAGCGGGTCTTCGCCTCGCCCCACGCCTCCGCCGCGTAGGTCGCCTTCGCCACGGCCAGCAGCGCCTCGCGGTCGTCCGGCGCCACCTCCGCCGCGGCCCGGAAGGCCTCCAGGGCCTTGGCCGCTTCGCCCGAGCGCGCCAGGGCCTCGCCGTACTTCAGCGCCAGCCCGAGGCCCTCGTCGCGGCCGAGCTCCTTCGCCCGGCCCGCGCGCCCCGCGAGGTGCTTCGCCGCGTCGGCCCACTGGCCCGCGTCGAAGTGCAGCTCGCCCAGCATCACCGCCGCGTCCTCGTTGGTCGCGTCGAGCAGCACGGACTTCTCCGCCGCGTCGCGGGCCTTGGCGTGGTCCTTCACGCGGTCGCGGTAGATGCGCGCCACCTGCGCCCAGAGCGACGCCCGCTGGTTGCTCCCCTCGGCGGCCTCGATCTCCCGCTGGAGCAGCTCGATGGCCCCCTGCGAGTCGCCCCGCGAGGCGTAGAGCTCCCGCAGCCGCGCCGTCGCCGACGCGCTGTCCGGGTCCACGTCGAGGGCCTGCTTGTAGCGGTCGATGGCGCCGTCGCGGTCGCCCTTGTCCTCCAGCAGCTTGGCCAGCTTGAGGAGCACCTCGACCTTCTCCGTCGGGGTCTTCGCCGCCGCCGCGAGCTTCTCGTAGGCCTCCGTCGCCGCCCGCACGTCGCCCTGCAGCCCCGCCACGCGCGCGTTGAGCTCCAGCGCCGCGCCGTTGCCGGGCTCGACCTCGAGCGCCCGCTCGAAGCAGCGCCCCGCGCGCTCCACGCTCCCGATGGGGTCGAGGAACAACCGCCCCGCGCTCACCAGCAGCTCGGCCTTCTTGGCCGCGTCGTCGACCAGCGTCGCGTGCCGGTCGAGCAGCGCCGCGAGCTCCTCCCAGCGCCCGAGCACCCGGAACAGCCGCCCGAGGCCCCGCAGCGCGAGGTCGTTGGCCGGGTCGATGGCGAGCGCCGCCTCGAAGGCCGTCGCCGCCCGCGCGTGGTCGACGAACTCCTCCTCCACCAGCGCCCCGATGCGGTTGTGCAGCTCCACCTTCTGCCGCGGCGTCGCGACGGCGTCGACCTGCGCCTCCAGCACCTTGAGCAGCCCCTCGCTCTTGCCCTCGCGGGCGTAGAGCCGCTCCAGGCCCTTCAGCGCCGCCATGTTGCGCCCGTCCGCGGTGAGCGCCTTCTCGTACCACTCCAGCGCCGTCAGCACGTCGCTGCGCCGGTCTTCGTAGACCTCCGCGATCTCGCAGTAGGTCTCCGCCCGCTTCTCGCCCGACTGCGCCTCGGCCTTGTGCTCCAGCAGCTTCGCGACGCCCGCCCAGTCCTCCGCGCGCAGCAGCAGCCGCTCGAGCACCTGCGTCGCCGTGTCGTGCGCCGCGTCCTCCGCGACCACCTTCTCCGCCAGCTCTCGGCTCTTCGTGCGCTCGTCCAGCTTGGACTCCAGCAGGTCCGCCGCCTCGGCCCGCAGGTCGCGCGCCCTCGCCGCCTGCGCCTGCGCGTCGGCCCGCTTCAGCAGCGTGCCCACCAGCTCGGCCCACTGCTGCGCCTTGCGGTAGATCGCCGCGGCGCCCTCCAGGGCCTCGTCGCTCCCCGGGTTCGCCGCGATCGCCTGGTTGAAGCACGCCAGCGCGTAGTCGGTGCGCTTCACCCGGTCGAGGTACCAGCGGCCCGCGCGCAGGTAGAGCGCCACCTGCTCGGCCGCCTCGCGGCCCTTGGCGGCCTCGGAGACCTGCGCGGTGACCTCGTTCCACTTCGCGGTGTCGTCGCCCACGAGGCGCGCGATCTCCGCCGCCAGGTCGTCGTCCGCGGGCGACGCGCTCACGGCCTCGGTGAAGGCCACCAGGGCGTTCTCGCTGTCGCTGAGCTCGCGCTCGTAGTGCCGCCCGAGCTCCGCCCAGAGCCGCGCCTTCTCCGTCGCGAGGGCTTCGGTCTCGATGTCCTCCAGGTAGATCTCCGCGCGCTCCTCGGCGTTCGCCGTCGCCCGGCGGATCTCCTTCGCGCGCGCCGCGGCCAGCTCGTCGCCGCCCTCCATCGCCGCGATGGCCTCGTAGGCCGCCTTGGCCGCCGGGAGGTCCTTCACCTCCGCCTCGAGCACCCGCGCCGCGCGGAACCGCAGCGCCTTCTTCGCGCCCGCGTCCTCCGCCCCTTCGGCCACCTCGGTGATCGCCGCGGCCACCTCGGCCCAGGTCACCCCGTTGCCCCCGGCGGCCTCGAGCGCGAGGGCCTTGTCGTCGTCCGCGGGCGCCTCGGCGAGGGCCGCCTTGCGGGCCGCGAACTCGTCCTTGCCCACCTCGTTGCCGCGCTTCGCCTTGGAGGCCTCGAAGAGCGCCGTCAGGAAGGCCCCGGCGCTCGGATAGCGGGCCTCCGGGTCCTTCGCGAGGGCCTTGAGCACCACCGCGTCGACCTCCTTGGTCACCCAGCCCCGCGGCGCCACCTTGCTGGGCGCCTCGGGCTCCTGGGTGATGTGCGCCACCACGAGGTCGGCCAGCGACGTGGCCGCGAAGGGGGGCTTCCCGGTGAGCACCTCGAAGGCCAGCGCCCCGAGGCCGTAGACGTCGGACTTCGCGTCGGCCGCGGTGCCGAGGCGGGCGCGCTCGGGCGCGAGGCCCCGGGCGCCGCCCAGCAGCACCAGGAAGCTCGCGGCGTCCTGCGCGCCGTGGCGGGCGCCGCCGAGGCGATCGATGCCGAAGTCCACCAGCACGGCCCCGAGGCCGCCGTCGCGGCGCACCAGCACCACGTGGTCGGTGCGCAGGTCGCCGTGCGCGAGCCCCGCGGCGTGCACCGCGTCGAGGCCCTCGCACAGCGACTGGAACACCCCGCGCGCCTCGTTGATGTGCATGGCGCCCGCGCGGGCGATGCGGGCCGAGAGCAGCTGGCCGTCGATGTGCTCGGCGGCGACGTAGGGGCGCCCGTCGGGGAGCATGCCCGCGGCGACGATGCGCTGCACGGCGGGGTTGTGCACCTGCTTGAGGGCGCGCTGGGCGAGCAGGAAGCGCTGGAGCGCGCGGCGGTCGCGGGCGCGGCCCTCGCGCATGACCTTGAAGGTCGCCTGGTGGTTCTCCGGGCCGACGGCGAGGTAGACGGTGCCGAAGCCCTCGTCGTGGGTCTTCTTGAGGATCTTGTACCCGACGACCATCTGGCCGACGGCGAGGTCGTCCGCGGCGCGGCCGTCGTACACCGGGCGGAGGCGCACCTCGGCGGAGCGGTCGGTGAGCATGATGGCGTCGGCGAGGGCCTCGTGGAGGTCGTCGCGCACGCTGCGCTCGGCGAGCGCGCGGGCGAAGGCCGGGCGGTTGGCCTCGGCGGCGACGTCGCCGGGATCGAGCCCGAGGAGATCACGGGAGAGCGTCTGCAGGGCGTCGAGGTCATAGAGGCGCTCGAGTTCGACGCGCAGGATCTCGACGGGGCCGATGGTTGCCGCGGTAGCCATGACGGGTTCGGTGCTCCTTCGCTCCCGGGATGTCGGCCTGAGGGCGACCGCCGATCCCGGAGCGGCTTTGATTCGGCGCGGATACTACACAACCCGCCCGGGGAAACACCCTTCCTGGTGAACCCCCGGCGGGTACACTCGCCCGATGATCGTGCCGCGGCGTCGCGCCCTCCCCCTCTCGCTCTGGCTCGCGGCGCTCGCGGCCACGAGCGGGGCGCTGGGCAACGGGCGCTTCCCGACCGCCCAGATGGTGCAGCTCAGCACCGGGCCGCGGCCCGCCCTCATCGCGCTGCGCACCACCTTCGGGGTGCTGGTGGGCGAGGACGACGGCCGGCGCTGGTCGTGGATGTGCGAGGACGCCTTCGACTACGGCCGCGCCAACGTGTGGGACCCGCCGGTCGCCCTCGGCTCTCCGGGCGCCGACGGGGTGCCGCTCCTGCTGGGCACACCGACGGGGCTGCGGCGCGCGGCGGGCGCGTGCGGGTCGACGGCGGTGCCCGAGGTGGGCACGGACTACACCGCCGACCTGAGCGCGACGGAGGACGGGCGCACGGTGCACTGGGTGGGCACCTTCGTCGACGCCACGACGCGGGCCCTGGTCAACCGGGTGCGCGCCTCGGACGACGGTGGGCGGAGCTTCCGCACGGTGTACGAGGGCCTGCCGGGGGTGTTGTTCCTGACGATGGAGGCGGCGCCGTCGAGGCCGCGGAGGGTGTACCTCACGGCCCGCGCCGAGAGCCCCGCGCGCGACCTGCTCTACCGCTCCGACGACGGCGCGATGACCCTCACCGAGCTCCCCCTCGACCTGCGCGGCGGCGCCGAGGGGTGGCTCTCCGCGGTCGATCCGACGGACCCCGACGTGGTGTACCTGCGCTCCTTCGAGGCCAACCCGCTTCAATCGCGCGAGCCGGGCGCCACGCTGCTGCTGCGCTCGACGGACGGCGGCGCGCGCTTCGAGGAGCTGACCCGCACGGCGGGCGCCATGCGCGGCTTCGCGCTCTCGGGCGACGGGCGCACAGTGTGGGTGGGCGGCCCCGACGACGGGCTGCTGCGCTCGGTGGACGGCGGCGCCTTCGAGCGCGTCTCGGGGGTGCAGGTGCAGTGCCTGCGCTGGCACGCGGGCTCGCTCTACGTGTGCGGCAACCACGTGGTCGACGGCTTCAATCTGGCGCGCTCGGACGACGGCGGCCGCACGATGGTCCCGCTGGTGGACTTCCGCAGGCTCGGGCCCCCGGCGGGGTGCGCCGCGGGGACGGCGGTGCGCGAGCAGTGCACGCCCACCTGGCCGACGGTGCAGTCGGGCTTCGGCGCGCTGCCCGACGCGGGCCTCGATGCGGGGGCGGACGCGGGCACGGACGCGGGAGTGGCAGCGCCGCCGACGGTGGACGCGGGCGGCTGCGCGGTGGACGCGCGGGGCGGTCGGGCGCGCGGCAGCGCAGGAGAGGGGGCCGACGGGACCGCAGCCTTACAGACCGGCGTAATCGACGCCCGTGGCCTTCACCGAGAGGGCCCAGAGGCGGCGGGCGAGGTCGGGGTCGCGGGCGGCGCGGGAGGGGGTGGCC
>JAUSAZ010000072.1 GCA_030652255.1 Myxococcales bacterium | reverse complement strand
CTGCAAGCGGTTCGCCCACGAAGAGGGCAACGATGAGATCGGATGATGGGGGTGAGGGCGCGCGGCAGCGGGGAAGGGGGCCCGCGAAACAGCGACTTCGGCCTTGCAGGCATCGCCGAGAACATTCCGGGAAGGATCAGTCCTTCAGGGCGCGGCGACGGGCGCGAGGGCACCTGGAGAGAACCCGCCATCACACCCCTCCCATCCGCGCCCGCAGCACCAGGGCCTCTCCGCCCAGCGTCGCCACCGTCGCCGCCACCACCGCGAGCACCCCCCAGCTCGGTAGCGCCGCCGCCACGAAGACCCCCGCCACCGTCCCCGCCACGCCCATCGCCAGCACCGCCGTCGCCCGCTCCTTGGCGCGCCGCGCCTCGGTGAGCGCCGCCGCCGCGTCGCGCAGGTCGTCCGAGGCCAGCGCGATGGCCGTCTCGCCGCCGACCCCGCCCGCGGCCTCCAGCTGGATGCCCACGTCCGCCGCCGCCAGCGCCGCGCCGTCCCACCGCGGACGGCCCACCACCGCCGCGCCGCCGCCCACCTCGGAGAGCGCGCGCACCACCGCGGCCCGCTCCTCGGGCGCCACCTCGGGGCGCAGGTTGCTCACGTCGAGCAGGGCCCCGACGGCCTCCACCGTCGCCCGCCCGGTGCCCGCGATGAGGGCCACCTCGAAGCCCGCGTCGATGAGCGCCTGCACCGCCGAGCGCGCCTCGTCGCGCACCGGGTCGTCGATGCCCAGCACCCCCTCCACGCGCCCGTCGATGGCCACCAGCACCGCGGTGCGCCCGGCGGCCTCGATGCCCAGGAGCACGTCCTCGGCGGGCGCCACGCTCACGCCCTCGGCGAGCAGCAGCCGCCGCTGGCCCACCACCACGGCCTCACCCGAGGCGCTCACCGCGGTCACCCCCTGGCCGGGCAGCACCACCGGGCGGCGCACGCCCTCCAGCCGCAGCCCCCGCGCCATCGCGCCCCGCAGGATCGCGCTCGCGATCGGGTCTTCCCGCGCGGCCTCCTCGGCGGCGGCGGCGAGGGCCAGCACCTCGCGCTCGCTGCGCGACCCGAGCGACACCACCTCCGTGAGCTCCGGCCTGCCGACGGTCACGGTCCCCCGGAAGCAGAGCGCCACGGTGCCCACCCGCGCGGCCTCCTCCACGCTCGCCGCGTCGCGGAACACGATCCCCCGCCGCGCCGCCTCGACCAGCGCCTCGACGAAGGGCGCCTGCACCGCGGTCACCATCCGCACCAGCGGCGCGAGCGCCAGCACGCAGCCCGCGGCCCGCGCCGGGTCGCCGCCCAGTACGAAGATGTGTAGGAGCGCCATCGCGAGCGCCATCGCCGCCACGCCCGCGGGCGCCAGCAGCAGCACCCGCCGCGCCAGCCGAACGGTGTGCGGGCCCTCCCGCGGCGCGGTCATCCAGCGCGCGAGCCGCGCCCACGCCACGGCGTCGCCCGCCCGGGTCGCCAGCACCCGCAGCGTGCCCTTCATCACCCGCGCGCCGGCCAGCACGGCGTCGCCCGCCACCCGCTGCCGGGTGTCCCGCGCGCCCGGCCATAGGCGCACCTCGGCCTCGCCCGCGCGGGTCACGCCGTCCACCGGCACCACCTCGCCGGCGCCGACGATCACCTCCACGCCCGCCCGCAGCGCCGACGTCTCCGTGGTCTCCGTGGGGGGGTCGATCGCGAGGCCCTCGTTGCCCCGCCGCACCGCCCGCGCCTCGGCCGGCAGCGCGTCGCGGAACACCTCCATCCGCGCCTGGCCCGCCGCCCGCCGCATGCGCGCGGCCCACGCCGTCAGCGGCCCGATGGCGGCCAGCACCGCCGCGTCGCGCACCGCCGCCACCGACCCGGCGCCGGTCGCCCGCAGCGCGCCCGCGAGCGCCAGGAGCGCGCCCGCCCAGCCCACGACGCCGCCCAGCAGGTCGCCGTCCTTCGGCGCGCGCAGCACCTCGCGCCCGGCCACGGTGAGGCCCACCAGCGCGGGCACGGCCACGAGCGCGAGCTGCGCGGTGTGCGGCAGCGACTCCAGCGACCCGAGCAGGGCGCCCAGGCACGCGGCGCCGACGGCGAGGGCCGGGGTGGTGGGGTCTGGCGGCGGGGGCGAGAGGGCGGTCGCGCGGGTGAGCTCGGCGACGCGAGGGTCGACCGGGGCCACCGGCGGGGCGAGGGCCGCGGAGGGGAGCGAGGCGCGCGCGAGGCCCAGCATGTCGGTGGCGTCGAGCAGGCTCGGCCGCGCGGTGAGGGTGAGCCGCTCCTCGGGGGCGGGCTCCGGGGCCCTGGGCCGGCCGCGCTCGCGGCACGCCCGCGAACAATAGAACCGGTAGCGCTCGTTGATCACCGCGACGAAGGGCGCGCGCAGCACGTCCACCGGGGCGCCGCAGGCCGCGCACGGCACGCGCTCGCTGGCGGTCGCGGCGGGGCGGTGGGAGGGGGCGTCCATGGGCGGGAGGCGTTGGAGCGCATCCCGGTCGGGGGTGTCAAGCCGCGCGCCCCGCGCGTGGTACCGTCGCGCAGCCCATGGCGAGCGAGCACCCGATGGAGATCGTCTACGAGCGCCCCGAGGCCCCGGCCCGGCGCGGGGTCGTCGTCGCGGGCGCGGTGGCCTTCGCGATCGTGGTGCTGTGGGTGACCGCGCGGGCGCTGCCGGGCCTCGGGTGGTTCGCGCTGGCGGTGGCGCTCACCGCGGCGGTGTTCGCGGGGCAGTCGCTGCTCGGGGCCTCGGTGCTCGCGACGCGCCGGGTCACCGCCGACCCGGGGGCCCGCACCCTGCGCGTGGAGCACCGGCGGGGCGCTCGGGTGGTGGCGCTCGGCGACGTCGCGGCGGTCGCGCACGGGAAGGTCACCGCGGGCGACGGCGTGGCCCTCGACGCCGTGACGCTCACCCTCAGCGGCGGGGCCCCGGTGGTCTTCGGCGTGGCGTCCCCGGAGGCCGCCGAAGGGGCGGCGCGGGCGATCAGGGCGTTGCTGGATGAGGGCGTTCGGGCGGAGGGCGGAGGCGAGGTCGATCAGTCGGCGTAGATGGCGCCGACCTCGTCGAAGAGCTCCTGCGCGCGGTCTTCGTCGATCTCGAGCGCGTCGGCGATCTCGTCGTAGGCCTCGCCCTCGTCGTCCTCGCCGTACTCCCCGTCGGCGACGAGCACCGCGCAGGCCACCTGGAAGGCGACCTCGCGGAGTTCTTCGGTCACCAGGTTGGCGGCGAGCGCGTCGAGGCGGGCATCACCGCCCTGCTCTTCGAGCATCTGCACCGACTCGTTGATGATCGCGCGGATGTCCCGGTTGCTCACCCGGTTGTCGAGGAAGCCGGAGATCACGTCCGCGATCTGGTCGTACTCCTCGGTGGTGATCTCGCCGTCCGCCGCGGCCATCAGCACGCCGGCGTCCACGAAGCCCTGGAGGGTCATCGCGGTCAGCTCGATCTGTCGCTCCAATGCGCGCTTGCGCTCTCGCCGCCTGAACATCGCTCTGCTGCTCCTTCCGGATGCATCGGGAGGCGTCCGTCACGGCTCGCGCCGCCGCCTCCACGGTCATCGCGGCGGAGAGGAGGCCCGAGTCCCGCGCGCCCGTCAACGGGCTTCGGGCCCTCGGAGCACCGCGGCTTCTCGACCCCGGCCCACGTCGGCGGAGACGTCTGATATCAAGGGTTCTCGGGCCGTCTCGGGTGCCCGCGGAGGAACACATGAGATCAAGAAAAGACTCCTGGACGCCGTGGCGTCAGATGACCCCATGGCTGCTGGTCGCGAGCCTCGCGGCGTGCGACGGCACCTCGGTGGTGGGCGGCACGGACGCCGGCGGCACCGGCATGGACGCACCGACGGACGTGGTCACGCCCTGCCCGACGGGCACCACCCGCTGCGGCGACCGCTGCGTGAGCACCGACAGCGACCGCGCGAACTGCGGCGCGTGCGGGCAGAGCTGTAGCGCGGGCACGGTGTGCGTGGCCGGGAGCTGCCAGGTGAGCTGTCCGGCGAGCCAGCGCGAGTGCGGCGGGGCGTGCGTGACGCTCAGCACCGACCGGGCGAAC
>JAUSAZ010000044.1 GCA_030652255.1 Myxococcales bacterium | reverse complement strand
AGGCTGCGGGTTCCGGGCTATCCGCACACCTTCGCGCCCCCGCTGCCGCGGGTTGAAACCCACGGCAGCCAAGGGAAAGCCCGCGGCGGGCTGGTCACTGGGCCAGGACATCGGACAGGCCGCGTGCGGCCTTCACCTTAGGCTGCCGTGGGTTTCAACCCGCGGCAGCCGGGCCCGCGAAGTCGTGCGGATGGCGGGGAGCGGATCAGTGCCCGGGGGGAGGCGTCGGCGCGGCGGTGGTGGGCGCCACGGCGGCGTCGCCCGCGCCCTCGTTGGCGGGCGTCACGATGCTGATCAGCTCGACCTCGAAGTTGAGCGTCGCGCCCGGGGGAATGCCCCGCTGGCCGCGGTCGCCGTACGCGATGTCCGACGGGCACACGAGGCGCGCCTTGCCGCCCACGCGGATGCGCTGCACGCCCTCCGTCCAGCACGGCACCACGTTGCCCAGCGGGAACTCCACCGGCTCGCCGCGGGTGTACGAGCTGTCGAACTCCGTGCCGTCGATGAGCGTGCCGCGGTAGTGCACCCGCACCGTGCTCGCCGCCGTCGCCATCGCCCCGTTGCCCTCGCGCAGCGTGCGGAACACCAGCCCCGACGGCAGCCGCTCGGCGCCCGTCTCGTGCGCCGCCGTGTCGGCGAAGGCCCGGCCGCGGACCTTCTCCTGCTCCGAGCGCCGCCCCTGCCGCGCCTGCGCCATCGTGTTGATGCGCGGGCCCCACTGGTTGAGCTCCACCTGCGGGCGAGCGCCGGTCACCTTGTCGGCGATGCCGCGCTGCACCACCGCCAGCTCGGCGGGGGTCAGGCTGAAGTCGTCCATGCGCTGACCCATCACCAGGCCGAGCGCGTAGAGGGTGCGCTCGTCATCGGTCGCGAGCGGCGCGTTGGCGGCCGGGGCGAGCGCGGTCGGCGCCTTGGGCTTGCAGGCGCCGAGCGCCAGCATCGAGCAGAGGATCCATCGTCGCATCGTCTTATACCTTCCTGTAAGCACCCAGCGCGGCCTCGCCGGCCGGTTGGTGTGGGGCGCGGCGGAGTACCACAACCCCCGGCGATCAGCCCACCCCCGGGGCGATGTGCCCGGACTCCGCGACGTACTCCGTGTACCCGCCGCCGTAGGCGCGCACGCCCTCGGCGGTCACCTCCAGCACCCGGTTGGAGATCGCCCCGAGGAAGTGCCGGTCGTGCGAGACGAAGAGCATCGTGCCCTCGAACTCCGTCAGCACCCTGGTGAGCATCGCCTTGGTGTCGAGGTCGAGGTGGTTGGTCGGCTCGTCGAGCACCAGGAAGTTGGGCGGGTCGAACATCATCCGCGCCAGCACCAGCCGCGCCTGCTCGCCGCCAGAGAGCACCTTGCAGCGCTTCTCCACGTCGTCGCCGGAGAAGCCGAAGCACCCGAGCAGGGTGCGCAGCGAGGCGATGGAGGCCTTCGGGTACGCCGCCTCCAGGGCCTCCTGCACGGTGCGCCCGGGGTCGAGGATGTCCATCGCGTGCTGCGAGAAGTACCCGAGCTTCACGCTGGCCCCGATGGTGACCGTGCCCGCGTCGGGCTGCGACTCGCGCGCCACCAGCTTCAGGAGCGTGCTCTTGCCGGCGCCGTTGACGCCCATCACGCACCAGCGCTCCTTGCGGCGGATGAGCAGGTCGAGGCCGTCGTAGATCTTGCGCCTGCCCCAGCCCTTGGTGACCCCGGTGAGCTTCGCCACGTCGTCGCCCGAGCGCGGCGGCTTCGGGAACTCGAACTCCACCACGCGACGGCGCCGCGGGGCCTCGACCTTGTCGATCTTCTCCAGCTTCTTCACCCGCGACTGCACCTGCGCGGCGTGGCTCGCCCGGGCCTTGAAGCGGTCGATGAAGGCCTGCTCCTTGGCCAGCATCGCCTGCTGCCGGGCGTAGTGGGCCTCGTGGTGCGCCTCGGCCAGGGCCCGCTGCTGCATGTAGAAGGTGTAGTCGCCCGTGTAGCTGGTGATCTCGCCGCCGTCGATGTCGACGATCT
This sequence comes from Myxococcales bacterium, assembly GCA_030652255.1. Classification (GTDB taxonomy): domain Bacteria; phylum Myxococcota_A; class Polyangia; order Polyangiales; genus SCUS01. Next base: position 6,729 of record JAUSAZ010000044.1, on the reverse strand, counting down.
TGTTGACCAGGCGGTTCATGAACTCGCGGTCGTGCGAGGTCATGATGAGGCCGCCGTCGAAGTTGCGGAGGAAGCCCTCCAGCCAGACGATGGACTCGATGTCCAGGTGGTTGGTGGGCTCGTCGAGCAGCAGCGCGTCGGGGCGCATCAGCAGGATGCGGGCGAGCGCCACGCGCATCTTCCAGCCGCCCGAGAGCTTGCCCACGTCGTCGTCGAGGGTCTCCGGCGCGAAGGAGAGGCCCGCGAGGATCTCCCGCGCCCGGGCCTCGAGCGCGTAGCCGTCGAGCTCGTCGAAGCGCGACTGCACCTCGCCGAAGCGCTCGATGAGGGCGTCCATCTCGTCGGCCCGGTCGGGGTCGCCGAGGGCGGTCTCCAGGAGGTGCAGCTCGTGGGCGATGTCGGCCACCTCGCCGGCGCCCGCCATGGTCTCCTCGACCACCGTGCGGCCGCTCATCTCCCCGACGGTCTGGCTGAAGTATCCGATGGTCACGCCCTTGTCGACGACCACGTTGCCCGCGTCGGGCTGGTCCTCCCCGACGATGAGCCGGAAGATCGAGCTCTTGCCCGAGCCGTTGGGCCCCACCAGGCCCACCCGCTCGCCGCGGAAGACGCTCATCGACGCGTCGATGAAGAGGATCTGTCGGCCGTGCTGACGGGTCACTGAATCAAGTCGGATCATGGCTTTGGGGCGCGCACATAGCGTCCCCGTCGCCCCCGACGCAAGCGCCGCCCTGACGCGCGCTCACGTCTGCCAGGGCCGAACGGATGTCCGCCGACACCCCCCGGACCTGTCCGCGCGCAGGGCACCCCTCGTCAGAACCGTTGTTCGGGTAGGGGCGCCCGTGTAGCGTCGCGGATTCATTGCCTCAGGGGTAGCGCCGGAAGCGGAGGTCGTAGGGGCCGCCGCGTCCCGGTCGGTCGGTCGATGCGCCCCGCGAGGAGTCACGTGGAGGTTCTCAGATGGTGAAACAACAATGGCTCGGCGGTCTCGTGGTCGGTGTGTCGCTCGGGGTGCTGGGCTGCGGCGACGACCCTGCCCCCCCGGTAGACAGCGGCGGCGTTGACAGCGGCACCGACACGGGCGCCGTCGACACGGGCGCCGGCGACACGGGGCCGAGCGACATCGGGACGACCGACACGGGCCCGGTCGACAGCGGCTCCACGGACACCGGACCCGTCGACAGCGGCTCCACGGACACCGGTCCCGTCGACAGCGGCCCCGTCGACAGCGGCGTGCCCCCGACCGCGCGCACCACGGCGACCAACGGCTCGGCGGTGGTGCTCACCCGCGACGACGCGATCACCGTCGCGACCAACCGCACGGCCAACACCATCTCGATCTTCTCCAACGCCCTCGGCGGCGCGACGCCCGCGGCGACCCGCACCGCGGTGATCCCCGCCGGCAGCGAGGCGGAGCCCTGGGCCGCGGTCATCGGCAACGACGACAACACGGCGTACGTGATCCTGCGCCGCACCCAGGAGCTCGTCCGCATCGGCAACCTCCGCAGCGCCACTCCGTCGATCACCGGCCGCATCACCGTGGGCTCCGAGCCCACCGGCCTCGCGATCTCGCCGATGGGCGGCCACGTCTACGTCGCCAACTGGGCCGACGGCAGCGTCTCCGACGTCAACATCACCGGCGCCACGATGACCATCGCGCGCACCATCAACCTCAACCCCGCCCTCGGCGGCGCCGGCTCGCTGGGCCCGACGGTCACCGGCTCCACCACCCGGCCGGGCCTCGCGCACCCGCGCGCCATCGTCATCACCAACGACAACGACACCGACGAGAGCGACGAGACCGTGTACGTCACGGAGTTCTTCGCGCAGCGCGTGCAGGCCGGGGTCACCCTCCCGTCGGACATCAGCCGCACGGACATCGACCACCGCGGCCTCGTCTACCACTTCAACGTCGGCACCCCGACGGTGAACACCATCACCCTCCCGCGCTTCACCGCGACGGGCTTCGGGGCCTCCGGGTGCTTCCCCACGCAGCTCTACGCCGCCGCCCTCAAGGGCCCGCGGCTCTTCGTGACCTCGGTGTGCGAGTCGCCCCGCGGCCCGGTCAACGCGCAGGAGAACCTCTTCGCCGCCATCATGGTGGTCAACACCACCACGCAGCAGCCCGAGACGGCCAACCACGTGCTGCTCACCCGGCAGTTCCAGGACCGCTACGAGGCGGCCGCCACGGCGGTGCCCGACACCGCGGCGCGGCGCTTCCCGCTCATCCCCAACGACATCTCGTTCCTGCCGACGAGCAGCGTGGCGTACGTGTCGTCGTACGGCTCGGACGCCATCTTCCGCGTGGCCTTCAACGCCGACGGCACCCTCGCGGGCGTGGGCAACAACCCCACGCAGCACTTCATCGACCTCGGCGGCGCCGCCGCCCCCGCGGGCCCCGGCCGCCTGCCCATCGGCATCGCCGTGGCCAACGCCACCGCCGGCCGCGCCGTGGCCCTCAACGAGAACACCCGCAACCTCTCCCTCATCGACCTCGGGACGCAGGTCTCCGCGGCCGTCGTCGCGTCGACGGACCCCCCGGCGGCCGGGCGCGCCACCAACAACAACATCGGCCGGCGCTTCTTCGTGACGGGCCTCGGGCGCTGGTCGCGCAACGGCCAGGGCTGGGGCTCCTGCGAGGGCTGCCACCCCGACGGGCTCACCGACAACGTGACCTGGAGCTTCGCCGCGGGGCCGCGCCAGACCACCTCGCTCGACGGCACCTTCGACCGCAGCGGCGACCACCAGCGCATCCTCAACTGGACCGGCATCTTCGACGAGGTGCACGACTTCGAGGGCAACACCCGCGGGGCCTCCGGCGGCGTCGGCGCGCTCGTGCACCGCAACAACGACGGCGCGACCCCGCCGGTCGTCAGCAACGCCGACCGCATCCACGCGGACGGCACCACGCCGGTCCCGGCCGGCAACGTGGCCACCGCGACCCCGCAGTTCGGCCTGAGCGGCTCGACCCGCGCCATCACCGCGGGCACCCCCGGCGCCGCGCCGGTGCGCTCGACCCTCGAGGACTGGGAGCAGATCGACCTCTACGTCCGCACCATCCGCCCGCCGCGCGCGCCGAGCACCCTCGTCGCCGACGACGTCACCGCGGGGCGCACGCTCTTCACCACCAACTGCGCCGGCTGCCACGGCTCGCCCGCCGGCTCCAACCTCTGGACCGTCGCGCGGCGCTTCTATGAGCCCAACGAGGCCCGCAACAACCCGCTCACGGGCTCCCTGCGCGTGCAGACCTACACGGGCTTCCCGACGGCCTTCGCGGCCCTCAACCAGCCCTCGGCCAACGGCGTCGGCGCCATCCCGGGCACGGCCCCCTTCCGCATCCTGGCCGCGACCGTCATGACCCAGGGCGCCGGCGGCGGCGACCAGATCAACTGCATCCTCCGCTCGGTGGGCACCATCGGCGGCACCACCATGGCCCCGACCGCGGTCGCCCCGGCGGGCGTGCCCGTCTTCGAGGTGCGCGCCAACAGCACCACGGCGGCGATGGGCGTGACGGGCTTCAACCCCCCGGCCCTCGTGGGCATGGGCACCGGCGCGCCCTTCTTCCACGGCGGCAACGCCCGCACGCTGGAGGAGATGCTCGACAACGTGTTCCGCTCGCACCACCAGGCGATGGCGGCGAACTTCCTCGACGCCACGGACACCAACCGCGCCCGCGACGTCCGTCAGCTCGTGGCCTTCCTGCTCTCCATCGACGACGACACCATGCCCGTCGCCCTCCCGACGAACATCGCGGGCGTCGGCAACCCCGACCTCTGCCGCACCTTCACGCCGTGACGTAGCCGCAGGGTCACTCGACCCCGCGCTGCTTCCACCGCAGCTCGTCCCACTCCCTCCCCGGATCGCTGTCCCACACGATGCCGCCGCCCACCCCGTAGTGGGCGCCGGCGGCGTCCGTCACCAGCGTGCGGATCGCCACCGTCAGCTCCACGCGACCGTCCGCGAAGACCAGACCATACACGCCCGTGTAAAGCCCGCGCCGCTCGACCTCGAGCGCGGCGATGGTCTCCATGGCCGCCAGCTTGGGCGCGCCGGTGACCGACCCGACGGGCAGCAGCGCGGAGAGCATCGCCCGCGCGGAGAGCCCGGGGTCGACCTCGGCGCGCACCGTCGACACGAGGTGGTGCACGTAGCGGTGGGACTCCACCCCGCACAGCACCGGGACGGTGACCCCGCCGGTGATGGCCACGCGCCCGAGGTCGTTGCGGTGCACGTCGACGGCCATGGCGTTCTCCGCGCGCTCCTTCTCGTCGGCGCGCAGCGCATCGGCCTCGCGGGCGTCCTCCGCGGGGTCGTCGCGCCGGGGACGGGTCCCCTTGATGGGGCGCGAGAGGGCGACGCCGGCGCGGCGGTCCCAGGAGAGGGCGAGCTCCATGGACATGGCCGCCACGAGGGCGTCGTCGGCATGGGCGATCATGGCGCGCGGGGCGTCGGCGCGGTGCACCCGGCGCGCGACGGCCTCGGGAGACATCGCCGGGCGGTGTGTCATCCGCGCGACGTTGACCAGGTACACCTCGCCGGCGCGGATGCGCTCGCGGACGGCGTCGACCATGGCGGTGTGCGCGGCGTGGTCGGTGGCGCTGGTGAAGGGCGGGAGCGGGGGCTCGTCGGCGGGCCACGGCGCGGCGGACGGGTCCACCGCGGAGACCACGACGCGCGACAGGAACACCGACGGGCACCGGTCGCCCGGGGGGCGGCGGTCGACGACCGGGCGCGGCGACGCGGCGTGCCACGCGGCGTCGTAGGTGGCCCAGAGGAGCGCGACGGGCGTGCCGGGGTCGCCCGCGGGGGGAAGGGCTGCGTGGAGGGCGTCGAGGGCGTCGCCGAGGGCGTCGAGGGCCCCGGCGGGGCGGTCGTAGGGAACGCTGAGCAGGGTGTCGGTGAGGGCGAGCGACCAGGTGGTGTCGTCGATGCGCGCGGCCGCGGCGCGGGGCGTGCGGGCGGCGCGCAGCCACGTCGCGGCGTCGGGGGGGGTGGCGGTCACGGTGGGGCGCAGTCTGCGACAGGTCCAGGGTGGACGGCGCGGGCGTTGTGTTGTTGTCTGCGCGCGTGACGAGAGCGCGTTGGTGGCTCGCGGCGTGGGCCCTGGTGACGGCGGCCTGCACGTCCGAGCAGAGCATGTCGATCCGGGTGTTTACGCCCGACGGGGGAGACCCCTGGGTGGGCGACGCGGCGGCGACGCAGGCCCGGCTGCGCATCGAAGACCAGACCACACAGCCGCAGACCGTGGCCGTGAGCCCGACGGGGAGCTTCTCGCTGCGGGTCGAGCTGGCGCGGCCCGACCTGCGCTCGCGCATCGTGGTCGAGGCCCTGCGCGACGGCGAGGTGGTGGGCTCCGGGGGCACGCCGCTGGCCCTGTGGAGCTCCTTCGGCCCGACGCTGCTGCCGGTGTGGGTGCAGCTCCGCGACAGCGTGGCAGTGCCCCCGTGGGGCGACGGGGCGCGGCGCACCCGGCCCATGCTGCTGGAGCTCACCAGCCCCTTCGTGGCGGCCTTCGGGGGCGCCCTCTCCGCCACGGGCGCGGACGTGTTCAACGCGCTGGTGCTGCGCCGCGAGGACGTCGCCGCCACCATCGAGGACACCTTCAACCGCGACGCCTCGGCGCTGCGCCTGGGCGACAGCACCGTGCTTCTCGTCCGCGGCTGCGTCTCGGTCGTGTGGAACCCGGGGGCCAACACCGTGGCGTCGCCGACGGCCCGCCCGGCGCCGCAGGGCCGCTGCGACGTCATCGCCAGCGGGGTGCTCCAGGAGCCGGGCGGCGGCGGCTACGTGCTGGGCGGCCGCACCGCGACGGGGGCCGTGGCGAGGGTCGACCGCGTGATGCCCGACGGCACCTGGGTGGCCGCCGACCCGCTGACCACTGCCCGCGAGCGCCCGTCGGTGCTGCGCCTCGGCGAGGGCGACGCCCTGGTGGCCGGGGGCCAGGGGGCGACGGCGGACTTCCTGGAGCGCTGGGCCCCGATGCTCACCGCGGCGCAGCGCACGCTGCACACGGGCGACGACCGGGTCGACCGCCGCGAGGGGGCGGCGCTGGTGGCCGCGGGCGACGGCGTGGCGCTGGCGCTGGGCGGCGCCGTGGCGGGGAGCCCCGGGCTCGCGGCGGAGGACGTGCTGCTCGACACGCGCTGCGCGACGGGCGGCTGCGGCGTGCTGCTGGGCGTGCGGGCGCTGCTCACGCAGCGGCGCCGCGACGCCGCGGCGGCGCTGGCGGAGGGCGAGCGGGTGGTGGTGGCCTCGGGCACCGGCGCCGAGGGAATGCCCGCCGACGCGGTGGAGGTCATCGACGTGAGCGTGGCGCGCACCCCGCGGACGGGCGTGACGGTGGCGTCGCTGCCCTACGAGGGCCTGTCGATGCTGCCGCTGTCGACGGGCAGCGTGTGGATCGCGGGCGGCGGCCGGGCGGAGAGCTGGCTCTACCGGCACTGAGCGAGGGGGGGCGTCCCCCCCGATTCCGCGATGCCCCTCTCCATGAATGGTTCACTTCGGGACACATCTCCTGGAGTGGCTTGTTTCCAGGCACTTTGCGCCGGTGCAAGCCATGGCGCGTCGCCGGGGTTCGGGCGTTGGCCCTCACCCCGGGCAATAACAAGGGGCGCCCCGGACGGGGTCCGGGGCTGTCGAACAGGGACGCCGATTCCCTGCAATCAACGGATCATCGCTGCACCTTCCGGAAGGTCGAGCGCGTTCCGGTCCGGTAAGCCCCGGACCCCG
>JAUSAZ010000036.1 GCA_030652255.1 Myxococcales bacterium | reverse complement strand
TCGCTCGACCTTCCGGAAGGTGCAGGCGACGAGCAACAGATTGCAGGGAATCGGCGTCCCTGTTCGACAGCCCCGGACCCCGTCCGGGGCGTCCCTTGTTATTGCCCGGGGTGAGGGCCAACGCCCGAACCCCGGCGACGTGCGACGGCTTGCGCCGCCACCAGACGCCTGAAAACAAGCCACTCCAGGAGATGTGTCCCGAAGTGAACCATTCATGGAGAGGGGTGCGCGGCAGCCGGGGTGAGGTCAGCGCGTGCTTCCATATGGCCAGCGATGTCCAGCGAGAAGTGGACCGAACTCAAAGCGGCAACACGGACACACAGTTGGTATGAGAGGGTGCTCGGCCGCGCTCAGCGGGCGCGCTGCCTCGCCGCGGTGTCGTCGTCCGCGGGCTCCTCGGCGCTGGCGGTCACCGGCGCCGCGCCGAGGTCGACGCGCACGCCCGACGGGGGCATCTGCTCGCGGGCCATCTCCCGGCGCAGCACGCGGCCCAGCGTGACGTAGTCCTGCGTGGCGGGCGAGAGCACCACCGGGCGGTCGGTGGTCGTGGCCGTGAACGACAGGCTGAACCCGTCCTCGTGGATGCCCCCGAGGGCGCCCCAGGGGATCCACCCCGCCGCGGCGCCGGCGGCGGTCCGGTACCCTCCCGCGGCGATCTCCGCGGGGCTGTAGCCCGTGAGCGGTGCGACGCCCTGCGCCGACACCGCGAGGCCGCCGTTGCGCCGCGCGCCGAGCCACGTCTTCATGGAGCGCGACAGGTAGATGCCCGTCATCAGGAGCATCCCGGCCATCTGCGGTACACCCCGGAGGCTCCCGCTCCCGGCGCTGGTGAGCGCCATCACCACGGCGACGACGGCCAGCAGCGCGAAGAACCCGAAGGCCAGCACCGCGCGTGTGGGGAAGCCAGGACGGTCGGCGAAGACCAGGGTCTCGCCCGCGCGCAGCCGGCCGATCACCCGCGTCGCGAGCGCGTCGACGACGGGGTCGATGGCGGCGCGCACGGCGCTGTACATCCCTCGAACCTGCACCGGCGCCCCGTCGCTCGGGACGAAGGTCGCGCTCATCTCCTGACCCCCGAGGAAGGCCTGGCGCGCGTCGAACCAGCGCACGTCGACCCGGGCGAGGGCGTCGAAGGGCAGCACCCGGGCGCGCCCCGCGTCCCAGTGCACGAGGTGGTCGGCGTGCACCTCGACGCGGCTGTTCCAGCGGCGCGCGACCGACCAGAGGAGCGCGCCGAGGATGAGCCCCACCGCGACGCCGCCGAGGAGGGAGCTGCCGACGACGAGGCCGAAGATCCAGCCGAGCCACGGGAGCAGCATCGCCGCCAGCAGGTGGCTGACCACCGTGTACGCGCGGCGTTGCACGGGGATCACGACCGCAGGGACGTCCATGCGCGATTGGTAGCGCGCGAGGGGGGCGGGCGTCACGGGTCCGGGGCTCCGGCCCCGCTGCGGGCGCCGGAAGGGTGCTACGGGTTCGAGGGAGACGTTGTACCGCGACGCGCTGCCCACGATGATCGAACGCTGGCGCCGCCTCGACGCCGAGGTGCGCGAGGCCTTCGCGCGCATCGAGCGCCGCGGATGGCGCTGGCTCCCGGGCGAGACCCGCGCGCTGGTCGGGTCGCTCCGCGCGCGGGGCGAGCGGCCGCCGGTGAGCCTCGACGACGCCGTCTCGGCCATCGACGCGCTCACCCGGTGCCGCGACACCCTCACCGACGCCCTCTCGGCCATCGACGACCCCGACCGCCCGTGGAACCTCCCCGCCCCGGCGTGGCCCGAGGTGGGCTTCCCCTGGATGCGCTCGCTCGACGCCTCGCTCGCGGGGGTGTCCTCCGCCGAGGTCGACGACGACGACCGCCGCACGCTCGCCGCGCGGGTGGCGGACATCGCGCGGGGCCTCGACCCCGGGGCGCTGCTCGACGCCGTGCACCTGCCCGGGGCGCGGGCGCGCTTCCGGGTCGACGGCGCGCCCATGGTGCTCGACGTGTGGAGCGTGGAGGGCGACGGTTTCTGGGCGGGGGCGCGGGTGGAGGTGGGGCTGCTCACGACGGCGCGACGCTCTGCGCCGAGGCTGCGGCTGAGCCCGGCGGCGGCCCTGGGGCTGGGGCGCAGCGGGCGCAGCGCCGTCACGGGCAACCCGGATTTCGACGGGCGCTTCGTGTGGGAGGGCGACGCCGGCGCGACGGAGACGATGCAGCACCCGGAGCTGCAGCGAGGGCTGCGGGTGGTGTCGCTGGACGACGTCCCGACGCTCTCCCTCGACGAGGGCCTCGCGTCGCTGCGGTGGACCTTCTCCCCGACGGTGCGCAGCGTCGGCGCCGCGGTGGCCGCGCTGGCGAGCGTGCGCGATCGGTCGTCAGCGCCCTTCAACGACGCCCATGGCGTCCGGAGGAAGCGGCTCTAGGTAGGGGGGAGCCCGAGCGGTCGCACGACCATCCGCCATTCCCCTGCAACGTGTGGAGCCCCCCCCCAGTGATGCTTCGTCGATCGCTCGTCCTGTTCGGTCTCATGGCCCTCGGTTGTGACGACGGGACCCCCGACGCCGCGGACGCCAACACCGCCGCCGACGCGCCCGCGGACGACGTCCCGGCCGTCGGCGACGCATCCGACGCCGCGTCCCCCCTGGACGCGGGCTCCGACGCGTCCCCCATGGACGCAGGCCCGGGCCTCGACGCTCCCGCCCCGGACACGACCCCGGTCGACGACCTCGGCCTCGACGCCGCTCCCTCCGACCTGGGTGCTGACGCCGCCACCACCGCCGACGCCGACGCCACTGCCGACGTCACTGCCGACGCCGCCACCGACGCCCCGATCACGGACGCCGCCGTTGGCGACGCGGTCGCCGCGGATGTGCCCGCGATGGTCGATGTGCCCGTGATGGTCGATGTGCCCGCGGTGGTCGATGCGCCCGCGGTGGTCGATGTGCCCGCCGATGCGGGCGCCGCGGATGTCCCTCCGCTCATGCTCCCCCCGGCGCCGACCGCGCCGCCGGTCGAGTGCTCGGTCGCCGACCGGACGGGCAGCCCCGCGGTCAACGTCGACAGCGACACCGCCGACTCGCAGGCCCCGTCGGTGGTGTGGACCGGCAGCGAGTTCGGGCTCGCGTGGTCCGACCTCCGGCACCCCACGCCGGAGATCTACTTCGCGCGCTTCCGCGACGCGACGATCCCGCGCGGCGCGATCGACAGCGTGACCCGGGTGACCGTCGAGCCCGCCGCGGGCGCCGGCGCCAACGAGCAGCCCTCCATCGCCTGGGACGGCACCCGCTACTGGATCACCTGGAGCCGCGTGACCTCCGCCGGGGTCGGGTCGATCCGCGCCGCCTCGGTCACCCCGGCGGGCGCCACCGCGTCGACCATCGGGCCGACCGCGACCGTCAGCACCGGCACCCTTGGGTACACCGCGCGGCCTTCGCTCGTGGCCATCCCCGCGGGCGAGGGCGGCGGGCTCGCCGTGGCCTGGGAGGACGACCGCGCCACCGACAACGCCGAGATCTATTTCGCCCGCCTGGACGCCGCGGGCGCGCGCTCCGGCGCCGAGGTGCGGGTCACGACCGCCGACGGGCTCTCCGGGTCGCCGAGGCTCGTCCACGGCCCGGCGGGCGAGCTCGGCCTCGGCTGGATCGACGAGCGCCACGGCTCGCCCGAGCTCTACTTCGCGCGCCTCACCGTGGCCGGGGCGCGGCCCGCCGGCGCGGCGGACGTGCGCCTCACCACTGACGCCCTCGTGACGGCGAACCCCTCGCTGGCCTTCGACGGCACCGGCTACGGCATCGCGTGGGAGAGCGAGGCGGGCGTGCCCGATCGCCCCGCGGTGTTCTTCGCGCTGCTCGACGCGCGCGGCGTGCGCCGTCCCGGGGCGCCCGACCTGCGGCTCTCGTCCAACCTCCCGGGCGGAGCCGCGCGCCGCCCCTCGCTCGCGTGGAGCGGCGCGGACTACCTCGCCGTCTGGCAGGACGAGCGGCCCACGCACACCGGCGGCGACCTCGCGATGCAGCGCCTGAGCGCCCTCGGCGCGCGGGTCGGCGCCGAGACCTTCCTCTACGACGACACCGACGCCTCGCAGCGCCCCGCGCTGGTGTGGGCCGGCACGCAGTTTCTCGTGGCGTGGGAGGACGACCAGTACAGCCACCGGGACATCTGGTACCGGCGCATCCTGCCGACCGAGTGCCGTCCCTGACCTTCAACCCGGCGCGGCGGCGTCAGCGCCCGGCGACGCGCTGGTCGGAGAGCTCGTTGAGGTAGCACTCGAGGTTGGTGTACCCGGCGACGCCCGTCATCGAGGTCGAGAGGCCCGTGCCGTTGTGGCCAGGCACCAGCGGGTCGAGGCCGTGGGCGAGCTCCCAGGCGTCGGGCATCCCGTCGAGGTCGGCGTCGGACGGCGCCGCGGGGGGCGAGGAGGCGCTGAAGTCGAGCGCCAGGGCATCGCCCGCCGGGTTGGCGTCGGCGCGCCGGGTGTCGATGACGCCGGCGCGCACCGGCTCCATCAGGCGGCGGTCCATGGGGTCGCGCGGGAAGGCGCCTACGTTCGCGAGGGCGTAGTCGCGCAGCGTCGCGGCGGGGGTGTACGTGATCGCCGGGAAGGGGTGGCGCTCGGGCCGCGCGTGGCTCGGGGTCGCGGCCGACGGCGCGAGGGCGAAGTCGCTGCAGCAGTAGTTGAGGTCGTAGTCCTTGCGGGTGGGGTAGCGGCTGAAGACGTCGTCTGCGAAGTACGTCGTCGAGCTCGTCTGCGACGACACCGGGAACCACACCATGCCGTAGGGCATCGAGCCGGGCGCGAAGCCCGCGTTGCCCACCCAGTTGAGCTGGTAGTACACCGGCGCCGCGCTGGTGCTCCCGGAGACGACCGTCGGGTTGACGTCGACGTAGAAGCGCTGGTCCCAGAGCAGGTTGTTGGAGAGCTCGACCCGCATGGTGGTGCCCGCCGCGGAGGAGCCGCTCTCGCGGGACAGCTCGGGGTAGCGCCCCATGATGCGGTTCCAGGTGTTGTGGTGGATCGAGAGCCGGTCGAGCGCGTAGCCCGCCGCGGGGTTGGTGTAGTTCACCAGCATCCCGCCGTACTGGGCGTGCCCGCCGACGGTCTCCGCCAGCAGCGTGTTCTGGATGGTGACGTCGTTGGAGTAGGAGACCTCGACGGCCTCGTCCGCGGCGTTGCCGATGGAGAAGTGGTCGATCACGACGTTGCGGGCGTAGCGCAGGCGCAGCCCGTCGGGGAAGGCGCCGCCCGCGGGGCGCGAGCGCAGGTGCCGCACGACGATGTTCTGCACGCCGCGCGCGTTGGACCCGCACGACTGGTCGCAGAACACGGCTTCGGTGGTGTCGAAGCCGCGCACGATCACGCCGCCAGGGGAGGTCTGGCCGGCGATGGTGACGTCCCCGGAGAGGACGTGCGCCTCGGCGTTGATCACGCCGCTGACCTTGAAGAGCACGTAGCGCGGACCGGTCTGCGCGAGCGCGTCGTTGAGCGAGCCGGGGCCCGTCGCGGCGAGCGTGGTCACGTAGATCACCCGCCCCCCGCGCCCGCCGGTGGCAGCCGCGCCGAAGCCCTCGGCGCCAGGAAAGGCGCGCAGGCCTGTCGATGCGCCGGCGTCGGCGGTGGCATCGACCGCGGCGTCCGGGCCTCGATCCGAGGGGACGTCCGCCACGTCGGGCCCGGCGTCCTTCTTCTTTCCGCCGCCACCACCACCACCGCCGCTGCCGATGTCCGACGGGCCGACATCGAGAGCGCTCCCGGTGTCGGTCGCGGTGCCCGAGTCGCGCGGGGCGCGCGGGCCCGAAGCGCGGGCCTCCTGCACGACGACGCCGAGAGAGTCACTTTCGGACTCGTCCTCCTGGGCACAGGACGAGAGCAGGGCTGGGCCCAGAACGACCAGGGACGTCCGAGAGAGGCGCATTGATGTCCGTTGAAAGAAGAAGGAGAACGTTGGTGTGGCGGCCGCCACAACCACGCTCCGTGCCGTCGTGAAAAGTCCGGCGATTCCAACGAATCGGGAGGGCGGTGTGCCGTGGAATTCAGCCCCGGTGGGGCAGATCGGTCAGCAGGGACGCCACGCTCTCGGCCGCGCCGGGCGCCGGGTCACACCTGCGGCGTCGCGGTGCGTGGGCGACGACGGTGGCGGTCGAGCAGCTCGCGGTCGCGGACGGCCCGCACGCGGGCCTGCGAGCGCTGAAGTGGAGCCCGGGACAGAGCGTCCCGTCGCGGGCGGAACGATCCTGACCGAGGCAGAGTCGCCGTGCGTCGTCCACGGGATGCCGCGCTGGTGCGCACTACCTCAGCTCGCGCGGGTGTTCGGGTAGACTCGCGCCGTGGTGCGCCCCGGACTTCGACGAGCCCTCTCCGCCGCGTCGCTCATCGTGTGTGGCTGCGGGCTCGAGAACCCGACGGTCGTGGTGCCGCCGCCGTCCGGGGACGCCGCCGTCGCGCTCGACGTCGACCTCAGCGACGCGGTCGTCGATCCGACCGAGCTCGGGGGCCTCGCCGACGTCGACGGGCTCGACGCGCGCGACGCAACGGCGATCGACGTCACCCCGATCGCGTGCGGGATGTCCGGGCAGGCGTGCTGCGACGACGGCGCGCGGCCCGCCTGCGCCGCGGGCCTGGCGTGCTTCGGCGGGCGCTGCGGGTGCCCCCCGGGCAGCGGCGAGTGCGGCGGCCGCTGCGTCGAGACGGGCGCCGACCCCGCGAACTGCGGGGGCTGCGGGATGGCCTGCGCCGCGCGGGCGAACGCGACGGCGCGCTGCGCGATGGGGCGCTGCGAGTCGCTCTGCGCGACCGGCTTCGCGGACTGCGACGGCGACGAGGCCAACGGCTGCGAGGCCGCGCTCGGCACCGCGCAGCACTGCGGCGCCTGCGGGGCGGTTTGTGCCGCGGGGCAGGGCTGCGTGGGCCGGGCCTGCGTGGTCGTACCGCCGACGGGGTGCACCGGCGGCGCGACGGCGGACGTCACCGTGGCGGGGCTCCGCTACCGGGTGCATGTCTTCAGCGCGACGGGCGCCTCGGCGCTCTCCTGCGCCACGGCCGGGACCGTCGACTACCTCGTGATCGGCGGCGGCGGCGGCGGCGGCGGGGGCCGCAACGGCGGCGGCGGGGGCGGGGGTGGATACCTCACGGGCGTGATGGTGGTGCAGGCCGGCGCGACGGCGACGATGGTCGGGGCGGGCGGGGCGGTCGGCGCGACGGGGGGACCGTCCTCGCTGGGCGCGGTCGCCGCCCTCGGCGGCGGGGGCGGCGGCTTCGGCGACCGGGGCCGCGGCACCGCGGGCCTCGTCGGCGGCTCCAGCGGCGGCAGCGGCTTCAAGAACATCGGGAGCACCCCGGGCACAGCCGGGCAGGGCTTCGCGGGCGGGGCCGCGCGCTCGGGCAACTACACGGCGGGCGGCGGCGGCGGCGGCGCGAGCGCGCCCGGCACCAACGGCGGCGGCAGCAACGGCACTGGGGGAAACGGCGGCGCGGGCAGGGCGTCGGACATCACGGGCGCGCCGGTCACGCGCGGGGGCGGCGGCGCGGGGCGCGGCGAGAACAGCAACGGCAGCGCGGGCGCCGGGGGCGGCGGCGGGGCGTCGACGGCGGGGCAGGCCAGCACCGGCGGCGGCGGCGGCGGCGACGCTGGGGGTGGCTCCGGCGTGGTGATCGTGCGCTATCGGCTGTAGCGACGGGCTGGAGTTGCCAGACCTGATGTGATGGCTTCGCGCGCATGCTCGGCGGCATCGCCGAGGGCGTCACCCGCGGCGTCCTGTCGCGCTGATCGCCGGGGCGGTCGTCGCGCACCCTCAATGCCTCCCCGCGACGTATGCTCGGCCGAACTCTCCGATGCCCATCGAGACCACCGTCACCCTCTGCGGCAACTGCGGCGCCGCGCTCGAGCGCCGCGCGGCGGAGGTCGCCCTCCAGTGCGCGTACTGCCGCCAGACCACCTACCTCGCGCCCACCTCGACGCCCGAACCGCCCGACGAGCCCGAGGTCGTCGCGCCCGCGGCCGGGTCCGCGCTCACGCTCCACCAGCGGCTGCTGCGCGGCCCGACGGGCGCGGCGCAGGGCGTCGGCGTGCGGTACTCCCCCTCGCAGATGGCGACCCGCGACGTGCCCGCCGTCGAGCGCGGCCTCTGGCCCGTCGGGGCGCACGCGTCGAGCACCTTCGGCGGGTCGTGGTCGCCGTCGGCGCTGCTCGGCCCGGCGCGGGTCTACCCCCGCTGCGGTGACATCGGCGGCGCGTGGGCCCCGGCGCCCCGCAAGAGCCCGGTCGAGTGGGTCGAGCTGGAGTACGCCGCGGAGGTGCCCGTCGCGGCGGTGCGGGTGTTCGAGACCAACCGGCCCGGGTCGACCTTCGCCGTCGTCGACTTCACCCACGGCGAGCAGCTCCTCTACGAAGGTCCGCCGCGGAGCGACGGCGCTGCGCAGGTGCTCGAGGTCGCCGTCACCCCGCCGCGCGTCGTGCGACGACTGCGCGTCTACGTCGTCAACCCCGGCTGGGCCGAGATCGACACCGTCGGGCTCCTCGCAGACGCCCCGCTGCCCGAGGCGCTGCGCACCCGCCCCGCGTCCCCGTCGCGCGGCGGCGGCGGCGGCGGCGGGGTGTCCATCGCGCTGGGCGCCGCGCTGATCGTGATCGCGTTCGTGGTCGCCGTGGCGACGCGGGGGAGGGCGCCCGCGCGGGTCACCGCCCCGGCGACGCCGCTCCGACCGCGGCCGACGTTGCTGGTGGCGGGGGCGACGGTGCGCCACCTCGACCTGCCCCCCGAGGCCTTCGCGGTGCGCGGCGTGGCATGGGCCAGCGAGGTGGCGGGGTTCTCCTCGGAGTTCTCGGCGATCACCAACGCCGCCGCGGGGGTGCGGGGTGCGCCCGACGTGTACCCCCAGTACGGCGACATCGACGGGGCCTGGGCCTCGCTCGCCACCGACGCCGGCGAGGAGTGGATCGAGGTGCGCTTCGAGGCCCCGGTGACGACCACCAGGGTGCTCTGGGTCGAGACCTTCAACCCTGGCGCGGTGTCGAGGGTCGACGACGTGAGCGACCCGGCCGCGCCCGCAGTGCTGTGGGAGGGCGCCTCGCCGCCGCAGCCCGCGGCCTCCGCCGTCGCCGAGCTCACGCTGCCCGCGCCGAGGACCATCCGCGCGCTCCGCCTCGTGCTCGACTCGCCGCGTGTCCCCGGCTGGAACGAGATCGACGCCATCGGGCTCGCCCGCTCGCCATAGGGGCCCCCCGCTGCACCGAATGTGTCCCTCATCGATTTGGGGGGATGACGCCCGTGGCACCGCGCCCGACGTTCAGCTCTGATGACCACCTGTCCGGGCATGACTGCCGCTGTTGCTCCGAACGCCGCCAAGATCGGCGGGGCGGAGAACAATCGCTTCATGCTCCCGGCGCCGCGACCGTTAACCGAGAGGTGCGCGTCGCGGTCTCCGACCCGGAAGGCCGGATTCGAGGTGTGCCTCGCACAGCAGCAGAAGCCGCCACTCGCCCCATCTACGCGAGCGGCTCGATGACGGACGCCGGTAGGGCGGCCTGACGGGCGCACCCACCGCCGCGCAGACGAAGGTCGGCGGCGTCGGGCGACCGTCTCGACCACAGCCCGCGCGCTCCGCCCCACAGATTGTCTATCGCCGGCTTCGACCGGCGTCACGCGACGGCATCGGGATGGCCTCCGTCCACTCCGCCCCCGTCCGACTGGAGTCCCTGCTCATGGATCTTCAACGTTCTCCGGCCCGCCACGGGCGTAGGGCGCGCGGTGCGCCCTTCGTCGCCGCGGCTGCATCGATGGCCCTCCTCCACCTCCCGGGGGCGGCGCAGGCCCAGACCTTCGCGGAGCGCCTCGTGCTGCGCGCCGAGGTCGGCGCCGGGACCATGCTCGCGGGCTACCAGCGGGACACCCTGCTGTACGGCCTCGACGTGCAGGCCTCCGCGCGGCTCGGGTTCACCCTGGTGGGCCCGCTCGCGCTGCAGGCGTCGTATTCGAGCTGGTGGTTTCCGTCGGAGAGCGCAGACCCGGGGCGCGCCGCGGGGCAGCAGCACTCGATCACCGGCGGCCTTCGCCTCGAGCCCATGATCGGCTCGGTCGGGCGCTTCTTCGTCGACGTCAACGCGGGCCTCGGCATGACCGGGTCGCGCAACCGCTTCGCGCTCGACGGCGGCATCGGCTTCGAGTTCGCGCTCGGGTCCGCGGTGGGCCTCGGCCCGGCGCTCCGCTACGGGCGCCTCTTCGCCGCCAGTGAGGCGCAGGACCACCCCAGCGACGCGCAGTACTGGTCCGGCGGGCTCTCGCTCTCGGTGCGCCTGCCGCGCTCGGTCGAGGCCGCGCCGGTCGACACCGACGGCGACGGCGTGCTCGACGCCGACGACGAGTGCCCGACCGAGCCCGCCGGCGCGACGCCCGACCCGCAGCGCCCTGGATGCCCGGCGCGCGACCGGGACGGCGACGGGGTGTCGGACGCGCGCGACCTCTGCCCCGACGTGCCCGCGGGCGATCACCCCGATCCGGCGCGGGCCGGGTGCCCGGCGGCGGACGCCGACGGCGACGGCGTGTACGACCCGCAGGACCTCTGCCCCACGGTCCCGCAGGGCGCCCACCCCGACCCCGAGCGCCCGGGCTGCCCGGACGGCGACGACGACTCCGACGAGGTGCTCAACCACGCCGACCGGTGCCCCCAGGAGCCGCAGGGCCCCAGCCCCGACCCGAGCCGCCCCGGCTGCCCTGCGCCCACCCTCGCGGTGGCCCTCCCGCCGATCCTCTTCGCGACGGACCGCGACCGCATCCTGCCCACGAGCTACCGCGCGCTCACCGCCGTCGCCACGCTGCTCGGCGGCCGGGCGGAGGGCTGGCGCCTCGCCGTCGAGGGCCACACCGACAACGTCGGCAGCGAGGTCCACAACACCGGGCTCGCGGAGCGCCGCGCGCAGGCTGCTGCGAGCTGGTTCACGCGCCACGGCGTCCCGGCCGCTCGCCTCGAGGTGCGCGGCTACGGCCTCGAGCGCCCGATCGTCTCCAACGACTCGGCGAGCGGGCGATCTGCCAACCGGCGGGTGGAGTTCAGGCTCCTCGCTCCGGGCGCGAGCCTCGGCGCGTCACCCACGGGTGGACAGTGAGCGCGGCGGGCCTCGGGCCGGTCTGCGCCGCCGTGCTCCGCGTCTTCCATCAACCCCCTGCCGGGAGTGTCCGTATGTCTGAGTCTCCTGCCTCCGCACGGCGCGCGCCGGGTTACCTCCTCCTCACCTCGGTCGCCGCGCTGCTGACGGCGTCCTGCGGGAGCGAGTCCATCCTCGGTGACCCCGCGGTCAACGGGGTCGTGGACGTGCCCGTCGCCACCGACATCGTCGACGCCGTCGTCATCGACGCTCCGCGGCCGGACGTGCCCGACGTGCCCGTCGCCGTCGACGTGCCCGACGTCCCCGTCGCCGTCGACGTGCCCGACGTGCCCATCACCATCGACGTGCCCGATGTCCCCGTCGCCATCGACGTGCCGGACGTGCCCGATGTCCCCGCCGCCATCGACGTGCCCGTCGTGATGGATGTCCCCTCCCTGATGGACGTCCCCGATGTCTCCGACGTGCCCGTCGCCGTCGATGTGCCCGACGTCCCCGATGTCCGCGACGTGCCCGACGTCCCCGACGTCCGTGACGTGCCCGATGTCCCCGACGTGATGATCGATGCCGGCCCGATGGGTCCTGGGATCCTCGGCTCGGCGGCGCGCTTCACCATCCTGGCCGGGTCGACCGTGAGCAACACGGGGCTCTCGATCATCACCGGCGAGGTCGGCGTATGGCCGGGCCTGGCCCTCGTCGGCATCCCCGGCGGGACGGTGGTGCACGCCGGCGACCCGGTGGCCGCGGCCGCCCAGGCCGACCTCACGGTCGCCTACAACCGCCTCGCGGCCCAGCCCTGCGGCACGGTCCTCACGGGGCGCGACCTCGGGGGCATGGTGCTCGCGCCTGGCGTCTACTGCTTCTCGTCGTCGGCGCAGCTCACCGGCACGGTGGTGCTCGACGGCCAGAACCAGCCCAACCCCCTCTTCATCTTCCAGGTCGGGTCGACCCTGGTGACGGCGAACGTCTCCGCGGTGCTCATGATCAACAACGCCCGCTCGTGCGGGGTGTACTGGCAGACGGGCAGCTCCGCGACGGTGGGCATCGGCTCGAACTTCGCGGGCAACATCGTCGCCCTCGCGAGCGTCACCCTCACCACCGGCGTGACCCTCCTCGGCCGCGCGCTCGCCCGCAACGGGGGTGTGACCATGGACACCAACGTCGTGACCAACGCCGCCTGCCCGGATCCCCCGTGGCCGACCATGAGCACCGGCGACGCCGGGGTGACCGACGCGGGCCCGAGCGACCGCCCGGACGCCGCGACGGACGCCCCCACCGACGGCGGCTGACGCCGTCGCCGGGTGAGGTCAGCGCACGACCTTGATCGAGAACATCGGGTTCTTGAGCGCGCCGTAGAGCCGCACCCAGAGCGGGAGGTACATCTCGGTGCCGCGGGACATCCCGATGCCGCCAAGGTCGAGCACGTCCTGCCAGCCGAACCACTCCTTCAGATAGCCCGTGACGGTGGCCTTCGCGTCGGCGTCGTCGCCGCACACGAACATCGTGTGGTCGCCGCCCGCGAGCATCCCCGGCGCGACCATGAGATGGGCGTTCACGGTGTTGAGGGTCTTGACCACCTTCGCGCCGGGGAACGCGCGCTGCACCTGCTCGCC
Source organism: Myxococcales bacterium (assembly GCA_030652255.1). Classification (GTDB taxonomy): domain Bacteria; phylum Myxococcota_A; class Polyangia; order Polyangiales; genus SCUS01. Next base: position 11,567 of record JAUSAZ010000036.1, on the reverse strand, counting down.
GAGCGAGTCGTCGTTGCAGACGCTGAGCGTGGGCGGCATCCCCTTCGAGAAATCCAGCGGGTTGGAGAGGTCGACCACGATCTTGCCGTCGAGGTTCGCGGCGCCCGCGAGCTTCAGGGCCTCCAGCGCCCGGAGCCCGGAGGTGGCGTTGAACACCACCGCGCCGTGGGCGGCGGCCTCGGCGAAGGTGCCGAGCCCGATCGACGGGTGCTCGGCCAGGAAGGCCGAGAGCGGCGGGTCGCCGAAGCTGCCCGGCGCCGTGCGCGCGCGGGTGGCCGCGGGGTCGCGCGTGCCGATCATCACGTCGTGACCGAGCGAGGCGATCTTGTCGGCGAGCGTCTTGCCGACGATGGCGGAACCGAGGACGGCGATCTTCATGGGCGTCTCCACTGCGAGCGGGTCTTCTGGCGGGCGACCCTGGCGACGCAACACTAGTACCGCATCGCAGCGGACTTGAAGGGTTGAGCCATGCGCCCGCCCACGCCTTCGATCACCAGCCTCGCCCTCCGAGGGGGAGCACCCGCGAGGTGTCTCCGCGCTCGTTGAGGGGACCGCTACGGCTGCGTCGGGGGAGAAGGAACCGCAAGGGTCGCAAGGGTCGCAAGGGAGAAGAGGGGGGCTGATGGTGTCAGGCGCTCGAAGCACTCACCTCGTGTCGGAGACCGGCATCGCTCTCAAGATCCTCTCGCGAGACCGAAGCAGGGAGCGCCGCCAGGACCTAAACCCCTTGCGACCCTTGCGACCCTTGCGGTTCCTTCTCCACCGACGCAGCCGTAGCGGTCCCCCCGACGAGCGCGGAGACACCTCGCGGGCGCTCCCCTCGGAGGGCGAGGCTGGTGATCGAAGGCGTGGGCGGGCGCACGGCTGAACCCGTCACATCCCCTGCGACGAGGTACCAAGTACCCCCGGGCTGACCTCGGGCGCGGCGCTACGCGGGCTTGCGGCCCACGATCATGCTGCTGGGCTCGCAGAGCGGGCGGTGCTCCAGGTCGACGAACCCGGCGTCCCGGAGCCAGCGCAGGTAGGTGCCCGCGGAGCGCTCGACGTCCGGGGCGTTCCAGCTGATGTCCTGGAGGCAGAAGAGCACGGGGATGGTGGGCGAGGTGCGGCCGTCGTCGAGGATCCAGCCGCTCGCGATCACCGCGCCGCCGGGCGGGAGCTGCTCGTAGAGGCGGCGCAGCAGCGCGCGGTTGGTCTCCTCGCTCGAGACCGAGAGCAGGTTGGCGAGCAGCGCCACGTCGTAGCCGCCGGGCAGCGGGTCGCTCTTGAAGTTGCCCGCGGCGACGGCGACGCGGTCTCCCATCGCCTCGTCGCGGATGTACTCCCGGGCCGCGTCGAGCACCGCGGGGAGGTCGAAGACCGTGGCGGTGAGCGAGGGGTGAAGGGCGCACACGCTCAGCGCCATGGCGCCGGTGCCGCCGCCGAGGTCGAGCAGCGCGCGGTGGCGGGAGAAGTCGTAGGCCCGGCCGAGCGCGTGGCCCACGAGGCGGGCCAGGTTGTGCTGGCCGCGGAGGGAGTCGGCCCCCTGGTCCTCCTCGGCGGGGACCGCGTGGTCGGTGGCCCCGGGGCGCCACGAGCGCAGCGTCGTGGTGAGGTCGGACCAGAGCCCGTAGGTGGTGCGCGCGTGCAGCAGCACCTGGTCGCCCAGGTAGGTGGGCGCCCCCTGCACCAGGAAGGTCGCGGCGACGGGCGCGTTGCCGAAGGCGACGCCATCGCGCACGAGCAGTCCGAGCGCCACGCAGGCGTTGAGGAAGCGGTCGGCGGCGAGGGGGTGCACGCCCAGGCGCTGCGCGATGGCCTCCCGGGACAGGGGGCCGTCGGCGAGCATGGTCGGCACCGCGAGCTCCACCAGCGAGAAGAGCGTGCGGGCGCGCTGGTAGCCCGTGGCGAGGTCGAGCAGCTCGATCGGCGGCGGCGGGAGGTCGGTCGGTGAGGGCATCGTGGGGATCGCTATGGGGCCGTACCCCCGGGGACGCCCACCGGTGTTCTCGCGGGCGCTCCCTTTCGCCCCCGCCGTCGCCGCCCCGCCGTGCACGCCAGCGCCGCAGCGACGAGCAGCGCCGCGGGGCCGCCTCCGCGCCCGGTCGTCCGGCAGCCGCAGGAGCCCGCGATCTCGCCCGCCTCGACGTCCGCCTCGCCCACATCACGCGCCACGCCCGCGTCCCGGCCCGCGTCTCGCGTCGCTGCCACGTCCGTCACCGTCGCCGCGTCGCGCGCCGCCGGGGCGTCGATGATCGCGACCCCCACGTCCACGGCCATCGTCCCCGCGTCGCGCGCCGTCACCCCCGCGTCGATGGTCATCGTCCCTGCGTCGATGGCCACCATCCCCGCGTCGCGCACGGGCACCCCCGCGTCAGGCATCGCCGCGGGCGCCGCCGCCCACACGCCCACGAGGTCGACGATGAGGTGCGCGCGCGTGCTGCTGCGCAGGCAGAGCGAGCCCGCGCCGACGGCGGTGACGGTGAGCCCGGCGACGGTGCCGGCGGCCGGGAAGTTCACCGACGAGGCCTCCGGGGCGGCGGCACCGCAGGGCCAGGCCGTGAGGAAGCCTGGGGCCTCGGCGCCGGTGACCGTGAGGTTCGCCACCACGGCGCCGACGGACGCGGGCATCCCGGGCAGCGCCTGTACCGCGAGCGACAGCACCTGTCCGCCCGCGACGCGCCCCGTGAAGGGCGTGGTCGCGCCGCGGGTGTCGAGCAGCCGCTGCGGGAAGAGGGCGTAGTACGAGAGCGGCGCCGAGGGCGTGAGGTGCCCGGTGACGTCGACCAGCGCGTCGACGTCGACCGAGGACGTGAGGCAGAGCTGCCCCGCGCCGAGGCCCGAGAGCACGGCGTTGGCGACGACGTCGCCCGCGGCGAAGTTGAGGTTGGAGGTCGCGGGCACCGGCGCGCCGCACGGGGAGGCGGTGAGGAAGCCCGCGGCGTCGCGGGCGATCACGGCCACGGTGGCGGCCACGCCGACGGCCCCGGCGGGGGCGCGCACGTCGACGGCGCGGGGGACGCCCGCCCGCAGCGGCGCCGACGGGGTGCGGGTGTCGAGCACGCGCGTGGGGGCGATGGGGGCGAGGCCGGCGCCGGCGGGGGCGAAGGTTCCGCCGAGGTCGGCGATGACCTCGACGGCGGCGTGCACGTCGAAGTCGACCTGCGACCCGGCGCCGAGCGCGACCGGCGTCGCGTTGGCCACCGCCCGGCCGGGGCCGTAGTTGACGCTCGACGTCCCGGGCCGCGGGCGGCCGTCGGGATACACCGTCAGGTAACCCGGGACCAGCAGACCCACGGCGGTGACGTTGAGCCAGACGGCGGTCGCGTCCGCGGGCACGCCCGACGCCGCCCAGTCGCGGAAGGCCCCGCGGCTGCTGAGCGAGAGCGGGCCGGCGCCGGACCCATCGCCCCGCAGGAGCCGCGCGCTCGTCGCGGGGGAGCGCGTGTCGAAGAGCCGCGTCGGGGCCATCGGGGTGTAGCGCGACGGCGGCGTGAGGGGCACCACCGCCGGGGGCACCGCGCCGGGGACCGCGGCCGCCTGCGGGGGCTCCGTCACCACCGCCTGGAGGCCGCAGTGGGGCGCCGCGCCGGAGCCGCTCGCGAAGACGGCGAGGTGGTTGCGCACGACGCGCTCGGAGCCGTCGCTGGGGCGGTTGAGCACGCCGGCGCTGCTGCTCCAGAGGGTGGACGAGCCGCCGCCGTCGAGGCCCATGGCGTCGTGGGCGCCGAGCTCGCGGAAGGTGTCGATGAGCTCGTCGCAGGTCATGCCGCGGCTGCTCGACGTGCGCCCGTCGACCACCAGCAGGATCGCCGTGCGCCGGTCGCGCGTGAGGCCGATGGCGGTGCGCGGGTGGCGCAGCCCGGGCGCGCAGACGAAGCCCCCGGCGCTGGGGCCGTTGTCGTCGATGCCGTACTGCGCGACGCCGTCGTGGAGGAGGGTCCATCGGCCGCCGAGCTGCTCGGTGACCCACGGGGCGGGCGCCCGGAGCACGACGTGGTCGGGGGTCATCTCGATGCGGTTGGGGCCGACGGAGAAGTTCCCGCTGTGCTCGGTGTCGGGGGTGGACCACGCACGGCCGTTGCCCACGTTGAGTCCGAAATCGTGGTCGGCGAAGTCGCCGTTGATGGCGAGCTGCGCGCCGACGAGGCGACCGAAGGAGGAGGTCACCCGCGGTCCCTCGGTGGGCGCCGTCGCGCGGAAGCGGACGCCCGGCGCGCAGCTGTCGATGAGCGCCGCCCAGAGCACCACGGGCTGCGCGGTGTTGCGCCGGAGCAGGCGGACGCCGGGGAAGGGCGTGGTCCAGACGTCGGTGGCGGCGGCGGCGGGCGCGACGAGGAGGGCCGCGAGGGCGACGGCGGGCCAGGCGAGGCCGGGGGAGGGTGGCGTCCGTCTCATGGCAGGGGGGGAGCGCCATTGTCGACGCGATCGGCCTCCGGGGGAAATGGCCCGCGGCGCGAGCGCAGGCTCGTGGGAGCCCTCGGTCCGCGTGCTAGTCCGTCATGGATGCGTCGCCCTCTCGCGGTAGTGCCCTGGTGTCTCGTCGCGCTCGCCGGGTGCTCCGGGTCGGCCTCTCCCACCGCGATGCTCGACGGCGGCCAGGCGGACGTTGCCTCCGACATCGTCGTCGACGCACCCGCCGACGCACCCGCGCCCGCCGACGCGGCCTCCCTCGCGTGTCGTCGGCCGCTCGCGGTGGAGCGCGTCGAGGACCTCGGCGCCTTCTCGCTGCCCTCGTCCGCGGTGCTCTCGCGCGACGGCGTCTCGTCCGGCGCCTTCCGCGGTCGCATCGTCTGGACCTTCGGTGACGCCTTCCTCACCCGCACCAACCCCATCGACGGCTCCTCGGTGCTCTCCGCCACCGCGGGGTGGAGCACCCCTGCCGCGCCGCTCGCGCTCGACGAGCCCACCGACGACGCCGGCTTCCCCCAGCAGCTCATCCCGTACACCGCCGACGAGCTGCGCCTCAACCGCGCCGACGCCCTCAACGGCTGGGCCCTCTGGCCCGGCGCCGCCATCGACACGGGCGGCCCCTCGCTGCTCGTGCTCTTCCAGCGCATCAAGCGCACCAACGGCTCGGGCTTCGACAGCGTCGCCGTCGGCACCGCCCGCCTCCCGCCCGACGCCACGCTCGCCGCGCGCGACCCGCGCGACCTCTTCACGCACGACCCCGACGCGGGCGTGCCCACGCTGTACGGGGCCGGCGGGGTGTCGGTCATCGACGGGGTCGCGTACTTCTTCGCGTGCGCCAACGTGGGCTTCCTCAACCAGGGGTGCCGCGTCGGGCGGGTGCCCGTGGCCCGCGCCGACGACCGCAGCGCCTTCGAGTTCTTCGACGGCGCCGGGTGGGGGCGCGACCTGCGGCGCGCGGCGGTGGTCATCGAGCACGTCGGAGGCGGGGTCTCGGTGTCGCGCAACCCGCACCTCGGCTGCTACCTCTCGGTCACCGGCGCGCTCCTGCGCAGCGCGATGGTGCTGCGCGCTGCGGGTCGCCTGGAGGGCCCGTGGGGCCCCGAGGCCGCGGGCGTGACCATCGCCGCGACGCCCGACGGGGGCGTGCTCCCGGCGGTGGAGGACGGCTTCGACTACCTCTTCCAGGAGCACCCCGCGCTGCGCTCCGCCGACGGCCGCCAGGTGGTCGTGAGCTACTCCCGCCCGCTGGGGAATTTCCGCGGCGAGGTGCGCCTCGCGCGGATCACCCTGCGCTGACCCGACGGGTTTGCTAGTGCCTCTCCACAGGGGACTTGAAGGCTTGAGCCGAGCGTCCACCCACACCTGCGGCCCCCGGCCTCGCCCTCCGAGGGGAGCGCCCGCGCGGTGTCTCCGCGCTCGTTGGGGGGACCGCTACGGCTGCGTCGGGGGAGAAGAACCGCAAGGGTCGCAAGGGTCGCAAGGGGTTCAGGTTCTGGCGGCGCTTGCTGAGCGACAACGATGTAGTTGACGTCGAGCACGGCGCTCCCCGCTTCGGTCTCGCGAGAGGATCTTGAGAGCGATGCCGGTCTCCGACACGAGGTGAGTGCTTCGAGCGCCTGACACCATTAGCCCCATTCTTCTCCCTTGCGACCCTTGCGACCCTTGCGGCTCTTCTCCCCCGACGCAGCCGTAGCGGTCCCCCCCAACGAGCGCGGAGACACCGCGCGGGCGCTCCCCTCGGAGGGCGAGGCCGGGGATTGCAGGCGTGAGTGGACGCTCGGCTCAAGCCTTCAAGTCCCCTGTGGAGAGGTACCAGGCGTCGCCGCCGCGGACTGTGTCGACGTTTCACACACCCGGCGCCCGCAGCGCCCCGGCTGTCACAGGTGCCCCGATGGAGCCCGGCGCTCGCGGGGCGCCGCTCTCGCGCTACGCCGCGAGGCACGTGCCTTGCGGATGGGGGACGCTCTCCGACCTCGCTGGTCGTCTCCGTCACACCCCAAGAGGGTCTTCCGTGCACCCGAACTCCATCCTCGATCGCCTCCCGCGCCGCGCCTCCGCCGTCGCGCTCGCCCTCGTCACCGCGGGCGCCGTCGCGCTCGCAGCGCCGCCCGCGCACGCCTGCGACTACGCGCTCGGCCCGCCGCCGCCCCCGCGATTCCCGTGGTTCGCCCAGGTGGGCTTCCCCACCAACGGGATGTTCACCTCGGGGCTCGAGTGGCGCACGGTGGACGGCGTGCCGCTGCGGCTCGAGCCCGACGTGGCGATGACCCTGCGGCTCGGGCACGAGGTGCGTCGGCCCGTCGGGGGCGCGCTGCCGCCCGGTGCGCGCTTCGTCCCGACCGAGGACTGCCCCGCGACGGGCTCGTGTCGACACATGCTGGTCGTCGCTTCGGGGCCCGACCTCACGCCGCCGGGGAGGGCGATCATCCAGGGGCTGGTGACCCTGCTGCCGCGGGTGCCGCGCGGCGCAGGCGGCTTCAGCTGTCCGGACGTGGACGAGCTCCAGCTCACGGTCGAGGGCTCCGACGACACGACCGCCACGGAGGACCTCACCATGCTGGCGTACATGGGCCCGACGCCGGAGGCCGCCCTCGCGAGGCCGGAGCCCGACGTCGCGCTCGGGTCGTCGCCGGGCGGCGGTGGGGGACTGTTGACCGCGGACATCGCCCTCGGAGAGTCGGTCGCGCGGGCGCGCAACGGGGCGCCCTTCCGCGCCGCGGGCCCCTTCTGCTTCGCCATCGCGCTCATGGACCAGGCCGGCAACATCGGTCCCCGCTCCGAGACGCGCTGCCTCGACACGACCGACCCCAACGACCCGACCGTGGTGCTGATCGACACGCCGAGCTGCCGTTGCTCCCTCGTCGGCGCGGGGGCGACCGGCGCACGAGGCGCGCGTTGGGGCGGCGCGGTCGGCGCGCTGCTCGCGGCGATGGCGCTACGACGCCGCGGGGCACCGGCTCGACGCGCCGCAAGAGGTCTGATGGGTTGAGCGCAGCGCCCGCCCGCCCGCCCGCCCACGCCTGCGATCACCGGCCTCGCCCTCCGAGGGGAGCACCCGTCCACGGTCCACGCGATGTGCCTCCGTGCTCGTCGGGTCGCGTCGGAAGTAGAACCGCAAGGGTCGCAAGGGTCGCAAGGAAGCGACAGGCAGGGCGGGCAGGCGGTCCAGCCCTTCACCTCGTGTCGGAGTCCGACATCGCTCTCAACATCTCGCGAGTCCGAGGCGTCACCGCTGTCAGCACCAATCCTTGCGACCCTTGCGACCCTTGCGGTTCTACTTCCGACGCGACCCGACGAGCGCGGAGGCACATCGCATGGGCAATGGACGGGTGCTCCCTTCGGGGAGCGATGTGCAGGTGTTCGACCTCGCGGGGCACCCCACCGCCACGCGGGCCTACGCCTGGAGCCACGCCACCGAGTGCCGCCAGCGGCAGAACTGACCGGCGCCGCCCGAAGGTAGACGGGGCATCGGCAGCGGTCGATACTCGGCCGCGGCGCATCAGCCCGAGGGGAACCGCATGACCGATCGTCGACTTCTGCCGCTCGCTGTCGCACTCATCATGGCATGCAACCCGGCGGCGCCCCTCCTGCTGCCAACCATTGACTCAGGCACTTCCATCGATGGCACTGCCGACCGTCCTGTTGCCACCGATGCTAGCGACGCCGGGCCTGTGGATGCCCCCGTGTCGGGGGATATCCCTGTTATCGACGTCGCGGTGGTGGACGTGCCCGTGGTCCCTGATGTTCCATCGGTGATGGACGTTGTTCCGACAGTGGACATCCCAGACGTCCCTCTCGTGATCGACAGTGGGACCTGCCCGTCCGGCATGGTGCTCATCCCCGGCGGGACGTTCACCATGGGCGAGGTCGACCCCGCTAGCCATTTCGCTCAACCACCGCATCAAGTTACCCTGTCGGCTTTCTGCTTGGACCGCACGGAGGTCACAGTTGCCGCATACAGCGCGTGCACGGCGCCCGGATGCACCGCCCCCGGCACGGGCGGGTCTTGCAATTGGGGTGTCTCGGGGCGAGGCAATCATCCCGTCACCTGTGTCGATTGGTATGTGAGTTCGGCATTCTGCCGTTGGCGTGACGCCCAGCTTCCAACCGAGGCGCAGTGGGAATACGCGGCGCGGGGGACCGACGGACGCATCTACCCCTGGGGCAATGATGCGCCCGCAGCGCAGGTGTGTTGGGGCGGTGCGGGGACGCGCTCCAGCACCTGCCCGGTGGGTTCGTTCCCTGCCGCGAATTCCCCCTTCGGGGTATCCGATCTGTCGGGCAGCGTCTGGGAATGGACGGCGGACTGGTACAGCCCATACGGACCCGCAAGCAGTAATCCGATCTTGGACCCGACGGGTCCGGCGAGTGGTACCCAGCGCGTGACCCGCGGCGGTGCCTGGAACGACACCGTCCCGAATGGATTGCGTGGGCCCTACCGCAACAGCGCTCGACCGACAGACCGAGATGCCTTCGCCGGCTTCCGCTGCGCCCGCGCTCCCCTGTAGCGGGTAGTGTTCAAGGCTGAATCCGGCCGAAACGACCGTGCTACGAGACGGCGTTCCAGTTGCTCCACAAGATGCGCCGGGATGGTGCGCCCCGACCAGGACCGCATTGACAACGACAGGCCACACGGCGACCACGCGCCAAGTTGATGCTTCGTAGGCATTGTGGCAGCAGTTCTGATACGCGTCGCAGATGCCGAAGGCCCCAGTCAGCGTCGATGACCTGCTCCGCGCGCTCCAGCACCCCTTTCACGACGGCATCGAGGCGCTGCGCGCGGCCCTCCTGGCCTCGAACCCCGCGATCACCGAGCGGGTCAAGTGGAACGCCCCGAGCTTCTGCGACGATGGCGACGACCGCGCGACCCTGCGGTTTCCGCCGAAGGGGGGATTGCAGCTCATCCTGCATCGCGGCGTGAAGGTGAAGGACGTCACGGGCTTCCGCTTCGACGACCCCACCGGCCGCATCACCTGGGCCGCGCCCGACCGCGGGGTGCTGACCTTCGACTCGCGCGAAGACCTCCTGGCGCGCCGCGACGAGGTCGTCGCGCTGGTGAACGCCTGGATGCGCGCCACGCGCGGAGGTTGAACTCGTCATGCGAGAGATCCTCGATCGACTGGACCGCTGGCTCTCGACCCACCGCCCGGACTTCGCCGCGCGGCTCGCGCCCGGGGTGGAGATCCCGGAGTCCTTCGGCGCCGTGTCCGACGCCGCGCGCGCGTGGTTTCGCTGGCACGACGGAGAGCGCGGCCCCGCGGGCGGGGCGGGGCTCGTGCTCGGATGGCGGCTGCTCGGGTGGGAGGAGTCCCTCGCCGCCGCGGCCCTCGCCGCGCGCGATCCCCATGCGTTGAAGGATGATTGGCATTCGGGGTGGCTGCCGATCCTGGGCCGCTCCAATGGCGACCTCATCGTGCTCGACAGCGGCGCGGTCTTCGTAGAGCCCGAAGCGGTGGTGGAGTACCTCCACGGCACCTCGACCCGGGTGGTGCATGCACCGTCGCTCGAGGTGTGGCTCGACGCGCTCGTCGAGACCCTCGAAGACGACGCGTGGGCCCCGGGCTCCGACGGCGTGTGGGCCCCGACGAGCGCCTACACCGACCTGTGGAGCAGCCTCGTGCTCGAACCCGAGGGCTACCCCCGCCGCGTTGATCAGAGCTGGGAGGGGCCGCCGTCGCGACCTCGGCCGCTCGAATGGCGCGACGCCTTCGCCCACGCCTTCGCCGAGAGCGCGGTGGAGGGGCTGTGGTCCGGCGTGCCGCGCGGTGACGTCGCGCTGGGCCATCAGCTCGGCGCGCCGCTCGACGTCGCCCTCGCCCGCATCGACGCCGCCCCCGCCGACCGCAGGTCGAGTGAGCTCGCGCGGCTCGCCGCCGTGCTCCGCGCCGAGGCGCATCCCCGCGCCGGGGAGATCGGCCTGCGGTGCATCGTGTGCGCCGACCCCTTCGGCGCCCTCGACGCGCTCGCGTACCTCGACCTGACCGATGGCGCCCTGCGCGCAGAGCTCGTCGCCCGCACCGCCACCTGGATGCGCGCCCGCACGGCGGGGAGCGTCGCGTGGTCCCTCCTTCTCGCCGACGCGCTGGCGCCCATCGATGCCCCCGCGGCGGCCGAGGTGCGGGGATGGAACGGTCGGCTCCGCAGCGGTCGCGCCAGCCTCACCGCCGAGCGCTTGATCCTCGCAGCGGCCACCGCCGGGACGGACCCTGCGGGCGCCGCGGCGCTCGTCGACGGCGTGCTGCGAGAGGTCTCTTCGTGGGTGTTCGACGACGACCGGGACTCCTTCACGGTGCGCGCGGCGGTGCGCGCGGCCGTGCTCACAGGACGCGTCGACACGCTGCTACGACACTGGACGGGATCCGACGACCGGCGGTGCTTCGCGGCGATGGAGGCGCTCGTGCGCGAGGGCCAGGCGGCGCGGGCGGCCGCAGTGCCCGACGAGGTCCTGACGCCGTGGCTGGGGGACGCCCTCGCGCTGCACCTCGCCAACCTCACCGGCCGCGCCCCCGACGCGCGAGCCCTGCGCGCGCTGGAGACCGACCGCGACGGGGAGTTCGAGTACGTGCTCGACGCCTCGGTGCACGGCGCCGTGTGTGACGCCCGCGCCCGCCACCACCTCCGCACCGGGGACCGCGCCGCCGCGCAGGATGTCCGCGCGCGCCACCTCGGGGCGTTGCAGCGCGCCCAGGCGGAGGCCCTCGCGGGGGCGCTCGCGCGGGTCCCGGAGGGCTCCCCCGGGGTGCGCGTCGAGGGCGCGGAGGAGGCGCTCGCGGCGCTGCGCCCGTGGTCGGAGCTCGTGCCCGACCCCGCGCTCCTGACGACGCTGCGCCGCCTGCTGCCGAAGGTGCTACAGGCCGATGCGACCGCCGCGGCGCCCCTGCGTGTCGCGTTGCAGGAGGCCGCGCAGCGGGTCGCCGTGGGCGTGTGAGCGTGGCCTCCCCGGGCCCCGGCAGGCCAGCTCATCGTTGCCCTCATCGTGCGTAGAGCGCCTGCTGGCTGGGGTGACGAGCCATCGCGCGGAACCCGCAGCCATCCGCACACCTTCGCGCGCCTTAGGCTGCCGCGGGTTGAAACCCACGGCAGCCTAAGGTGAAGGCCGCAAGCGGCCTGTCCGATGTCCAGGCACAGTGACCAGCCCGCCGCGGGCTTTCCCTTAGGCTGCCGTGGGTTTCAAC
>JAUSAZ010000003.1 GCA_030652255.1 Myxococcales bacterium | reverse complement strand
ACCGGGCAGGTCGATGCTCGCATCGAGCACGTAGAGCGCGTCGTCCGCCGAGGCGTCCGCGGGGCCCTGGTCCGGCGGAGGGGAGAGGTCGTTCACCACGCCGAGATCGACGGGAGCCGTGGCGTCCGCGGCGTTGCGGGTGCCAGACCCGGCGCACGACGCGAGGGCGCCGCCGAGCAGGAGGGCCCGCGCGCCACGGATGAACACCCCCAGCGGCCTCGTCGCTCCGGCGGGCTCGACGAGGGCGGTGGTGGGGGTTCCCAGGGTCATGCTTGCCACGAGTGCAGGCTACGAAGGCGCGAGCGCGGCGTCGACCGCGGCGCGACCCGATTCGCCTCCGAGCGCAGCCTCGCCGGACCGCGCACCGAGGGCGCGGCCCGGAGCGCCGACAGCTCCGCGGCGAGGCGCTGTCAGCCCGATCAGAACGCGGTCCCGATGGCGGTGCCGAGGCGGGCTTCGCTGACGAGCGAGTAGCTCGCGAGCACGTCGACCCGGTCGGCCCCGAGCAGGCCGGTCGGGCGCACCCGGAACACCACCACGAAGGGGTTGTTCGCCCCGCGGCGCCAGGTGGTCACCATGTCGTCGCGGCCGTCGTTGTCGAGGTCGCCCGCGCCGGCCACCTGGACCAGCGTGGCGCCCGTCACCGCGGCGTCCGTGAGGCCTAGCTCGAAGATCGGGAGCAGCCCGCCGCGGACCACCGCCGACGAGCTCCCGGGCATCCAGCGCACGAGGTCGTCGCGGCCGTCGGCGTTGACGTCCCCGACGGGCGTGAGCAGCGACCCGACGGTGGTGCTGAGCGCGTCGATGGGCGACGCGAGGGCGCGCGACGCGCTCGTCCCGGCGGACCACAGCACGGGGTTGCTCCCCTGCCCCACGATCACGTCGCCGAGCCCGTCGCCGTCGATGTCCCCTCCGGCAGAGACGTAGCGACCGAAGTCCGCCGCGAAGGCCGAGCCCGTCGACGGGATCAGCGAGTACGCCCCGTCGGAGCTCGGCCGCACCCGCACCTCGCCGGTGGTCGCGCCCTCGGCCGTGACGCCGATGTTGCCGAGCACGAAGTCGCCGTAGCCGTCGCTGTCGACGTCGCCCGCAGGCGCGACCGCGTAGCCCAGGAGGACGTTGTCCCGCGAGTCGACGTCCGCGCCGACGAACTCCAGCCCGCCGGCCACGCCGCGATATCGGATGATGTTGCCGCGGCGCTGGCCCATCAGCCGCGCGACGCCGATCACCACGTCGCAGAACCCGTCGCGGTCGAAGTCCCCGACGCCCGCGACCGCCGGGACCGGAGGCTGCACCGCCGTCTGCGGGATGGTGATCGTGGCCGACGGGGTGGCCGAGAAGCCCGTCGACGACCCGAAGTGCACGTACACCCGGGGGCCGCGGGAGGCCACGACGAGGTCGGGGAAGCCGTCGCCGTTGATGTCGCCGCCCGTGATGCGGGCGCCGTAGGTGGCGCGCGATCCGGCGTCGCCCCCGCTGCCGGGGGAGAGCACCTGCGCGGCGGTGAGCGGGGCGCCCGCGAGCCCGGCGCCGCCCGGGAGCACGTAGACGTGCCCGGTGGCGACCCCGGCGTCGTCGGGGGAATCCTGGGCGGGGGCGCCGATGACGAGGTCGGGGATGCCGTCGCCGTTGCCGTCGGGGAGGGTCGCGAAGACCCCTTCGGTGCGCGCGGTCGAGAGGAGCACGTCGTGCACCACCCGGAACTCGTTGACCGCCGAGGTGGAGAGCGTCGGGTCGGCGACAGAGGGGATGCGCACCCGCCAGAACCACGGCACGCCGCGGGTCAGCGCCGAGGGCAGCGCAGAGGTGGCAGAGGGCGCCAGGGAGAGGGTCTGCGCGATGGTGGTGAAGGCGCGGCTGCGGCTGATCTCCAGCACGCCGCCGCAGGCGCCCAGCTCGAAGCGCAAGCGCGGGCGATCGCCGCGGACCATCGCCCCCGACCAGGGCCCGCGCAGGATCGGTCGCCCCGGCGGGCACTGCAACACGTCGACCGTCGGCGCGTCCTGCGTGTCGGGCGGCACGTCGCGAGGCACGTCCGTCCCGACATCGAAGCCCACGTCGAAGCCCACGTCGAAGCCCACGTCGAAGCCGACATCGAAGCCGACATCGCGAGGGACATCCATGCCGATATCGAAGCCGACGTCGCGAGGGACGTCCGTTCCGATATCCATTCCGATATCGCGAGGGACATCCATCCCGATATCCATTCCGATATCGCGAGGGACGTCCGCGCCGATATCCATCCCGACATCCATCCCGACATCCATCCCGACATCGCCCGGAACGTCCACCCCGACGTCCATTCCGGCGTCGAGCGGGGCATCGGTCCCGACGTCCACCCGGGCGTCCACCCCGGTCTCCGCAGAGGTGTCGACCCGGGGGAGGTCCGCCGCGGCGTCGATGCGGTCGTCCGTCGAGGCGTCCACGGTCGAGGTGTCGAGCACGGCGCCCGCGTCGGGCGAAGGGTCGTACGGAATCGACGGCTCGATCAGCAGACCGCAGCCCGATCCCAGGAGGCCAACGAGGGAGAGCACCGGGAGCCGCGGGGAGAGGCGCATCGCCGTCGATCGTACGCCCAACTCCCGCCGCGCGGCACGGGCGCTGCACACGGGCCCTGTCCGGAGGCATCAATCGATGACAGGTTCACGTTGGGGACGGCACCTCGCTGCGGCGATGGTGACCGCAGGGAGCGCTGCGTCCGCGCAGCCGGCGCCAGAGGCCGCGCACCGCGAGGGCACGGTGGTGCGCGTCGACGGCGACCTGCTCGTGGTCGATCTCGGGCACGACGCGGGGCTCGTCGAGGGCGATCGTGTCCCCGTGCTGCGCCCGCTCACGGTGCGCCACCCCATCACGGGCCAGGCCCTGCGCGACCGCTATCCCCTCGGAACCCTCCAGGTCTACAGCGTCGGCGAGGCCCTCTCGGTGCTGCGCCTCACGGGCGCCCTGCTCCGGCCGCCCGCCGTGGGCGACCGCGTCGTCTCGCCCGCTCTCGCCGAAGCCACCCGCGCGGCCACCCGCGCGGCCACTCCGACGACCACCCGTGCGACCACTCCCGCGGCCACTCGCGCGGTCACCCCGACGACCGCTCCGGCCACCACCCGGGCCTCCACCGCGGCCGACGAGTGGCCGGTCACCGCGGTCGCCGCGGCTACGCCACCGACCGCCCCGCCGCCCTGTGCGCCGGGCGTCGCAGCCGAGGAGCGCGCCGTGCTCGCGGTCTTCCTGGCGACGCTGGGACAGCGCCCGGCCGAGCGCGTCGCCCGCTGGGCGTCGTATCTCCGCGAGCACCGCGGCAGCCCGTGGACCGATCGCATCCGCGCGGAGATCGTGTCCCTCACGAGCGCTGCGCCCGAGGCCCCGCGCGCGCCTGCAGCGCCACCGCCCCCAGTGCTTCGGGGAGCGCCCGCGGAGTCGCTGCGCCTGGGCGACCCCGCGCTCGTCGCCCTGCAGCTCACCGGTGCGCAGGTGCTCGGCGGGCGCATCGGCGCGCGGCGCCCCGGCGCCGAGAGCTACGTCATGGTGAACCTCACGCGCGAGGGGGACGGCTTCGTGCGGGGGGAGGTTCCGCGGGCGCTGGTGACGCTGGAGGGCTTCGAGTACTTCGTCGAGCTCGACGTCGAGGGCGGCGCGGCCGTTCCCGTGGTGGGCACCGCGGGCAACCCCCGCCGGGTGTCCGTCGAGGCGGGACCGGGCGACGCGCCCGACCCCCGAGGCCGCACCCGCATCGACCTGCGCGCCGACTTCGCCGACGTGGGCTCTCGCACCATCGGCACCCGCTACGTCGCGCAGCGCTTCGTGCTGATCGAGGGCGACTTCCTCCAGCGCGTCGACACCCGCGCGCTCTACGGCTACCGCGTGGGCTTCGGCGTGTACGGCGGCGAGGGCCTCCCCCTGGCGAGCCTGCCGGGCGACCGCGTCTCGGAGCCCTCGACGGTGGTGTACGGCTACCACGAGCTGGAGTTCGCGCTGTCGGACTTCGTGCACCTCATCGCGCGCGGTCAGGTGGGCGTGCACCGCGGCGGACTCGTCGGCGGCGCGCAGGCCCGGCTGCGCATCGGGTACGAGCAGCGCACCAACCTGGTGGTCGGCGGCGACGTGCTCACGGAGGTCGGGCAGAAGGCCTTCTTCGCGCTCAACTTCCACCCCCACCCCGCGGTGCCGATGCTGGCGCAGGGGGAGGTGTTCAACCAGTCCGTCGCCTCGGGCGACCCGATGTTCCGCGTGGTGGGGCAGGTCGGCTGGCGCGCGACGCGCTGGCTCACCCTCGCCGCCCGCGGCTCGTACCAGCTCCGCAACATCCAGAACGGCGGCTTCGGCGCCGGTCTCTCCACGACCTTCGACTGGTGAGTACCCGAAATGCGAACCTCCGCCCTCTGCCTCGCGCTCTCCCTCTGCGCCCTCGCCCACAACGCTCGCGCGCAGTCGCCCGCAACGCCCGAGCTCCCGTCCATCGAGCACGCCCCTCCCGCCGCGGCCCACGCCCGCGAGGCCCTGCCCCTGCGCTTCGGCATCCGCCACCTGGAGCGCGTCACCCGCCTCGTGGTGCGCTGGCGCCCGGGAGGGATCGGCGCGTGGCGCTCGTCGGTGGCCACCCGCGACGCCGGCGGCTGGCGCGTCGACCTGCCCGCGCAGCCCATCACCGCGCGGGCGATGGACTACTACGTGGTGCTCGAGCTGGTCGACGGCGCGACCCGCGCGAGCTTCGCCTCGGAGGAGCACCCGCATCGCGTCGTGCTGCGCCCCGAGGAGGGCGACGAGCGCGAGCTCATCGAGCTCACCCGCCACCGCGGACGCCGCCTGGAGATCACCGGCGGCGGCGAGTACACGGACTTCGGCGCGGCGCCCAACACCAACGGCGAGCGCTGCGGCAGGGCCTCGGGCGACCGCTGCCCGGACCACTGGTACACGCTCTGGGGCGAGGTGCGGTATCGCTTCCACCGCCGGGTGCGCTCGGTCGCGGTGCGGGTCGACCGGCTCGACGGGCAGACGACGCGCAGCACCTCCGAGGGGCCGCGCACGCGGGACGTCGGGCTGGTGGCGGCGACGGCGTCGGTGGAGTTCCGGCTGGTGGAGCTGGTGTCGCTGCACGTGCTGGGGACGCTCGGGGCCAACGAGGAGACGGTGCAGGTCGGCGGCGGGCTGCGGCTCGACGTGGGCACCGGGCAGCCCGCGGTGGTGAGCCTCGGGTTCCAGGGGATCACCAGCTACGGGCTGACGGCCTCGGCGTGGATGCGCTGGGAGACCGCGCGCGACACGCCCCTCGGGGCCGGCATCGAGCTCACGAGCCAGCCGGGCGCCAACGACCAGTGGGGCCTGCGCCTGCTGGCCGAGGGCGGGCGGCACTTCGGGCGGCACCTGACGGTGCTCGCGCGGGTGGGCTACGGCGCGCGCCAGCAGGACGCGGGCGGCTTCACCGGCGGGGGCTCGGTGCGGGTGTCGTTCTGAAGAGCGGCGACGATCTATTGCCCATCGACCCCCGACGGGTGCATCCCTCGTCGATGCGCCCGACCCACCTGCTCGTCACGCTCGGCCTCGCCCTCACAAGCGCCTGTAGCACCAACACCAGCGTCGTCGGCGGCGACGCCGCGCCCGACACCACCGACGTGGGCGCTCCCGACGCGGGCGCTCCCGACGTGGGCGCTCCCGACGCGGGCGCTCCCGACGCGGGCGCTCCCGATGTGGGCGCTCCCGATGCGGGTGCTCCCGATGCGGGCGCTCCCGACGCGGGCGCTCCCGACGCGGGCGCTCCCGATGTCTCCGTCGACGTCCCTCCGAGCTGCGCGGCGATGGAGACCCTCTGTGACAACCGCTGCGTGACCACGGCCAACGACCCGGCCCACTGCGGCGCGTGCGGCACCGTCTGCCCGGGGGGGCAGGTCTGCGCCATGGGCGCGTGCCGGCTCTCGTGCCCGACGGGACAGGTGGCCTGCGGGGCGGCGTGCGTGACCCTCGGCGCCGACGCGCGGCACTGCGGGGCGTGCGACGCCGCGTGCGCCGCGGGGCAGGGCTGCGAGGCGGGCGCGTGCCGCTGCCCGAGCGGACAGGTGCTGTGCGGCGACCGCTGCGTGGACACGGCGACGTCGCCCGCGCACTGCGGCATCTGCGATAGGGCCTGCGCGCTCACCAACGCCACCGCGGCCTGCGTGGCCGGCGCGTGCCGGGTCGCGGGCTGCGGGGCGGGCTTCGGCGACTGCGACGCCATGGCCGACAACGGGTGCGAGACGGCGCTCGGCGCCGACGTGGCCAACTGCGGGGCGTGCGGGCGGGTGTGTTCCCCGGCCCGCGCGACGGCGAGCTGCGCGGCGGGGGCGTGCGGGGTGGCGGCCTGCGAGATGGGCTTCGGCGACTGCGACAACGCCGCGGGCAACGGCTGCGAGGTGGACCTGCGCAGCGACGCGCGCCACTGCGGCGCGTGCGGGACGGTGTGCGCGGACGGGGCGTGCGTGGCGGGGCGCTGCGCGCTGCCGCGGAGCTGCCAGGAGCTGAAGGCGCAGCGGCCGACGGCGCCGGACGGGCGCTACACCATCGACCCCGATGGGACGGGGCCGGGGGCGGCGCTGGAGGTGTTCTGCAACATGACCACGGCGGGCGGGGGCTGGACCTACGTCGCCACGGTGACCAACAGCGGCGACGCGGCCAACGCGGGGAGCTGGCTGGTGACGTCGCCGGCGCCCAACGCGTGGGAGAGCGCGACGGCGACCTTCGGGGCGCTCGACCCGGCGGCCAACGCGGACTACCGCTCGCTGGCCTTCGCGACCGTCGAGGGGCGGGCGCTGATGATCACGCATCGGAACGCGTTCCTGCTGGCGACGGACGACGGGTGCCTTCAGGGGCGCTCGCTGCAGGCCTCTCTGGCGCGGCTCGACTGGACCTGCGGCGGCTCGGAGGTGTTCACGCGCCACCCGGACTGCACCCACGCGTGCGTGATCGCGAGCGCCACGCCGCGCGCCGGGGACACCGCGCTGCTCAACGGGGCGGCCCGCGCGCGGCTGTACCTGAAGGCCGGCGAGGCCGACGGCGCGCAGGACACCAACCGCGACCGGACGTACCTGTCGACGAGCTACCGCGACAACGTGGACTACCCGACGGGCCTCGGTGCCTTCTGCAGCGGGAGCGCGTGCAACCCGCGCATCGGCGAGGCGGACGTCAACGACCGCTCGGACGCGATCACGCCCACTGCGGGGGCGGAGTTCTATGGGTTGTGGGTGAGGTGATTGGTGCTGTAGCCCCGGCCGGTGACGTTCGCGAGGCCCGTCGCGCGGGGCATACTGCGGGGCGTGGGAGTGCACTTCACGATCCCCGCTCCGAACACTGCGAAGGTCCGCGCCGCCCTCGCGTTCTGCATCGCCGCCCGCGACCTCTTCTCCTGCCAGTACTGCGGCGCGGCGAACGTCGTGATGCAGGTCGACCACGTCACGCCCCGTGCGCACTTCGCCGCGCGCGTCCCGGCCCGCGTGGTCAACGCCCCGACGAACCTCGTCGCCGCGTGCCTGGGGTGCAACGCTGCCAAGGGCCCCCAGGACCTCGCCGGGTTCGCCCGGATGCTCGTCGCCCGGGGGGTCGCTCCGGCGAAGGTGGCCGCGATGCAGGACCGGGTGACCGCCGCGACCGTCCGAGCGCTGCCCTGACGCCCGGGGCTCCCATGTTCCCCCATCTCGATGGAGAATGACGCCATGGCCACCCTGTACACCACGAAGCTCCCAACCCCCGACGCGCTCCCGGCCGGCCTCGAGGTCCGCGTAACGGTGATGCGCAAGGGTGGGGGCGAGCTTACCCGCGCAGAGCTCGAGGCCGCCGCCGCCCTCTACCCGCCGCCCGCGAAGCACCGGGCGGAGTTCAAGCGCGCACTCGACGCGGCCCCGGTCTCGTCGCCAGCGAAGGCGTCTCGCCGGGATGGCGCGACAGGCGGGGCCAGCAAGGCCGCGAAGCCGAGGGCCGCGAGCGGGTCGAGCACCGCACCGAAGGCGTCGAAGCGCGCCGCCGCGAAGCGTCCCCGCTAGAGCCAACGCAAAGTGGTGTGCGGCGATGAGCTCGGAGCATCGGGGCTGGGGGGACCAGCCGACGTCGCGCTCGACCCGCCGCGAGGCACGCCAGCACCTTCGCTTTGCCCTCCGGCGTGCGCGCCCCGATCGACGCCCCGCCGTGCATCCGGCAGCGCGCCTTCCAGAGCATCGTGGCAGCCTTGCAGGCGTGGCCGTCGCGACACCGGGCGCCGCACTGCGGCGGGACGTAGCGAGCGCGGGGTGCGGCCTCCTGCGTAATTCTGTCCGGGTCGCATCGGGTGTCCGCCAGCTCGACGTTCATGCCGCGAGCGTAGCCAGCGGCGCGGGGCCGCGCATCGGGAGCGCCGACGACGAGCGCGAGCACCACCGGCGCGACGCTCACCCCACGAACGGGTGCCGCGGGCACTCCCCCGACCGAACGTCGCGGTAGGTCGCCAGCCGGCCGACAGCTGGCGCAGGGAGCGGCGTCGAGGCGCGACGGGCGAGGCGGCCGGCGACGACCCGCAGTCGGAGCGCGACGCAGCCGAGCAACAGCGCCAGCGCCAGCAGGTGCCCGAGATGGTGCTGCACCGCGACCAACCACGACCTGGTCGGTTCGACGGCGTCGACTGCTGCCAACGAGACCCAGCAGGGCAGGGCGAAGACCCCGATGCCCACGCCCGCTGCGATGTTCGTCAGCGACCGCACCCGCCGGGCGCGCTGCTCCGCCTCGCATCGAGGGCAGCCCATCGGGTTCACCAGCGCGCGTCCGGCTACAGCGACCACAGCCCGGCGAGGTCGAGCTCCACGGCGTCGAAGGGCTCCGCGCGCACCGCGGTGTCGCCCGCGAAGGTCGCGACCAGCAGCCACCCCAGGTCGTGACGGCGGAGCACCTCGAGCGTCTGCAACGCAGGCGACACCAGCCAGACGTGCGCGACGCCCTCGCGGCGGTACAGGTCCAGCTTGCGCCCGCGGTCGACACGCTCGGTCGAGGGCGAGAGCACCTCGCACACCCAGTCGGGCGCCAGCGTGATGAAGGTCGGCTCGGTCCCGGCGAGGAAGTCCGCGGGGACGCGTTCGCGCCTCCACCCTGCGAGGTCGGGGATCACGATGTCGGGGAGCGCACCGAAGCGCAGCTCGGGCTCGTCGAGGATCACCCACCCGCCCGGACCGCCGCGCCCTCGACGGAAGGGCGGCCCCAGCTCTTCACCGAGCGCGGACGCCGCGTGGACATGCTGTCGGTGGGGGCGAGGCATCGTCAGCAGCTCGCCGCCGATGATCTCCGCGACCATCGTCTCCGGCGCGTTGCGATAGCCCTCCACGACGTCGGGCGCGAGGTTGGGAAACTCCGGGTCGATCGTGCGCGCGGCGTCGCCTGACATGCCGCGAGCGTAGCCCACCCGCCCGTGGCCCGGGGGGTACGTCCCTCAGCGCTGCGACTTCGCGTACTCCATCATCAGCGCCTCGGCGCTCGCGAGCGCCGCGTCGTCGATCTCCCAGATCTTCTTTCCCCCGACGCGCTCGTGGAGCTGCTTGAAGAGCGCGTCGTCGATGAAGGGGCGCACCGCGCCGCTCTGGTACTCGCGCTCCTTCTCGACGTACAGCCCGAGGAAGGTCTCGTCGCGGAACCACTTGCGGTTCTGGTCGTTGAGCCGCGCCACGGTCTGGTCCGACGGGTCGCGCTGCAGGAACTCGAAGAACACCCCGCTCGGCTTCGTGCCCGGGAAGAACCACTCCCCGCTGAACACCTGGATGAGGTTCTCGTCGTCGTCCTTGAGGATGGGGGTGATGAAGTTCACCCCGCGCTCGAGCGCGTGCTGGTGGAAGGCCAGCAGGTCGGGCGTGCGCAGCGCGATGTGCTGCCAGTGCGCCGCGGCCTCGTGCGAGTCGAGCATCGTGCGGACGTGCGACGGCTGCCCCGCGGGCTCGCTCGGCTGCACCACCGCGATGATGGTGTTGGTGAGCTTCGGGTCGTCGGCGCCGTGACCGAGCCGCACGGCGTAGGTCATCGACTGCTCCCCCTCGCCCGGCACCCACTCCTTGCGCTTGTCGTAGAGCAGCTCGTCGGGCCCTACCCCGAGCACCGTCTTGAACAGCACGTACGCCACGTTGTAGAGCGCCGGTTGCAGCAGCAGGGTCATGTGGTCGACCCGGAAGTTCAGGAACGCGGGCTTCGTCGTCGTCATGGCGCGCGGAGACTAATACCTTTCCACCGGCGGTGTATCCACCGCTCATCAACCAGTCAGAACCCTTCCCGGCCCCGCGTGGCTGGCGCGCCGCGCGCGGCCGGAGCACAACCCCACCCCATGGCCACTGCGTCCACGCTCCCGCTCTCGATCCTCGACCTCGTACCGCTGGCCAACGGCATGACCAGCGCGCAGGCGCTCGCGCACAGCCTCGAGCTCGCCCGCCTCGCCGACGCCCTCGGGTACACCCGGCTCTGGTACGCCGAGCACCACAACATGCCCGCCATCGCGAGCACCACCCCGGAGATCATGATCACCCGCGCGGGCATGGTGACCTCCCGCATCCGCCTCGGGTCCGGCGGCGTGATGCTCCCCAACCACTCGCCCCTGAAGGTGGCCGAGACCTACCGTCTGCTCGAGGCGATGCTCCCAGGGCGCGTCGACCTCGGCATCGGCCGCGCGCCGGGCACCGACCCCACCACCGCCCTCGCCCTGCGCCGCTCGCGCGAGGCGGTGCGCGCCGACGACTTCCCCGCGCAGCTCGGCGCCCTGCTGGCGTTTGGCGGGCGCGCGGAGTTCGACGCGGGCCACCCCTTCGCGACGGTGACGGCGCAGCCCGACGACGTGCCGCTGCCGCCCGTCTGGCTCCTCGGGTCGAGCGACTACAGCGCCCACCTCGCGGCGCAGATCGGCCACGGCTTCGCCTTCGCGGCGCACTTCAGCCCGGAGTCCCCGGAGGTGCCCATGCTCGCCTACCGCCAGCGCTTCCAGCCCGGCGCCCTCGAGCGACCCCACGCCATCCTCGCGCTCTCGGTGTTCTGCGCGCCCACCCGGGCCGACGCCGAGGAGATGGCCATCCCCACCCTGGTGGCCTTCGCGCGGCTGCGCACCGGCCGCCCCGCGCGCCTCCTCAACGCCGCCGAGGCGCGCACCTACCGCTTCACCCCGGCCGAGGCCGCGGCCGTGGAGGGCATCCGCGCGGCGCAGATCGTCGGCACGCCCGACGAGGTGAAGGCCCGCATCGACGCCCTCGTGGCCTCCACGCAGGCCGACGAGGTGATGATCGCGATGTTCGCGGCCGACCAGGCGAAGCGCCTGCGCTCCTTCGAGCTGCTGGCCGAGGCCTACGGGCTGCCGCGCGCATCCTAGGACGCGCATCACCCGCCCTCCCTGGACGCCCCGTCGCCGCCGGGACCATGTTCCGCGTCGGCGCAGGACTCCTGCAGCGGGACCAGAGCATTGCACCACACCACCTCACAGATCGGCGTCTGTCTGGCACTGACCCGCGCCATCAGCGCGGCGCACACCACCCAGGAGATCTACGAGGCCGCGCTCGACGCGCTCACCGTGGGCCTCGGGGTCGAGCGCGCGTCCATCCTGCTGTTCGACCCGGGCGGCGTGATGCGCTTCGAGGCCTCCCGCGGGCTCTCCGAGGCGTACCGCCGCGCCACCGAGGGGCACTCGCCCTGGACCGCCGACTCCCCCGACGCCGAGGCCTTCGTGGTGCCCGACGTGGCCGCCGACGCCTCCCTCGCGCCCTTCCTGGAGACCGTGCGGGCCGAGGGGATCGCGGCGATGGCGTTCATCCCGCTGCTGAGCCAGCGGCGGGTGATCGGGAAGTTCATGGTGTACCTCGACGCCCCGCGGGCCCTCGGCGACGACGAGCTACAGCTCGCGGGCGTCATCGCCGCGCAGGTGGCCTTCGCCGTGGCCCGCACCCGGGCCGAGGCCCTCACGCGGCGCAGCGAGGAGCGCCTGCGCTTCGCCCTCGACGCGGCCATGATGGGCACCTGGGAGTGGGAGCTGGGCGCCAACACGGTGCGCTGGTCGGACAACCTCGAGCGCATCCACGGGCTGCCGCCGGGCACCTTCGACGGCGACTTCGCGAGCTACGAGCGGGAGATCCACCCCGACGACCGCGAGCGCGTGCTGGCGTCGCTGCGCCGGGCCGTGGCCGAGGGCGCCCCCCACGACGTGGAGTACCGCATCGTCGCGCCCGACGGCACCGTGCGCTGGGTCGAGGGCAAGGGCCGCGTGGAGTACGAAGACGGCCGGGCCGTGCGCATGGTCGGCATCTGCCTGATGGTGACGCGCCGCAAGGAGGCCGAGGCCGCGCGGCTGTCGGCGCTCGAGGGCGCCAACCAGCTCAAGGACGAGTTCCTCGCCACGCTGTCGCACGAGCTCCGCACGCCGCTCAACGCCATCCTCGGGTGGGTGCAGATCCTCGCCGCGGGAGAGCCATCCCCCGAGCGCGTGGGCAAGGCCATCGACATCATCGGGCGCAACGCCCGGCTCCAGGCCCAGCTCATCGAGGACATCCTCGACGTGTCGCGCATCGTCAGCGGCAAGCTCGAGGTCGAGCGGGTGCCGCTGCACGTGCCGCAGCTCCTCGACGCCGCGGTGAGCGCCGTGCTGCCCGCCGCCGAGGCCCGCGGGGTGCGGGTGGGCGTCGAGGTCGCCGAGCGGCTGCCGCCCATCGAGGGCGACCCCAAGCGGCTGCAGCAGGTGCTCGGCAACGTGCTCTCCAACGCGATCAAGTTCACGCCCGAGGGGGGCGAGGTGCGCGTGCGCTGCGCCGCCGACCACGGCAGCGTGGCCATCGACGTGCGCGACACCGGCGTCGGCATCGACCCGACGTTCCTGCCCTACGTGTTCGACCGCTTCCGCCAGGCCGACAGCCGATCGACCCGGCGCCACGGGGGCCTCGGCCTCGGGCTCGCGATCGCGCGCCACCTCGTCGAGCAGCACCACGGGTCCATCGCGGCGCACAGCGACGGCGCCGGCCGCGGGGCCACCATCGCCCTGCGCCTGCCCGCCGCGGGCGTGGGCCTCGCCGAATCCGTGGGCCCCTCCCCGGACGCCGACGGTGACCTCCGCCTCGACGGCGTCGTGGTCCTGGTGGTGGACGACGAGCGCGACTCGCGCGAGCTGGTGGCCACGCTGCTCGAAGGCCGCGGCGCCCGGGTGCTGCTGTGCGACTCCGCCGCGGCGGCCCTCGCGCGCCTCGACACGACGCCCGTCGAGCTCCTCGTCGCCGACCTCGCGATGCCCGACATGGACGGCTACGCCCTCATCGAGGAGGTGCGGCGGAGGGACGTGGCGTTGCCCGCGCTGGCCGTGAGCGCCCACGCGCGCGCCGAAGACCGCCGCCGGGCGCTCGCGTGCGGCTTCAACGGCTACTGCGCCAAGCCCCTCTCGACGGTGGAGTTCATGCGCCTCGTGCGCGACGCGCTGCCCGCGCAGGGGTGAACGCCCCGCATCCCTCCCCTCAGCGAAGGGCGTTGCCCGCGCCGAGGGCCCGCAGCGCGGAGTCGCGGCCGGAGGGCGGCTGCGAGTCGAGACGACCCGAGGCGAGCTGCTCGATCTCATCGAGCATCGCCAGGGCGTGGGCGCGCAGCAGGCGGTGACGGAAGTGCCCGGGATCGGCCACCTGACCGCTCCAGGTGTCAATGGTCGAGAGCAGCTCGGTCATCAGCTCTCGCATCGTGATCAGTGCTTCATCGGCTGTTTCAGTCATGGCTGTTCACTCCTCAGTGGCGCCTAGCATGGCCCGTTCCGCTCTATCGGTCGGCGCGGAGAACGCACCAGTCGATGTGTGCTGATGCGCGCCCACGCACAGCATGCGCACAACGGACGCACAGGGTGCGGCGCCCTCGGCCTCGCGCCCGCGGGTCTCGGCGCGACCGCGGTGGCATCCGGCGTGCTCCGTGGGGAGCGCGACCCGACGCGCGCCAGGGAGGCCGCGAGGGTCCATCGGGAGGATCGTCATGAACATCGTGCACAAGCCCAGCAACGCCCCCACCACGGTCACCAACACGCCGAACACGGCCAACCTGCCGAGCATGTTCGAGCCCTTCCGCGCGATGCGCGAGCTCATGCGCTTCGACCCCTTCGCGGAGATGAGCCCGTGGGGCAACGGGACGTCGGCGCAGTTCAATCCCGACTTCGAGGTGAAGGAGACGAGCGAGGGGTACCTCTTCCGCGCCGACGTCCCGGGCCTCAAGGAGAAGGACATCGAGATCTCGATGACCGGCAACCGGCTCACCATCACCGGGCACCGCGACTCCGAGCAGCGCCAGGAGTCCGACCGGTACTACCTCTACGAGCGCTCCTACGGCTCCTTCGCGCGCTCGTTCACGCTCCCCGACGGCGTGGACACCAACAAGGTCAACGCCGAGCTCAAGGAGGGCGTGCTCACGCTCCTCGTGCCGCGGCGCCCCGACGCGCAGCCCCGCAAGATCAACATCCGCTCCTGAGCCCTTCGATCCCCCGACGACGACGCTCGCTCAGCCGCCCGGCAGGGCGAGCGTGAACGTCGCCCCCTGCCCCGGCTCGCTCGCCACCCGCAGCGACCCGTGGTGCGCCTCCGCGATGCCCTTCGCGATCGCAAGTCCCAGCCCGATGCACCCCTGCGTGGGGACGTGGCCGCGCCAGAAGCGGTCGAACACCCGCGGCAGCTCGTCGGCCGGGATGCCGGGGCCGCGGTCGATGACGTCGAGCTCGACGCCGTCGCACACCCGGCGCGTGCGCAGCACCACCGCGCTCTGCGCGGGCGCGAAGCGGATGGCGTTGCCTACGAGGTTGCTCAGGGCCTGCACGATGCGGTGGTGGTCGATGGGCACCGCGGGCAGCGCGTCGGCGGCGCTCACCTCGATCGCCACGGAGCGGGCGCCGGCGAGGGGGCGGTGCAGCGCGGCGACCTCTTCGAGCAGGGGCCCTAGGGTCTCCCGACAGCACGAGAGCGGGAGCCGCCCGGCCTCGACGGCGGTGACGGCGATGAGGTCCTGCACGAGGCGGTCGGCGCGCGCGACGGCGGCGCGGATGGCGTCGAGCTCGGCGCGCGGCATCGAGCGCCGCAGCAGGCGGGCGTTGAGCTGGATGGTGTTGAGGGGGTTGCGCAGGTCGTGCGAGACGACGCCGAGCACCTCGTCGCGGCGGCGGCGCGCCTCGACCGCGTCGACGTAGAGCCGGGCGTTGTCGAGCGCGAGCGCGGCCCGATCGGCGAGGCCCTGCGCGAGCGCGAGGTCGGCGCTGTCGTAGGATCGGGTCGGGTCGCGCCGCGCCAGCGTGAGCGCGCCGAGGGTGGCGCCGCGGGCGACGAGCGGCACCACGATCACCGCGGCGGGGTGGTGCGCGCCGACGGCCTCGGGCCCGGCGCCGTCCTCGCCGGCCGCGGTGAGCCACTCCGCGCTCACCGAGGGCACCAGCTCGGCCTCTCCGGTGGCGAGCACCCGCGCGGCGCCCCGCGACCGGGGCGGGGCGGGCGAGGCCATGCGCTGCGACGTGCACGGGATCGGGCCCGAGGCGACGACGCGGCGGACCCCATCGTCGTCGCAGAGGTCGACGACGATCGCGTCGGCCAGCTCGGGCAGGCAGAGCTGCGCGAGGGAGGCGAGCGTGGCGTCGGCGTCGAGCGCCGACGGGAGCAGCCGGCCCGCCTCGGTGAGCAGCCGGAGCGCCTCCACGGCGCGCTTGCGCTCGGTGACGTCGCAGAAGGAGACCGCCAGGCCCTCGCGCGAGGGGAAGAGCCGCATCGAGACCTGCCGGTTGAACACCGGCGCGGACATCTCCATCTCCACCATGCGCGTGCCGGCGGCGGCCGCGCGGGCCGTGCGCTCGGACTCGGTGCCCACCAGGTCCGGGAAGACCTCCCACGCGACGCGGCCGAGGAGCTCGTCGCGGCTGCGCTGGAGATACAGCTCGGCGCCGCGGTTGAGGAACGTGATCCGCCACTCGCGGTCGAGGGTGACAAACCCATCCTCGATCTGGTCGAGCGCATCGCGCAACGACCTCTCACCCCGCCCGTCCTCACCCATGGAACGCCTCCTCGCCACCGGGAGGCCCGGGTCTAACACCGTGTTTCGAAGTTCGCGACCCCGCTGGAGATCTGTACAGGTATGCCCGCGGGATGCATGGCCGGGTGCGAGCGCTCCAGCTGTCAGGAAAGTGACTGTGGCCAGTCGCGGGCGGAGGGCTGTTTACCCGCATGGGTGAAGCGGTGCCGGCGCCGGGGCCCCCGGAGGGGGTGGGGCACATATGCACGTCGCGGCGGCAAGACCCCGACGAAAAATAACTCCAGCGTTTGCCCGGCGCGACGGATTCGGAGGGGGAGAGCGCCCCTCAACCGCAGGCGAGGTACGCGCCGGGCGTGAACCCCCGCCCGTCGCAGGTGGAGCAGTCTTCGGCCTCGGGACCGCTCTCGCACGAGGGGCAGGTGACGGTCTCGACGACCTTCACGATGAAGCCCCGCGACGAGAGGTGAGCGCCGATCGCGCGGACCCCGAGCGACGCGTCGCAGCCGGCGCCCTGGAGGTCGAGGTAGTAGTCGCCGTCGGTGTACAGGGTGCGCGCGCGGGCCTCGGACGATGCGCGCAGGATCGCCTCGCGGACCGCGTCGCCGAGCGCGCCCTCGGGCGCCCGCCCGTCCGCAGCGGTGACCTCCGCGAGCGCCGCATGACCATGCACCTTCAGGATCGCGTCGCACTCGCTCATCGCCACGCGCGGGACCTTAGAGGCATCGCCCGAGCGTCCACAAATTTTCTGCAGACGATTGGTGAGCTGCCTCGACGGTAGTTCCGTTTCAGGAGCACGGCCCTGCGGCGTCGAGGCAGCAGCGGGGGGGGGCTACGGCGTGACGGTGGCGACGCCGCTGCGATCGGGCGCCGCGCTGGCGCAGAGCGTCCCGATGCAGGCGTCGACGCGGGCCTGGCCGGGTGCGAGCGCCCAGACGAGTCCGCGCTCGAGGGTGCCGGGGTCGACCCAGAGCACGTTGGCGCCGTTGAGGTTGGTCGACGACCAGAGCGTCGTGGGGTTGGCGCTCACGTCGTCGACGGTGCCGTCGGAGTAGTGCGCCAGCGCGCGGAAGCGCGACGTGGACCACCGTGCGACGGTGAGCGTGCGCGGCGTGACCTCGACGTACGAGAGCGTGGGCGAGCCGATGAGGATGTTCATCGAGTCGCTCACCGTCCCGATGGCCGCGGTGATGGCCGTGCCGCCCGTGGCGAGCGTGGTGACGAGGCCCTGGTGCACCGTGGCCACCGCCGGGTCGGCGCTCGACCACGCGGCGTTGGCGGCGACGCAGTACCGGCCCGCGGCGCCGTAGTCACCCACGAGCGCGAGCCGCGGGCGGTTGCCGAGGGCGACCGGGAGGGGCCGCGCGCCGCCGGGGTTGATCGCGAGGCCGGCGAGGGCGCCCGCGCGCACCTCGACGACGACGGAGTCGGAGACGGACGTCGCGCCCTGGATCATCGAGGCGCGCAGCAGCGTCGAGCCGGCGGCGCGGTGGAAGACCGTACCGCGCACCGTCGGGACGTTGAGGGCCACGGCGACGGCGGGGTCGTTGGCGGTCCAGAGCACCTCGTCGGTGAGGTCGCGCACGGACTGGTCGCTGTAGGTGCCGTAGGCGCGCAGCCGGCCCACGGACGACACCGGCGCGCTGTACCCGGTGCCCACGTACGACCTGGGGTCGGTGGCGTCGCGGCACGACGCGGTGAGGTCGAGCGCCGCGACGCGGATGGAGGTGAGCGTGGCGGCCGTCACGGTGAGCGTGGTGGCGCCGGAGACGGTGCCCTGCGTGGCGGTGAGGGTGCTGGTGCCGGCCGCGCGGCCGATCACCACGCCGCCGCCGCCGAGGGCGGCCACGGAGGGGTTGCCGAGCGACCAGCTCTCGATCGCCGGGGTGACGTCGAAGAGCGTCGAGTCGGAGTAGGTCCCGTACGCGCGGAACTGCGTCGCGACGTTGACCGGCGTGGCGCTGCCCCCGGAGGCGCCGCGGAGGTCGAGGCGCCGCAGGACGGCGGCGTTGACCGTGAGCGGGATGCGCGTGGTCACGAGGCCCGCGCAGCCCGGGATGCTCGCGGCGATGGTGGCCCCGCCGACCGCGCGCGTGGTCGAGACCTGGTACCCGTCGACCGCGTGCGGCGCCGGGCAGATGGCCTCGTCCGAGGTGGTCCACTGGACCGTGTCGGTGACGTCGACGATCGCGCCGTCGGAGTAGGTCGCCCGCGCGAAGAAGGTCACCGGCACCCGGGCGGGGCGGTAGAGCACCCCGTCGGAGGTGGTGATCGTCAGGGTGCGCACGCACGCGCCGGTGACCCCGAGCTGCGCCTCGGCCACGATGCCGCCGATCTCCGCGCGCACCACCGTGGCGCCCTGGGAGACGCCGCGCGCGATGCCGCGCTGCCCGAAGGTGTTGGCCACCACCGCCACGCGCGAGTCTCCGGTGCTCCAGCGCGCCACGCCGGTGACGTCGCGCGCGCTGCCGTCGGAGTAGCGGCCCGCGGCCGCGAAGTTCGCCGCCTGCCCGACCCCGACCTGCGCCGTCGTCGGGACCACCGTGAGGGACGCGAGCGTGGCGCCGTTGACCGTCACCGCGGCCGCGCCGGTCTGCCCGAGGAAGGACGCGCCCACGGTCACCGGTGTCGTGCTGGGGCTGAGCATCCACGCCATCGCGCGGTAGTCCCCGGTGGTGCCGACGGCGACCACCTGCGGGTTCGAGGAGGTCCAGTCCGCCCAGCGGGTCACGGCGCACTGCCGGCTGGCGCCGGACAGGGCGAAGGTGCCCTCCGCGCTGAAGCGCTGCGTGAAGCCCGCCGGGAGGTTGACCTCCCCGGGGGTCACGGTGACCGCCTGGAGCGCCGCGGCGTTGACGTCCACGGTGCGCGCGCCGCTCACCGCGCCGTAGCGCGCGACGATCACGGCGGAGCCCGCGGACACGCTGCGCGCGAGCCCGCGGCTGCCGCTGGTGTCGCTCACCTGCATCACCTCGGGGTTGTTCGACGACCAGTCCACCGAGTCCGTGAAGTCCCAGCGGGCGCCCGCGCTGCCCTGGCCGTAGGCGCGGCACGGGATGACCAGCCCGGCGGGGTACGCCGGGCGCGCGGCGTCGCCGAAGTTGCAGCGGCTCACCCCCGGGTCGGTGGTGCAGTCGACGGAGATCGACGCGAGGCGCTCGTCGGTGACCTCCAGCGCGGCGCTGGCCGTGAACACCGGGTCGCGCCCGGCGCATGCGGTGCCCGGACTGGTGATCACCCGCGCGTTGATGGTGGTGCGCCCGACCGCGAGCGGCGCGACGCTGCCCACCGGGCGACCCAGCGGGTCGATGGCGTTGAAGGCCCGGGCCACGGTCGCCGCGCCGGTGGACCAGTCCGCCGCCACCCGGGCGCGCGAGCCGTCGGAGTAGGTGAGGAAGGCCGTCACGTCGACCCGCACGCCCACCGGGGTGCTGGCCGCCGCGGGCTCCACCATGAGCCCGTTGGCGCACTGCCCGCGGACGGCGCCCGCGCTCACCGCGGTGACGGTGCCCATCGCGGCGCGCACGCTGGCCGCGCCGGCGCCCCCGGCGCCCGCCCGCGCGTAGCCGTCGCGGGTGATCGAGAGGCTGGCGGGCGCCGTCGCGGTCGCCGTCCAGGTCACGCTCTCCGAGAGCGGGCACGACCCGGCGAAGCCGGTGAACACCCCGGCCGCGGAGAAGCGCAGGTCGGAGCCGAGGGGCATCTCCCAGCCCGACGGGGGGTTCACCTGGAGGGCGGTGAGCGTCGCCGCCGCGCCGCTCAGGGCGAAGGGCTCGCTCTGCACCGAGCCCACCACCGCGCGGAAGCGCCCGGCGCCCGCGCCGAGCACCGAGACCACGCCGTTGTCGGCCACCGGGAGCGACGCGCTGTCGCCCACCCACGCCGCGCCGCTCAGGGGCCGGGAGGTCATGTCCGAGAAGAACCCCGTCGCCACCAGCGGGACCCGCGCGCCCGCGGGGTAGGCCCCGGCGGGGTTGGTGCCGCACGCGTACGAGGGCGCGAGGCCGACGGCGATGCGCTGCAGCCGCGCGCCGCTGACGGCGATGTTCGCGAAGCCGTCGCGGGCGCCGAAGGCCGCGGTGATGATCGCGTTGCCGTCGGTGCCCGGGCTGGCCTGCACCAGGCCCGCGGAGACCGCGGCGACGGCGGCGTTGGAGCTGCTCCAGGCGGCCACCGGCGTGAGGTCGAACTGGCGCATGTCGCTGAAGGTGCCGATCGCCCGGAGCTGCGCCCGCTCGCCGCGCGCGAGGACGCGCACCGGGGGGTCGACCGCCACGCCGGCGATGGTGGCGTCGTTGACGGTGAGCGCGAAGGCGCCGCCGGTGGCGTCGGCGCAGCGGGCCGCGACGACCACCTGGGCGGTGATGGCCGAGGTGCCGGGGCCGTTGGTGCGCACGACGCCCGTGCGCGGGTCGACGGAGGCCACGGCGTTGTTGGCCGAGACCCAGGCGGAGCCCGCGGTGACGTCGCGGCTGGTGCCGTCGCTCATGGCGGCGATGGCCCGGAAGGGGACCTCGATGCCCGCGGGCAGCGAGTCGCTCACCGCGGAGACCGTGATCGACCGGGCGCAGGCGTCGAGCACCGTGACGCGGGTGCTCGCCATGAGGGTGCCGAAGCGCGCCTGGACGTCGGCGCTGGCCACCGGGGCGGGGGCCGCGGCGGCGCGCACGAGGCCGCGCGAGCCCTGGGCGTTGCCCACCGTCAGCACGGCGGTGTCGGAGGAGGTCCAGACGGTGCGGGGCTGCGCCGTGACGTCGTACCAGGCGCTGCCGAGGGACTCGCAGCCCGCCATCGCGGTGTCGTAGAGGGCGCGCGCGGTGAGCTGGCGGGCGGTGCCGCGGCTCAGGGTGAGCGCCGCCCCGTCGGCGATCTGGAGGGCGTTGAGCGGGCACGCGGTGACGGTGATGGGCACCGTGGCGCCGGTGACGCCGTCGAGGGTCGCGCCGACGGTCGCGGCGCCGGCCATGGTGCCCGTGATGAGCCCGTGCTCGCCCGCGGCGTTGCTGATCATCGCGGCGCCGGTGGCGCTCCAGGTGACCTGCTCGGTGACGTCGCGGGAGAAGGTGATGACGCCGTCGCCGTAGGTGCCGAAGGCCCGCGCGCGGGCGGTGAGCCCGAGCGGGACGAGGGTCTGGTCGACCGCGAGGTCGAGGCGCTGGAGGGTCACGGCCATGTTGACGGTGATGGTGGCGCTCGACGAGATGGTGCCGCGGCGGGCGGTGATGAGCACCGGGCCCGGGGCGGCGGCGGCCGCGACGGTCACCACGCCGGCCGTGCCGCGGGCGCTGGAGACGGCGGCGCGGGCCGCGTCGGCGCTCTCCCAGGCGGCCACGTCGGAGAGGTCCATGGTGGTCATGTCGGAGAAGACCCCGGTGGCGCGCAGGCGCACGGAGCCGCCGCGGGTGACGGTCACCGCCGCGGGGGTGACGGCGATCGCCGAGAGGGTGGCGTCGGTGACCCGCAGCGCGGTGGCGGCGCTCTGCCCGCCGAACTCCGCGCGGATCTCCGCCTCGCCCCCGGAGACGCCGGTCGCGAGGCCCCGCAGGCCGGTCTCGTTGGAGATGGTGGCGACCGTGGGTGTGGCGCTCGACCAGACCGTGCGGGCGTCGCCGGTGAGGTCCTCGAGGTGCGCGTCGGCGTAGGTGCCCACGAGCCGGAACTGCACCGTGTACCCGCGCGGCACCGTCGCCCCGACGGGCTCGAGGGCCAGCGAGGTGAGCGGCGAGCGGGTCACGTGCAGGGACACCGGGACGGCGTTCACGACGGGGTTGCTGCGGTCGTCGTAGAGGGCGCCGATGTCCGTGGCGCCCTCGCCCACGCCCGTGGCGACGCCGCGCATCCCCGCGGCGACGGAGATGCTCGCGACCGCCGCGTTGGACGACGACCAGAACAGGTGCGGGTCCTCCGTGAGGTCGACGGTGGTCCCGTCGAGGTGCGTGCCCGTCACGCGAAACGCGCGGGTCATCCCGACGGGCAGGTCCGCGGGCATGGCCGGGGTGATGGTGATGGTGAGCACCCGGGCCGGGGCGACGGTGAGCGTGGCCCGCGCGGACCGCTGCCCGACCGTGGCCGTGAGCGTCGCCGCGCCGGGGCCCACGCCGCGGGCGTTGCCGTCCATCGCGCCGACCGTCGCGATGGCAGGGTCCGAGGTGGTCCACTGCGCCGTGGTGGTGAGGTCGATGGAGCGGCCGTCGGAGTACTGCGCCCGCGCGCGAAACGCCCGCGTCGCGCCGACCTCCACCTGCGCGGTCGCAGGGTCGACCGTCAGCGCGGTCAGCTGCGGTGCGTCGTCGTCAGGGTCGCAGCCCGCCGCGGCGACGCAGACGAGCGTGCCGGCGAGTCTCCATATGATGCCCCAGGGATGATTCGATGCGCTCATGGCTGGCGTTCCTCCGAGCGCGGACGGAGCACACGGCGCGGCGCCGCGGCCGCCAGAGTGCGCCGCCGATCACCGCCCTCGTTCCTCGCCCGCTGGCGCACCGCTTGAGCACCCCACATGCCACCGCGGCGCACGCGGACGCCGCAGCGAGCGCGACGGACGCGCTGCGCACGCAGGCGCCGACTGCGCGCAGGTCCTGCGAACGCCGGGCGACCTCAGGTGCGGCGGGAGCTTACCTGCACACGTAAGACGTCCCCGCGCGGCGGCGCCGGGCGGGGGGTGATCGCGGAGGGAGGGATCAGGGGTCGATGGCGGGCAGCGCGAGCGTGAACACCGTGCGGCCGGGCGCGCTCTGCACGCGCACCTCGCCGCCGTGGTCGGTCGCGATGCGCCGGGCGATGGTGAGCCCGAGGCCGGTGCCCCACGGGCGGGTGGAGTAGAAGGGCGCGAAGACCTTCGCGGGGTCGCCCGCGATGCCCGGCCCGCTGTCCTCGACCTGGAGCTCGGTGGTGTCCCCCGCGGCGATCACCCGCAGCGCGATGCGCCCTCCCCCGGGGAGCGCGTCGATGGCGTTGCGCACCATGTTGAAGATCGCCTGGCGGATGCAGTCCTCGTCGAAGGCCACCGGGCGGGCCGCGGGGTCGAAGTCGATGCTGAGCGTGATGCCCCGCGCCTCGACCTCGGCGGAGACCATCCGCGCCACGGCCTCGGCCGGCGAGGACAGCTGGCCCGGCTGCGTCGTGGCCGAGAGCGGCCGGGCGAACCAGAGGAAGTCCGCGAGCAGCCGGTCGATGCGCCCGAGCTCGCGGCGGGCGACCTCGACGCTCGCCAGGTCGTCGGCGTGATCGGCGCGGCGGAAGCGCCGGGCGAGCGAGGTGAGCTCCAGCATCGCGGCGTTGAGCGGGTTGCGGAGCTCGTGCGCGAGCCCGCCGGTGAGCTCGCCCACCACCGCGAGCTGCTCGACGGCGCGCAGGCGACGCTCGGCCGCCCGGGCCGCCGTGACGTCCTGGCCGTACACCCACACGAGCGGTCGGCCGTGCACCACGCGCCACTCGACGCGGCGCTCGCCCCCGCGCGCGGTGCGCAGGGCGCGCTCCGTCGGCTCCCCGGCGGTCCACCCGTCGATGCCCTCGCTCGAGGGCGCCAGGAGGTCTTCGAAGCGCTGCCCGATGAGGGCGGTGCGGTGCAGCCCGCTCGCCGCCTCCACGGCCGGGTTGACGAGCTCGATGACCCCGTCGGGGTCGAGCCCGAGCATCAGCGTCGGCG
The DNA here is from genome assembly GCA_030652255.1 of Myxococcales bacterium. Taxonomy (GTDB): domain Bacteria; phylum Myxococcota_A; class Polyangia; order Polyangiales; genus SCUS01. The sequence goes on along the minus strand of JAUSAZ010000003.1, from coordinate 12,479 downwards.
AGGCGTCGACCAGCGCGCGGAAGCGCTTCTTCGCCCCATCGCCCGCCCGAGCGCGAAGCCCGCTCATGCCGCCCCCCCGCGGGACGCCGAGCGACGAGCGATGATGTGACTCGTCATCCATCGAGGCGCCTCGACCCGTTGTTTGGCGGGCCGTGCCCATCGAACGATGCAGCGCCCGAGTCGCGGCGGATGCCGTGACGGTACTCCCGTAGGCGATATTGGATCATCCGCACGCTGACCCCTAACACGTCCGCCGCGCGGTGGGTGCTGCCCTCGCAGGTCTCCAGGGTCGCCAGGATGGCGTAGCGCTCGATGTCCTCCAGGCGCGAGCCCGGCAGCGCGGGCGGCGCCACCCCCAGCGCCCCGGCGACCGGGGGCGGGGCGATCGACGCCGCCCTGGGCGCCGCGCCCGTCGTGGGCAGCGCGAGGTGCTCGCGGTCGACGCGGTCGCCGCCGCACAGCACCACCGCGCGCTCGACGGTGTTCTCGAGCTCGCGCACGTTGCCCGGCCAGTCGTGCGCCTGGAGCGCCGCCATCGCCTCCTCCGTGAAGCCCAGGAGCTCGCGGCCCGCCTCGGCCGAGAAGCGCCGCAGGAAGTGGTCGGCCAGCAGCGGCACGTCGATGCGCCGCGAGCGCAGCGGCGGCAGCTGGAGGCTCACCACGTTGAGCCGGTAGTAGAGGTCTTCGCGGAAGCGGCCCTCGCGCACCATGCCCGCGAGGTCGCGGTTGGTGGCCGCCACGATGCGCACGTCGACCTTGAGGGTCTCGTTGCCGCCCACCCGCTCGAACTCCCGCTCCTGCAGCACCCGCAGCAGCTTCACCTGGATGGCCGGCGAGACCTCCGCGATCTCGTCGAGGAAGAGCGTGCCCCCGTGCGCCATCTTGAAGCGCCCCTCGCGCCGCGTCCCCGCGCCGGTGAAGGCCCCGCGCTCGTGCCCGAAGAGCTCGCTCTCCAGCAGCGTCTCGGCCAGCGCCGCGCAGTGCAGCTTGACGAAGGGCGCGTCGCGGCGGGGCGAGGCCTGGTGGATCGCCTGCGCGACCCGCTCCTTGCCGGTGCCCGACTCGCCCAGCAGCAGCACCGTCGCCCGGGACGGCGCCACCTGCACCACGCTCTTGATGAGCGACTGCATGGCCACGCTGCTGCCCAGGAGGTTCTCGAAGCGGTGCTCCTGGCGCACGCGCTCGCGCAGGTGGCTGGCCTCGCGACGCAGCGCGCGGTGCTCCTGCACGCGCCGGAGCACCAGGGCGAGCTCGTCGAGGTCGATGGGCTTGGTGACGTAGTAGTCGGCGCCCGCGCGCATGGCCTCCACCGCGTCGCGCACGGTGCCGTACGCCGTCATGATCACCACCGGGAGCCCCGGGTCGATGGCCCGCGCCCGGGCGAGCAGCTCGACCCCGTCGATGCCCGGCATGCGCACGTCCGTCAGCAGCACGTCCGGGGGCGCCGTCTGGATCTTCTCCAGGGCCTCCTCGCCCGACCCGGCGACGTCGACCTCGTAGCCGTCCTCGGTGAGCAGCCGGGCGAGGGCGCGACGGGCCGTGGCCTCGTCGTCGACCACCAGCAGGCGCGAGGGTGCCGTGGGAATCTCGGAGACGCTGGGGGATTCGTGGCTCATGTCGATCTCGCGGACAGAGCATCGAACATTCCATGCTGGCGGCGCCGCGTAATGCACCCGCCGCGGGCGTCAAGCGGCCCGCGAAAGGCGCCGTCGCCGCACAGCGTGCGTCATGGCGGTGCAGATCGTGCGCCGTGACCGATGGGGGAATCCTACGATCGCGCGGGCGTTGATGTTCTGGCCCTGGCCGTGCACCCGGGGACCTCCCGTGGACGGAGAAAGCATGAACAGCTCGGACGGGTCAGACACCATGCAGCCGGCGGCGGTGAGGGTGGTTTTGTGCGCGGTGGACTTCTCGAACGCGACGCGCGCGACGGTCGCGCGGGCGATCGACCTCGCGCGGCGGCACGGGCTGGAGCACGTCCACCTGGTGCACGTGGCGGAGATCGTGCGGCGCGACGGGGACGAGGAGGAGGCCCGGAGCCTCGGCGACTGGATCGCCCACGAGGAGACCGCGGCGGCGCAGATACGCCAGGCGGCGGCGACCTTCGCCCGGGAGGGCGCCTTCGGGGTGGTGCCGGTGTTTCGCACGGGCATCGCGTGGCGGGAGATCGTGGAGTGCGCGCGCACCCTCGGGGCCGGTTTCCTCGTGGTGGGCGCCCGCGGCCCGGAGAGCGCGTCGGCGCCGGGCTCGTCGATCGTCGAGCAGCTGGTGCGCGAGTCGCCCTGCACCGTGGTCGCCGTCCGGGACCGGGCTCCATGAGCGCTTCGCACCCCGTCACGATCGCGGCCATCATGGCGCGGCAGTCGGTGACCGTCGGCCGCGAGCAGACCCTCGCCGAGGCGCACGACCTGATGCGCGAGGGGTCGCTGGTGGTCCTGCCGGTGCTCGATCGGGGCGCCCTCGTCGGGGTCGTGTCGCGGCGCGACCTCGACCTCCTGGAGCCGATCGTCGAGCCCGCGTCGCTCGTCGTCGCCGACGCGATGACCCGGGACGTGTGCGCCGTCCCGCCGGACGAGCTCATCGAGCGGGTGGTGGCCCGGATGTCCGACGACGAGCTCGGGTGCGTGGTGGTGATGGACGCCGGAGAGGTGGTCGGGGTGCTCACTTCGATGGACGCGCTGCGCTTCGCCGTCGGGGGTCACCTCCCGCGCGCGGGTGCGTCGAGGCCACCCCCCGCGCCCCGCGCGACGGGTGCTTCGCCCGTGGGGCGGTGGAGGGAGTCCGGCGCCCGGGGCTACGACCTGGTGGTCATCGTCGGCTCCGCGGGGGCCATCCGTCCGCTCCTGACCATCCTGCGCGCGCTGCCCCCGGACTATCCCCTCGCGGTGGTCGTGGTGCAGCACCGCCCCTCCCGGCCCACGGACCTCCTCGAGCCGCTGCTCCGGCGCACGACCGCGCTCCCGGTGGTGGCCGTCACCGACGGGGCGCGGCTCGAACCCGGGACCGTGCACCTCGCGCCGGCCGACCTGCACGTCGTGGCGCGCCCGGGGGCCCTGCTCGAGCTCCACGACGGGCAGCGCATCGCGGGGGTGCGCTCGTCGGCCAACCCCCTGCTGGAGAGCGCGGCCGAGGCGCTCGACGGGCGGGTGATCGCCGTGATCCTCTCGGGCTCCGGGAGGGACGGCACCGCGGGCGCCCAGGCGGTGCGCACCCACGGGGGCGCGGTCATCGCGCAGGAGTCCACGAGCGCGGCCTTCCCGGGGATGCCGTCCTCGGCGCACGCCACCGGCTGCGTGGACTTCACGCTCCCGGAGGAGGAGATCGCCCCGACGCTGCTCCGGCTCGCGGGCGCGACGCCGGTCCCCAGGGCCCCGTAGCGGGCGCGCAAGCGCGCGACCAGGCGCACCCCCTGCACGAACACCGTGCGGCGCCCCCATGGGAGGACCACCGCGCCGTGCGCCGCGCGAGCCCTTGGCACTCCCGATGCTCGCCCGGAGTCCCGTCGAAGGGCTCGCGCGGCGTTCGAGGGACCGCGCCGAGGCCCGACACGGAGGCTCCGACATGAACATCGTTCACCGGCCCTGCATCCATCCGAAGCCCACGATCCGTGGGGTGTTCGACCCGCTCCGGGCCATGCGCGACCTGCTGAGCCTGGAGCCCTGCGGGGAGATGGAGCGCGCCGAGGCCCCGTCGGGGTTTCGCTTCGACCCGGCCTTCGAGGAGGCCGAGACGCCCGAGGGGTACCGCGTCCGGGCCGAGCTCCCGGGCCTGAGGGAGGGCGACCTGGAGATCTCCGTCTCGGGCGATCAGCTCACCATCTGGGGCCACCGCGAGACCGACCGGCGCGAGGAGGGCGATCGGCACTACGTGTACGAGCACTCGTACGCCTCCTTCGGGCGCACCATCACGCTGCCCGAGCGGTACGATGGCAGCCTGCTGGCGGCGTCCCTCGACGACGGCTTGCTCACGCTCCTGGTTCCCGCCCGGCGGGACGCCTGGGAGGGCGGAGACGGCGCCCGCGGCACATCGGGTGCTTGACGCCCGTTGTCCGTAGCCGAGGCGATGGGGTCGCGCGGGAATGGTTCACGGCGGCCCACGGAGCGGGGAGAAGAGAGGGAGCCCGATGAAGGCCAGGTCAAGGAAGCCCGACGCGCAGTTGCAGACGGACGTCCAGAACGAGCTGCGCCGGGACACCCGGGTGAACGTCACCGACGTGGGCGTGAGCGCGCGGGAGGGGGTGATCACCCTCACGGGCAACGTCGACAGCTGGGCCAAGCGCTACGCCGCGCAGCAGGCCGCACACCGTGTGGCGGGCGTGCTCGACGTCGCCAACGACATCGAGGTGCACATCCCGGGGTCGCTCGAGCGCACCGACGCGGACATCGCGAAGACCGCGCGCCAGGCGCTGGAGTGGGACGTGCGCGTGCCCGAGCAGGAGATCCAGACCACCGTCGCGCGGGGGATCATCACCCTGGAGGGCACGGTGAGCTACTGGAGCCAGCGCGCCGACGCCGAGGAGGCCGTGCGCAACCTCGCGGGCGTGCGCGGCGTGAACAACTTCCTGTCGGTCACGCCCCCGAAGGTGAGCCCCGCGGACGTGCGCCGGTCGGTCACCGACGCGCTCACCCGCCAGGCCCAGGTGGAGGCGCAGCGCTTCGAGATCGCGCTCACCGACGGGCGCGTCACCCTCAAGGGCTCGGTGCACTCCTGGGCCGAGCGCCAGGCGGCGGTCAGTGCGGCGGGGGCGACGCCGGGCGTGTGCGCGGTCGACGACGAGCTGCGCGTCGAGCCCTGGCGCTGAAGGCGCGGCGGAGGGCCCGCGGGCGCTCAGGCGCCGGGGCGCACGGCGGGCTCCACCATGGTGCGGGCGCCGGTCTCGCGCAGCCGGGCCGCGGACTCCGCGCGCTCCTTCACGCCGAGCAGCATGCGGCGGTCCATGGCGAAGCCGACGGGCTCGAGGAGGGTCGGGCCCATCGCGAAGAGGGTGGCGAGGTCGTCCGAGCACGCGCAGCGGTAGCGGCTGATGAAGCGGCAGCGGTCGGCGCCGACGGGCTCCAGCGCGAAGAGCCAGGTGACGGCCACCCAGGGGCGCCCCAGCGCCACGGAGACGGGATCGGCCGCCGCGGCGGCGAGCAGGTGATGGCCCGGCGCCAGCGAGACCACCGTCATGGGGGCCATCTTCGGGTGCAGGTACAGCGCGTCGCCCTCGCGGTGCGCCTCCGCGGGGTGGATCGCCTCGGCGTTGTGGATGTTGCAGCCCGCGAGGTTCTCCAGCGCCTGGTAGCTGTAGAAGCCCCCGCGGTCGGCGCCGAGCTGCGCGATCCACGGCCACACCTCGGCGGGCGGCGCGCCGATGTCGACCGCGTGGGTCCAGCTCCAGCGGGGTGCGGGGATGCGCTCGTCCCCGAGGCGGGCCGCGGCGGCTTCGGCCTCGGTGAGCCCCCAGTGGCTGCGCGGCCCGCGCAGGAAGGAGGTGAGCAGCGCGAGGGCGATGACCCCGGCGCCGCGCGCCCCGTCGACGATGTCGCGCCAGCCGTCGCGGGCGATGCGCCCCTCGGCGCGCGCCGCGAGGTGACGGAGCTGCACCGCCTGCATGAGGTGGTGCACCGGGCGTATCCACGCGGCGTGCAGGTCTTCCGCCGGGGGCCACCACGCGCGGGCCCGGGTGAGCAGGCGGGTGCTGGTCGCGTCGATGGGCTCCAGCACGAAGCTCCAGGTGACGTGCCAGCAGCGCTCCGGGCGCGCGGCCCCGAAGGGCAGCTGCCGCTCCTGCGCGATGTCGTAGAGGCCGCCCAGCACGAGCGCGCGCGAGGGCAGCACGTGGAGCACCTCGAAGCCGTCGTCGCCGTCCGGGGTGGCGGGCAGCACGTCGGCGACGGCGATGTTCTGCCACTCGGGGTGGATCTCCCGCGCGCTCGGGTGGCCGCCGTTGTCGAGGTGGTCGATGCTGTAGAAGCCCGCGCGGCGGCAGCCCAGCTGCACCAGCCAGGGCCAGATGGCCTCCGGGGGCGCCGCGATGGTGATGCCCTTGGTGATCTGCGCCAGCGACTCCGGGAGGAAGGCGTCGCCCTCCATGGGGCGGTCGTTCTCGTAGGCGTCGGGCGCGCCGAGCTCGCGCACGAGGCCCGCGAGGGCGGCGTGGCGGATGAAGTGCGAGCCCGGGCCGATGAGCAGGAAGTAGCGCTGGAAATGGTGCCATGCCTCCTCGGAGGTGGCGTCGACGCGCAGCTCGAACTCGATGCGCGCGCCGCGCTCGCCCCGCGGCGACACGCGGATCGCCCAGGCGACGCGGGCGTAGCCGGGCTCGGCGAAGGCGCGGTAGGCCTCCGGGTCGGCGGCGTGGACGAAGGGGATCACCGGCTCCCAGACCCGGCCGATGGCGCCCACGACGACCTCGTGGGGGGGCACGTCGACGAGGACGCCGAAGCCCGGCGCCTCCGGGGTCGAGCGGAGGTCGTCGAGGCGCCGCAGGACGGGGCCCGGCTGCCGGCCCGCGAGGCGCTCGGGCAGGGCGCGCATCTCGAAGAGCATCGCGACCAGAGGCGACACCGTGAGGTCACCCCGGCGGACGCGCCACCAGGCGCTCTCGGGGTTCACGGACACGTCGACGAAGTCGACCTCGACGAGCCGGGGCGTGGGGATCAGGAGATCGAGCGCGCTCATGCCCCGGCGGTTAGCAACGGCTGCGCCGGAGAGGGAGCGAGCCTCGCTACCCGAGGACCTCGGAGAGCGGCCGGCGTGGCGTCGCGGGCCCCGGGGTGCCGTAGCCGATGCGGAGGATGAGCTGCGGCGAGCCGACCTGGCCCGTGAGCTCGCCGACGCCAGCCCGCAGCGTGGGCACCTCGATGGGCTGGTTGAGGTAGGCCACGCGCAGCGACTCGCTCTCGGCGCGGAGCAGCACGCGTGCGAGCGCCTCGCCGGTGCGGAGCCAGGGGAGGGCCCAGTCGCCTTCGGTGCCGATCACCGCGAGCAGGGCGGAGGCGTCGGCGAGGTGGCTGTGCTCGACGGCCTCGTGGGCGCCGCGGTCGATCAGGCGCACGGCCATGGCGGCGAAGTGCGACTCGATGTTGTCGAGGCCGTACGCGTAGCCGAAGATGCCGTCGCGGGCGGGGCTGTCGTTGGCGCGCATCCACCGGGCGAGCTCGCGGCGGAAGGGGTGGCTCTCCCACTGGAGGCGGTCGGCCTCCATGATCATCGCCACGAGGCGCACCCGCTGGGACTCCTCGGGCAGCGGGGCGAACCACGCGTCCTCGGCCTCGACGTCGCGGCGCAGGCGATCGACGAGGTCGTCCGGGACGGTGACGCCCAGGTACGGCACGCGGGACGTGGCGCGGGTCGCGATGGCGGCGCCGAGGGCGCGCTCGTCCTCGGTGGGCTCTGGGCCCGCGCGCACGGTCACCCGCGCGAGGAGGTCGGGGTGCGTGTGATCGGGCAGGCGGTCGACCTCGACGTCGAAGCCGCAGGTGCGCAGGGCGACGCGGAGGTGCATGAGCGCCGCGCCGCAGCTGATGGTCAGCTCACGCTGATCGGGGTCGGCCACCGGCAGCGCCCGGGAGCGGTCGGCGAAGAGCTCGATGGCGCCGCCGTCGATGCGAAAGCGCCAGGGCTGGGTGTTGTGGCTCGAGGGCGCGCGCACCGCCTGCGCGATGGCCCAGGCGAACTGGTCACCGGTCGGCGGGATGGTTTCGGGGGTGGTCATCGTGGGTTGAAGGCCTCCCCTAGCGAGCGGTGTTCCACGCTCGCGCACGCCGGGCGTACGGCCCCCCGGCGGCAATCGTGCACATCCTGCGCAGGCCCACGAACCCCCTGCGTGGCGCGAACCCCCTGCGTGGCGCGAACCCGCTGCGCCGCGGGGGCGGTGCGGACGTTGCTCCGCCGAGGCCCCGTGTCTTCGAACGCCCCCCTCGCCGGTGCCGCGCCCGATGGTGGCGACCCGACGCCGTCGCAGCGCAGCGCGCTCGCGGCGCTGACGGTCGTCCTGGGGCTCGCCGCCCTGTTCGTGCTCCGCTCGCTGCTGCCCTCCCTGGTGGTGGGCGCCTGGTTCGCGGGCCTGGCGTCGCCCCTCATGGGCCGCCTCGCGCGGCGCTTCGGGCACCGGCGCCGGCTCGCGGCCATGGCCACGGCGACGCTCGTCCTGGCCCTGCTCGCGCCGCTGCTCCTGCTGGCGCTGCCGCTCGCGGCGCTGGTGGGCGACGCCCTCACCGCCCTCACCCGCGCGGCGAGCGCGGGCACCCTCGGGCGCTGGCTCGACCTGAGCGGCGTCGGGGTCGGCGCGGGCGGCAGCGCGCAGGGCACGGCGCAGCGCCTCTGGGCGGCGGCGCAGCAGTTCGCCCCGAGCGCGGCGGGCATCGCGTCGCGCACCGTCGCGGCGGTCTCCGCGGGCGTGCTGCAGCTGCTCACGCTGGTCGCGTCGGCGTACGTGTTCTCGGCGCACGGCGAGGCCCTCGTGGCGGTGGCCCGCCGGGGCTCGCCGCTCGCGCCGGCGCACTTCGACCGCATCGCGGGGGAGTCCCTCCGGGTGGCGCGCGCCCTCCTGGTCGGGGGGCTGCTCACGTCCGCCGCCCAGGGGCTCATCGCGTACGCGATCTACCTGGCGCTCGGGATCACCAACGCCTCCGCGCTCGCGGCGCTCACGGGCGTCGCGTCGATGGTCCCGGTGGTCGGCAGCGCGCTGGTGTGGGCGCCCGTCTGCGTGGTGCTCGTCGGGGCGGGGCACGTGCGGGACGCGGTGATCCTGGCGGCGTGCGGGGCGGGCTTCATCAGCACCGTGGACAACGTGCTGCGGCCGCTGCTGGCGCGGCTGGGCGCCCACGAGGTGCACCCGCTGGTGTTGTTCCTCGGGGTGATCGGGGGCATCAGCGCGCTCGGGCCCTCCGGGCTCATCGTCGGCCCGCTCGCGCTCTCGCTCTTCGTGAGCGCGTACCGCCTGCGGGCCGAGGTCTGGCAGTGAGCGCTCAGAAGGTCAGCACAACCCGTCGCGAGCACCCCGAGACGAGGGAGGCCGCGCGAGACATACGCGGGGTATTTCGAGCGCGGCCGACCGCTGCATCGGGGGGCGCAGCAGGGTTGTGCTGACCTTCTCAGTGCGGCGCGGGGCGCGCCCACGGCACGGGCCCCGCGGGTCGGGGCACCACCACCACGCCGCCCCGCGGCCGGACCACGTTGAAGTGCGGCGGCGTCACCACCACCCGCTGCCCGCGGTACCAGCCCGGGTAGCGCCGCACGGCCCTGCCGCTGTACGCGTAGGGGTGATACCCGCCCACGCCGCCGTTCCAGCAATGGAGCTGCTCGTAGCCCCCGTACATGTCGTCGACCCAGGTCCAGTAGCACTGGTTGGTGTCGTAGGGGCCGCGCACCGTCGCCATGCAGCCGACGACCGTCGCCGCCAGCGCGGCGAGCGCCAGGGCCAGCGCGCGCTTCCCTCCTACCGAGAATCCACCTCGTATCTTCATGCCGGTGGCGTTTGCAGCAGGCGCGCCATCACCCGGAGCGGGGGCTCAACCCGTCTTCGCTTCGAGGGCGGGCGCGGGCGCGACGAACTCCCGCCGCCCCTCGGCGCAGAGGATCTGCGCGACGTGCCGGCCGGACATCAGCGCCGTCGGCACGCCGCCGCCGGGCTCGACCCACTGCCCCGCCATGTAGAAGTCCCCGAGGCCCGGGAGGGTCCTGGGAAGGCGCGTGGTGAAGGTCTCCGGCTGGGGCGCCCAGCCCTCGTAGGCGCCGCGCCACGCCCGCGCGCTGCGCCAGAACGTGAGCGGCGTGGCGACGTCGCGCATCCGGGTGGCCGCGGTGATGCCCGGCAGGTGGCGCTCGACCTGCGCGAGCACCGCGTCGGCGACGAGCTCCTTCTCGTCGTTGTAGCGCTCGCCGCGCTGGGCCCACCAGTCGTAGTCGGTGCGCACCATCGCCTGCACCACGGTGTGCCCCGCCGGGGCGAACTCCGGCCCCTCGTTGAACAGCCGGAGATGGAGGTGGTCGTTCCAGGCGCCGCCGGCCTCGAAGGGGGCGATGCCGTCGATGAGCAGCGACGGGGGCGTGTCGGCGAAGGGCGTCGCCACGCCGAAGCTCGCGAGCAGGGCCGGCTCGAAGAGGCTCCAGCGGCCCATGCGCTCGCGCAGCTCGCCCGCGCCGTAGCGCCCGCCCAGCAGGCGGAACACCGTCTCCGGCGCGCTCGCGGTGGAGAACACCGCGTCGGCCTCGAGCTCGCTCCCGTCCGCCAGGCGGACGCCGCACGCGCGGTCGCCGCGGACGAGCACCTCGTCGACGGTCGAGTGCAGGAGGGTCTTGCCGCCGAGGTCGTGGAAGCGGGCGGCGAGCAGGTCGCGCAGGGCGCCGCTGCCGCCCACCGGGCGCGAGAGCCAGCCCCGGGAGAGGTACCCGAGGGTCATCAGGAGGAAGAGCGCCGGGGCCCCGTCGGGCACCAGGTGGGTGACCAGCCGGCGCAGCCGCGGGCTGTGGAGCCGGTGCGAGGCCCACGCGTCGACGCTGCCCCGGAAGTGCAGCAGGGCGCGGGCGTGCGGCGCGATCTCGCCCAGCAGCCGCACCTGGTCGCGCAGGGTGGACAGCTCCGGCGGGCGGTCGATGGACGGGGACATCGTGGCCACCTCGACGGCTCCCTCGATGAGCCGGTCGATCTCGTCGACGTCGTGGGGGGCGATGCTCCGGAGGTTGTCGCGGAGCCGGTCGAGGTCGGAGCACACCGAGACCGAGGCGCCGCTCGGCGCGTCGCGGTACGTCACGAACTCCTGCAGCGGGCGCAGCGCGAGGTCGGGCAGGATGCCGAGCTCGCGGTAGATCGAGTCGAATGGCCCGCCGGTGAGCCAGTGGATGCAGCCGTCCACGATGTACCCGCCGCGGTACCACGAGGTGCACACGCCGCCGAGCGTGAGGTTGTGCTCGACGACGGTGACCCGGAAGCCGCTCGCGAGCGCGTAGCAGCCAGCGGAGAGGCCCGCGAGGCCGCCGCCGATGATGACCAGCCTTCGTCCGCTCATGCGGGCGCGTCGAGCAACGGCCGTGCCCCCTGCGCGCCCCCTTACCCCCCGCAGCGAGCCGGCGGGCGCGCGCCGCGATGAGGGTGCGCCGTGCGCGCAGGTCGTGCGCGGCGCCGTGGCTCAGCGGCGATGCGTCGGCAGGGGCGGCGGGCCTGCGGGCGGAGGCGCCTCGCCGAGGGCGATGAGGTCGTCGCCGCTCATCTCGATCACGTCGAGGTCGACGTCGACCTCCTCGACGGCGGCCTGGATGTACTCCAGGTCGCGGCGCCGGCGCTCGCCGGCCGGGGGCTCCGGGGCGCTCGGGGCCGGCGCGCGGCGGGCCCGCCCGACGAGCACCGCGGCGAGGCGCCGGTTGGCCTCGCGGAGCTGCCGCACGCTGGTCGCCCCGAGGTGTTGCTGGAGGCCCAGCGCGACGGGGCTGCTCGCGGCGAGCAGGCGGTCGAAGGCGTCGCGGCCGAGCTCGAGCGCCACCACCGGGGTCAGCGCGCGCAGCGTCGACGAGCGGCGCGCCCGGTCGACGAGCGCGAACTGCCCCGCGATCGCGCCGGGGCCGAGGGTGGTGAGCACCCGCTCGGAGGCCATCAGGGACTTCACCACCGCGACCGAGCCCGAGACCACGATGAAGCACGAGCGCGCCTCGGAGCCCTGATGCGAGAGCACCGCGCCGGCCTCGAAGCGGCGCTCGGTGCACGCCCGAAGCAGCGTCGCCAGGCCTTCGTCGCGGCCGAGGAAGGCCGCCCCGCAGGCCCGCAGGTCGGCCGGGGTGATGGACGTCCCGCCGACGACGCCCGGGTCGTCGTCCGAGGCCCCGGGCGGGCCCGTCAGGGGCGCGTAGGCGCTGACCTCGCCGAGCTCGATGGCGACGCGCCGGTCGACGCCGCGGAGCCGCCGGGCGACGTCGCGCAGGATGATCCCGAGGAGGTGCGACGCGGCCCGCGGGTGGTCGCGCAGCAGCGCCTCGAAGCCGCCGCGATCGAGCTCCACGATCACCGTCGGCACCGACGCGACGACCGTGGCCGAGCGCGGCGCCGGGTCGAGGAAGGCGCCCTCCCCGACGATCGAGCCCGCGCCGAGGGAGGCGACCTCCGCGGAGTGCTCCGGGGCCCCGCGGAGCCTCACCGTGCCTTCGCCCTGGAGCACGATCGCGAGGGCCCCGCCGCGGTCGCCCTCGCGGCAGATGGCGTCGCCGGGCTCGAGCCAGCGCTCGCGCGCGAGCGCGTCGAACGCGTCGAGGTCGGCGGGGGAGAAGGGTCGGAAGATCTCGAGCCTGCGCAGCCTGCCCTGGCGCTCCGTGGGGTGGGTCACGTCGACGCTCCGATCGATGCAGCCGTCATCTCGCAGCCCGCGGAGGGGAGGGTCACGGTGTACCGCATCCCGCCGTCCGGGGCGGTGGTCTCCACCGCCACGCTGCCGGCGTGCAGCTCCACGAACTGCCGCACCAGGTACAGGCCCAGCCCGGGGTTGCGCGCGCTCCGGGCCCCGGGC
>JAUSAZ010000224.1 GCA_030652255.1 Myxococcales bacterium | reverse complement strand
TCCGGGCTATCCGCACACCTTCGCGCCCCCGCTGCCGCGGGTTGAAACCCACGGCAGCCAAGGGAAAGCCCGCGGCGGGCTGGTCACTGTGCCTGGACATCAGACAGGCCGCTTGCGGCCTTCACCTTAGGCTGCCGTGGGTTTCAACCCGCGGCAGCGGGGGCGCGGAGGTGTGAGGATGGCTGGGGTTCCGCGCGATGGCTCGTCACCCCAGCCTGCGAGCGGTTCGCGCACGAAGAGGGCAACGATGAGATCGGATGATGGGGGCAGGGCTCAGGGGACTGATGAACAGGTGCTCGAATTGACAGGATCCGAGGCCTCTCGGTCGATCCCCTACGCTGCGGGCGTCGGAGCCCTGCCCCCATCATCCGATGGGGGTAGGGCACGCGGCAGCGGGGAAGGGGGCCCACGAAATCAAGGCGTTTTGGCACCGTCGCCCTGGGCGTGCGGGAGGGGAATGCTCAGCGCTTGGCCTGCGAGCGCTTGGCGCGGGCGCTGGGGCTGCGCACCGCGTTGCGCACCGCGGTGGTCTTGGGCGTCGCGGCCTTGAGGTGGCTCGTCGAGCCGCGCGTGGACTTGCGGCTGGGCGTCTGGCCGGGCTCGACCGTCTCCAGGGCCGCGGGGGTGTCCTGGGCCTGGCGCTTGAGGTTGGAGGACGCGCCGGGGACCCCGTCGATCTTGTCGTCCCACTCGCGGCCGGTGCGCTCGTTGGGCAGGCCCGCGGGGCGCTCCTGGGTGGTGTTCTGGTTGTCGTCGGTGGTCACGCGTCCGGTGGAGATGTCGAAGTTGTTCCCGTCGGGGCGGGTGGGGGGCGCCTTGCTCATGGGGTTCTCCTCAGCTGCTGGGCGCGTCGCGCGCCGCAAGAGCTCTTGGGCCGCGGCCGTCGCGCCGGTAGCGGGTCGCGCGCCACAGGGCGTCAACGCGGCTCCGCGAGCGAGGCGTAGTAGGCCGCCACGTCGCGCGCCTGCGAGCGGGTCAATCCCCGGGCCACCGGGGCCATCAGGTGGACGTAGGAGGTCCCGCCGCGCACGCCCTGCCGGAAGAGCTCGAGCTGCAACGCGAGCTCCGCGGCGTGCTGCCCCGCCAGCCTGGGGTGCCGCGGGTTGCGCTCGACGCCGCCCGGTCCATGACAGCTCGCGCACGCCGGTACGCGCGCTCCCGGCACGCCGCGCCGCGCGATCTCCGCACCGCGCGCGATGGCCGCCGCGTCGCCGCCCTCCGTCGCCGGCAGGGCCGGGAGCCCGCTGTAGTACCGCGAGAGCGTCACCCTCTCCTCGGGGGTGAGCTCCGCCGCCACGGGACCCATCATCCCGCTGTGGCGCGCGCCGCGGGCGTAGGCCTCCAGCGACGCCAGGAGGTACTCCACCCGCTGCCCCGCCAGCGCGGGGAAGGCGCCCGGGGCGCGGCCGCGTCCGTCGACCCCGTGGCAGCGCCCGCAGTTGTCCACCACGAGCGACGGCACCTCCGCCGAGACCACCGTCACCGCCGTGTCGCCGCGCACCATGCGCTCGTACGCCGCCGCGTCGCGTCGCGGGAGCGCCCGAAGGAAGGCCACGACGGCCCACACCTCGTCGTCGCGCCCGGCCGTCGGCCACGCCGGCATCCCGGTGAACTTCACCCCGTGGCGCACGATGTCGAACAGCTCCGCCTGGTCCCACTGCCCGAGCGTCAGGGCCAGGTACGGCGGCGGCGGAACCATCCCCCGCGCCAGCCGCGGCGACCGCTGCGCCGGGCTCCCGTGGCAGGGGCTGCACGCCAGGTCGTAGTGCACGGCCCCCTTCAGCGCCATCGCCGGGTCGTCGAGCCGCGGCGCCGTCGTGCCCATCGAGTGCGTCGCCACCGAGCGCCGCATGGCGAAGTGCAGCAGCCACTCCGTCACCGCCCAGTGCCCGCCGCTCGCGCGCACCGGGATCACCCCCGACACCGCCACGATCATCCCCAGCGCGCCCAGCGCCAGGGCCGCCGCCAGCAGCTTCTTCCAGTGGCGCCTCACGCGCCCTCCGTCGCGGGCGCGCGGCGCAGCACGCTCGCCGTCAGGGCGACGCCCCCCAGCAGGTACACGGCGCCGCCCACCAGCAGCATGATCGCGCCGCCCAGGTGCTGGTCCTGCAGGGCGCTCAGCCCGGGGTACGCGCCGCAGCTCGGGTAGAGCGGGCGCGGCGCGAGCGCGAGCAGCGCGCCCAGCAGGGTCATGTGCATCGACGTGAGCAGCAGGGCCACCACGCCCGCCGCCGCGCGCTCGCTGCGCTGGGGCCCAGTGCCTCCGAAGGCGGCGATCCACAGGAGCGTGCCCGAGAACAGGAAGCTCGCCTGCTCCAGCGCCCACCACCCGGCGTGGTGCTGCGCGGCGTGGTGGGGGGCCGGCGCGTGCCAGGTCCACACCACCGCGAACTCCAGCAGGGACACCGGGATGGGGGGCAGCCACGCGGGCGCGCGGCGCACGGGGTCGAGGCGCCCACCGGCGATCGCGAGGGCCAGCAGCGGCGCGGCGACGGCCACCACCGCGACGTGCAGTCCCATGTGCACCGAGAAGGCGCGGCGCAGCGTCGGAGAGGGGCCCAGCCAGGCGAGCGCGAGCGTCGCGGCGCCGAGGAGGGCGAGCACGGCGCGCATCAGTGGCAGTCCCGGATGAAGACGACGGTGAGCGCGGAGTAGGCCGTCGCGACGGCGCTCAGCGCCGAGAGCAGCAGCGTGGCCGAGCCGATGAAGCGGTGGCGCCCCAGCGGGGTGTCGGCGTCGAAGGCCTCGGTGCCGCCGCCGTGCTGGTAGCGCCGCCACGCGGCGAGCGCGATGAGGCCGATGCCCCCGAGCGCCGCCGCGGTGTACGCCGCCACCGCCACGCGGGCCTGGTAGAGCGACCCGTCGCGGCCGGCGTAGCGCTCGCACCACACGGCGACGGTGGCGTAGCTCACCAGGAAGTGGGCGGCCCAGCAGAGCGGCGCGGCGACCACGAACCACAGGCTCTGGTTGGACTCGTCATCGGGGGCCTCCGGGCTCACGCGACCCTCGGGAAGCCCGCGATCACGGCGACCGTGACGAAGGCCGTGAGCGCCGTGAAGTGCCAGTAGAGGGAGACGTTGGCGGCGTCGATGTCGTGGCGCGCGGTCATGCGCCCGGCCGCGCGGCGGGCCACACAATAGAGCTGCATCACGACCCCGAGGCCGACGTGGAAGACCGTCCAGGCGACGAGCATCCAGACGATGGCGGGGTAGACGTGGCGCGTCGGGTCGAGGCCCGTGCGCGAAGGGCCGGCGATGAGCGCGCAGGAGCCCGCGATCGCGAGCGCCACGGCGGAGAGCATGGAGGCGTAGAAGAGGGCGGCGCGGTCGCGGCGGTTGGCGCGGCGGGCGAGCAGCGTGAGGGCCCACGAGGCGACGAGGGCGCCGCCGCCGAGGAGGGGCCATAGAAGCCCGGGGCCCTGGGCCGCGGCGCGGGCGAAGTCCTGGTGGATGGTCCAGTAGTAGAAGTAGCCGAAGACGAGGCAGACGAAGGCGGTGGCGTCGCCCAGCATCGTGATGAACATCGCCCACCACCCCACGGACGCGGGGCCCGAGACGTAGAGGGGCAGGGTCACCCCGAGGCCCACGTCCTTGGTCTCCTTCTCGGGGATGATCGCGGTGCCGGTCCAGAGCCAGTAGAGGATGGCGCCGAGCGCGAGGACCGAGCTGGCGAGCGCGGCCTTCCACCAATGGAAGGTGGAGGTGATGAAGGCGCCGCCCGTGAAGAAGGCGGCGTAGAGGGCGATCCAGCTGGGGCCCGGCACGCGCAGGCACTGCACCGGGCGGGCGTCGATGACGCTGGTGACCAGGGTCTCGCGCTTGCCCTCCTCAGCGTCGGGGAGGAAGAAGCGGCCCTCGTCTACGTCGCGCATGAGGTTCGGCTGATCCCACAAGGGATAGCGCCGGTCGATCTCGGGGATGGAGCGCACGCCCCAGGGCTTGTCGGGCATCTCCTGTAGCCACTCCAGCGAGCCTGAGTTCCAGGGGTTGCGGGCGCAGGTGGGCTGCGTCTTCTTGGAGCGGAGGAGGTCCCAGACGAAGACCAGCACGCCCGCGGCGAGGATGAAGGCCCCGACGGTGGAGACGAGGTTGGCGCGGTCGAAGCCGAGGCCCGGGGCGAAGGTGAACACCCGCCGGGGCATGCCGCGCAGGCCGGTGAGGTGCATCGGCAGGAAGGTCACGTGGAAGCCCGTGAACATCAGCCAGAAGGTCGCGCGCCCGAGCTTGTCGGACAGCAGCTTCCCATCGAACAGGGGATAGAAATAATAGATGCCGCCGACCACGGGGAAGATCGAACCCCCGATCAGGACATAGTGGAGATGTCCGACGATGAAGAAGGTGTCGTGGGCCTGGAAGTCGAATGGGGCGAGCGCGACCATCACCCCGGTGAGCCCGCCCATGACGAAGCTGGCGAGGCCGCCGAAGACGAAGAGCATCGGCACCGAGCGGGAGACCTTCCCCGCGGCGAGGGTGGCGATGAAGCAGAAGAGCTGGATGCCGGTGGGGATGGCGACGGCCTCGGAGGCCGCGGAGAAGAGCCCGAGGGAGATGCCCGGGAGCCCCGTGGTGAACATGTGGTGCACCCACAGGCCGAAGCTGAGGAAGCCGGTGCCGACCGCGGCGAGGACGATCCACGAGTAGCCGACGATGGCGCGGCGCGCGACGGTGGGAACGATCATCGCGACGATGGCCACCGACGGCAGGAAGATGACGTAGACCTCGGGGTGACCGAAGAGCCAGAAGAGGTGCTGCCAGAGCAGCGGGTCGCCGCCGCGGGCGGTGTCGAAGAAGGGCCAGTCGAAGGCCCGCTCGACCTCCATCAGCAGGCTCCCGGCGATGACCGGGGGGAAGGCGAAGAGGATCATCGCCGCGGCCACCAGCAGGTACCAGGCGTAGAGGGGGATGAGGTTGAGGCGCATGCCCGGCGGGCGGCACTTGAGCACGCCGACGATGAGCTCGACGGCGGCGGCGATGGCGGCGACCTCGATGAAGGATAAGCCCAGGAGCCAGAAGTCGGCGCCGATGCCGGGCTGATAGCGTGTGGTCAATGGCGGGTACATGAACCATCCGCCGCGCGGGGCTGCGTTGAAGAGCAGCGAGGCGCAGAAGAAGGTGCCGCCGAGGGCGTAGCTCCAGAAGCCGAAGGCGGAGAGCCGGGGGAAGGGCAGGTCGCGGGCGCCGAGCATCTGCGGCAGCACGAAGATCGAGAAGGCCTCGAACATCGGTATCGCGAAGAGGAACATCATCACCGTGCCGTGCATGGTGAAGACCTGGTTGTAGCGTTCGGCGGAGAGGAAGGTGTTGTTGGGGACGGCGAGCTGTATCCGCATGAGCAGCGCGAGCACGCCGCCGAAGAGGAAGAAGCAGAAGGCCGCCATCATGTACCAGCGGCCGATGGAGGTGTTGTTGACCGCCGACCAGCTCCGCCAGCCGGTGGGCGTCTTCCATGCGGCGAGGAGGCGCTCGCGCTGCCCGCGCTGCACCTCGTCGGAGGGCGCCTCGGCGAGCGGTTCGAGGTCCGGAGGCTCTTGGCTCATTGGAGTTCTTCCAGGTAGGCGGCGAGGGCGCGCACGTCGGCGGGGGGCAGCATCCCGAAGGCCGGCATGTGGACGCCGGGCTTGAGGGACTCGGGGTGGGTGATCCAGCGGGCGAAGGTGCCGGCGTCGTTGGGCAGGGTGGCGGCGCCGAGGCCGTGGCGGCTGCCGACGTGGGTGAGGTCGGGCCCGAGGGTGCCGGCCGCGGGGGTTCCGCGCACGGCGTGGCAGGCGCCGCAGCCGTCGGCGAGGAAGAGCGCGGCGCCGCGGGCGCCGAGGGGAGTGGTCGGCGGGCGCGCGGGCTCGGATTGATGGGCGAGCCAGCGGTCGAGCGCGGCGCGGGGCTCGACGACGACGGCGAAGGCCATGAGGGCGTGGGAGGCGCCGCAGTACTCGGCACACACGCCCCGGTAGCGGCCGGCGCGGGTGGGCCAGAGCGCGAGGCGCGACGTGCGCCCGGGGAACATGTCCAGCTTGCCGCCGAGCGAGGGGATCCAGAACGAGTGGATGACGTCGGCGCTGTCGAGCCGCAGGTCGGCGGCCTGGCCGAGGGGCAGGTGCACCTCGTTGGCGAGCTCGACCGTGCGCCCGTCGGGGCCCGGGTAGCGCACGCGCCACCACCACTGCTCGCCGGTGACCGCCACCCGGAGGCTCCCGGCGGGGGCCGGGGCGACGAGCTCGGGGAGCAGCGCGAGGCCGTAGACGAGCAGCGCCGTGAGCACCACCGTGGGCACGAGCGCGCCGCCGCCGAGGATGAAGAGGGCGGTGCGGCGCTCGACGCGCGGCGCCGCGTGGACGCGGACGGCGAAGACGGTGAGGGCGACCATGGCGAGCCAGACGACGGCGGCCCCGACGGCCATGATGGTGAAGAGGGTGGCGATGCGGTCGGCGCCGCGCCCGGCGGGGTCGAGCGCCGACTGCGGGCCGCGGCATGCGGCGGCGCCGAGGGCGAGGGCGGCGAGCAGGGTCCGCGACCGGGCGGCGGGGGAGCACACGGCCGATGCGTGGTGAAGCGCACCCCGGAACGCAACCCATGGGTCATGCCGTTGGGGAGCACGCGTAGCTCAGGCAGGGAGACGCGTCGGTGTCCATGACGACAGACGCTCGGGCGTGACCGGGGCCTCGCCGCGCGCGTACCATCCGCGCGATGGCCACGGCACGACTCCACGGATCGACGACGAGATCCGCGAACTCCCTGCGGCAGCTGGTCGAGATCACGCGGGCCTTCGCCGAGGCGACGCCGGACCTCACCTCCCTCGTCGAGCTGATCGTCGAGCGGACCTCGGAGCTCGTCGGGGGCAGCTGCGTGCTGGCGCTGGTGTCCGACGAGGGCGAGACCCTGCTCCCTGTGGCTTCCTTCGACCGCGACCCGGGGATGGCGGAGATGCTCCGCGGGCTCGCCGACGGGGGCCCCATGGCCATCGACGCCACGGAGCTGCCGGAGGCGCGGGCGCTGCGGTCGGGGCGGGTCGTCTTCGAGCGCGACGTCGACCCGGCGCCGTCGTCGTCGAGGCTCCGGCCGCACGACCGCGCGGCCTTCGTGGCGCTCGGGCCCATGAGCCTGCTCGTCGTGCCGATGCGCGCCTACGGCCGGCCGGTCGGCACGCTCTCGATCACGTGGCGCGGCGCCGGGCGCGAGGCCCCCGACGCGGAGGTCGTCGCGCTCGTCGAGGCGCTCGCAGGGCACGCGTGCTTCGCGCTCGCCAACGCCCGACAGTTCGCCACCGGGCGGGCGCTGCGCTACCAGGCCGGCCGCGCGGGCGAGGCGCAGCGCACCGCCGAGGCGCGCTTCCACCAGCTCATCGCCACGACGGGCGAGAGCGTGTGGATGCTCGACGGGGAGCAGCGCATCACCTTCGCCAATGGGCGCACCGCGATGCTCCTGGGCCACGACGACCCGAGCGAGCTCATCGGGCTGCACAGGGACACCTTCGTGTTCCCCGAAGACCGCGCCGCGGCGGCGGGGCGCCACGCGGTGCGGCGCGCCGGGGTGAGCGGCCGCGACGAGACGCGCCTGCGGCGGAGGGACGGCTCGGAGGTCTGGGTGCTCATCGAGGCCACGCCGCTGCACGACGCCGACGGGCGCTTCGAGGGCGTCCTCGCGATGGCCATGGACGTCACCGAGCGCCGCTGCGGCCAGGAGGCGCTGCGCGCGAGCGAGGAGCGCTTCCGCGAGCTGGCGGAGAGCATCCGCGAGGTGTTCTGGCTCTCCGACGTGGTGGGCAGGCAGATGATCTACGTGAGCCCGGCGTACGAGGTCATCTGGGGCCGGCCGTGCACGCCGGTCCAGGCGGTGCCGAGGGAGTGGGCGGCGTCGCTGCACCCGGACGACCGCGAGCGGGTGGTGCGCGCCTCGCGGGCCCTGCACCTCGCGGGCGACTACGACCTGGAGTACCGCATCGTGCGCCCCGACGGCGCCGTGCGCTGGATCCACGACAAGGCCTTCCCGGTGCGCGACGCGAGCGGGCGGGTGGTCCGCGTGGCGGGCGTGGCCGAGGACGTCACCGAGCGCCGCGAGCTGGAGGCGCAGTTTCGCCAGGCGCAGAAGATGGAAGCCGTCGGGCGCCTGGCCGGCGGGGTCGCGCACGACTTCAACAATGTGCTCTCGGTGATCTCGGGCTACGCCGACCTGGTCAGCGGCGACCTGCTCCCGGGCGACCCGATGTTCGAGGACGTGGGCCAGATCCAGCGGGCCGCGGCCCGGGCGGCCGGGCTCACCCGCCACCTCCTGGCCTTCAGCCGGCAGCAGGTGCTGGAGCCGCGGGCGCTCGACCTCGCGGAGGTCGTCCTCGACATGGAGAAGCTGATGCTGCGCCTGCTCGGCGAGGACATCGTGCTCAGCCTCGCGGCGACGCCCGGCGCGGGGCGGTGCGTGGCCGACCCGGGGCAGGTCGAGCAGGTCATCATGAACCTCGTGGTCAACGCGCGCGACGCGATGCCCGACGGCGGCCGGCTCACCATCGCGACGTCGGCCATGGAGCTCGACGAGGACTTCGCCGGGAGGCACATCGACCTGGCGCCGGGCGCGTACGTGGCGCTCTCCGTGGCCGACAGCGGGCTGGGCATGGACGAGGCCACGCGGGCGCGGATCTTCGAGCCCTTCTTCACGACCAAGGCGAAGGGGAAGGGCACGGGCCTCGGGCTCTCGACCGTGTTCGGCATCGTGAAGCAGTCGGGCGGCCACGTCTGGGTGGAGAGCGAGGCCGGCCGCGGGGCGAAGTTCACGGTCTGCTTCCCGCGGGAGGTCTCCCTGGGGAGCCCGGAGACGGTGGCGTCCCCCGCGGCCCTGCCCGGCCGGGGCTCGGAGACCGTGCTGGTGGTCGAGGACGAGCCGCTGGTGCGCGAGGTGGTGTGCGGCATCCTCCTGCGCAGCGGCTATCACGTCCTCGACGCGGCCAACGCCGGCGAGGCCCTGCTGATCTGCGAGCAGCACGGCGCGGACATCGACCTGCTCCTGACCGACGTGGTGATGCCCCGGATGAACGGCCCGCAGCTCGCGTCGCGCCTCGCCCCGCTGCGGCCCGGGATGCGGGTGCTCTACGTCTCCGGGTACACCGAGAACTCCGTCGTGAGCGAAGGGGCGCCGGAGGCCGGGGCTGCGTACCTGTCGAAGCCGATCACGCCGGTCACGCTGCTGGGCAAGGTGCGCGAGGTGCTCGACGCCCCGGCGCCGACGCGGCGGTCGAGCGCGCCGCGGCCCATGGGCCAATCCCCTGGCGGGGCGCCGGGCCTGGAGGTCAGCGCACGAGCATCTGCACGTAGGTGACCTTGTCGGTGCGGTCGTAGCCCACACCGACGGTCCAGCGGTTGTTGGCGTTGCAGGGGAAGTTGCCCGGCAGGTTGGTCGTCTGGTTGCACGTCACCGACTGGCTGTTGGTGGACGCGAGGTTGAAGAGCCCGGCGTCGTAGGCCCCCCAGGTCGCGAAGCCGTTGGGGGTGTTGCCCACGCCGAAGACCCACCAGCCGGGGCCGGCTCCGAAGCCGATGGTGGCGTTCTCGTTGCCGCCGGCCACGCGGGTGGGGCCGATGCCGGGGAAGCAGCCGTTGGGCGCGGCGTTGAAGTCGAGGCCGCGCAGGACCAGGCCCAGCGTGGCGCGCGCCGTGGTCGTGAGGTTCGCCGAGGCGAAGTCGACGCCGCTGCGGATCCAGGACGTCGCGCACGCGGTGGCGGTCCACTGCGGGTGCGTGGCGATGAAGCGCCCGACCCCCTGGGCGCCCAGCAGCGCGCGGAACCCGAAGTAGTACTCGTTGGTCTGCACCAGGAAGTCGGCGCCGGGGACGGTGTTCCAGCCGGGGGACTTGTAGTCGTCGGTGGCGCGCGCGGTCACGGTGCCGAAGGTGCTCGCGTCGGTGAAGACGGCCTCGGTGTTCCAGCGGCGGGTGTCGGCGACCGCCAGCGCGGAGTTGTGCGCGGTGGCCACGAGGGTCCAGCCGCCGCCCTCGGTGGTCATGTCGCAGTACGCGTCGAAGGGCGCCGCGCCCGCGCCCGCCCCGTCGGGGTCGATGCTGTACACCCCGCTCGCCAGCGCCGGGAAGCGCGCGTGGATGGCCGCGCAGCTCACCATCGGACCGCACGCCCCCGCCGCGCAGGCGTTGCCGCCCACGCACGCGCGCCCGCACATCCCGCAGTGCGCGTCGCTCGTGCGCGTGTCGACCTCGCACCCGTTGGCCGGGCTGCCGTCGCAGTCGGCGAAGCCCGCGTTGCAGCTCGCGACGGTGCACGCGCCCGCCGCGCACCCGGCCGTCGCGTTGGCGAGGGCGCAGGTGCGGCCGCACATCCCGCAGCTCGTCACGGTGCTGCGCGTGTCGACCTCGCAGCCGTTGGCCGCCGTGGCGTCGCAGTCGGCGAAGCCCGCGGCGCAGGCCCCGAGCACGCACGCGCTCGCCGCGCAGCTCGAGGCCGCGTTGGCGAAGGCGCAGGCCATCCCGCACCCGTTGCAGTGGGCGGCGCTGGTGCGGGTGTCGACCTCGCAGCCGTTGGCCGCGTTGCCGTCGCAGTCGGCGAAGCCCGTCGCGCAGGCGCCGACGGCGCAGAGCGAGCCCGCGCAGGTCGCCGTGGCGTTGGGGAGGTTGCAGGTGCGCCCGCAGCCGCCGCAGTGGGTGGCGCTGCTGCGGGTGTCGACCTCGCAGCCGTTGGCGGCGTTGCCGTCGCACTCCGCGAAGCCCGCGGTGCAGGTCAGCGCGCAGGCCCCGTTGGCGCAGGCCGGGACGGCGTTGGGGGCGCCGGCGCAGGCGGTGCCGCAGGCGCCGCAGTGGGAGACGCTGGTGCGGGTGTCGGTCTCGCAGCCGTTGGGCGCGTTGCCGTCGCAGTCGCCGAAGCCGGCGGAGCACATCCCGATGGCGCAGGTGCCGGCCGCGCAGGTGGCCGTGGCGTTGGCGAGGGAGCACGCGGCGCCGCAGCGCCCGCAGCTTCCCACGCTGGTGCGGATGTCGACCTCGCAGCCATCGGTGGGGTCGTTGTTGCAGTCCGCGAAGCCGGCGTCGCAGGTGAAGGCGCACACCCCCGCGGCGCAGGCGCTGGCGGCGTTGGCGCGCGGCGGGCACGAGGTGCCGCAGGCGCCGCAGCGGTTGACGTCGGTCTGGGTGTTGGCCTCGCAGCCGTCGGTGGGCGATCCGTTGCAGTCGGCGTAGGGGGCGGTGCAGGCGCCGACTGCGCAGCTCCCGTTGAGGCACGCGGCGGCCGCGTTGGGCACCGCGCAGCGGGCGTCGCACATGCCGCACGCCGCGGTGTTGGACTGCGTGTCGACGCAGCCGCCGGAGCAGCACGTCTGGCCCGACGGGCAGGCGCGGCCGGCGTTGCACCCCATCACGCAGAGGTTGCCCACGCAGAGGTTGCCCGAGGGGCAGTGGTCGTCGGTGACGCAGTCGACGCACGCGCGGGTGGTGGTGTCGCAGCGCCGGGAGACCGTGCCGGCGTCGGAGGCGGCGGAGCAGGCGGAGTCGTCGCGGCACCCGGGCGCGCAGGTGTTGCTCGCGGCGACGCAGTACTGGCCCACGGGGCAGGTGTCCGCCGAGGGGACGCACTGCACGCAGGCGCCCGAGGCGACGTCGCAGACGGGGCCCGCGCGGCCGGCGCAGTCGGCGTTGGTGGCGCATCGGAAGGGCGCGTCGGCGGGGACGTCGGCGGGCGCGTCGGGCGCGTCGAGGCTGGCGTCGGCGGAGGGCGCGTCGGCGTCGAGCTCGGGCCGGTCGGCGACGGCGGTGTCGAGGGCGACGACGTCGGTGGTGGGGACGTCGAGGGCGCCGCCGACGACGGAGGTGCCGGTCGAGCAGGAGGCGGTCGCGAGCAGCGCGAGGGCGAGGCCGGGGGCGAGGTGGCGCATGGCCGGCGACGGTATCACCAGCGCGCGTCGGCGATCACGCTCCGGTCGGCGCGGGGTGACTTGAGCCCGGAGGTGCTAGCGACGAAACAGCCGCAGCAGCGCGAGCAGGATCACCGCGCCGATGAAGGCGACGAAGATGGTCCCGGGCAGCCCCCCGAAGGGTACGGAGATGTGGAGCTGACGGAAGACGAAGCCGCCGATGAAGGCCCCGACCACGCCCACGACGATGTCGCCGACGATGCCGAGCGCACCGCCCACGACCGCCGAGGCGAGCCAGCCCGCGATCAATCCCACGACGGCCCACACGATCAGAGTCTCGACGGTCATGGGCCCTGCATGGTGGCCGTGGGCCCGTAGCGCAATCCGCCGGGCGCCGAAGGTCGCGCAGGTCGCGAGCACGACGGTGAGGCCCGCCGCCCTACCGCAGGGTGATCGCCACGCCCTGGCTCTCGACCCCGGCGCGGCTCGCGGCGCTCACCGCCCAGGCGCCCGCCGCGAGGGTGACCGAGCCCGTCGCCGCGGGGACGATGCGGTCGATGACGTAGGAGGCGCCCTCGCGGCGGTAGACGACCCAGGCGCGGAGCGAGGCGCGCGCGGGGTGCGAGAGCGCCACGGAGAGGCCCGACACGGACACGACGGGGGCTTCGACGCGGTCGCCGCGGCGCGCGCCGATGGGAGGGCTGAGCGCGGGGGAGGCGTAGAAGGTGCTGCGCAGCATGTCGGCCACGCCCATGCGGTTGGTGCGCAGCTCGTCGATGGTGAAGAACACGTTGCCCCGGGCGCCGCGTGTCCGCTGGGCGCGGGTGAGCTCGACCTGGCGGCGTAGCTCGTCGACGGTCCACGCGCTGGAGGAGCCGAGGCGCGAGAGGCTGGTGCCCGCGAAGATGGAGCGCCCGTCGCGGGTGAGCCCCGCCCACCATTGGATGAGCGTGCCGTAGGCCTGCGCGGTCTGCGTGCTGGGCCAGTAGAGCTGCGGGGCGAGGTAGTCGACCCAGCCGCGGGCCATCCAGAGCGGCGCGTCGCAGTAGATGGAGGCGTAGGCGTCGAGCCCGGAGATGCCCGGCGGGGTGCCGGGGCGGTAGATGCCGAAGGGCGAGATGCCGAAGCGCGCGTCGGGGCGATCGCGGGCGACGGTCTCGCCCACGCGCTGCACGAGGCGGTTGACGTTGTCGCGGCGCCAGTCGCCGAGGGAGAGGGCGCCGCCGCCGGCCCGGTAGCGGTCGAACTGGGCGCTGTCGGGGAAGGGCATCCCGGCTTCGGGGTAGGGGTAGAAGTAGTCGTCGAAGTGGACGCCGTCGACCTCGTAGCGGGCGACGAGGTCGCGGATGACGTCCACGGCGCGGTCCTGCACGACGGCGCGCGACGGGTCCATCCAGAGCACGCCGTCGTAGGGGACCATCGCCTCGGGGTTGGTCGCCGCGATGTGCGGGCGCACCGAGGTGCCGCTCGCGCTGGTGCGGGCGCGGTAGGGGTTGAGCCACGCGTGCACCTCGACGCCGCGGGCGTGGGCGCGCTCGACGAGCCAGGCCAGCGGGTCCCACCCCGGGTCACCGCCCTGGCGGCCGGTGAGGAAGCGGCTCCAGGGCTCGAGCGCCGAGCGGTAGAGCGCGTCGCCCTCGGGGCGCACCTGGAAGACGAGCGCGTTGAGTCCGTTGCGCGCCGCCACGTCGACGATGCCCGCGAGCTCCGACTGCGCCGCGGCCGCCGAGAGCCCCGTGCGGCTGGGCCAGTCGATGTTGAAGACGGTCGCCACCCAGGCCGCGCGAAACTCCCGCTCATGCGACACGCTCACCAGCGTAGGACCGGCGTCGGCGCCCGCGTCACGGCCCGCGTCGGCGCCCGCGTCACGGCTCGCGTCGGCGCCCGCATCACGGCTCGCGTCAACGCTTGCGTCGACCCGCGCCGCGTCCGGGACGTTCGCCACGTCGGGGACGTTCGCCGCGTCGGGGCCTAGGTCTTGCGGGGCGAGGTCCGTCGGCGCGACGACGTCGAGGGCGACGGCGTCCGTGATGCCTTCGACATCGGGGGAGGCGTCCGCTGCGTCGGGGTCGTCGATGTCCCCGCAGGCCGAGAGCAATGCCGCCATGGCGAGGATCGGGAGCGCGCGCCGCATGGCCCCGGTGCTTCGCCGACCAGGGGGCCTCCTGGCAAGAGCTCCTGGCGCGCTGCCGGTGCGCGGCCGGAGCGCGCTGGGGGGGCGTCACGGCTTGTTCTTGAGGGCCTTCACGCTCTGCACCATGCGCCCGAACTTCCGCTGCTCGAGGTGCTCCAGGTGGCGCGAGTAGGCGTCCTGTCGGCCGCGGAGCCGCTGCGCGTCGCGCTCGATGTCGCGATAGCTCTCCAGGCGCTCGGCGGGGAGGTCCCGGGCCTCGACGGCCGCGCGGACGGCGCAGCCCGGCTCGGTGTCGTGCGCGCAGTCGGAGAACCGGCAGCGCTGCGCGAGCGCGTCGATGTCCTCGAAGCCGGCGACGCCCTCGTCCGAGAGCACGGCGAACTCGCGGACGCCCGGGGTGTCGATGAGCAGCGCGCCGGAGGGCATCCGCAGCAGCTCCCGGCGGGTCGTCGTGTGCTTGCCCTTGGCGTCGCGCGCACGAACGCCCCCGACGCCCTGTCTCTCCTGGCCGAGCAGCGCGTTGATCAGGCTCGACTTCCCGACGCCCGATGGGCCGATGAACGCGACCGTGTCCCCCGGCACGAGGCGTTCGGCCAGCGCATCGAGGCCGCGATGCCCGAGCGCTGCGGCGCAGAGCACCTCGACGCCGCCGAGCCTCGTCGTGAGCTCCGCGCGCAGCGCCGCGAGCTCGTCCTCCTCGCGCCCGGTGAGGTCGACCTTGTTCAGCACGACCACGGGCGTCGCGCCGCCCTCCTTCACGGCGGAGACGAAGCGGTCGAGGCGCCGCGCCCGCAGCGAGCGGCGTTCGAGCTTCTCGGTCTCCGCGAACGCCACGACGATGAACACCGTGTCGAGGTTCGCCGCGATGAGCTGCCCGTGGCCCTCGTGGTGCGCCGACCCGCGCCGAAGCCAGGTCGCGCGCTCGAGGACGCGCTCCACCTGCCCGACGTCCTGCTCGACGCGCGCGAGCAGCACCCAGTCGCCCACCGCCACCGGGAGCGCCCCGGTGCGGGCGCGGCGCTCGATCAGCGCCCCGTCCTCGTCGAAGCCGAGCACGGTGCAGGCGCCGCGCTCGACGGCCGCCACGCGCCACGGTCGCTGCGGGCCGTCCCCGGTCATCAGCTGTTGGATGAACACCGGCCGGAGACCGAGCTCACGTTCATAGAGTGCGAGGGCTTCGGTGTTCATGATGGGCGTCGGGGCGCCAGCCCGAAGGTGTGGTGCGCCGAGGCCCTCGTCGTCAACAGCCGGCCCTCCCCGATGGCGTCTCCCCCACCGCGGGGGTGTCGCGGGCGGTCGCGACGGCGAGGTCGACGTGTCGGAGCAGGCGCTCCGGGGTCACGATGAGCGTGCGATCGCGCCAGGGTGCCCGCGTCGCCATTGCGAGCACCCGCTTGTCGCGCGTGAGCAGCAGGTGCGCTTCGGCCTCCCACGCCAGCGCGAGGAACTTCTGATCGTCGCGGTCGCGACACTGCGGCAGCGCCAGCGCGGCGTCGCGCAGCGCGGGGTCGGGCTCGGCGAAGGGGGTGCTCCGCGCGCGGTAGTCGGCGAGGAGTTCTGCCTGACGGTGCTCCGTGAGCGCGAGGTCGGGGAAGCGCAGCACCCGCGCGAGCTCGTCGAGGGTCGCCTCGCGGGTGAGCAGCGCGGCGCGGCGGCGCTCCAGCCAGGCCAGCAGGCCCACGAGGCGCGGGTGCCGGTAGTGCCAGAGCGACAGCACCGCGTTGGTGTCGAGCACGACCCGCAGCGGCGCATCACCGGGCGGCAGCGGGAGCGGCGCGGGCCTCGACGCGAGGCCGTATCCATCGCGGCTCGTCACAGCGCAGGGTGCCGCGGTGTGCGCCGTCGGTGTCGCCCCACGTCGCGCGGTGGAGGGATGCGCTTCATCGGGTCCGCGGTGAACCCCACCACGGAAGATCGCCAGAAGGGCCCCGGAGAACTCGTCAGAAATGAGACCAGAGCACAGGGCATCGCTGCGGGCTCAGCGCGGGAGGCCGATTACGCTCGTGAGGTACATGGGTCGCCACGGGATGCGCCTGCGCTCCACGCGGAAGCGGTAGTCGTCGCGCTGGAGCGGCGCGACGAGGGCCTCCAGCTCGGCGACGGAGTACGCGCGCAGGCACGACGCGAAGCCGTCCCAGGTGATGGCGGCGGGCAGCACGGGCACGGCGTAGGTGAGCGCGAGCGCCGACGCGCGGGCGGGTCGCACGAAGGCGGAGAGGGCGTAGACGGTGAGGGGGAGGCCCGCGACGATGAGGGCGCCCTGGGCGCTGCGCTCGACGAGCTCGAAGGTCACGATGGGCTGGCGCTGCCGGGCGGCATCGGCGAACACGGCGCGGGCCACCGCGGGGGGCAGGTGGTGCAGGGCGTTGAAGAGGGTTCGCACGCCGGGGAGGTCGGCGGGAACGACGGCGGCGTCCGTGGGTTCGCCGCGGCCGCGGGCGCGACCGGGGAGGGCGGCCTCGGCGCGCGCGAAGGCGTCGGCGTTGGGGTAGAGGTCGGTGAGCACGACCGTGGCGTCGCGGCCGTGGTGATCGCGTAGGCGCTGGAGGAGGGAGAGCACCGGCCCGCCGCCGCCGGAGCAGAGGTCGACGATGTGGTCGGTGCCCGCGGCGTCCATGGCCTCCAGCACGAGCGGCGCTGCGGCGGCGGAGACCCCGAGGGCCTCGGAGGCGACGCGCAGGAAGCCGGTCATGGCGTCCCGGAGGGGGACAGGAAACCAGGGGTAGTCTTCGAGCTCGGGGGCGGCGATGCGCGGCATTGGGTGGTGGGGGGGGATGGTATCCGATGCTTCGACGCGGGGAGCCGCGACATGGTCAGGGAGCGCCTCCCCGGTACGATCGCGGCGTGGTCAGCGAGTGCCTCCCCGGCACGAGCGCGGCGTGGACAGCGGTCGTACTCCGAACGCCAGGCGGAGCGGGCGAGGTTGCCCGCGCGAGGGCCGACCAGCGGCCCTTCGACAACGCCGCGGACGTCGCATGGGGCGCCCTCGGCGATCGACGGGTGGCGCAGGCGGCGCTACCCGCGGCGAGGCACCCGCTCGCCCGGCGCGCCGGGGAGCTGCTCGATGCGCTGGCGCTGCGCGACCGCTCGTGGCTGAGGCTCCGCTACAACGGGCAGTGGCCGCGCCGCATCGACCGGGGGGGGCCGCCGAGGGGCTCCGCGAGGAGGTCGACGCGGGGGCGGGGAAGGGCTTCGTGGGCGAGGTGGACTTCGCGCACGCGGCCTACGGCGTGGCGCCTGGCATCACCGCGAAGCACGAGACGAGCGAGGAGAACGTCGCGATGGGCGAGCCGCTGCGGGCGCTTGCGGCGGCGATCGCGGAGTACGGATTGCGGGTTGGGGCGCAGTACCGTGGGAGCCGACGAGGCGACGAGGGCGGCGATCCGGGCGGGGCTGCGGCCGATCGACGAACACCGGGCGCGGTACGCGAGAGAAGGCGGGGAGGGGGGAGCGGAAGAGGGCGGGGAGCCGGTGTCGCCGGGGACGCCGGTTCCGGAACCGGCGTGGGAGGTCCTGGGACATCCCATGGTGAGAAAATTCTCATGATGGGATGTCCTAGGAGGTCCATTGATGAGAAAATTCTCATAGTTGGATGTCCCGAGAGGTCAGGTGGTGAGAAAATTCTCATGATGGGATGTCCCGGGAGGTCCCACCAGGGCGAAGGGCGTGGAAGGGGACCCATCGGAGGGAACCGCAACGGCGTGGGCCGTGCGGCGGCAGGCGGCAGGCGGCAGGCGGAGGAGGCCGACGAGGTGCTGGGACAGGCGGGCAGGTGTTGGCAGGGAGCCAGGTGGCGGGTGTATAACGCGCTCGTCATGTGGTTAGGCAGCGAGGCCACTGTCCTAAGACGATGCCGGGGGTTAGGCAGCGTCTGTCTAACGCTCCCCTTGATGTGGATAGGCAGCGGGGCACGGGTGATTGAGATGTTCGGCAACAGATCCGGAGACGACCGGTGCCGCATCGCTCACGATGAACGGAGCAGCATGAGCATCAACAGGAATGGACCGGTACCGGCCATGCTGGAGCGGGCGCAAGAGGACTACTCGTGAGAAAGAGGAAACCCAAGATACCCAAGACAGCACGAGAGCGAGAGGTGGCTGCTGCGCGAACTGCGCTGGGCGACGATAGAGTGAAGGCTTTTGTGAGAATATGCCGTGAGTTTGAGGAAGAATTTATCGTATGTCGGCTAATCAACAAAGAACTTGCCAGAGGTGCGAGTCTCGACAAGATCTTCTATACTGGCTTGGACGATGGATACTATCTTGATGCAACGGAAGTCGATGCAGGTGCCTTCGAAATATCGCTCAGCTGGGCTGGCCGTGGCGCCGGTGGCGGCGGTACGTGGTCAGTCCGATTCAATGCTGACGGTAGCATCCAACAGATCGAGGGAAAACGAGGTTGGATTTCCTAGTAGAGAGTTTACGGTCGCGAGGAACTTCCTGGCCGAACAAGCCGGTGCTGCCGACCGCGCACGCTCGGCCCAATGCGGACCCGATGGACCCACCGCGGCGGCAGACCGGCCAGTCGTTCGGCGGCTTCAACGATCAGCGGTCGAGCGACCGAGACGTCGGATCGCGCATGAAGCCCGAGGAAAGAACAGCGCGAGGGATGCTGGCGGTGGGCAACGGCGATCGCACGGTGGACAACGGGGCGCGAGCAGCGTAGGGCGAAGAGGCCATGGACAAGCGAACTATCGAGCAGCTTGAGGCGGCGCTCAGCGCAGTCAGCCGAGACCTTTCACCGCGCGTGGAAGAGCTCGCAACGAAGAGCGGTGAGGGGGTGTTGACTCCCAAAGAGCGCGAGGAATACGCGGAGATCGTTCGACTGAACGACACGCTGAGCCTCCTCAAGCTCCAGACCGAAGAGTTCTGGGCGGTGCGCGCGGCGTCGTGAAGGTCTCGCGTGATGTGCGGGAATTGGTCG
This sequence comes from Myxococcales bacterium, assembly GCA_030652255.1. Lineage (GTDB taxonomy): Bacteria > Myxococcota_A > Polyangia > Polyangiales > SCUS01. Next base: position 3,060 of record JAUSAZ010000224.1, on the reverse strand, counting down.
TACGGCGCGCGCAGGACGCGTGCGAGTACTGCCGACTTCCGCAGTCGGCATCGCTTCTGCCTCATCAGGTCGACCACATCATCGGGAAGCAACACCGAGGGTCCGACGACGCGGCCAACCTGTGCCTCTGCTGTATCCGTTGTAACCTGAACAAGGGGCCCAACATTGCTTCAATTGACCCCGAGACGGGCCTGCTCGTTGCGCTGTATCATCCCCGATCCGATGTGTGGCGAGAGCACTTTACGGCCACGACCGATGGCCTCGTCAGGGGGCTGACGGCGGAGGGCCGTGCGACGGTTCTGGTCCTGGCGGTGAACGAAGAGGACCGAGTTCGCTTGCGGGCCTTGCTGGTCCGACGGGGTAGGTACCCATGACTTTTGAACCGGTGTGCTTGCCGAACAAGCCGATGGTGCCGACCGCCCCCAACTCACCCACCAACAACCCGCCGCGCCCGGTGCGGCGGCACATCGGCCAGCCGTCGTTAGGCGGAGCGACATGATCGTGGTTCAAGAACTCCGGACTCGATGGACGAAACTGTCGCGAGGTGCGCCGGCGGCCTCGTCGCGAAACGGAACACCTCGTGCCTTGCGCCTCCCTGTCCGACATGTTCAAGCGCAGAACTCGTTCTTTCATCGGGTTGTCTTCGCCGAGGAGGCCGCGTTTGAACCACAGGTCAAAGAAGCTGACTTCTTCGCAAACGCGAAGCGCGAGATCGCCGGGGTCGAGATTCGACCGGACGCGAGTCCTCTGCTTGTGACCTTCGTTTGGAGCCATTTCGGGTGCGGCGCACCCGAGCGCCCCCACGGACAGCGAGCCTCGATTCACTCTGGTGAATGGTGCCAGATCTTGCACAACGGAAGGTTCGGGTATGATCGCGAGTGGACGTACCAAAGCACGGTCGTGAACATCGCCGTGTTGACCAACTGGAATCCGGAAGTATTCCTGGCTTCGCCACCGACATTGACAATGGATCATCGCGCCGAGCTGCTGTGACGTCACAATGATCTACTGCGCGTTGTGGAAGGTCCGCCCAGCAAGTGTTGCAACTGAACGCCAGTACGTTAGGTAGACATGAGCGACGAGCGTTTCACCTGCCCTTGTTGTGGACACCGGACTCTGGCGGAGCCACCGGGGTCTCATAATATCTGCATGGTGTGCTTCTGGCAGGACGATGGCGTGCAATTGCTCGATCCGGCCTGCCGAGGTGGCGCCAACGGGCCATGCCTCATGGAGTGCCAAGACAACTACCAGCGACTGGGTGCGGCAGAGGAGCGCTTCTCGTGCGACGTTCGGCCGTTGCAGGCTGGAGAGTCCCGTGATCCTGAGTGGCGCCCCGTTCAGGATGCAGACCTGCGTTGGGCTCGCGCGCCACGGGACCTCTCGCCGCAGGAGTACGAACGTGTCGAGACCTGGTACTACTGGAAGCGGAACGCAACCTAACAAGCCGATGGTGCCGACCGTCCCCAACTCACCCGCCGTCAACCAGCCGCGCCCGCTGCGGCGACACTTCGGCCAGCCGTTAGGCAGCCTCGGGAGCGATGACCACCCTGCTTCGACGTGGAGCCTTGAATGACCCCTGAACAACGTCAACTTGCCTTTGACCTTGCGCTGGACCGAGTCTCTCTGGACGATTTCAGCCAGCGAGCGGAGCTCGATCCACGCCAGCCCGGCTTCGTTGCCCAAGTGCTGCGCCATGCGCTGGAGAACCTGGATGCAGTCGACGTAGAGTGCGCACTGTTGCTCGCGAACATCGGGGGACTCGCAGAGGATGACGTGCCGACCCTATGCGAAATCCTGCTCGCGCCGTGGCACACTCGCCACGAGGACGTCATTGGCTATCTCCAGCGGTTGCGCGACCCCCGCAGCATCGATGCGCTGGCGCGGGCCGCGGTCGTCAAGCACGCCTATCTCCATCATGACGATAGTCACGCGTTGGCGCGGAAGTGTACGTGGGCGCTCGCCGATATCGGCACGCAGGAGGCGAGGTCGCACCTGGAGATGCTGTCATGCAACTCAGACGCGGAGTTGGCGGCGTACGCCCAGAAGCGCTTGAACGCTTGGGAGGAAGAGCGCCCTCGGAAGCGAGGTGACTGATGGGCGCGAGTACCCAAAGAGCGTTCCTGGCCAACAAGCCGATGGTGCCGACCGCCCCAATACACCCACCAATCAGCCTACTGCGCCCGACGCGGCGGCCCATCGGCCAGCCGTTGGGCGATCGACGTTCAAAGATGGCCGGAAGCCGAAGGCTGGTGCAGTCAACGAGAGGAGCGCCTGAACAGTGATCGTACGAATGATATGGCCCGATCATCGGCCGGGAGCTTCGGCCGCGGACAGCCTGAGTGCAGGCGACGCGTTCTGGTTGGAATGTCGCGCCGCCGAGGTGGACGCACTCGTCCTGTCGGTGGCAGCGCACGAGCGACGCCCTGAGCTGGAGCGTGATATCGCTGACATCATCGTACGGGCGCGGGCCAGGATTGCGGCTTTCGACCGGGAGCGTGCCGAGGAGGAGACTACCGAGTTGATGCCGAACGAGGAGGAGTGGCGGAGGTATGGCGGTGATGAGGACCCGTGGATCTGCTTCCTGGTGTCACGCGATTGTGCGGTCATTGAAGCCCACCCTTGGAACTTTCCCTTCAGCGGCCTCTGGAATGCCTACAGCCCGCTTCGGGCCATTCCGGAGGTCGTCGTGGATGCGCTGGTCGATCTCCGTGCAATCGCCCTGCCGCACGAGGACGAAGTCGAGAGCACGGGGCAATGAAGGTCGCGGCTCACTGCGATGAGTCGACCGCCTTGGGCATTTGAAGCGCCATCGTATCGAGTCAAGAGATCAGGTTCCCAACGCCGGACTGTTGGCGTACCGAGACTACAGCTATCGTCGACTCGCTGGGAGGGCGAGCGTGCTCTACTGGTATGACCTCGGGGCTACCCGCACAACTTCACGCGCCCGGCTGCCGAGATTGGATGAAGCGGCCCCCATCGGGCTGTTGGCGTCGGCGCATCCCATGACGGCAGTGCCTGGACCTCTGGAGGTCCTGGCGCTGCCGTCAGAGGAGACGGAAG
>JAUSAZ010000222.1 GCA_030652255.1 Myxococcales bacterium | reverse complement strand
CGGCAGCCAAGGTGAAGGCCGCAAGCGGCCTGTCCGATGTCCAGGCACAGTGACCAGCCCGCCGCGGGCTTTCCCTTGGCTGCCGTGGGTTTCAACCCGCGGCAGCCGGGCACGTGAAGTTCTGCGGGTAGCTCGGAGCCCGCAGCCTGCAAGTGCTCTACGCACGATGAGGGCAGCGATAAGATCATCCGATGGGGGTGAGGGCGCGCGGCAGCGGGGAAGGGGGCCCGCGAAACAGCGACTTCGGCCTTGCGGGCATCGCCGAGAACATTCCGGGAAGGATCAGAGTTTCAACCCGCGGCAGCCTAAGGCGCACGAAGAGGACAACGATGAGCTTCGGCGTAGGACAGCCCGAGGTGCCCGTTGCGACGATCCGCACTGGAAATTCCCGAAGACCGGCTCCATGGTCGGCGGCTGATGGTGCGGGCGCACATCCTCCTGGGCCTGACGGTCGCCGGCTGCGGCGCGACCTACGAACGCCTCGACACCGAGGCCCTCGCGCAGCGCCACGCATGGGCGGCGGTCGCCCACCGGGGCTGCCTCGACCTGGGGGTCCAGCTCACGCGACACCCGAGCGTCCCCGGGCGCTTCACGGTGGTGCGCTATGAGCTCGGCAACCGCTGCGAGCGCCCGCTGGGGGTAGACCTCTCCGCGGTGCGCGCCCGCGCCCGCTACGCCGACGGCGTCGAGCTCGACCTCGCCCGCCATGACCCGCGCCGCGAGGTGGTCCCGGCCACCCTCGAGCATCGCTCGCGCGCCGTCGAGGTGCTCGCCTATGCGCCCGTGGTTCCCCGCGATGGCGCCCCCGCGGTGGTGTGTCTGACCCTCGACGGCGTACTACGGGACGCGTCCGCCGCGGCCACGCCGTGGACGCAGTGCCTGACGGTCCCGCCCGATGGGGAACTCCCTTTGGCCCCTGGAGGAAGCTCATGAACACACGCAGCGCCTCGATCGCAGTGACCCTCGTGGCCCTCGCCTGCGCCATCCCCGCGAGGGTCGAGGCGGGCTGTGGCGGCGGCGGCGGCGGCGGTGGCGGCGGCGGCGGTGGCGGCAGCGGGTGCCGCGAGCGCAGCCCGGTGGTGGGCTTCCAGAGCTGCGGTCGTTATGGGGGCTGGGACACGGCGCGCAGCGGCCCGCTGATGCTGGGCGCGGGGCTGGTGCTGCGCACGCAGCCGCTCGGGGCGGGGATGTTGAGCGGCTCGGCCGAGCACGACGGCGCCAACCACGGCTTCTCCATGGACGCCGGCACGCTGCCCTCGCTGCACCTCGCGGGCTTCTCCATCCGCCCGGGGGTGCTCCTCGCGCGGCGGCTGTACCTGGGCGGCGAGCTCGAGACCACCATCGGCGCGACGCCGGGCGGCACGCGTCGGCAGGGCGACCAGGTGCTCACGCCCACCAGCGTGATCAGCGTCGGCGCGCTCGCGGTGGCGGGCCTGTGGACGCCCCTCGCGGCGGGCCGGCTGCGCCTGCGCGCGGAGGTGGCCCTCGGGGCGCGGGTGGTGTCGATCAACTTCCGCAGCGTGCTCGGCGACTGCGACGGAGACGGCAGCGTGATGGCCAGCCAGTGGGTGGTCGAGCCGCGCCTCGGCGCGGAGTACTTCGTCTCCCCGTGGACCTCCATCGGCATCGAAGGCGGCATGAACGTGCTCAACCCGGGGCAGGTCACCGCCGGGGTGAGCCTGCGCTGGCACCCGCGCGCCTTCGACGGCGTGCTCGACTGAGCTACGCCGACGCCCGACCCGCGGCGTAGGCGAGGCCCTGCGCGTTGAGCTTGCGGTCGAAGGCCACCAGGGTGCGGTCGTCCGCCGAGAGGGTGAGGCCCACGCGCGCCGCCTCCTCGTCGAAGGCCGCCGTCAGCCGGGCCTCGATGAAGGCCTCGCGCTCGGCCTCCGGGCGCGCGCGGGACTCCGTCAGCAGCGCCTCGGAGAGCGTCAGCCAGGAGTGGAGCTGCTCGGCGATGTCGCCCAGCCGGGTCTGCTCGCCGAAGTGGGTGAGGCACGCGCTGCGGGTGCCCAGCGCGACGATGCGGTCGACGGCGGCGTGCGCCGCGGGGCCGTCGAAGTCCGTCGGGCTCGTCGACGGAAACGCGAGGAGCCCCGCGCGCTGCAGCTGCGGGTACACCAGCCCGAAGGCGTCGCCGGTGAACACCGTGTCCCGCGCCGGGTCGTGCACCACGAAGTGATGGTTGGCGTGCCCGCGCGTGTGGATGAAGCGCAGCACGCCGCGCCCGAAGGGGACCTCCGCCCCGTCGTCGAGCGCCCGCACCCGCGACGCCTCTACCCCCCGGATGGAGCCGTAGAGGGCGGCGAAATGCTCCGCGCCGTAGACCGCCGTCGCCCCCGCGACGAGCTTCGCCGGATCGATGAGGTGCCGCGCCGCGCGGGGGTGCGCGAGCAGCGTCGCGTTGGGGCAGCGCTCCATCAGCGCGTGCGCGCCGCCCGCGTGGTCGAGGTGCACGTGCGTCACGATCACGTAGCGCACGTCGCCGGGCGAGCGACCCTGCGCGGCGAGCGCGGCGAGCAGCCGGGGCACCGCGAAGGCGGTGTTGGTCTCGATGAAGGCGCACTCGTCGCCCGACACCCGGAGGTACGCGCAGGCCAGGTCGGGCTGCACGTACTCACAGTCGATCGTGATCAGTGTTTCAGACATCGACGCCAACGTACCACCGAGACCCGGAGGGCCTCGCGTCGACCGCGGTGTGCAGGTCGCGTGGCATTTCCATGACACCAGCTCGTCTGGAAACTGACATTCCCATGGGGGTCGGCGGCTGCATTTCCAGGTGATGGCTTCCTGGCGTGCTTCTGGCTTGCCACACGCGGTCCCGTGTTGGGACGTCGAGGGCGGTGTGGGAATGCTGACAGACGACGCGCTCGAAGCGCAGCTGGAGCTCATGGACTGGCGCCGCGGCGAGCGCACGCCCATGGCGGCGACGACGATCGACGGGTGGGTGCTTCGCGAGCTCGCGCGCGACCTCGACGACCAGGTCGAGGCGCTGGTGGCGAGCGGCCCCTTCCTTCCCGACGACTTCCACGTGGTGCTGCGCGCCGACGGCGGCCTCTGGCTCACCGCCTGCCACCACGGCCTCTGCACCATCTTCGATGTGCCCGCCACCGCGTGGATGCCCTCCCGCGCCGACGCCCCCTGAGCGCTCCCGCCCAGGGTCCTCGCCCGCCCGATGCCGCGGGGCCATTGCCATTCCCCGCCCGCCGCCCAATCAGGGCAATGCGCCCGTCAGCCCCTCTCCACCCTCCCAATGGCTGGGCGCGTCGCGAGGCACCCATGAACACCCCCGATTACAGCTCCAACGGCCACCACGCCTCGTCCGACGCGCTCCACCACCCCATCGAGGCCATCAAGGCCCTCATGCCACCGGAGACCGTGCGGGTCGTCCAGCAGCTCCCCGAGCAGCTGCGCACCGAGCTCCGCGAGCGGCCGTACCGCACCCTCGCCGTGGCCATGGCCGTCGGCGTCGGCATCGGCGCCCTGGCGAGCTCGCGCATCACCCGCTTCCTCGTGAAGAACCTCGGCAGCTTCGCCCTGGCCGAGCTGGCCCGCCGGGGGGCCGCGCAGTACCTCACCCGCGCCCTCTCCGCTCACTGACCGGCGCCGTGCGGCCGATGTTCCGTCGCGTGTTCGCCCGCGGGCTTCGGTAGAGTGCGCAGCGTGCCCCACGTCGTCTTCGTCGCGCCTCGCTTCCTCGACAACACCAACCGCTATGTGAGGGCCTTCGCCGCCCTCGACGACGTGACCCTCTCGGTGATCAGCGCCGACCCGGAGTCGGCCATCCCCGCGGAGATACGCCCGCGCGTCGCGGCCCACTACGCCGTCACCGACGTGCTCGACGGCGCGCAGCTCACCGCGGCGGCGGGCGCGCTCTCCCGCCACGTCGGGCGCATCGACCGGCTCACGGGCGCGCTCGAGCAGCTGCAGATGCCCATGGCGCAGGCGCGCGAGGCGCTCGGCATCGAGGGGATCAACCCCGCCGTCGCCCGCAACTTCCGCGACAAGGACCGCATGAAGGAGGTGCTCCGCGCCCACGGCGTCCCGGTGGCGCGCAGCGCCCTGGTGCGCTCGGCGCGCGAGCTCGCGCTCTTCGTCGGCCACGTGGGGTACCCCGTCATCGTGAAGCCGCAGGCGGGCCTCGGGTCGCGCGCGACCTTCCGGGTGGAGTCGCCGGAAGACCTCGCCGCCCTCGCCGCGAAGGGCGCCACGCCCACGGCGGCGCAGCCCCTCCAGGTGGAGGAGTTCGTGCGCGCGAGGGAGCACACCTGCGAGACCGTGACGGTGCGCGGCGTGCCCGTGTGGCGCTCCGGGACGCGGTACTTCCCTACGCCCCTGGAGGTGCTGGAGACCCCGTGGGTGCAGTACTGCGTGCTGCTCCCGCGGGACGCCCACGAGGAGCCCTGGGCGAGCTTCGCGCCCACCAACACCGCCGCGCTGGCGGCCCTCTTCGGCGAGCACGCGGGCACCGCCGCGGGGACGGCGCTCACGCACATGGAGTGGTTCCTGCGCGAGGACGGCACGGCGCTGGTCAACGAGGTGGGCGCCCGCCCGCCGGGGGTGCAGATCATGCCGCTGATGGGCCTCGCGCACGAGACCGACCTCGTGGCCGACTGGGCCGGGCTCATCGCCTTCGACCGCTTCACCCCGAAGCCCCGGCGCTGGGCCGCGGGGGCGGCGTTCTTCCGGGGCCACGGGCGCGGCGCGCGGGTGGCCTCGGTGCAGGGCATCGACGACGCCGTGGCCGCGGCGGGCGACGCCCTGATCGAGCTGCGCCAGCCCCGGGTGGGGCAGCCCCGGGCGGAGGGCTACGAGGGCGAAGGGTGGGCCATCGTGCGGCACGCCACCACCGAAGGGGTGAAGCGCGCGCTGCGCTCGCTCATCGAGCACGTGCAGGTGCGCTACGGCTGACCGCGCGCCCGACGGCGTGTAGCGTCTGCTCCCTGCGCGACGCGCGGAGGAGCGGTGACCACGATGCTTGAGATGAGGCGATGGGTTCGGGGGGCGCTCCCGCTGGTCACGCTGCTCGCGGCGGGCTGCGGCGACGAGGCGACGACCGCGGACGGCGGCGCCGACACCGGCGTCGCGCCCACCGACGCGCCGACCCCGATGGACGCCGACGACGCAGGAGCCATCACCGACGCAGGCAAGCCCGCCGACACGGGCGCGAGCACGGACACGGGCGCCGACGCGGGCGCGGGTGACAACGCAGGCGCCGACGCGGGCGCGGGTGACGACGCCGGCGCCGACGCCGGGGTCGACGCCGGCCCCGCGGACGCCGGGTGCAGCGCGACGCAGCCCTGCCCCGGGGGGCTCACCTGCTGCGGCGGCGCGTGCATCGACGCGCAGACCTCGCTGACCCACTGCGGCGGGTGCGGGATGGCGTGCGTCGCCGCGAGCGGCACCCCGGACTGCGTCGCCGGGCGCTGCACGGTCACCGCCTGCCCGGGCGGCACCGCGAGCTGCGACGACATGGCGGCCAACGGCTGTGAGACCGACACCGCCACCAGCGTCATGCACTGCGGGGCGTGCGGCCGGACGTGCAGCTTCCCCAACGCGGCGGCGAGCTGCGCGGCGGGCGCCTGCGTGCGCGGCGCCTGCGCGGCGGGCTTCGGCGACTGCGACGCGACGGCGACCAACGGCTGCGAGGTCGACACGCGGGTGACGGTGGCGCACTGCGGCGGCTGCGGGATGGCGTGCGCGACGCCCAACGCGACGCCCTCGTGCGCGGCGGGCGCCTGCGCCGTCGGGGCCTGCAGCGACGGCTTCGCCGACTGCGACGCGATGCCGGGCACGGGCTGCGAGGTCGACGTGCGCACCAGCGCGGCGAACTGCGGCGCGTGCGGCCGGGCCTGCGGCGCGGGGCAGAGCTGCGGCGCGGGGCAGTGCCAGTACGGGACGGGCGCGGACGGCGCGCTCACGGTCACCGCCGACCAGCAGCTCGGCACCGTGCGCGCGGGGGTGGTGGGCGCCGCCGGGGCGACGACGGTGACGGTGAGCGACGTGGCCGGGGTGTTCGCCGCGGGGCAGTCGGTGCTGCTGCACCAGACGCAGGCGGCGGTGGGGCCCGTCGGGCACTATGAGTACGCGCGGGTGACGGCGGTGTCGGGGATGACCCTCACGCTCGCGGCGCCCCTGCGGAGCTCGTACGCGAGCGACGCGACCAGCCACGCGCAGGTGCTGCGGGTGATGGAGTACACCGCGGTGACCATCAACGCGGGCGCGACGGTGACGGCCCCCGCGTGGGACGGAAGCTCCGGCGGGATCATCGCCTTCGACGCGACCGGGAGGCTCTCCGTGGCGGGCGCGCTCGACGTGACGGGCCGCGGGTTTCGCGGCAACCGTCGCACCTGCGGGGTGACCCCGATGTACCGCTGCATGCGGGGCGTGGCGGGGGAGAGCGAGCGGGGGCGCGGGGCGGCGGCGATCGTGGCCAACCAGTCGGGCGGCGGCGGCGGCGGCGCGGGGCAGGACTGCGCCTCGGGCGGCGGCGGCGGCCACGCGACCCCGGGCGAGCCCGGCTCCGCCGGCAGCGCCGGGGGGGCCTGCGCGGAGGCGAGCCCCATCCCGCCGGGCGGCGGCGGCGGCACGTCGGGCATGGCGGCCCTTGCGAGCGTGGCGCTCTTCGGCGGCGCCGGGGGCGAAGGCGGCGCGGACGAGGACGGGTCGTTCCCGGGCGGCGGCGGCCACGGCGGCGGGATCATCCTGGTGCGGGCGTCGAGCGTGCTGCTCACTGGCGACGGCGCGGTGCGCGCCAACGGCGGCGACGGCGAGGACGGCCACCAGGCCGACTGCGCCGGCGGCCGCGGGGCGGGCATGGGCGGCGGCGGCGGCGGCGCGGGCGGCGCGGTGCGGCTGACGGCGCTGGTGAGCGCCACGGTGCTCCAGGCCCTGGTCGACCCGAGCCCCGGCGTGCGGGCGCGCGGCGGCGGCGGCGGCTTCTGCGGCGCGACGACGCGGGACTACGCCGCGGGCGTCGGGGGCAACGGCCGCGTGGGCATCGTGTCGCCTATGATCGTGGGCGCGTCGTTTCCCGCGCACACCGCGGACTGACCCGCTCCCCCTCAATCCCTCATCGATTCTGTTTCTGGAAATCTCCTCCGGGCTTTGACAGCAGCACATTCACGGTCTACCAGAACGACGGTTCTGATCCGTGGTTCTGTTTTCATCCGCCGGAGGTCACGCCATGTCGTTCGCCCAGGATTCCGCCGCCGTCCCGTCGCCGCAGCCGCCGCCCGACCCGTCGCTGCCGCGGGCCAACCGGGTCATCCACATCCCCGACTTCCGGCTGGAGCACCGGCTCACGGCCGAGCACATCGACTTCTTCGAGACCTACGGCTTCATCCGCTTCAAGGGCTTCGCCTCCCGCGACACCGCGGCGGGCCTCTACGCCGCCTTCAACGCCCTCACCGCCGACCTCGTCGCGCGCGACACCAGCGAGATCAACGGCGTGCCCCTCATCAAGGGCCGGCGCGACGACGGCTCGGCCTTCTACGGCCGCATCCCCTTCGTGTCGTTGCAGCGGGAGGAGTTCCGGGAGTTCCTGGGAGACCCGCGCTTCCAGGCGATCATCGACGACCTCGCGCCGGGCTCGCGCATCGGCCACGACGAGCGCGACGGCCTGGTGGTCAACCGCTTCCGCAACCACGCCGGCGCGAAGTACAAGAACCTCGGGTGGCACACCGACAGCCTGCGCGACATCGCCTACCTCGAGAAGCCGCGGCGCTACCTCAACGTGGGCTTCTCGCTCTCCGACTCGCCCACCCGCGTCGGCGGCCTGCGCGTGCTGCCCTGCACGCACAACCAGTCCATCGCCTCGATGCTCACCACCAAGGCCCACTTCCTCGACATGGAGCCCGACCCCAACGAGCTGGCCATCACCACCGAGGCGGGCGACCTCACCCTCCACGACGGGCGCATCTGGCACCGCACGGCCCTCGCGCAGGTCACCGGCGACGCCAGCGAGCGCTGCGTGATGTACCTCCCCGTCATGGACGGCCCGCGGAAGCCCAAGACCGCCGAGAGCGCCACGCCCTTCTACTTCCACCTGAAGAAGCTCCTGGGCTACTGAGCGTGACCACGCCGCTACGGTGGGTGCACGCGCCGCAGCAGGCGCGCAGCCAGCGCACGATGGAGAACATCCTCGACGCGGCCGAGCGCATCCTGCTCGAGCGCGGCCTCGACGCGGTGACCATCCCGGAGGTGGTGAAGGCCGCCGGGTCGAGCGTGGGGGCGTTCTACACGCGCTTCCCCGACAAGCGCGCGCTGCTGGAGACGCTGCACCAGCGCGCCTGCGAGCGATCGCTCACGCAGGCCGGCGAGCTCCTCGACCCGGCGCGCTGGGCCGACGCCTCGGTGCGCGACCTCGTGCGCGCGGGCGTGAAGCTCGCGGTGGAGGTCTTCGGCTCGCGGCGCAACATCATGAACGCCTTCGCCGAGGCCTTCGCGGGCGACCCGGGCTTCGCCGCCCGCCGGGCCAGCACCGCCCTCGCCATCGGCGAGCGCCTCTCCGCGCTGGTGCTCTCCAAGCGCTCCGAGATCGGCCACCCCCAGCCGAGGCGCGCGGTCGAGATGGCCCTGCGGGTGGTCACCGCGACCTTCGAGCAACGCAACGCCTTCGCCGTGAGCGCGCTGCCGGAGGTCGCCATCGCCGACGCCGTTCTGGCGCGCGAGCTCGAACGCATGCTGTGCGCCTACCTGGGGGTGTAGTCGCGAATTGCTCCCCGGGGGGCCTTCCGGGGCGGGGCCCGCGGCCCGATGCACGAGGCGGGAGGCCTGTGATGGCTCCCACCCACCGACCGGAGGACCCCAATGAGCGCTGCCCACTTGAGCCTGGCCCCTGACCTGCGACGGGCGATCGAGCGGCTGCCCAAGCCCGACGGCGTGCCGGAGGTGCAGGTGACCATCGAGGTGTCGGAGGTCGATCCGAGGGTGGGCCCCGGCAGCGTGAAGCCGAAGTCGCGCATGGTGCCGACGACGGTGCAGTTCCACCGCGGGGTGCTCACCACCCCGGAGGGCAGCCTGCCGGTGTGGGTCTACGAGGGCACGCTGGCGCTCGACCGCGACGCCTCCCCGGCCGACCACGCGCCGGCCCGGGTCGCCGCGTGGATCCGCGAGCAGCTGGGCCCGCGCTGCGTGGCGGTCGACGTGAGCAACGTCGAGGCCTACGGCGCCGTGGTGCGCGTCGCGGCCACCGTCGGCGGCCCCGAGCGCCCCGACTGACGCCCCCTCTCACTCCGCGGAGGCCTTGCGCACCTCGGCCACCAGGGCCTCGATGCTCCGCCGCGCGTCGCCGAAGAGCATCCGGGTGTTGTCCAGGGAGAAGAGCGGGTTCTCCACCCCGGCGTAGCCCGCGGCCATGCCGCGCTTGAGCACCACCGTGAGGCCCGACTTCCAGACCTCCAGCACGGGCATCCCGTAGATGCTCGACCCGGGGTCGTCGAGCGCGCCGGGGTTCACGATGTCGTTGGCCCCGATCACCAGCACCAGGTCGGTGCGGGCGAAGTCGGCGTTGATGTGCTCCATCTCGTGCACGATGTCGTAGGGCACGCCCGCCTCGGCCAGCAGCACGTTCATGTGCCCCGGCAGCCGGCCCGCCACCGGGTGGATGGCGAAGCGCACGTCGACCCCGCGCTCGCGCAGCGCCCCGGTGAGCTCCTTCACGGCGCCCTGGGCGCGCGACACGGCCATGCCGTAGCCCGGCACCACCACCACGCTGCGCGCCGCGACGAGCTTCTGCCCGACCTCGTCGGCCTTCATCTCGTGCACCTCGCCGGTCACCTCGCGGGCCCCGCCCGGCACGGTGTCGCCGGTGCCGAAGCCGCCGAACACCACGCCCAGGATCGAGCGGTTCATGGCCCGGCACATGATGATCGAGAGGATGGTGCCGCTCGACCCGACGAGCGCGCCGGTCACGATGAGCAGGTCGTTGGCGAGCATGAAGCCCGCCGCCGCCGCGGCCCACCCGGAGTAGCTGTTGAGCAGCGAGACCACCACGGGCATGTCGGCCCCGCCGATGGCCATCACCAGGTGCGTTCCGAGCAGCGCCGCGAGCCCCACGATCGCCAGCAGGTAGGGCAGCCCCTCGCTCCCCGCGGCCTGGATGAAGGGCACCGCGAGCCCGGCGATGGCGAGCGCCGCGACGGCGTTGAGCGCGTGCCGGCCAGGCAGCAGCAGGGGCTTGCCGTCGAGGGTGCCGCGCAGCTTGGCCCACGCGACCACCGAGCCCGTGAGGGTGATCGCGCCCACCGCGGCGCCGACGCACACCTCGAGCAGGTGCACCGTGCGCTCGAGGGGCGCGGTGACGTGCACGTCGTTGGGCGCGAGGTACGACGACACGCCGACCAGCACCGCCGCGAGCCCGACGAAGCTGTGCAGCACCGCGACGAGCTCGGGCATCCCGGTCATCTCGACCCGCCGCGCGAGCACGGCGCCGATGACGCTCGCCGCCGCCACCGCGCCGAGCAGCGCGCCCGACGAGCCCCAGGCCACGGTGAGCAGCCGGCCCGCGGCGTCGCGCACGATCATGCCGTCGCGGGTGGTCCAGGAGATGGCGGCGACGACGATGGCGAGGGCCATGCCGAGCACGCCGTTGGTGTTGCCGTCCTGCGCGGTCTCCTGCTTGGAGAGGCCGCCCAGCGAGCGGATGAAGAGCACCCCCGCGGCGAGGTACGCGATGACCACCTCGCCGCTCATCGGTGCGCCCCCTTCGCCGGCGCCGCGTCGCGGCGGAACATCTTCAGCATCCGGTGCGTCACCAGGAAGCCGCCGGTGATGTTGATCGTCGCGAAGAACACCGCGATCACCCCGAGCACCGACGCGGCGTTCATCGTGGGGCCCACCTGGAGGAGCCCGCCCACCACGATGATCCCGCTGATGGCGTTGGTGACGGCCATGAGGGGCGTGTGCAGCGAGGGCTGCACCGACCAGATCACCTGCCACCCGACGAAGCACGCCAGCACGAAGACCGTGGAGTGCCGGAGGAAGTCCGGCGGCGCGAAGCGGCCCAGCAGGAAGAGCCCCGCGATGACCGCGAAGCCGCCGACGGTGGAGCCCCAGGCGCGCCGCGTCGGCGAGGAGATGTGCTGCTGCAGGGGCTTCGCGTCGGGCGGCGGCGGGCGGGTCTTCACCTTCGCGGCGGAGGGGGCCGGGGTCTTCGGCGCCGGGGCTGGGAGCTCTTCGCCGCGGTAGAGCAGCAGCGCGGGCCGCAGCACGTCGCTCTCGATGTCGACGTCGAGCGCGTCGTCGAGCTCGCCCAGGAGGTTGAACACGTTCATGGCGAAGAAGCGGCTCGCGGTCGCGGCCATGCGGCTCGTGAGGTCGGTGTACCCGAGGATCTTCACCCCGCGGTGCTCCACCACCTCACCAGGCACGCAGAGCTCGCAGTTGCCGCCCTGCTCGGCGGCCATGTCCACGATCACCGAGCCCGGCTTGAGCTGCTCGACCACGTCGCGCGGCAGCAGCACCGGGGCCTTCGCGCCGGGCACGAGCGCCGTCGCGATGACCACGTCGACCTCCCTCGCCTGCGCGCGAAACAGCGCCATCTCCGCGGCGATGAACTCCGGGCTCATCACCCGCGCGTACCCCCCCTTGCCCTCGCCGCTCTCCGCGAGGTCGACCTCGATGAAGCGCGCCCCGAGGCTCTCCACCTGCTCGCGGGCCGCCGCGCGGGTGTCGAAGGCCCGCACGTCGGCGCCGAGGGCCCGCGCCGCGGCGATGGCCGCGAGGCCCGCCACGCCCGCGCCGATGACCAGCACCCGCGCGGGCGGAGTGGTCCCCGCGGCGGTGACCTGCGGGCTGAAGGGCCCCTGGAAATGGTGCGCGGCCTCGAGCACGGCGCGGTAGCCCGCGAGGTTGGCCATCGAGGAGAGCACGTCCATCTTCTGCGCGCGGGTGATGCGCGGCACCCGCTCCAGCGCGAGGGCCGTCACCCGGCGGGCCTTGAGGGCCTCGGTGAGGCCCGGGTTGCGCTCGGGCTGCAAGAGCGCCACGAGCACCGCGCGCTCCTTCAGCCTCGCGGCCTCGTCGAGGGTCGGCGGGCGCACCTTGAGCAGCGCGTCGGCCTCGGGCCACGGGTCGTCGACGAGCTCGGCCCCGGCGCCGCCGTAGGCCTCGTCGTCGATGCCCGCGAGCGCCCCGGCGCCGCGCTGGACGCGCACGACGAAGCCGCGCGCGATGAGCTTCCTGACCGACTCCGGGGTGGCCGCGACGCGACGCTCACCCGGCAGTGTCTCCCGCGGAACCCCGATGATCACACCCTTCACACGGCGATGGTGCTCCCCTTCGCGCGGGATGGAATCAAGGAAATGCCGGAGGCGGGGAGGTAGATCGACGGCGGCCCCGCGCTACTCCGACAGCTCGCGCAGCGCGGCGAGGCTGTGGCGCTGCCAGCGGCGGTCGGGCCGGGCGCGGGCGAGCGCGGCGTAGCGGTCCTGGGCGTTGTGCAGCGCGGCCTGGGCCTCCTCGAGGTCGGTGCCCGCGGCGCCCGCGCCGTCGCCCCGCGCGCGGAGGGCGGCGGCGGAGGGGTGGCGCAGCGCGACGGCGAGCATCATGTCGGTCGCGGCGAGGGCCTCGTCGCGGGGGTACCGCGGGTCGAGGTGCGCGGCGAAGGCGATCATCGGGCGGCGCAGCGAGGCGCACGCGCGCGGGTTGTCCTGGTCGTCAAAGCCCACGATGGCGGCGCAGCGCGAGTTGATCACCCACGCCGCGAAGCCCCGCTGCACGGCGGGCGACACCCGGAGCAGGGTGTCGGTCACCGGCTCGACCTCGCCGCGGTCGGGCGTCGGCAGCGCGAGGCGCTCCCAGCGCAGCGCGAACCACCCGAGGCGCTCGGCGTCGGTCATCGTCGGGTCGGCGCGCGGGCCCGCGAGGGCGTGCCGCTCGGCGAGCACCGTCCCCGGCTCGCCGGGCCGGCCGAGGGCGTCGAGCCACTGCTGCGCCGCGAGGGCGCGGATGGCGAGGGCCCGCTCGGGCGCGCCGTCCGTGGCGTCGAAGAGGGTCTGGGCGAAGCGCGCCTGGGCCTGCGCCTTCGCGCGCGCGTCGCGGCGGGCGTGGGCGAGGGTGAGGGCGTTCCAGGAGGCGATGGCCTCGGCGGTGGCGGGGGGCCGCGGGCGCGCGAGGTCGCGGCGCTGCTCGGCGACGAGCCCGGCGCCGTCGACCGACAGCGGCGGCAGCGTGGTGGGGTACAGCGGCGTGCGGTGCGCCATCGGGAACACGATCGCCCCCGCGAGCGCCAGCGCCCCGAGCGCGATGAGGGGCGGCACGTCCCAGGCCTTCGGTGCAGCAGCGGCGGGCATCGGGCGCGGAGCGTACGACCATTGCCGGGCCAACGGGGCAGTGGGGAAAAGCCGATGGCACCGCCGGGCGCCGCGTGAGAGAGTGCGCGTCCCTTCCGATGCACAGCGAAAAGCGCGCTCACACGAGGTTTCCGGCGAGGATGCGGGTGGCCTTCGAGGTCGAGGGCCGGCGCGTCGAGTGCCGCACCCGCGACCTCTCGCTGGGCGGGATGTTCCTCGACACCACGGCGGTCTCGCTGCCCTTCGGCACCGAGCTCACCGTCACCCTCACCCTCCCCCTGCTGGCCGAGCCGACGCCCGTGCGCTGCGTGGTGCGCTGGGCCATCGCGAGCGGCCTGGGCGTCTCCTTCCTGTCGCTGCGCGCGGCGGAGACCTGGGCCATCAACCAGCTCTCGGCGCAGTCCCGGGACGTCCCACGCTGACGGCCGTGCGGGCCTCCCCCCTCCTCGCCGCCGCGCTCGTCTCCCTCGGCGCCGCCGCGTGCCGCGACCCCTACCCCCACCCCACCCGCCGCGGCGCAGGCAGCGCCGTCCCCCACCGCGGCGGCACCCTCCGCTTCGCCTTCGACGCCGACCTCACCACCATCGACCCGGCGCGCGCCAGCGACACCCTCGCGGCGGTGCCGACGCGGCTCGTGCACGAGGGCCTGGTCAACTACGCGCCCGGCAGCACCGAGGTGGTGCCCGCGCTCGCCGAGCGCTGGGAGGTCTCCCCCGACGGGCGCGCGTACACCTTCCACCTGCGGCCGGGCATCACGTTCTCCGACGGCACCCCCATCACCAGCGACGACTTCCGCTACAGCTGGGAGCGCATGCTCAACCCCCGGCGCATCCCGTCGCCGGGCGCCGAGAACTACCGGCTCATCGTGGGCTTCGACGCCTTCCGCGAGGGCCGCGACGCGCACCTCGAGGGCCTCGAGACCCCGGACCCGCGCACCGTGGTGCTCCGCCTCACGGACGCCGACCGCACCTTCCTGCACATCATGGCGATGCGCTTCGTGTCCGTGGTGCCGCGGCACGTGCTCGCGCGCATCGGCGACGAGCGCTTCGGCCAGGAGCCCGTCGGGGCCGGTCCCTTCACCCTGGAGCGCTGGGAGCCCAACGCGCGCGTCGTGATGCGCCGCAACCCCCGCTACTGGAACGCCCAGGCCATCTACCTCGACCGCATCGAGGTCGAGCTCTCGGTGGCGCGGCACCTCCAGTTCATGCGCTTCCTCGCGGGCGAGATCGACTACGCGCACAACTACTCGCTGGGCACCGCGGACTACCTCTGGCTGCTCAACAACCGCGCGTGGCGCCCCTACGTCGTGCGCCAGCCCGGCACCCTCATCGGCGGGTTCATGATGAACACGGAGATGCCGCCCTTCGACAACGTGCACGTGCGCCGCGCGGTGACCTACGCGCTCGACCGTGACGCCATCGCCCGGGCCCGCAACTACCGCATCGCGCCGGCGTGGTCGCTCTACCCCCCGACGGTGCCCGGGTACCGCGCGCACAACCCGCTGCACCAGCGCTTCGACCTCGCCGCCGCGCGCCGCGAGATGGCCCTCGCGGGCTACCCCAACGGCCTCCCCGAGGAGGTCACCCTCTGGCTCGGCGAGGGCGAGACCGGGACCATCTACGGCGACCTGGTGCAGGCCGACCTGCGTCGCATCGGCATCCGCGTACGGCAGCGCCCCGCGGCCTTCAGCATCTACTACGCCACGCTCGGCCGCCGTCGCACGGTGCAGCTCGCCTTCACCGGCTGGCAGATGGACTACCCCGACCCGTCGAACTTCATCGAGCCCAACTTCCACTCCCGCGCCATCCACGACGAGCAGAGCTCGAACTACGCGTTCTACTCCAACCCCGCGCTCGACCGGACGCTCGACCGCGCCAAGATCGAGCCCGACGCCGCCGCCCGCATCGGGCTCTACCAGCAGGCCGAGGACATGCTCCTGCGCGACGCCCCGTGGGCGTACATGTACACGTCGCTCAACACCTTCGTGACGCAGCCGTACGTGCGCGGGTGGGCGCCGCACCCGGTCTGGCCCGACTACCTCGGCGAGGCCTGGCTCGACCTGCCGCTGCGCCGCTACGTCGCCGCGCGCGAGTCGCACCGCCGGGCCCTCGGCGGCCTCGCGGCCTTCGCCACGCCCTTCACCCCGATGGGCGCCCGATGATCCGCTTCATCCTCCGTCGGCTCGGGTGGAGCCTGGTGGTGCTCTGGATCGTCGCGACGGTGACCTTCTTCGGCTCGCTGCGCGTCGGCGACCCGGTGGCCATGATCGCCGGGCCCCACGCCAGCGCGCGCGACCGCGACTACATCCGCCGCTTCTACCACCTCGACCGACCGCCCGTGGAGCAGTACGTGCGCTACATGGGCAACCTCGCCCGCGGCGACCTTGGCCGCAGCTTCCGCTACCGGCAGCCCGTGGCGACCCTCATCGCGGTGCGCCTCCCACGCACACTGCTGCTCGGGGTGATGGTCATCGCCTTCGAGCTCTTCTTCGGCATCCTGGCGGGCACCATCGCGGCGCTGCGCCGCGGCACGCGCACCGAGTCCCTGGTGCTGGGCGCCACCTTCGTGGGCATCTCCACGCCCACCTTCCTCTCGGGCAAGCTCTTCCTGCTGATCGTGGCGTACCAGTGGGGGTGGTTCCCGATCGGGGGCTACGGCACCACGGCGCTCGATCACGTGTGGCACGGCGTCCTGCCCGCGGTGACCATCGGGCTGCTGGGCACGGCGTGGCAGGCGCGGCTGGTGCGCGGCGAGCTGGTCGAGGTGCTCCAGTCGGACTACGTGCGCACGGCGAGGGCGAAGGGGCTGAGCCCGGCGGCGGTGGTGGTGAAGCACGCGCTGCGCAACGCGCTGCTGCCGGTGCTCACCTCGCTGGGCCTGAGCTTCGGGGCGCTGTTCTCGGGGGCCATCGTGACGGAGGCGATCTTCGCGTGGCCGGGCCTCGGGCGCCTCGCCTTCGAGGCCATCACGGGCATGGACCTCCCGGTGATGATGGGCACCGTGCTGCTGGCCTCCACGGGGATCCTCCTGGGCAACCTGGCGACGGACCTGCTGTACGCCGCGCTCGACCCGCGCATCCGCCGGGGGTGAGCGCCCGGGCCCACGGGATGCCCCGTCACCCCCCCGCGAGAAAGCGCGCCAGGTACGGCGCCGTCCGGCTCCCGGCCACCCTCGCCACCTTCGCCGGGGGACCCGCCGCCACCACCCGTCCGCCCTCCTCGCCCGCGCCCGGGCCCACGTCGATGACCCAGTCGCTCCCGGCCACCACGCGCATGTCGTGCTCCACCACGATCACCGTGTTGCCCGCGTCCACCAGGCCGTCGAGCTGCGCCACGAGGCGCTCGACGTCCGCCGGGTGCAGCCCCGTCGTGGGCTCGTCCAATACATACAAACTGTCGCCCCGCTGGGCGCGCTGTAGCTCCGTCGCCAGCTTGATGCGCTGCGCCTCGCCGCCCGACAACTCGGTCGCTGGCTGGCCCAATCGCAGGTACCCGAGGCCCACCTCGCGCACCACGTGCAACGCGCGGCGTACCGTGGGCTCGTCCTCGAAGAAGCCGTAGGCCGCGTCGACGGTCATGCCGAGCACGTCGGCGATGGAGCGCTCGCGGTACTTCACCGCCAGCGTGTCGGCGTTGTAGCGCGAGCCCTCGCAGACGGGACACGGGGCGTACACGCTCGGCAGGAAGAGCATCTCCACGGAGACGAAGCCTTCGCCCTCGCAGTGCTCGCAGCGCCCCTTCGCCACGTTGAAGGAGAAGCGCCCGGCGTCGTACCGGCGCGCCCGCGCGGCCTTCGTCGACGCGAAGAGCTTGCGCACGTGGTCGAAGAGCCCCGTGTAGGTCGCGAGGTTGGAGCGGGGCGTGCGGCCGATGGGGCGCTGGTCGACGCGCACGAGGCGCTTCACCCCGTCCATGCCCGCGCGGATGTGCCCGCCCACCGGGGCGACCGCGGCGCGCTCCAGGCCTTCGCCCTCCTCCTCGTCGGCCGGCAGCTCGTGGCCGAGGGCCTGCGCCACCAGCTCGACCAGCGCCTGACTCACCAGGCTCGACTTGCCCGAGCCCGACACGCCCGTGACGCTGGTGAGCAGCCCCAGCGGGAAGCTCACGTCGAGCCCACGGAGGTTGTTGCGCGTGACGCCCGAGAGCGCGAGCTGGCCCCGCGGGGCGCGCGGCGTGCGCGCAGGGAAGGGCGCGGCGTCGAAGAGGTGCCGCCGGGTCTGCGAGGCCTCCACCGCCCGCAATCCCTCCGGCGGACCGCTGTACAGCACCCGGCCGCCGTGCTCGCCCGCGGCGGGGCCGACGTCGACGATCCAGTCGGCGCGGCGGATCACGTCGAGCTCGTGCTCGACCACGAAGAGCGAGTTGCCCGAGGCCTTGAGCCGGTCGAGGGCCCGCAGCAGCGCCTCGGTGTCGGCCGGGTGCAGCCCCGCGGAGGGCTCGTCGAGCACGTACACCACCCCGAAGAGGTTGGAGCGCACCTGCGTCGCGAGGCGCAGCCGCTGGAGCTCGCCGGGCGAGAGGGTGGGCGTGCTGCGCTCGGGCGAGAGGTACCCGAGGCCGAGGTCGAGCAGGACGTCGACGCGGGCGACGAGGTCCTCCGCGATGCGGCGCATGACGAGGGCCTTCTCGGGGTGCGCGGCCTCCTGCGCGGCCTCGTCGGCGGCGGTGCCGTCGGCGTAGGGGCGGAAGATCGCCCCGAGGCGCTGCAAGGGGAGCTGCGAGAGGTCGGTGATGTCGTAGCCCGCGAAGGTCACCGAGAGGGACTCCGGGCGCAGGCGCTTGCCGTGGCACCCGCCGCACTCGCTGCTCAGCATGAACTGCAGCGCGCGCTTCTTCATCTGCGCGCTCTGCGAGTTGGCGAAGGTGTGCAGCACGTGCCGCCGCGCGCTGCTGAAGGTGCCCATGTAGCTGGGCTCGTCCTTCCGCTTCACCGCGCGCCGCGTCTCCTCCGGGGTGAAGCCCGCGTACACCGGGACGACGGGCTGCTCGTCGGTGAAGAGGATCCAGTCGCGGGTCTTCTTCGGCAGCTCGCGCCAGGGGCGGTCGACGTCGTGGCCGAGGGTCACGAGGATGTCCCGCTGGTTCTGTCCGCCCCACGCGGTGGGCCACGCCGCGACGGCGCGCTCGCGGATGGTGAGCGAGTCGTCGGGCACCAGCGAGCGCTCGGTGACCTCGTAGACGCGGCCGAGCCCGTGGCACGCGGGGCAGGCGCCTTCGGGGGTGTTGGGCGAGAAGCCCTCGGCGTAGATGATGGGCTGGCCGGGAGGATACGACCCGGCGCGGGAGTAGAGCATCCGCAGGAGGTTGGAGAGCGTGGTGACGCTGCCCACCGACGAGCGGGTGGTGGGCGTCCCGCGCTGCTGCTGGAGGGCCACGGCGGGCGGCAGGCCGTCGATGGCGTCGACCTCGGGCACGGGCATCTGGTCGAAGAGCCGCCGGGCGTAGGGCGAGACCGACTCCAGGTAGCGCCGCTGGGCCTCGGCGTAGAGGGTGCCGAAGGCCAGCGAGGACTTGCCCGAGCCGGACACCCCGGTGAACACCACGAGGGCGTCGCGGGGGATGTCCACGTCGACGTCGCGGAGGTTGTTCTCGCGGGCGCCGCGGACGCGCACGAAGCCGCTGGGGGCCGGGGCGATCGATCGGGTGGGGGTCTTCTTCATGGGGTGGCGCCGAGGGGGCCCTCGTAGGGCCTTTGGGGGCGATTGAACAGCGCCGGCCGCTCCCGCGCCCGTTGCGCCCGTGGGGAAGCGAGTGCAGTCTCCGCCGCCATGGAAATCCTCTTCGTCAGCCCGGAGGTCGTGCCCTTCTCGAAGGTCGGCGGCCTCGGGGACGTGGTCGGCGCGCTCCCGAAGGCCCTGCGCGCCCTCGGCCACAAGGTCACGGTCCTCTCGCTCCGCTACGGCAGCATCGACCCCGCCGAGCACGCCCTCGCGCGCCGCCTCGTCAAGGTGAAGGTCCCCCTCGCGGGCGAGACCGTCGACGTCGAGGTCTACGAGGCCCGGCTCCCGTCCGGCGTCACCGTCGTGCTGCTCGGCGCGCCCCGCCTCGGCGACCGCCCCGGGGTCTACGGCGAGGGGGCCACCACCTACGAGGACAACCACCTGCGCTTCGGCCTGCTCTGCAAGGGCGCCGTGGCGTGGATGCGCATGCAGCCCAAGGTGCCCGACCTCGTCCACCTCCACGACTGGACCACCGGGCTCATCCCGATGCTCATCAAGCACGCCGCGAAGGACGACCCCCGCTTCGCCAAGGTGCGCTCGGTGTTCACCATCCACAACGCCGCCCACCAGGGAACCTTCCCCGCCTCCACGCTCGCCGAGCTCGGCATCGAAGCCGCGGCCGCCGCGCACATGGAGTTCTACGGCCAGGTGTCGTGGCTCAAGGCCGGCATCGTCGACTCCGACCGCGTGACCACGGTGTCGCCCACCTACGCCCGGGAGATCGTCACGCCCGCGGGTGGGGCCAACATGGACGGCGTGCTGCGGGCCCACGCCACGGGCCTCGTCGGCATCCTCAACGGCATCGACCCGGGGGTCTGGAACCCGTCGACCGACCCGCACATCCCCTCGCGCTACGACGTCGTCGACCCGCTGCCGAAGGTGCGCTGCAAGAACGCCCTCCAGAAGGCCCTCGGGTTCCCCGCGCGCCCGGAGACCCCGGTGCTCGGCATGGTCGCCCGCATCGACACCCAGAAGGGCGTCGACCTGCTGATCGGGTGCGCCACGCAGCTGCTCCGCCAGGACGTGCAGGTCGTCGTGCAGGGCTCCGGCGACCCCGAGCTCGCCGCCGCGCTCGTCGCCCTCGCGAAGGACATGCCCGAGAAGTTCTCCTACCGTCCGGAGTTCGACGACGGCCTCGCGCACCGCATCTTCGCCGGCGCCGACCTCTTCCTGGTGCCGTCGCGCTTCGAGCCCAGCGGCCTCACCCAGCTCTACGCCATGCGCTACGGCGCCGTGCCCGTGGTGCGCAACACCGGCGGCCTGCGCGACACCGTCGTCGACTGCGACGCCACCCTCGGCACCGGCACCGGCTTCGTCTTCGACGAGCTCACCCCCGACGCCTTCTACGGCGCCATCGCCCGCGGGCTCTCGGCCTACGCCCAGCCCGAGCGCTTCGCCGCCCTGCGCCGCCGCGTGATGCGCCTCGACCACGCGTGGGACCGCTCGGCCCGCCGCTACGCCGCCATCTACCGCGAGCTCTTCCCGCTCTCCGACGACAACCCCTCCGCCACGGCGTAGGCGCTCCCTCCCCCGCAGCGATGCCCCGTCCCCGCCTGGTGGTCATCTCCGGCGCGACGGCCACCGGCAAGACCGCCCTGGCCGTCGACCTCGCGCGCGCCCTCGACGGCGAGCTCGTCGGCGCCGACTCCGTGCAGCTCTACGAGCGCCTGGTCATCGGCTCGGCGCGCCCCTCGGAGGACGAGCTCGCGGGCGTGCCCCACCACCTCCTCGGCACCCTCGACCTGCGCGACCCCTACGACGCCGCGAAGTTCATCGCCGACGCCGATCGCATCATCGCCGGGATTACCTCCCGGGGTAGGACCGCCATCGTGGTGGGCGGCACCGGGCTCTACCTCCGGGCGCTGGTGAAGGGCCTCGCGAGCGGCATCCCCGCCGACGCCGGGGTGCGCGCCGCCCTGCACGCGCGCATCGCCGCGGGCGACGCGGAGACGTTGCGGGAGATGCACCGCGAGGTGGCGGCGGTCGACCCGGAGTACGCCGCGCGCATCCACGTGACCGACCCGGTGCGCATCGTGCGGGCGCTGGAGGTCTACGCGGTGAGCGGCGAGGCCCTGTCGGCGCACCACCGGAAGCACGCCGCGGAGGGTCCGCGCTACGAGTCGAGCTGGTGGTGCCTGGAGATCGGGCGCGACGAGCTGCGGGCGCGGGTGGCGCCGCGGACGGCGGCGATGCTGGCCCGGGGCTGGGTCGACGAGGTGCGCGGGATATTGTCCGACGGCTACGAGTGGGACCTGAAGCCGCTGCGCAGCGTCGGGTACGCCGAGGTGGTGGCGCACCTGCGGGGCGAGCTGCCCGAGCGGGCCCTGGCGACGGAGATCGAGCGCGCGACGATGAGCTTCGCCAAGCGGCAGCGGACGTGGTTTCGCGGCGAGCCGGGGGTGGAGTGGCTCCCGCTGGCCGAGGCGCGCGACCCGGCGCGCCAGGCGGCGCTGCGGGCGTGGCTGCGGGGCTGAGCGGGGCCGACGGGCTCAGTACACCGAGAGCCCGAGGGAGAGCTCGGGCATCCACTGGGTGCCCGCGCCGGCGTCGAGATCGAGGCGCGTGACGCCCGCGCGCAGGCTCGCCGCGAGGCGGGTGGTCAGCGGGAGCTCGAGCTGCGCACCCGCACGGACATACCAGCCGCGGGCGCGCGGAACCGGCTCGCCCGGGGAGAGCCACGACCACCCTGCCCCGGCGTACGCGCCGGCCCAGAGCAGCGGCATCACCTGGACCTCCGCCCCCACCGACGCGAGCAGCGTCCCGTCGGCGCCCGCGACGATGTCGGCGCTCGCGCCGAGGCCCGCCTCTCGCACGGGGTATCCCCCGAAGAAGGCCCTCCCTCCCGCGCCGAAGCCGTGCCCTCCGCGCCCCACGCGAGGGAGCATCGCGCCCACGGCGCCGGTCTGTATCGTGAAGCCCACGCGGTCGAGCGGGGCGCGCGCGAGGCGGAGGTAGCGCTCCGAGCGGCCCTCGTAGATCGACGCGCCGAGCGCCTGGTCGACGAGCTCCGGGGTGAGCGCGGAGAGCGGCACCGCGGTGACCGACCCGTCGGCGTTGTCGAGGTAGACGGTCTCGTCCGGGGGCACGCCGATCCAGCCGTCGTAGCGGGCGCCCTCGGTGCCCGCGAGCACGAAGACGATCCCCGCCGCGGCGACCACCACGACGGCCACCACCGCCACCACCTCGGCGCCGCCACCGCCGCCACCACCGCCACCGCTGCTTCCGCCACCACCACCACCGCTGGAGCGGCTCCCTCCTCCGACGCCCGGTCGCACCGCGCCCGGGTTGCTGCGCCACGCCCGCGGCACCACCCGTGACCGCCCGTGAAACCAGAACACGTCGGGCACCACCACCAGGGGCGGTCCGACGCCGAGGGCGCGTGCGTTGCTGGGGGGCCGGTCGGAGTCCAGGAGCCCTTGGGTGACGCGCACGGTCTGCCAGCGCTGCTCCGGCGCGACGCGCGCGAGGCGGGCGAGCTCGTCGGAGGTGACCCGGTAGCTCGACGAGAGGCACCCCGGCGACGCGAGCGCGAGCGGTAGCAGCAGCGCAGCGGTCGCACGGTGGAGGGCGGTGGCCATCACGGAGCTACGATAGCCCCGGGATCGCGCGGACGGGGAGAGCCCTGCGCACGAGGGGCGCGGTCGCTCGGTGGGGCGCGGCTGGGGTAGAGTCCGGCGGTGCTGGTGTCCATGCGTCGGAGCGTCGTTGCGCTGCTCGTGGGTGCGCTGTCGTCGTCGTGCGCCAACGTGGAGTGCTCGTTCAACTCCGACTGCGACTACAACGCGCGCTGCGAGATGAACCGCTGCGTCCGCGACTGCGTCCTGGATCGCGACTGCGCCGAAGGGGCGATCTGCAACCCCAACGGGCTCTGCGCGAAGCTGACCCCGAGCAGCGACCGCCCGGCGCCAGGCGACACCCCGGTGAGCGTCGACCACGGGGGTCCCCCGGTGGACGCGGGCTTCGACGCGGGCTTCGACGCGGGCTTCGACGCGGGCTTCGACGCGGGCTTCGACGCGGGCTTCGACGCGGGCTTCGACGCGGGCTTCGACGTGGGCCTCGACGCGGGCCTGGTGGACGCAGGCTCCCCCACCGGGCCGGTGGCCATCGGGGTGTATGAGTACGCGGGCGTCCGGCCAGAGGGCCTGGTCTCGCCGGTCGCGGCGGCGTGGCACCCGGGCGGCGGGTACGCGCTGATCCTGTCGGCGAGCAACACGGTGTTCCGCTATGACGCGACGGCGCGGACGGTCACGCAGGTCGGGGCCGCGGGCTCGAGCGTCTCGTGGCGGGCGGTGGCCTTCACGCCCGGCGGCGCGCGCGCGCTGCTGCTCGGCAACACGGGCGCCTCCCCCAACACCCGCGGGCGCATCTTCGTGTGGGACCACGCCAGCTCGCTGCTCGCCGAGCGCACCGCCGAGGCCTCGTCGACGGGCACCTACGAGGCGATCCGCTGGTCCGCGGAGGGCCGCGGGGTGCTCCTGGGCTCGGGGGCCAACTCCATCACCCTCTGGCGCTACGACGCCGAGGGCACCCGCACCGGCACCCCGTCGGGCTACGGCATCGTCCCGCGCACGGGCTGCAACGACGTGGCCTGGGTGCGCGACGGCTTCGGCGACCCGGCGCTCATGGTGGTGTGCGGCACCAGCACGGCGCAGGTCCTGTCGGTGACGGCGGTCGACTCCGCCACGCCGCGGTACATGTCGCTGCTGAGCGCGGGCGTGATCGGCAACGTGCACCGCATCGCGGGGCGCCCGCAGGGCGACGGCGCGCTGGCGATCGGATCGTCGTCCAACAGGCTCTACCGCTACCACTCCAACGTGTGGGCGGCGGGCTTCTCGTCCCCCTTCCTGCCGGGCGCCTTCGGGGTGGCCTTCTCGTCCGACGGCGCCCGGGCCCTGGCCTTCGGCGGCAACGGCCGCGCCCACGAGTACCGCCACGACCTCTACGCCATCGGCGACATCACCGACGTGTCCCTCGCGCTGACGGGCATGCCCTTCACCCAGCCGGCCTCCGCCGAGCTGCGCGACGTGGCCTGGCGCCCCGGCTGCCACGAGGGCCTCGCGGTCGGCGGCTCGAACACCCTCTCCGGCACCACCGCCTTCGTGGCGTATTTCCAGGTGCTCAACGGCGTCCGCTGTGACAACGGGATGTGAGCGCCATGGCCCGAGCCCCCTCCAAGACCGCAAGCAACCCCTTCGCGAAGCTCAGCTCGCTGCGCGACGCGCTGCCCCCCGGGGAGGCGCCCGCGGCGCAGCCCGCGGAGGCGGCGGCGAGCCCGGTGCTCGACCCGGTGGCGGCGCTCCTGGCGCGGCGGGTGGTGGTGCGGCGCGAGCGCAAGGGCCGCGGTGGCAAGACGGTCACGCTGGTGCAGTGCGCCGACGGGGCGGACGGCGCCGCGCTCGACGCCCTCGCGAAGGAGCTGCGCAAGGCCCTGGGCACGGCGGCGCAGCGCGAGGAGGGCGCCGTCGCGGTGCAGGGCGACATCGCCGACCGCGTGGCCGACTGGCTGAAGGGCCGCGGCGCGGGGCGCATCGTGCGGGGCGACTGAGAGACCGCGAGGGGTGTTGCCACCGGCGCGCGGCGGCGCAACGATCGAGGGGTGACAGCACACCACCGCCAGGAACTCGACCAGCGTCTGACCACCCTCACCGCGCAGTGCGGCGCGTCGTGCGCCTTCGTGCTCGACACGACGGCGCAGGCCTACGGCGCCTCGACGCCGCTGCCCGACGACTGGTCGACGCTGGTCGACGAGGTGGTCCCGCTGGTGGTCGCGGCGACGCGCGATCACCCGCTGCGCAAGGGCGGGCACCTCCACCTGATGCGCAGCGTCGAGCCGCCCTTCGCCGCGGCGGAGTCCTTCGCCGGGGTCTACATGGTGGTGCTGCTCTTCGAGACACCCTTCGTCGCCGCGGAGGTGAGCGCGCTGGTGCGCCGCGCGCTGCCGGAGATCGAGGCGCTCACGGTCGCGCTGCCGCCGCCCGACCCGACGCGGGAGGCGCGCGTCGCGGGCCTGCGCACGGGCTGACGCGCCGCTACGGCCGCCGCGCGTCGACGGTGAGCGCGTAGGGAAACTCCGTCGCCGGCGCCGGCCGCACCGTCACCTGGAGAAACCACGTCGACGCCCGCGCCGCCCTCGGCAGCGTGACCGACGGGCACCCGTCGGTCATCGTCACCATGGCCTCGGAGACCGGCGCCGGGACGTCGGTGTGCGCGGGCGGCACCGCGATGTCCGAGCGCTGGAGCGAGAGCGAGAGGCCCGCCGGGCAGGTGGCGCCGTTGAGGGGCGTCAGCCGCGCGGTGATGGCGTCGCCCTCGGCCGCGTCGAAGCTGAACATGTCCAGGTCGCAGCCGCCGACGGTGCCCTGCACCGCGAAGGACTGCAGCGGCGCGCCGCCCGCCGGGCGGAGCACCATGGCGTTGACGTAGTCGTCGTTGGCCACGCCCACCTCCGTGGCCATCGCGCGCGTGAGCACCTTGTGGCAGCGCTCGCAGGTCACCTCGGCCTGCGGCAGCGCGTCGTCGCAGGGCTCGCCGTGCTCGATGGTGCCGTTGCCGCAGACCGGGCGCACCACGGTGACGGCGTACGCCGCGCCGCCGCGCACCTTGCTGTCGATGCCGATGAGGTGCACCCCGTCGGTCACCGGGCGGAAGGAGAAGTGCTCGCTGCGACCGGGGCCGCAGAGGTCCGAGGCGCCCGCGGTCGAGCACTGCAGCGTGGTGCACACGGGCAGCACGTAGATCGCCGGGTCGGAGTCGGGGGTCACCGGGTCGACGTGGAAGTGCCAGGTCTCGCCGGGGTGCATCGTGACCGCGAAGAAGCCCTCGTTGCCCGGCAGGTCGTTGCCCGTGCACGCAGCGAACTCCCGGTACTGATCGCCGAGGCCCGTGGTGTCGACCTGCACCAGGCGCTGGAGCTCGGGCTGGATCGTCGGGATGCTCGCGGCGTTTTCGCAGCGGTCGGCCAGGGTGATGCCCGCGGTGTCCTGCTGGTAGAGCGACGGGTCGAACACCACGCAGCCGCCGAGCGCGAGCGCCCCGAGGAGCGCCACGCGGAGCCGTCGACCATGGTGGATGCGTGCGGTGGTGGTCATCGTCGGAGGTAGGGGTTCTGCTCGATCGCTGGCTGTGTCGGGGACGGCGCGGGCGTGGGCCGCGCGGCGGAGGGGCGCTCGGGGCGCCGGGCGGGGCGGCTGGCGGGCGGCGCCGCGAGGGCCGGCGGCGGCGCCACGGACGCGTCGGCCACGACCGACGGAGCGGGCGCGGCGACGAGCGCAGCCGCGACCGGCGGGGCGAGCACGGGCGCGGGCGCGGGAATGACCGCAGGCGCGGGGGTGGGCGCGGGCGTGGCCGCGGCGGGGCGGACGACGTTGGGCGACGGGGCCTCCGGGGAGCGGCCGAGGGCGAGGCCGAGGCCCAGCGCCAGCGAGGCGGCGGAGAGGCCGACGACGGGCACCACCCAGGCCGGGCGGGAGCGGGGCGCGGCGGCGGCAGCGGCGGCGGGCGACGAGGCCGCGGGGGGCGGCGCGGCGCGGACCTGCGACGATACCTCGATGGCGGGGATGCTGCGGCTGTCGCTCATCCGCGCGGGCGTGCGCACGAAGGCCGTCGGCCCGGTGGCGAGCTCGTCGGGGGAGTTGGGGTTGCGCCCGCGCCCGGCCGAGACCGAGCCCCGCGCGTGGTCGCGGATGACCGCCCGGCGCGCGGCGAACTCGTCCTTGAGCGCGACGCGCATCACGTCGGCGACCTCGTGGGAGCTCGCGAGCAGCCCCTCGGCCGCGGCCGCGGACTCCAGCGCGGCGGCCAGCTCGCGGGCGCTCTGCCAGCGCTCTCCCACCGGGCGCTGCAGGGCCTTCAGGCACACCGCGTCGAGCGCCGGGGGAACCTCCGGGGCGACCGCGCTCGGGGCCTTGATCTCCGCGGCCATCACCTGCATGAGCGCGCCGACCTCCATCTCGGCGTGGAAGAGCCGCTTCTGGGTGAGCGCCTCCCAGAGCACGATGCCCATCGCGAACACGTCGGCGCGCCGGTCGGCCGGCACCGCCGAGACCTGCTCCGGGGACATGTACGACGGCTTGCCCTTGATGAGCCCCGGGCGCGACGCGACGATGCGCGAGGCCGCCAGCGCGATGCCGAAGTCCGTGATGCGCCCGACGCCGTCGGCGCCGACCATGATGTTCTGCGGGGAGACGTCGCGGTGCACGATGCCGAGGGGGGTGCCCTCGTCGTCGTTGAGGTCGTGCGCGGCGTGCAGGCCCGCGAGGGCGTCGACGATCACCCGAAGGGCGACGCGGGCGCGCTCGCGCCACGGGAGCGACTCCATCGCGGTGAGCAGCCGCGAGAGGTTGACCCCGTCGATGTAGTCCATCACGAGGTAGAAGCCGCGCGGGCTGTGGCACACGTCGACGATGGGCACCGCGTTGGGGTGGTGGATGCGCGCCGCGATGCGCGCCTCGTCGAGGAGCATGTCGACGAACTCGGTCTCCTCCGCGAGGTGCGGGTGCATCACCTTGATGGCGTACAGCCGCTGGAAGCCCCCCGCGCCGGGCAGCCGCGCCAGGTGCACGCTCCCCATGCCGCCGCGCGCCAGCGGGGCGATGAGCTCATACCGGTCGAGCATCTCCCGCTCGGCTGTCGCTGTTGCTTCGCTCATGGCCTCTCGTGCGGCGCCCGCGCGGCCGCTAGAACGACCCTACCACCCCGACCCCGGCGCCACCATCGACCCGCCCGAACGACGGGGCGACGCGCAGTCCCGCGCGCTCCGCCCCGCGGCCCGACCACTCCGTGAAGAGGGCACCCACCACCGCGGTGGCCACGCCGAGCACGGCGGTGGTGGCGATGAGCGCGTCGGTGCGGGTCTCCCGCCCGGCGCCGTCGAGGTAGCCCGCCTCGCTGGGGCGCTGGACATAGGCGTCGCGGGCGGAGAGCGTGTCGAGGCCCGACCACAGCAGCACGCCGCCGCTCACGGCCGTGGCGGCGAGGCCCACCCAGAAGACCACCGGCGGGAGCGGGCGCCCCGGGGAACGGGCGACCGGCGGGGGCGGCGGCGGGGCGACCACGATCACGGGCGCCCGAGGGAGGGTGACCGCGGGCGTCGGGGCTGCGGGGACGGGCGCCTCCGGGGGCGGCGCGTCGAGGGAGAGCTCGACGCTCTGGCCGGCGACACACTCGAGGGCGCGGGCGCGGACGCCGCGGCCGGGCCAGCGGGTCTCCAGCGCGCGGGCGCCGGGCTCGACGAAGAAGGTGTGCGACTCCTGCGCGCCGCCGACGACCGCGAGGCGGTCGACGGTGACGGCGCACGCCGGGGAGCAGGTGACGTGCACGCGGGTGAGCCGCGGGCCAGCCTCGGCGAGCACCGCGGCGGCGAGCTGGGCGCTCTGCGGGTCGGCCGCGTCGCGGTCGCGCGCGCGCAGGGCGAGGGTGGCCGCGCGGGTGGCGTAGCCGGCGGCCTGGTGGCTGCGGATGGCGCTGCGCAGCGCGGCGGGCGAGGGGGACGCCTGGTCGGCGATCTCGAAGAACTCCGCGGCCCGGGCGTGCTCGCGCGCCAGCTGCAGGCGCTGCCCCTCCTGGAAGGCCGCCGCCGCCGCGTTGACGTCGCCCGTCGGCGGGGAGGCGCCCTCCTGCGCGGCGGCCAGCGGGGTGACGAGCAGGAGCGTGAGACAGATGACCTGGCGCATCGGAGGGTGCGCGAGCGTAACGCATCGCGCCGGGCGCGTGACCGCCGGTTGCTCGACCTCCGACACCCCGTTGGGGTTAACTCCGGGCCCGACACCCCTCCCATGCGAAGCGCGCTCACCCCCGGGCTCCTGATGATGCTG
This sequence comes from Myxococcales bacterium, assembly GCA_030652255.1. Lineage (GTDB taxonomy): Bacteria > Myxococcota_A > Polyangia > Polyangiales > SCUS01. Next base: position 25,649 of record JAUSAZ010000222.1, on the reverse strand, counting down.
CTGGCCCTCGGATGCACGCCGCGCAACACGCCGCGCGACAGCGCCGTGCGGCACGGCAGCGCCGCTCCGACCGACGGCGCCTCCATGGTGCTGCACGTCGACCCCTCCACGCCCACGCCCACGCCCACGCCTACGCCCACGCCCGTCGCCCTCCCGGAGGTCGCCCTGCTGACCGTGGTGCAGGTCTCCGGCGGCGCCACGCTCGACAGCTCCCTGCGGCTCGCGGGGCGCGACGCCGGCGCGGGCGTCGGGGCGGCCGCGGTGGGGCGCTCCATCGCCCCCGGCGACGCGCTGCTCGTCGGGCCGGGCGGCGAGGTCACCCTCGGGGTGCATCCCGGCGGTCGGATTACCTTGCAGGGTAACAGCGTGGCCGAGGCCGCCGGCCACGACGGCGCCGCGCTCGTGCTGAGCCTGGGCGTGGCGACCCTCGAGGTGCCCGCGCTCACCGCCGACGCGGTGCGCGTCGACACGCCCGCGGGGCGGGTGATCGTCCGCGCGGGCGGGTGCACCGTCGCGGTGGCCGACGACGGCAGCACCTTCGTCGCCGCGGCGGGCGACGGGGTCACCGTCTGGCCGTCACCCCCGGCGCCGCCCGCGCGGGCCACGCGGCTCACCCCCGCGCAGGTCGCCGCGCTGCGCCGGCAGACGCCCGATCACCCGGTGCTGCTCGACGTGGAGATCCGCGAGCTCGACGCGGTGCTGCGCCCGGTGGCGAGCCGCGCACTGCGCCCGGGGGAACGGGTGCTGTTCAGCCCGCTCGGGGCGCCCGCTGCCGCCCCGCGGACGCTCGCGGCCGCCCGCGACGAGGCGACCGGACGGACGGCGCTGCAGCGCTGGGCGGCGGCGCCGCGGCCCAACGTGGTGGCCATCGGGGTGCTCTCCCGCGCGGGCGCCGCGGACGTGGCGGACATCAACGCCGCGATCACCCGGCTGCGTTCGAGCGGGGCGGCGCTCGACGCCGAGGGGCGCGGTCGCATCGCGGCGCAGCTCTCCCTGGCGCTGGGCAGGCTGGCGGCCCGCTCTCGCCGCGGGCGCGACCTCGCGGTGCGCGGCGGCGACGTGACGGCGCTGGTGCAGATGGCGCGCTTCGAGTCGCTGCGAGACGAGGCCCGGGCGCTGCCGGCGCCGTAGGAGGGTCGTCAGCGCAATCCCCGCCCGAAGGTGGAGGGCACGACGCCCGAGGGCAACACGATCGATCGGCCTTCGAGCAGGGACGGACCGGCGGGCGTGCCGAGCGCGGCGCTGCCGCTGTACAGCTGCACGGGGAAGGGCATCACGGGGGAGTCGCCGGCGACGTAGCCGGGGGCGCCGACGGTCCAGTCGTCGAGGCCATCGCCGTCACAGTCCCCGGTGCCGCCCGCCGAGGCGCCGTAGCGGGTGGGGGCGGCGGGCGGGGTCACCGGGGGGAGGAGCTCGGCGGTCGGGAGCACCGCGCGGCTCCACGCGGCGCGGCCCGTGTAGAGGTACGCGCGGCCGCCGGGCGAGCCGTCGACCTGGGCGCCCACGACGAAGTCCGAGAGGCCGTCGGCGTTGGCGTCGAAGCCCCCCGCGAGGGCGCCGCCGAGGTGCAGCCCCGCGGGCGCCAGGAGCGTGAGCACCACCGGCGGTCGCAGGGTGTTGCCGAACATCACGGTGAAGCGGTTGAGCGCCGGGGCGCCCACCAGGACGTCGGAGAGCCCGTCGCCGTCGAGGTCGCCCGCGAGCGAGAGCGCGGTGGCCGAGAGGTCGGCGGTGAGCTCGGCGGGGTCGGACTGCGTGGAGGGGAGGCGGTCGCCCTGGAAGGTCCCGCGCACGCCGCGGAAGAAGGCCACGCGGTTGACCCCCGGGGCGCCGACGACGAAGTCCGCGTTGCGGTCGCCGTCGAGGTCGCCCGCGGAGGCGAGGACGGCGCCGAAGCCCACGAGCCGCGCGGGCGGAGGCACGCCCAGCGCCGACGGGGCGGGGATCACGATGGGCGCCGAGGGGTCGACTCCGCGCGGGCCGCCGCGGTACAGCACGACCGCGGCGACGGCGGGCGTGAACCCGCTGCCGACCACCACGTCGCCGTAGCCGTCGTGGTCGAAGTCGCCGATGCCGGCGACGGCGGTGCCGAAGTGCATGCCCACGCCCGGGGCCGTCGGCGCCGTCAGGACGATGCGCGTCGACACGCCGGTGGGCGATCCCAGACGGACCACGGCGATCTGCGCGCAGGGGGTCGGGCTGCGGAGGTTCTGCTCCTGGCGCGAGGGGCAGGCGCCGGTGATCAGGTCGCCGTAGCCGTCGCCGTTGACGTCCCCGGCGCTGTCGAGCGACGCGCCGTGGGCGCCGAGCTCGTAGGGCGACTGCGAGGGGGTGCCGACGAGGCCACCGGCGCGGCCGAAGTAGAGGCTGACGATGCCGCGGGTCGGGTCGGCGACGGCGAGGTCGGCGAGGCCGTCGCCGTTGACGTCGAGCGCACTGCCCCACGCGGAGTCGACCGGGGACCCTACGCCAGCCGGGGCGATGAACTCCCACACGGCGCTGGCGGGGCCCAGCGTGTCGCTGCCGCCGACATTGCACACGCTGCGCAGGCGCCAGAACCACACGCCCGGCGCGAGGCGCGACGGCGGGCGCACGGCGACCTGGCCCGCGACCGCGGCGGCCCATCCCCGGAGCGGCGCCGCGAAGTCCCGGGTGCGAGAGAACTCCGCCGCGACGAGCGAGGTCGTCGAGCGGTCGTCGAAGGTGCCCTCCACGGAGGGACGGCGGATGGTGACGTGGCTGGTGGACATCGGCCAGAGCATCCGCGGCGGCAGGCACCGGGTCGGAACGTCCGCCGGGAGCGTCACGTCCGCGAGCGGCGGGACGTCCACGGTCATCTCCGGCCCGGTGTCGGGCTCGGGCACATCGGCGACATCCACCGCGTCGATGCCGGGCACATCGACCGCGGGCACATCCACCGTGGGCACATCGATGGTGGGCACATCGACCGTAGGTACATCCACCGTGGGCACATCGATGGCGGGCACATCGATGGCGGGCACATCCACCATGGGCGCGTCGGTGCTGGCGTCGATCGGCGCGGCATCGGGCGCGACGCAGGCCCCGGGCTGCGCGGCGGTGCTGCTGTATTGCAGGCCCGACGGGCACCGGGAGCGGTCGACGGCGGTCGCGCAGTAGCCGTCCGTGGTGCACACCGCGGCGGCGCCCACGCACGCCGTCGGTCCGCGGCCCGCGCAGCGAAACGGCGAGGTCTCGCAGCCGAGCAGCCCCAGGGCCAGCGTCAGCGCGAGGCCGGCGATCCGATCAGAACGCATGCCCCGAGACCCCGATGATGCCCCCGCCCGCGAGGGGCCAGCCGTACACGCCCAGCGACGCCCGCTCGCTCGACGGCCGCCCCTGGACGAGGCCCACCACGCCGGCCACCGCCGCGGCGCCGCCGAGCCCTAGCAGCACGGCGCCCACGATGCGCCGCGTGTCGTTGCTCTCGAGGGCGCTCTCGTACTGCCCCTCGGTGATCACCGAATCATCGGCGCCCGGGTCGCTCGTCGTCGCGAGGATCACCGCGCCCGCGATGCCCGCCGCCGCGCCGCCGCCGAGCGCCACCCACGGCCACACCGGGCGCGACGCCACGGGCGCAGGCGCGATGCGCGGCGCCGTGACCACCACCGGAGGAGCGACCACCGGAGGAGCGACCACCGGAGGAGTGACCACCGGGAGGGAGGTCGACTGCATCGTCGCGATGCGGCGCTCGGCGTCGGCGCGCTGGGGGGAGTTCGGCTGGAGCGAGACGAACTGGCGCAGCGTGGCGATGGCGTCCTCGCGGCGCCCGACGCGCTCGAGCGTGAGGCCGATGTTGAAGAGCAGCTCCGGGCGGCGGGAGAGGATGTACGAGCGCTGGAAGCGCTGGAGGGCGGTCTCGTAGTCGCGCGCCTGGAAGGCCGCGATGCCCTCCTCGAAGACCTCCTGGAAGGGCTCCGTCTGGGCGATGGCGGGGGTGGTGGCGAGCAGGGCGCTCAGGACGAGGATGGCAGGACGCATGGACGATCTACCCCGACGCTACACCCTGCGCGGGCGCGGTCGAAGCCGCGGGCGGGGCCGCCGTCAGGTCAGTGGATGCCCTGGGCCTTGGCCTCTTCGATCATCGTGTACTCGCGCTCGAAGAGCACGCGCTGGTCGGTGACGATCTGGAGGTTCTTGGTGTTCTGGTCGGTGGGCTCGAAGGCGCCGAGGCTGGCCATCTGCTTGCCGATCTCGCCGAGCTGGTCGCAGATGGTGGTGAGCAGGTCGAGGTCGCGGGTGCGCCGGTCCTGCCCCGCGAAGCCCTTGCGGTAGGCCTCGAAGACCTCGTTGGCCGCGCCGCCCAGCATGCCCTGGAGGTCGGCGATCTTGGTCGTCTGGCGCGCCTTGCGGATCTCCGTGAGCTCGCTGCGGTACGTCCCGAGGCTCTGCTCGACGATCTCGATGTTCTTGTCGTTGTACTCGACGCGCAGGCCCTTGGCGCGGAGCGCCTTCATGCGGTCCAGGGTCTCGGTGAGGTTGTCGATCATGCGCTGGAGCAGCTCGGGGCGGCGCGTGGCGCGGGACTTCCCGGCGAAGTGGCCCTCGTACAGGTTGAACTGCGCGTTGGCCACCTCGGCGAGGGCGCTGGCCTGCTCGTCGTCGGTGCCCATGGCGCGGGCCTCGATGATCTCCGCGCGCTCGGCGCGGTACATCTTGAGGTTCTCGGCCACGAGGTTGAGGTCTTCCTGGATGCCGGGCTGCCCGGTGAGCTCGGGGGCGAGCTCCTTCATGGACTCCTCGACGGCCTCGAGGTCCTCGATCATCTCGGTGATGAGCCCGAGGTCGCGGGTGTTGCGCGACTTGCCCGAGAAGTGCCGGTGGTACTTCGAGAAGATGAAGTTCGCCTCGCCGCGCAGGGTCGAGAACTCCTCGAAGCCCGGGCCGAGGCTGCGGGCCTTCATGATCTCCTTGCGCTCGGCGTCGTAGAGGTTGATCGCGTCGCGCGCGGCCTGCTCGACCTCCGAGCGGTCCTTCGACTTCGGGAGCTTCTCGAGGTCTTGCAGGGCCTGCTGCGTGCGGCGCACGAGGCCGTTGAGGTCGTTGAGGTCGCGCGACACGCGCGACTGCCCGGCAAAGCGCGCGTCGTACTCCGACGCGACCTGATCGAGCTGGAGACGGATCTGGGCCAGGGTGAGGTTCGCCATAGGGGCGCGGAGCCTACCGGAGAGCACGCCTGGGTGCGAGGGCTACGGACTTCATGCGCGGGGTGAAGCGTCGGTGGAATGGAACCGTCCGCCTCCCCCGGGGCGTTGCCGACTCGCCCGAAACGGGCCGCCGACTCCGCGGTCGCGGTCGGCCCGCGGGCGGGCCTGCGACCGCTGAAGTCGGAGCCTGGAGCTGACCGCCCCGCCTCCGCGGGGCTATCTGCACGCGCGCCGGTCGCTCGCGCGACCGACGGGAGGTCACCGGCTGCCGCGATGGACGACTCTACGGCGACTGGGGTCTTGTTCCGCTTCTCCGCGTAGGCGCGTACGTCCTCTTCGTCGAGCGCCCCAGCGCTCGGCGCGCGTGCAGATAGTCCCGCGGAGGCGGGACGGTCAGCTCCAGGCCCCCACTTCAGCGGTTGCAGGCCCGCCCGCGGGCCGACCGCAACCGCGGAGTGGGCGGTGTCTCGCGACGCCACCCTCCCAGGTCAACATCACGTCCACCCCATGCCATGGAGCAATCCCGAGATCTTCCCTCGCAGACCCTCCTTCAGACGCTTCGGGCGCTCGGCGCTCGCCCCCGGCGGGCGGAACTCTATGTTGCTGAACTCCTCGGGAAACTTCGCCGTGATGCGCTCGTAGAACTCGTGGATGCGCGCCACGTCGGCGTCGACGTCGTCCGACGGGGTGATCATCGGCCCGATGCCCCCGCGCTTTCGGCGGAAATCCAGGTACCCGAGGCCGATGGGCACCTTGGCGGTGCGGGCGATCCAGTAGAAGCCCGACTTCCAGTACCGGAGCTTCGCGCGGCTGCCCTCCGGGGCGACCACCATGATGCGCTTGCCCTCCACGTCGAAGAGCGACGCGAGGGCCTGCACCTGGTCCTGCGAGGCGCGGCGGTCGACGGGGATGCCGCCCAGCCACTTGTAGAACGGCCCGAGCGGGCCGGTGAACAGCGTGTGCTTGCCCACCCACACGATGTCGATGCCCAGGGTGTACCCGATGCCCAGGGTGATCGGGAGGTCCCAGTTGGAGGTGTGGGGCGCCGCGATGAGGACGTACTTGTCCACGTCGGGCACCACCCCCTCCTCGCGCCATCCCAGCGCGGTGAGCACCGTGCGGCCCACCCAGTAACGCACCGGCCTTCGATCGGAGACTTCAGAGCTATCCATGTCGTCAGTGGCGTATCGCCTCTCACGAACCCTCGGGTGATCGCAAGTCCCGCCGCGTCAGCGCGCCTCGCAGTACCCCAGCATCGCCAGGCCCGGCGGCGCCCTCCCCCCGGGGCCCTCGTGGCAGACCGGCGCCACCACCGCGCGGGCCTCCGCCTCCTGGCCGCGCTGCGCCAGCACCTGCGCCAGCAGCGAGCGCACCTCGACCTCCAGGCGCCGGTCGCGGAAGCCCGTTCGCAGCACGCGCTCCTCGGCGAGGGCGGCCCGGAGGTCCTCCTCGGCCCCGGCGGGGTTGTCGGCGTTGATGCGGGCCGCGGCGCGGATGAAGCGCACCCGCGGGTCGCGCGGCCAGCGGCGCACCAGGGCGTCGAGCGCGGCGGGCGGGGCGGCGCCGGTCGCCACCGGGCGCAGGTCCTCCTGCGGCGCGAGGGCCGTGGCCACGCCGCGGGTCTGCACCACGCCGTACGCGCCCCAGGCGAGCCCCAGGAGGCCGAGCGCGATCACGGCGCGGGCGAGGTTGCGGCCGCGGGGCGTCGGGCTCTCCGGGGCCCAGGTCTTCCAGAGCGCGAGGCCGACGAGGGCGCCGGCGAGGGCGCCGCCGAAGTGCGCGGCGTAGTCGATCTTCGCGCCGCCCATCGACGCCAGCGGGAGGAGCGAGGGGATGAGCACCCGGGCCATGGTGCCCTGCACGCTGCTGCGACCGATCCCTTCGGGGAGGCGCATGGCGGCGACGAGGGCGGCGGCGAGCAGGCCCATGATGGCGCCCGAGGCCCCGACGCTCACGAGGTTGGAGGGGTTGATGGCGAGGCCCATGAGCGAGCCGCCGAGGGCGCCCACGACGAAGAGGGCGCCCAGCCACGCGCGCCCGAGGAGGTGCTCGAGCACGACGCCGGCCATGTAGAGGGCGACGCCGTTCATGAGCAGGTGGAGCGGGCTGCCGTGGAGGCACGCCGCGGTGAGCAGGCGCCACCACTCGCCGCCGTCGGTGACGAGGTCGCGGGCGAGGCCGCCGAGGGAGACGAGGGTGGTGATGTCGGGCGAGAAGCCCGAGGCGCCGGCGGGGCGCGAGGCGAGCTCGACGCCGAAGAGGGCGGTGAGCGCGGCGATGATGGCGTAGGTGAGCACCGGGCGCTGCACGGCGGGGTCGCCGGCCGGGACGCCGAGGTCGCGGGCGAGCTCGTCGGCGGAGCGCCGCGGGGAGGAGAGCACCGCGCGCAGCCAGCGGGGCCCCGGGTGGCTCGTCTGGTACCACGGGAGGGTGGTCCAGACACGCTCGGGGGGAGTAGGCGCGGCGGGGTCGAGGACGAAGCCGGTGACGCTGACCTTCTCGAACCCGGGGCTGCGCTGGAGTGCGGCGAGGGCCTCGCGGCGCGCGGGCGAGGCGGGGGCGTTGACGTGCCAGAGCTGGATGCCGACCGGGAGCTTCACGCCGTTGAAGGTGGGCGCGTACTGGAGGCAGGCCTTGCCGATGCGGACGAGGTCGGCCTGGGAGAGGGTGAAGCTGCGGGACGTTGCGCCGTCGCGGCGGTCGTGGTCGACGAGGGCGAGCATCACGAAGCCGGTGCCGTTGTCGAGGGTGAGCACCTCGTCGACGGCGGCGGCGAGCTCGGCGGCCTCGGGGACGTAGCCGCGGACGAAGCCCTTCTCCGCGACGAGGCGGCGGGTGAGGTAGTGCCCGAGGGACTCTTCGGCGGGGTCGGCGCTCATCGTGGGTGGCGCGCACTGTAGCGTGAGTGCTCGCGGGCGGGTCAGCGCTGGACGGTGGCTTCGCGGTACACGCCCAGGGCGGCCATCGAGCGGTCGTGGGCCTTCGAGAGCAGCGGCAGGGCCACGGCGGCGCCCACCAGGGCCAGGAGCATGTCCCACTGGGCGTCCCAGACGTCGCCCTGCGAGCCCAGGAAGGCCGTGCCGGTGTCGCCCGCGACGACGAGGGTGGTCCACCACTCGACGAGCTCCCAGAAGGCGCCGATGGCGAGCACCACGGAGAGCAGGAGGAAGGTGAGCCAGCCGCCGCGCTGGAGGGGGGTGCGACGGAGCAGCACCTCGCGGATGGTGAGCACCGGGAAGAAGCCCAGCGCGAGGTGCCCGACGCGGTCGTAGTGGTTGCGCTGGAGGTGGAAGACCTCGCGAGCCCAGTTGCCCAGCGGGGTCATCGCGTAGGTGTACACGCCGCCGTAGATGAGGATGAGCACGTGGAGGAAGATCCCGACCGCGACGAGGCGGGACACCGGGAAGCGCCTCCAGCAGGCCGCGAGCACGGCGATGTACGCGAGGCCAGGGACCACCTCGAGGCTCCAGCTGAAGCGCCCGGCGGGCGGGGCCCAGGCCGTGGCGATACACACCACGGTAAGAATGGCGATGAGGACGAGGTGCGTGCGGCCGAGGGCGGCGGTGCCCGTGACCGGGAGGGGATGGGTCCAGTCGGGGGCGTCGCTCATGGGCGGCGACGACATCACATCAGAGGGCGGTGCGCACGTCCCACAGCTCGGGGAAGAGCTTGGTCTGTAGCATCGACTGGAGGTAGCCGACGCCCTGCGTGCCGCCGGTGCCGCGCTTGAAGCCGATGATGCGCTCGACGGTGGTGACGTGGCGGAAGCGCCAGACACGGAAGCTGTCCTCCATGTCGACGAGCTTCTCGGCGAGCTCGTAGAGTTCCCAGTGGGATTTCGGGTCGCGGTAGACGGCCATCCAGGCGCGCTCGACGGCCTCGCTGCGGGCGTAGGGCTGGCGCCAGTCGCGCTCGACCTGCTCGGGGGGGAGCTCGAAGCCGCGGCGCACGAGCAGCCGCAGGGCCTCGTCGTAGAGGGAGGGCGCGACGAGCTCGGCCTCGACGGCGCGCGCCCGCTCGGGGTGGTGTGCGTGCGGGCGCAGCATCACGGGGTTCTTGTTGCCGAGGATGAACTCGATCATCCGGTACTGGTGGCTCTGGAAGCCCGACGACTTGCCGAGCTTGTCGCGGAAGGTGAGGTACTCCGACGGGGTGAGGGTCGCGAGCACGTCCCAGGCGTGCACCTGGAGCGCGAAGATGTGCGACACCCGCGCGAGCATCTTGAAGGCGGGGGAGAGCTCGTCGCGGGCGATGCTGTCCCTCGCGGCGCGCAGCTCGTGGAGCATGAGCTTCATCCAGAGCTCGGTGGTCTGGTGCTGCACGATGAAGAGCATCTCGTCGTGCGCGTCGGAGACCGGGTGCTGCGCCGCGAGGAGGGCGTCGAGCCCGAGGTACTCGCCGTAGGACATCTCCCCGGCCAGGTCGAGGTGCGCGCCGGGCGGAACCCGCGCGTTGGAATCGTTGGGGTCGCTCACGCCGCGGAGACTACTGCACGGCGGGTTCATGGGGGGGGTGGCGCGGGAGGATGGAGGGAGGAGAGTTCGCCCGACGGGACCACTGGCGGTCCGCGGGTGTCGGGACCACGAAGCTCAGGGCGAGGCGGTCGCTCCATCGCCCCACGAGGCACCATGCGCGCACCCACCAGACCGATGAGATCGTCCCCGCTGGCGCTCCTCGCGCTGGCCCTGGCCGCGTGCAGCTCGGACCCTGCCCCGGGAGGAGCGCCCGCAGACAGCGCGGTCGACGTCCCTCCCGCAGACGGCGGTGGCGGCACCGACACGAGCTCCCCCCGCGACGCCGGCACCGACCGCGGCGCCCCGCACGACATCGCCGCATCCGACACCGGCCCCGCGATCGACACGGGCGAGGCCCCCGACGTCGTCACCGCTGACGTGGGCGCTGTCATCGATGCGGAGGTCGTGATCGACGCGGCCAGCGCCGTCGATACAGGTCCTCCCGTCGACACTGGCCCTCGCGTCGATGTGGTCGCTGCCGTCGACACGGGCCCTCGCATCGATGTGCCCACTCCCGTCGACACGGGCCCTCGCGTCGATGTGGTCGCTGCCGTCGACACGGGCCCTCGCGTCGATGTGGTCACTCTCGTCGACACGGGCCCTCGCATCGATGTGGTCACTCCCGTCGACACGGGCCCTCGCATCGATGTGGTCGCTGCCGTCGACACGGGCGTCCGCCCGGATGTACCCGTGCTGGTCGACACGGGACCCGATGTGCCGCCCCGCATCGACGCGGGTCCCGCCCTGGTGGACGCCGGGGTGGTGCCCAGGGTGACGGGTCTGCCGCGCATCGACGCGGCGCTCAAGGCGACGCTGCGGGAGGTGTTCGCGCGCGGGCAGGCGGCGGGCATGCGGGCCAATGTGTTCGCCAAGGTGGGCGACAGCATCACCTCGTCGGAGAGCTTCCTCGTGGACTTCGGCCCGACCGCGGGGCCCAGCTTCAACCTCGGGGCGTACACGGCGCTCGACCCCACGCGGGTGTTCTTCGGCGCCACCCTGGTGACCGACCGCCACTCCAGCTTCGACCGCGAGAGCGTCGCCGCGCTCACCGGCTGGACCACCGCGGACGCCCTCGTCGGCGACGGCATGATCATCCGCCAGGAGATCGCCGCGCTGCGCCCGGCCGTCGCGATCGTGATGCTCGGCAGCGCCGACGTCGAGGTGACCGAGCTCGGCGCCTACCGCAGCAACCTCACGCGCATCGGCCAGATCCTCCTCGCCGGCGGAACCATCCCGGTCCTGAGCACCATCCCCGACCGCACCGACAACCCCTCCAACACCGAGCGCTTCCCTGCCTTCAACACGGCCATCCGCGAGGTCGCCGCGGCGCTGCGGGTCCCCCTGGCGGACTACGCCCTCGCCCTCGCCCCGCTGCCCCGGCACGGCGTCAGCGACGACGGCGTGCACCCGAGCGTCTACCGCTCGCCCGCGGGGCGCAACGAGGCGGCGTACTTCACCGGCGAGGCCCTCGCCTTCGGGTACAACGTCCGCAACCTGCTCGCGCTCGCCACGCTGGCCCACCTGCGCGCGGTGGTCTTCGCCGACGGCGCGCCCGACCCCTGAGCGCCGCGCGCCCTCCTCTACTTCATCGCGAGCAGCAGGTCCGCCGCCACCGCCAGGAAGAACACCACCCACAGCCCGATGGCGATACGCCAGCGCACCGTGTGCCTTCGCTTGAGCGCGTCCATCTCCTGCTGGCGCTTCGCGTCCTGGGCGCGCCACATCTGGTCCTGCTGGGCCATCAGCCCGCGCATCTGCTCGCCCTGGGTCCAGGCCTCCTGCTGCGCCCGCTCCATCTCGCCGCGGTGGGCGTCCTGCGCGTCGCGCAGCGCCTTCTCCATCGACTGCTGCGACTGCGCCGCGCGCGACTGGGTGTCCTGCAGCGCCCGCTGGCTCTGCTCCAGCTGCGCCTGCGTGTCCTTCAGCGCCGCGGCGGTCTCGCGCGCCGCCCGGTCGGCCTTCTCGCGGTCGGCCTTCTCGCGCGCGGCCTTCTCCTGCTTGCCCCGCTCGGCGGCCTCGCGCTCGGCCTGTGCCTGCTGGAGCCTCGCCTCGCGCTCCAGGCGCTCGCGCTCCTGGAGGTTCCACGCCTCCCAGGCGGCGCGCTCGGCGGCGTCCTTCTCGGCCTGCTCCAGCTGCGCCTGCACCAGCGGGCGCAGCGTGGAGGGGCCCTCCATCAGCAGCCACCACGGCTCGACGCGACCCTGCGCCGCGGCGGTGTCCGGCGCGAAGCCGATGAGCGCGCGGATGGCCGGAACCCGGCCGACCAGGGAGAGCGGCAGCGCGAAGGCCTCGCGGTCGCCGCACTGCGGGCACTCGGTGGTCTGCCGGCCCTGGGTGAGCACCCGCACGATGAGGGGGTTGCCGCAGCGCAGGCACGGCGGCGCGCCCGGACCCACCCGCAGCCGCAGCGGCGACTGCATCGGGAGGCGCTCGCTCGGGAGGCTGGCGCAGGGCACCGACAGGCCCACGTCGGCGAAGGGGTTGTAGACCCCGAGGTGGTCGTTCTGGCGGTAGAAATCGGGGTGGCCGAGGTCGACGACGGCGTGCGCGAGGTGCACCGCCTCGTCCCACCAGGCGGGCTCGATGGCCGCGGGCTGCTGGCACGACGGGCAGTACGCGCCGGACTCGACGGCCTCGGGGCCCGGCGAGAACTCGACGCCGCAGTGGGGGCACGGGAGCACCATCTCCAGGCGGGCCCACGGTCGGCCCGGGAGGAGCGGCTGCACCATGTGGCCGCGGACGCCCATGGGCTCGTTGCAGATGGCGCAGCGGGCCTGGCCGTTGAGCGCGACGATGCCGCAGCGCACGCACACGCGCAGCTCGTTGCCCGGCGCCGGGGCGCCGCTCGGGACCGCTGGTTGTACCATCGCCGCCGCGGACGCTACGCCCCAGCGGGCGCGCACGGCAACCTATCGGGGCACGCCACCGCCCTCCTCCGGCCCTCCTCCGCCCCCCGCGCGCGCTTCCCTCCCCGGCCCGATGCCCCATAGTCTCGGCGCCCCCCCCTCTCGCACGATGAAGTACGGCGTCCGCCTCCACGACGATCCCCGCGACCTCGCCACGCTGCGCGCCCTCGCGGACACCCTCCCCGCGCTGCGCGCCGCGCCGTGGACCGAGCTCCGCCCCGGCGACCCTGCCCAGCGCGGCACGGTGCTCCACGCGGCCTTCGACATCGCCCAGGCCCAGCAGCTCCGCGCGCGCGGCCTCGACGTCGTGCGCTACACCGAGGACGACTTCGGCGCCCTCATCGTCCACCCCTATCGCCCCGCCCGCATCGAGGCCCCCGCGCGCTGGGAGTCCTTCCTCACCCGCGCCGCGCCCACGCTCTGGGAGGCCGTCCGTCCGCGCCCCGTCGCGGGCGACCCCATCGCCGACGAGGCCTGCTTCTGGGCGCCCCGCGACGGCGACGGCGCCCACCGGACCATCGAGCGACTGCTCGCCCTCGGGCGCGACGACGCCATGGTCACCACCGTCCGCGACGACACGGGCGAGGCGCTGCTCATCCAGGTCGCCGCCGCGCCGCTGTACCTCCTGATGCGCGCGCGGGAGGAGCCCGCCGAGGCCGTGCGCGCCTACGTCCGCGCGGGCGACGGCGACCTCTGGGTGGCCTTCGGGTACGCGCACCCGCTGGCGTCGCTGGCCACGCGCGCGCTCCGCGAGCAGCGCCGCCGGGCCTTCGTCGACGCCGACGGGCGGTGGCGCTTCGTCGACCCCGACGCCCCCGCGCGGAGCATCTACGACGTCCTCGAGACCCGCTTCGAGGCCCGCGCCGCGGAGTGGACCAGCGCGCCCGCCACGGAGCGCTTCCGGATCACCCTGCGCCTCGCGCCCACCGCCCCCGCCGACCCGGAGCTGTGGGTGCTCGACGCGGAGCAGTTCCTGGCGCTCGAGCCCCTGGTGGAGTCGCTGCCCGACGCCGAGCTCGCGCGCTTTACCATCTCCCGTAACACCGGCCCCGACGGCACCCGCTACGTGCTCCAGGAGCTCGTCCGGCCCAACCTCTCGCGCCTCGGCGTGCGGGTGAGCGACCTCCTCGGCGTGCCCGGGTACGCCCGCACCCCCGGGGTCGACAACCTGTACCTCCCGGTGGGTCGCCGGCTCGTCCCCGCGATGCGCCGCGACGAGCTCCGCGCGCTCCTCGGCACCGAGCGGGCGCGCGCGGTGATCATCACCGAGGACTCTGACGGTCCCTGCCTCGTGGCGCTCACCAACCCCGAGGAGTCCACGCTGCGGAGCTGGGTGGAGTACGCCGCGAGCGACCACCGCACGGAGCTGGAGCGCCTCGTCGAGCGGAGCGTGTTCGACTGGCCCGAGCTCAACATCGAGCGCCCGCCCGCGGCCCCGGAGCCCCGGCAGCGCGCCGAGGAGGTCGAGGCCCAGCGCCCGCCGCGAGCCCGCAGGCGCGACGTGGAGACGGAGGCCCCCGACGAGGCCGCGCGCCCGGCCGCGGGGGACGAGTCGGCGGTCACGGCGGCGCTGCGCGAGGCCATGCGCGGGTACGAGGCGCGGCTCGCGGAGGGCGGCTGCGAGGACCCCACCCCGTGGCGCGACCTGGCGCTGTTGAAGCTGCAGGCGGGCGACGCCGACGACGCGTGCGCGTGCCTGGAGGCTGCGATCTTCCACGGGTCGCTCGACGTCGACCTGGCGGCGCGCCTGGCGTCGCAGCGGGCGCGCGCGAGCGGGCGCAGCGGGTCCGCGGAGGAGCTGGTGACCCTGGCGACCGCGGAGCGGCTGACGCCCGGCGAGGCGGCGTACCTCGGGGCGCGGGTGCTGGAGCACATCGCGCGCGGCGACGCGCTGGAGCTCAACCTGACGGAGGGATTCTTCCAGGAGGTGGCGCGGTGCTTCGCGTCGCCCGAGACGCCCGTCTCGCGGAGGTTGGCGTGGTCGGTGCTGCGCGCGGTGCACGGCCGGGCCCGCGACGCGCTGGAGCTCACCCGCGCCAAGGAGCGACTGCTCGGCGGGGTGAACGACCGCGGGCTGTCGGAGTCCATCGACCTGCCGCGCTTCGTGCGCTTCGCGCTGGCGCTGACGGAGGAAGGGGCCGCGGGGGAGCTGGCGCGCTCGCAGGCCGAGCAGCGCCGGGCCATGGAGGACCTCTGGCGCGAGGCCTCGGAGGGAGCGCTGCCGGAGCTCGACCCTCGGAGCGCGTACGTGCGGATGATCTTCGGGGTGGGGTTCATGCGCATCGGGGCGGCGACGGCGGCGCGGGACATCGTGGCCCCGGTCGAGGCCGAGATGGCGGTGCACGAGCCGCCCAACCGGGTGATCTTCCAGCTGTACCTCGCGCGGATGGCGCACGAGGCGACGCGGGGCGACTCCGGCGCGTGGGCCCGCGAGGTCGAGACGGCCCTCTCCGCCCTGAAAGACGCGCGGGTGAAGGACCGGGTGGAGTTCCTCCGCAAGCGCAGCGAGTGGCTGCGCTCGGCGGCGCCCACCAGCGCGACCTCGTCGCTGCGGCCGGTGTTCGAGCGCAGCGTGGCGGAGGCCGAGGGCTTCGCCAGCGGGGCGCTCATCGCGGGGCGCATGAGCGAGCTGCTCGACGAGCGGGTCGATCAGCGGGCGCTCTTCGACTACGAGATCGTGGAGGTCATCGAGCGGCTGCTGCGGGCCGCCCTGCGCAACGGCAGCGACGAGGGCATCGCGACGGTGCTGGCGGTGGCGACGCCGAAGGTGGCGACGCGGGTGCGCGCGGCGGGGCGGCGGGTGTCGGCGACGGGGGAGTGCATCAAGGTGGCGGCGGCGCTGGGCGACCTCGGCGCGGTCGACGACCTGCTGGAGACCGTGGCCTCCCTCACCAACGCCGTGCAGACCCCGAAGGACCTCCTCACGGGCGTGCACCCCTCCCTGGCCGCGCTGCGGCGGCTCGGGGCGGGGGACTCCGCGCGGCGCTTCCTGGAGGCCCTGGAGCCCGTGGCGACCAGCACGGCCTCCGGGAGCCTCCCGATGCGGGCATCCCTCGCCGAGGGCTACCTGCTGTTGAAGGACGACGCCCACGCCACGGAGCTCATCGAGTCGACGGTGGGCGACGCGCTCTCCGCCGAGCTGTCGCACGTCGATCGCTTCGACGCGGGGGTGGCCGCGCTGGCCGCGCTGCGGCACTGGCCGATGGAGCCGCGGATGGCCTCCGTGCGGCGGCTGTTGCAGGGCCTCGACCGCTTCACCGACGCCTTCACGGCGCGCGACAAGCTGTACGAGACCTACAAGGTGTTGATGCTGGAGCGCATCGTCGACACGGTGGCTGACGACGTGACCTTCGAGAGCGACAAGGTGCGGGGCTACCTGGACGAGGACGAGCAGGCCATTCGCCGGCGCGTCATCGCCGACTGGAGATCAGCATGTGGACGTTGAGGGAGCTGGAGCGGGAGATCGACGCGATCCGCGAGCGCATCAACCGGCACCGGCGGGCGCTGGACGAGTACTTCGTGAAGCGCTCGGAGGAGATCGACCTGGCGACGGTGTGCGCGTGCGCGCAGGAGCCGCTGTTGTTCGTGGGCCCGCCGGGGACGGCGAAGAGCGATCTGGTGGTGAAGTTCGTCGAGAGCCTCGGGCTCGGGGAGAGCGACTACTTCGAGTACATGCTCACGAAGTTCACCGAGCCCAGCGAGATCCTCGGGCCCATCGACATCGACCTGCTGAAGCAGGGGCGCTTCATGCGGCGCACGAAGGGAAAACTGCCCGAGGCGAAGGTGGCGTTCCTCGACGAGATCTTCAAGAGCAACAGCGCCATCCTGAACACGCTGCTCACCATCGTGAACGAGCGGAAGTTCTACCAGGACGGCGAGGCGCTCCCGGTGGCGCTGCGGATGCTGTTCGCGGCGACGAATGACATCCCCGAGCAGAGCGAGCTCGACGCGCTGGCCGATCGATTCATCGTGAAGGTGGAGACGCGGCCGGTGAAGGACGACAGCTTCACCGAGCTCATCGACGCGGGGATCATGAACGAGGTCTACAAGGCCACGGAGCAGAAGCCCTGGGCGCGGGGCAGCGCGAGCTTCGAGGACTTCCTGAAGTTCAAGCGCTTCATGGACCTGACCTTCGGCGAGGGCGGCAGCGGCAGCGCCGACCGGGAGCGGTGGTTTCCGCGCGAGGTGTTCGCGGAGTTTCGCCGGGTGGTGCGCACGCTTGAGACCGAGGACAAGGTGTTCATCAGCGATCGCAAGCTGGTGAAGCTGTACAAGGTGATCCGCACGCGGGCGTTCCTGTTCCACGGCGGCGCGGTGCGCACGGACGACCTGTCGTTGCTGGGCTATTCGGGCAACCGCCGGCAGGAGCTCGGCGTGGTGCAGGAGAAGGTGAAGGCGCTGCTCAACCTGGGGTGACCGTCACTCCTCGGGGCGCGGCGGCGAGCCGTAGCGCACGCCGATGGACCCGCCGGGTCGCGTCGGCCGGACGGGGCGGCCCGCGTCGACCGCGGGGGGCGTCGCCGGAACATCCGCAGCGGGAGGCGCACCGGCGTCGGCGGCGGGAGGCGCACCGGCGTCCGCGGGCTCGGTCATCGGGGCGGGCGCGCCGTAGATGGCCATCGGGGCCCCCGGGTCCTGCGGGCCTGCGGTGGGGGTGACGGGCGCGGGCTCGGTGGTCGCGACGGGGGTGGTCTGCGGCGCCGGGTCCTGGGTGGAGGCGCAGCCGAGGGCGAGGGAGGTCGCGAAGGTGAAGGCCGCGGCGCGGCTGAGGGTGGTGGTCGACGCGGGCACCACCGACGCAGGGGCGATGGCGATCGCCGCGGCGCAGAAGGGGCATGCGGAGGAGTCGCTGCGCACGTGGCGCTGACACGAGGGGCAAGGGGCAAGCGGTGAGTGGCTCATGGGTGGGCCGCGATGCGACGGCGGGAGGGGGGCCGGTGTCAAGGCGGTCGGAGGGGTGCGAGGGGAGCACCCGCCCATCGACGCCCCGCTTCGGTGGGAGAGGTAGCTCCACCTCCCCGGACGAGGGACGCAGCGCTCGGAGAGGTGGGGGGACCTCTCCGGACGAGGGACACAGCGCCAGGAGAGGTGGGGGCTGCTGTCGCGCCGACCTGTCCCAGGCTCCCATTGCCGCGGTGTGTCAGTCGATTCAGCCCGCAGACCCGCTGCGGCGTCCTTAGGTTGTGATCATCGCAGAACGGCCGTGCTCATGGAGAGGGCGACCGGCGATACCCCATCGTTGGAGATTTCACCCTTATGTCCATCCTGAGCCTCCGCCTCCTTCCCATCGCCCTTGTCGTCGCCGCCCTCGGGGCCGCCGGGTGCGCCTCCACCCCCGCGACGCGCACCGTCTCCAGCAGTGACACCACCACGCAGACCGCGGCGGGCGGTCAGACCCAGACGACGATCAACGAGACCAACACCCGCGGCGCCAACGGCGGCAACGTCACCGAGCGCACCGAGACGGTCCGCACCACGACGCCGCCCCCGGCGCCCGCCCCCGCTCCCTGATCGCCCGCAGGCTCCCCCCTCCCCCCCCTCCCGCCGCCGCGGTCACACCTTCTCGCGGGTGACCTTCCCGAGCAGGCCCTGCGGGCGCACGAGCAGCACCACCACCAGGATGGAGAACACGATCGCGGGCGCGAACGAGCTCGACAGGTAGGCCGACGAGAGCTGCTCGACGAGGCCGATGAGCAGCCCCCCGAGCATGGCGCCGGGGATGTTGCCGATGCCTCCGAGCACGGCGGCGACGAAGGCCTTGAGCCCCGGCTGCACGCCCGTGAGGGGGGTGATGGCGGGCTGGTCGATGCCGAAGAGCACGCCGCCGGCGCCCGCGAGGGCGGAGCCGAGGCCGAAGGTGACGGCGATGATGCGGTTGGTGGGCACGCCCATGAGGCGCGCGGCGTCGAGGTTGGCGCTGAGGGCGCGCATGGCGCGGCCGACGCGGGTGTGGCGCACGAGCACCGTGAGCCCGACCATGAGCAGGAGGGCGGCGCCGAGGTCGATGAGCTTGACGTTGGTGACCGTGATGGGTCCGAGCGCCACGGGCACCGCGCGCACGACCGGGGGAAAGCCCCGGGGGGTGGCCGTGAAGAGCAGGATCGCGACGTTCTGGAGGAGCATCGAGACGCCGATGGCGGTGACGAGCGGCGTGAGCTTGGGGGCGTTGCGGAGGGGTCGGTACGCGAGGCGCTCGATGACCATGCCGAGCGCGGCGGAGGTGACCATGGCGGCGACGAGCACGGCGGCGGCGACGCCCGCGGAGGCGCCGTGGGTGGAGGTGGCGAGCAGGCCGAAGGCGGAGGCGGTGAAGATGCCGACGTAGGCGCCGATCATGAAGACGTCGCTGTGGGCGAAGTTGATGAGCCCGAGCACGCCATAGACCATGGTGTAGCCGAGGGCGATGAGGGCGTAGACGCCGCCGAGGGAGACGCCCTCGACGACGTTGCGCAGGAAGGCCGTCGGGCGCTCGGCGGCGCCCTTGAGGATGAGCAGGGTGGGGTAGACCGCGAGGGCGGCGACGGCGATGGGGAGCGCGCGCTTCGCGAGGGCGTTGGGGGGCGCGGCGGCGGCGGCGGTCATGGGTTCACCGTGGTGCGGTAGTCCGCGGAGTTTTCGTGAACCTCGAGGATGACGGCGCTCTTCACGGCGTCGCGGTGTTCGTTGAGGGAGATGAGCCCGGTGGCGCCGTCGAGGTTGCGGGTGCGGGCGAGCTCGGCGCGGATGCGCTCGGGCACGGCGGCGCCCGCGCGGGTGATGGCCTGGGCCATGGCGAGGGTGGCGTCGTAGGCCAGCGCCGCGAGGTCGTTGGGCGCGTAGTGGAACTTCGCCTGGAAGTTGCGCGCGAACCTCCGCGCGACCTCGGTGGTGGCGCCGTCGGGGGCGAAGCCGACGGAGTAGAAGTCGCCGACGAGCTGGTTGTCGTCGTTCTGCACGAGGGAGGGCGAGCTCCATCCGTCGCCGCCCATGAAGCGCCCGCGGAAGCCCTGTCCGCGGGCCTCGCGGGCGATGAGCGCGGCCTCGGTGTAGTACCCGGGGCAGAAGATGCCTTCGGGGTTCTGGGCGAGGATGGTTCCGAGCTGGGCGGAGAAGTGGGTGTCGCCGGAGCGGTAGGCCTGCTCGGTGGGGATGGTCCCGCCGAGGCGGGTGAAGGCGCGGCGGAAGGCGTCGGCGAGGCCGACGGCGTAGGCGGAGCCCTGCTCCTTGAAGATGGCGACGCGGGAGAAGTTGAGGGTGTGGCGCGCGAAGCGGGCCATGACGTCGCCCTGGAAGGGGTCGATGAAGCACACGCGGAAGACGCAGTCGCCGAGGGCGGTGACGGCGGGGTTGGTGCTCGACGGCGACACCATGGGGACGCGGTATCGCTGGCAGATGCGCCCGCCGGCGAGGGAGAGCGAGGAGGCGACCTCGCCGAGGATGCCGACGGCGCCTTCGATGTGGATGAGCCGGGTGACGGCGCTGGCGGCCTCGGCGCTGTCGCCGCGGGTGTCTTCGATGGCGATGTAGAGGGGCTTGCCGAGCAGGCCGCCGGCGGCGTTGATCTCCTCGGCGGCGAGGGTGACGCCGTTGCGCGAGGCGGTGCCGAAGTCGGCCATGGAGCCGGTGAGGGCGGCGTAGAGGCCGAGGGTGATGGCGTCGCGGTGCTTGCGACAGCCCGTGGCGAGGGCCGAGGCGGCGAGGGCCCCGGCGGCGCCGGCGAGGAACGATCGACGTGTGGAAGGCGGTACCCCGTTCGCCATGGCGATGCGCCGGGTTGTACCAGGGAACTCAGCGCGAGGGCAGCGCGCCGAAGCTGTACCCGAGGCCCTCGATGCCGGTGAGGATGGCGTCGAGGTTGGTGGCGGTGACCCCCTGGATGTCGTGGAAGAGCACCACGCCGCCGCCGGTGCGGCGGGTCTCGGAGACGACCCAGCCGACGAAGTCGCGGCGGTAGGCGGTGGGCACGCGGTCGCAGTAGGCGTCGGAGCCGAAGCACCAGTCGAGGGTGTCGACGTTCCAGCCGATGCCGCCGTCGGGGTAGCCGCTGGCGCGCAGGACGGTCTCCTTGGCGGTGCTTCCGGCGCCGTAGGGGTAGCGGAAGAGGCGGGGATGGGGTGCGCCGAGGACGCGGTCGAGGGCATCGCGCTCTCGCGTGACGAAGCTCGTGAACTGCGTGCTGGTGGCCACGACGTGGCTCCACTGGTGGCTGGCGACGCGGTGCCCGGCGGCGTGCACCTCGCGGATGATGGCCTCGTTGCCGGCGATGTTGGCGCCGCTGAAGAAGAAGGTCGCGGGGGCCTCGTGGCGCGCGAGCACCTCCATGATGCGGCGGGTGTAGCGCGCGGAGGGGCCGTCATCGAAGGTGAGGTAGACGGTTCCGCGGCCCTGGAGGGCGAGGGAGGCGGGCACGCGGACGCCCGGCGCGGCGGCGGCCTCGGAGACGCCGTACTGGCTGTCGCCCTCCTCGGCGTCGTCTTCGTGGACGAAGTCCTCGGGGTCGGCGGTGCAGCCGAGGGTGAGGCTGAGCCCGAGGGCGAGGGCGCGGTAGAGGCGGGCGGTGGGGCGCATGGCGGTGGGCGTCTTCGTGGGAGTTGGGAGTTGGGAGTGGGGAGGCGGTGGGCGATCAGCCGCCCGAGAGGCGCGCGATCTCCTCGTCGGAGAGGTCGAAGTTGGACCAGATGTTCTGCACGTCGTCGTGGTCGTCGAGGGTCTCGACGAGGCGGGTGACCTGGTCGGCGTCGCGGCCGGTGACGGGGATGAGGTTCTTGGGGATCATGGCGAGCGAGGCGCTCTTGACCTCGATCTTCGCTTCTTCGAGGGCCCTGCGGACGACGTCGAGCTCGACGCCGGGGGTGGTGACCAGCCACTCGTCGCCCTCGACGGAGATGTCTTCGGCGCCGGCGCCGAGGGCCACGTCGAAGAGCTGCTCTTCGGAGGCGGCCTTCTTCGAGAGCTTGATCTGCCCCTTGCGATCGTAGGCCCAGGAGGCGGTGCCGGCGGCGCCCATGGTGGCCCCGGCCTTCTCGAAGATCTTGCGCAGCTCGGCGACGGAGCGGTTGCGGTTGTCGGTGAGGACGTCGACGAGGAAGAGGGTTCCGCCGGGGCCTGCGCCCTCGTAGGTGATCTCCTCGTAGCTGACGCCCTCCATCTCCCCGGTGCCGCGCTTGATGGCCTTGGTGATGTTGTCGGCGGGCATGTTCTCGGCGCGGGCCGAGTCGACGGCGGTGCGCAGCCGGGGGTTGGCGTTGACGTCGCCGCCGCCCATGCGCGCCGCGACGGTGACCTCCTTGATCAGCTTGGTCCAGACGCGCCCGCGCCTGGCGTCGGCGGCGCCCTTCTTGTGCTTGATGGTGGCCCAGCGTGAATGCCCGCTCATGTCGATCGTCTCCCAGCGCCGCGTCGGGTCTCCCGAGAGGGATGAGTAGCGTGCGTGCGTGCCCGCGCGAAGGCGGCGGAGACTACCCGAAGCGGCCACGGGCTCACAAGCCGTGGAGCCCGCGGGAGGAAAAGCAGGCGGGGTCGAAAAGAATTGGTTGACAGGGGGGGCGGGTGGAGGGCATACACCGCGTCCCGCTGCGAGGATGGCGGAATTGGCAGACGCACTAGCTTGAGGTGCTAGCGAGTAACATCGTGGGGGTTCAAGTCCCCCTCCTCGCACAACAGAAACCCCGAGAATCCTAGCGGTTCTCGGGGTTTCTCCATTTCGGACGTAGCGCAACCCGTAGCAGATCCTCCGGAGGGCTCCGACGAGGGGGGCAGGCCGGGGGGCGCGTCCGAGATCGGGGCGACCTCGACGACGACCCCGAGCACCTCGGCCGGCAGCGGCGGAAACACCTCGCCGAACCCCTCGCGCACGACCTCGGCCTCGCGCACGTAGTCGTCGGTGGTGCCGAAGTGGGTGTGCCCTGCGCGGCGCTGCACCATCGAGTGGCTGTCGCCGCGGATGATCGCCCAGGTGATGCCGGTCGAGCGGAGGTCGTGGGCGGTGATCTGCTTGCGCGTGGCATCGTTGGTGAAGAGGTCCGCTCGGGTGACGCCCGCGACCTTGAGGTGCTCGCGGAGCAGCATCGCGTCGTTGTTGCGGACGGCGCCCTTCGGCCAGACACGGGCGGCGCCGCTGGCCTCGATGAGCATGCGCTCGAGGAGCGGCAGGAGGTTCGGCTCGATCCTGAACCGGCGCGCCTCCTTGGTCTTGATGGGCTTGGTCTTGTTGGTGTCGTAGTCGATCGCGCGGTGGATGTGCGCGATGCCCTGCTGCAGGTCGACGTCCGCCCAGTCGAGCGCCTCGAGCTCCCCGAGGCGGGCGTACGAGTACACCGCGAGCGCGTACACGCGGCGCCAGACCAAGGGCACCACGGGGCAGCTCACCAGCTTCAGGAACTCCGACGGCCAGAGGTACTGCTTCACCTTCCGCGTCCCGCGGTCGGGCGGGGCGACGCCAAGGCAGGGGTTGTCGGGCCGCACGCGCAATCTCCGCGACTTTGCCGAGGAGGCGTCGGAGAACATCTTCGAGGCGATGCCCCAGGAGTTGGTGGCCGTCTTCCACGAGAGTTCGCCGGCGCGCACGCGGAGGTCGAGCTGCTCCACCAGCTCCTCGAAGTGCCCGCGGTCGACGCTGCGGATGGCAAGGTGCCCGAGGGTGGGCGCGACGTGGATGCGGTAGCGGCTGCGATCGGTTCGCACCGAGGTGAGGCCGCGCGCCGTGCGGTCGACGAGCCAGCGCTCGAACCACTGGTCGACGGTCTCCTCCGCGACGATGGCGACGGGCACCGGGGCCTCGACGGGCTTCGGCGCCCACGGGTCCCACTCGCCGCGGTCGTAGGAGCGCTGGAGGTCGAGGGCGATCTTCTTCGCCTCGATGACGGTGAGCGCCTGGCCATCCTTGCCCGGCGGACATGGGCGCACCCACCGGGGCCGCAGCGCCCCGGGGCGATCGGTGAGGATCGCGATCTGACGGATGCCGTCCTTGATGTATGTCGAACCAACTCTGGGACGCCCCACGGATCACCTCCGGCGCTTCAGTACGTCGACCGCGTGGGCAATATTCGCGGAGGGGTCAGCTCGCCGCGGGGATCCCCCTCGGGCGATGGCCTCGTCGAGCTCACGCGGGCGCACGAACTGCTTCCGGCCAACCGTCTGGAACCCAACGCCAAGGCGAAGACAGAAGCGCCGGAGCGCCAGCGGGTTCCGGAATCCTCGTCGACGCGCCTCGTAGTTCACGAGGACGTACTCGGGATCCGCGGCACCGGTCGGCGTAGGAGCAGGCGGATCGCCGACGCTGGGAGCGGCATCGACGACGTCAGAGGTCACAGGAGGACTCGTTGGCGAGCGAGGAGAGGGGCGCATGGCCGTACCATTCGATGGCCCGCCGGCACGTTCGAGACATTGGAAAACATTGTGAGTTGGAGAGGTCGGAGAACGCCGCAACGAGGTCAGCCGAACAAACTCGAGAAGTTTGCCCGACCTCAAATCGCCGTGGAAATTGATAGTCGGAGGCCCTGTTGGCGGACAAACTTGAGAAGTTTGTTCGCCCTGGTTCGCCCCGGGGTTCGATGACCTCCGTCCGTCCTCGGGTCTCCGGTTGAGCGACTAAGGATGGCACCCGATCGGCTTGCGCTGCGGTCGGACAACCAGATCAGCGTCTGGACAGCGGTATCTTGAACGAGCCGAACATCGAGCGCGCCTCCTCGATCCCGAAGAGCACGACGAGGGCCTCATGCAGAATCCACCGAACGCTCTTCGTGTCTTTGGAATCCAACTGAAGCGCCCCAGCGAGATCCTCATTTTGCAAGCTGCCGGACAGCGAGAACATGAGCGAGGCGAGCGCATTGACGACTCGGCCTTCAAACGCACTTGTGTAGACTCGCTCGCGACTCGTGTTTTCATTCACCTGGCCCCGAAGTTCCGGAGGAAGGTTCTCCGGGCTGAAGCCTGTCAGGTAGATCAAGCGCCTGATCACGTTTCCTGAAAAATCTTGGAGCGCATCCGCGTGGTTCTCGCGCAAATACACTTCGACAGCGCGGATGCCTTCCCAGCGAGTGCCAAGCGTCTTCGCGATCTCCGGGATGAAGACGCGAACGAGCGCGTCCATCTCCTCTTGCGCCGGCCTTACCATCATCGCCCAGAGGCGCTGGGTGGGCTTTCCGCGCCGACGACGTTTCGGATGCGCCAAGCGCCAGAAAGGTCCCCCCTCTTCAAGGAACGTGGCTGCCCTCTCGGCGATATCCGACAGAAATTCATTATCACGGGGTGACTCGCGCTTGAGCGCACGACCGATGGCGGAGAAGATCCAGGTGAGTTCAATCTCTTGGGGATCGGCGGCGCCGTGGCTTCCGCCAGAGATCGCATGGCGCTCCCCGAGGGTCACGAAGTCGGGGTCAAGATCGGGGTACTCCAGATGATGCGCGTCTCGGATCTTGAGATGAAGGTCCGGCGTGTCTTGGGAGTCCCATGGAATTTGATAGAGCACATCTCCCTGGAGGGAACGCCACTCCATCCGCCATCGTCCATCGTAGAGATCCTCACATACAAAAGCGAACGTCCCTCGTTCCGTCCTGACTACGAACTCTTGAGATCGGGGGCGTGGATCGGTGGTCATCGTGCCGGCGGGGTATCACCTCCCTGCACACGGTGAGAAAATTCTAGTGATCGTTCCGGGTACCACGGCGTCAGGCGCCGCGCGTGGTGAAACGAGCACCATCCCCGTGGACGTTTCTCGCGACGAACGCCGCCCTACTGCCGGGTGCCGGTGTACCCCCAGAGCAACCGCCCGCGGTCCGTACCATCGCTGGTTTCGTACCGAAACTCCAGGCGGACAGTCAGCTGTTGCTCTCCCGCGCGACGCTTCCCGAGGTGGTGTTGAGTGCCGCGCCCGGGAGCAGCACGATCGACCTACACAGGAAGTTCGGGAGTACGACGGCGCTTGTCGCGCCAACCCCAGTGCCTGCTCGGCGTCAACTACATCTCCCCATCAACGACAATTACATCTCCCCAACTTCTGCCTCGCCCTGCACCCCTGCCGGCGCCGTAGTTGTCGTCGCTCCGGGGGTAGTTGTCGTCGCTGCCGTAGTTGTCGTCGCCCCGGT
>JAUSAZ010000220.1 GCA_030652255.1 Myxococcales bacterium | reverse complement strand
CTTCGACGAACTGGTGGACCGAGGCCGGATCGAGACCCTGTGGGTGAGAGCCGCGGGACTTCGAATCAGTCGAGCGCGAGGACATGCCCCGCTCCTACTACATCGAAAAATGAAGCGAAATATGAGGGGATGCCTCAGGGGCGGACAACCTCTTCGGGCCGCTGGCGCGCGAGGAGGCCTCGCTCAAGCGGCAGGTCGAGAGCGCCGACAAGGCGCTGGCGAAGTTGCACGGTGAGGCGCGTCGGCAGGCCCGCCTGGGGCGGGCGAAGCTGGAGCGCGTGCGGGCGCGCGAGCGGGAACTCGACGCCGCGGCGGGGTGGGCGGTCGCGCTGGCGGACACGCACCGGGCACGCTCGGAACAGGGCGCGCCGTATCGATAGGGCGATCAAGCGCCCGTGGAGCGGGTCGCCGGCCGAGAGCCCGAGCAGCGCGTGGAGCGCTCGACCCTGGAGCGGACGTCGCCGCCCTGCGAGTCGAGATCGCCGGGCTCGTCGCCGTCGCCGCGTTACTTCTCCCTTGATCAACCCAGCTTCGCTCTCGCGGCCTCGACGGCGCTACGATCGCGCCCATGGACCCGACGGGCTGCCCTCGGTGTGTGGCAGAGCGGCGGGCGCGGTGGGCTCTCGGCATGGGCCTCGTCGCGGCAGTGTCGGCGCTCAACATGGCCATGGCACCCTGCGAAATCAGCATGGGCTTGAGCGACGCTTGGGATCTGTGGCGTCTCCCTCCCGTGCTGGTGCTCGCACTCGTAGCGGGTGCGGGAATCGTCTTCCACTTCCGCCACGAACACCGCGCCGTGACCCTGCTCCCGCCGCCCGTCGACCCGCTAGCGAGCTACCGCGACGGGCCGCCGGTCGAGTGCCCACGGCACCCGTTCGCGCGGTGACATCCTCGGTCCGCGATCGACCTCGGCGTCGGTGAGGGCCTCGCGGACGAGGCTGCCCCAGCAGAACACCCGACCGTCGATCGCGATCGCACAGGCCGTCTCCCGGTGCCCTGCGCTCACCGCCCGCACCGGTGGGAGTCCCACGACGGCCACGTCGGTGCCGCCGGGGTCCTGGCAGGTGACGCGCCCCCCGGTGTCCCATCGACACCACGGCCGCATCCCGAACCCCGGCGTCGTCAACTGCGTGGGCGGTTCGAGCTCCTCGGTGTTCGCGAGCGGGAGACGTCGCCGCTCGACCACGCCGCTCGAAGGGTTCCATGGGTCGGCACCGCACCGGCGCACCACGCCGTCACGCAGCGCGCAGACCAGGTGCCCGAGGCGCGCGAGTCGTTCGCCGCCGTCCAGGCGTCGCACCCTCGAGACGTCCATCGGAACCCGCCCATGGTCCGCGATGCTCCACACCGCTCCCCGGTCGTTCGAGAGCCAGATCGTGGCCCCCGCGGCGATCAGCGAACGTGGTGCGCCGGTGACGCCCGCCTCCGCCAGGCCGATCGCGACGGGGGAGAACGGAGCGTCGCGGTCGTGACGCCCACACCAGACCTCCGCGTCGCCGGCCGCACACGCGAGACCTTCCCCGACGGCAACCGCACGGACCGCTGCGCCCAGGGGCACGTCGAACGGGGGCTGCGCGCGGACCACTCGCCCCTGGGGCACGAATCGCCAGCAGCGCAGTCGACCGTCGTCGATCGCACACCCCAGGCCCGAGCCCGCCGCGACGGCGGTCGCGTTCCGCAGGCCGGCGATCTCGGTCGCCTCGGCGTGCGCGCGCACCGATCGCCGACGCATCGCGCGGCCCCAGCAGGACACCGCGCCGTCCCGCATCCGGGCGCAACCGCCCTCGTCCGCGAGGGCGACCTCCGCGGCCCCCGCGAGCTCCGGCACTGGCCGGAGTGCGAGGCTGCGCGCGGGGTCGCGTGGCATCGGCGCGTCGTCGTTGGGGCCGCGGGCGCACCACCAGGTCCCGCCGACCTCGCCGACGCACGCGTCGTCCGGTCCGAGCACCACCGCGACGAGGGCGGACGACGGCCCCCGAAGCGCCACCGGGGTCCCGCTCGTCAACCGGGCGCAGCGGACGCTCCCCGCGCGGCTCCGCACGCAAACGAGGTCGGCGCCCGGCGACATCGCCACGTCGCGCGGCTCGGGCTGCCTCAAGGCGGCGACGGGCGAGGGCCCCGCCGCGAGGTCACGAAGGTTCCCGCAGAGGACGTCGCGGTCCTGCGCGATCACGCAGTAGTGGTGTCCGGCGGTCACGAAGTCCCGCACGCCGACGCCGGGCGGAACGACCTCCGCCCAGGTCTCCCCGATCGGACTCCAGACGGGCGTGAGCAGGGCGCCATCCGTCGTGCGTGCGACCCACTGGTGCCACCAGCCCCAGCCGTTGCCGCAGCGTCCTGGCGGGGTGCGGCCGACGCTGTACCGAAGGTCGAGGATCGCCCCGTGGGCGCCCGTCGGCGGCAGCTCGATCGGCCGCGGCTTCGACTCGTCTCGCATGAACGCCAACCAGCCTCCGTCGCGTCTTGCGCCCGTCGCGATCAGCTCGGGCAGCGGGTGCTCGAACCGCTCGGCCCACAAATAGCTAAGGTAGGCGATGTGCCCGCCGGTCGCCGGCCGGAGCTGGACGAGCTCTTCGGTGATCCAGGCGCGAGACACCGCGCGGGGCCCGCCTTCCAGGTTTACGATCGAGACCGGGTCGCACGTCACCTCGAAGCGGCCCGGGGCGACGCGCGCCTGCGCGCAGAGGTGCGCGCCGCCCGCGAGGAGGCTCGCCCGATCGGTGAGTACGCGGCGGTGACGCCCGTCGACGGCACGCACGACGCCGGACGGCGGGCGGCGGCAGAGGCTGCTGCCGGCCAGCACCGAGAGGCCGAGCGCGATCGAGCCCAGCGCCCACGCGCGACGGCCCGACGGCCCGACGGGTCTCGCTGCCGGGGCGAGACGGTAGGGTGTCGAGCCGAGGTCGCGCCCGGCCTGTGCCGCGTCCCCGCGCATCAGTCCGCCGGGTCCGTCAACGCGTGCCCGCGCACCATCGCGTCACGCCCCGGCGGCCGAACGGCTCCCGGATCGAGCCGACCGCGCGCCGGATCGCCACCCTGGTCTCCCCGGCCCAAGCGTGAGCACGCGCGCCCCACGTGAAACTCGGACCAGGGAGCAACGAGTGAACTGTGTTGGGGAGGCGTCATCCCAGCAACCGTAGGCCGCCGTGCTCATCACGGCTGCGGCCGTATCGCGTCCCCCACGGTGAACGGCACCAGGGGCTCCCCGAGTGGCGCGCCGGCCGCCCCGTCGGCGCCCACGGCCGGCCATCCAGACGTCCATCGTGGGCGGAACCCCTGGGCCCCCGCCCGTCGCTCTCGACGCGGCGGCTCCACGGCGAGGGGCTCGACGAGAAGCGAGCCCACCCGCGCAGGCCGCGCGTCGACGTGCCTGTCGCGGCACCGCCCAGCCTACGCGGGTTCGCGGGTGCTCGACAGCGGCAACGGTGCCGGAGCCGACCCGCCGTGTCGCGCGCTTCGACAGCAGGTTCCGAGGGTGGTCCCGTCGACGACGATCCCCCTGCGAGCGACCTCGCGCGCCGGGCGCTGGCACGGCGAGGACCTGGCCGTCAGCGTCGGAGCGGGTCGACCGCCGTGGCCGGGCGCCCTGCGTCGGACCCGATCGTTGCGGGCCTCGTCATCACGGTCGGCAGCGCCGCCGCCGACCCGAGAAGTGCCGTCGCGCACGCCAGCGCGACCGCGAGGCGCCGCGCGCGCATCGACCGCTCGAAGTCCCGCGCGTCGGTCGCGTCGGGATCCGCCCCTGCCGCGGAACCACGAAACGGTCCCGCGCCGAGGGTGATTCGCGGGCTCGCGGCCGGGGCCGCCGCTCTCCACGGCCGTCGCAGCCATCGCGACGCGAGCCAGCACGCCACCAGCGACGCCGTGAGGCCTACGAGCGCCGCGCGTAGCGACCCGCGGTGCGGAACAGCGACGAAGTGCACGTGCCTGAAAACGAGCGGGGCGATCTCCGGACGACAGGTCGGGGTGCGGTTCGCGGAGTAGGCCCCGGCGCAGTTCACCAGGTGACAATCGAACGCGATCGCGGTCCCGTCGGGGGCACTCCGCATGTGAAGTTCGTATTCGCGGGTGCCGTCCGGGTTGCTCGACGATCGGCACGTCCAGCCGTGGCTCGACACGCTGCTTTCACGGCTGTTGACGTCTCGTGAGTTCGAGAACGCGAAGGTCGCCGGCCCGCTGCGAAAGGTCCCGGCCGACCGCCCCGCAAGGCCGTGGTGGCTGGGGTCCCCTTCGTAGGTGGTGACGACCTGCTGCTCGCGTGGCGCTGCCCTTCCCACCGCCGGGAGTCGGTCGAGCGTTGCCGGGTCGTCGTCGCGCACCCACTCGTCCGGGCGCACGGGTGCCGCCGCCTCGGAGGCCCGCGACGCCAGCACGGCCGCAGCGCCTGCCCAGAGCGACGGCAGCATCGCCAGCAGGGTCACCAGCGCGAGCTTCGACGCGCCCGCGCCCAGCCGCCGCTGCGCCACGCACGCCGTGAGCACCGTGACGACCCCAGCCACCACCCCGCCCATCGGCCACACGGGTCCGAGCAGACCACACGCCCGGGGGCCTCGCCAGCGCGGCGACAATTGCGTACTCACGGCGGTCGGCCCGGTCGCCGCGCGAGCCGACGAGCGTAGCCCGACACCGACCCGAGGGCCGAAACGCGCAGGGCAGACGCGATCGCGCGTGGCCGTTGGCGGTGGTGACGCGGATCGGCGGGGGCGGTCGGCTCGGTACGCTGACGGGATACACTCGCCATGATGTCGTGCGCCCGACAGGCGATGCTGGTGACGCTGCTCCTCGGCCCCCCCGCGGCAGCGCAGTCGAGGCACTCTGCCGTGCTGTGGATCGAGTCGCCAGGGCCCACCCTCGACGCGGCCGAAACCGGATCTGAACCCGACGAGGTCTCGGTGGTCGTGGCGAGCGCCGACGTGCGCGAGGTGCTCCTCGTGGTGAACCAGGTCCCCGCGCGCATCCCCGTCCGTGACGGCCGCGCCGTCGCGCCGATGCGCTGGGTCGCGGGCAACAACCGCGTGACCGTCGAGGCGCGCAGCCGCGGGCGCGTCGAGCGCGACGCCGTGACGGTGTTCCGCCGGCCGCGGCAGGTCGCGCCCTTCGCAGTCAGCGTCGCGCGGCTCGACGGCGGCGACGCCCGCGGCCTCGAGGCGACGGTCACCCGCGTCGACGGCTCGGGTGACCCGCCCGGGACCGACCACTTCGAGGTCGCCCTCCGGTGGACCCGCTCCGCCGAATACAGCCGAACCGAGGCCCGCGAACGGGCTTCGCGCGGCGACGCTCGCGGTCGCCCCGCGCGTGTCGAGCCACGGGTGCGCGTGGAGGTGCGCCTCGCGTCGGGCCTGGAGCGGGAGCAGCGCTGGGTCTTCGTCGCGCGGCCCCGGGAGCTCGGCGAGTGGCGCGAGATCGGCACCTTCGAGGTCAGCGCCGCGCTGCTCGCGCCGTGAGGACCGCCGCCCGCCGCGCGACGACGCTCGTGCTGCCGCTCACGCTGGCGGCGGGCGCGCTGTCGGCCGATCCGCCCGGGCGACCCGACCCCCGCTTCGTCGTCGAGGCTGCGCACCGCTTCCTGCCGACGCAGCACGCGCTCGTCGCCGTGCGCACGCTGCTCACCGAGGCAGGAGCGCCGGCGATCGCGGGGGGCACGCTGGCGCTCTACCGCGTGCTCGACCCGTACGGGTTCGCCCTCGGCCCGCTGGCCCGCGACGACCGCCACTTCGCCGTCGACCCGATCGGGCGCGAGATGGAGCGGCTCCTCGTCGGCCGCACTCCCCTCCCCCGACGCGGCGCGCTCCTCGAACTGCAGCGCGTGACCCGCGTGGGCGCGCTCGACGCCGTCCGCGGGTCCCCGGACGGGCGAAGCGACCTCGAGTCCGACCTCGGCGCGCTGCCGACGGGCCTCTACCTCGCGCGGCTCACGGCGGGCGGCTGGTCCGCCACCGGCACGGTATCCGTCGGGGCGCTCGCGCTGCTCGTGCGACGCGGCGACGGCGGCGACCGGGTCTTCGTCACCGACGGCGACGGCGCCCCGCAGGCGGGCGTCACGGTGCTGCGGCGCGCGGGCGTCGGCCGGGCCGAGGCGCGCACCGACGCGGCCGGGAGCGCGACCTTCGCCGCGACCGGCGAGCTGACCGCACGCTTCGTGGCCTCTCGGGGCGACGACGTGACGACCGCCGACGTGGCGCACGCGGACGAGGCCCCGTGCGACGTGCGCGTGTACCTCGACACCGGGCGTCGGCTCTTCTTCGCCAACGAGACCATGCACCTCCGCGCGCACGTCCGCGGCTGCGTCGGGGGCCTCGATCGCCCCATGGCCGACGAGCCCGTCGAGCTGCGCGCGGCCGGCCAGGCCCCCGTGACGGTTCGCACCGACCGGGACGGCAACCTCGTGGCGGACGTCCCGGTCGGCTGCGTGCGGGCCGCGGTGCGCGGACGCGAGCACACCTTCTGCGCGCGCTGGGGAGCGCCGCCGGAGTACGCGCCGCGGTCGCGCCGGAGACTGCGCCCCGCACCGCCGCCCGCGGAGGTGGCGGCCCCGGAGGGCGCCTCCCCAGCGGTGGCGGCCCCGGTCGTGGTGCCTCCGCGACTGCTCTCGGTTCGGACGGTCGCGGCGCGGGTGCGGCTGGGCGAACCCGTGGAGGTCGACCTGCACGCGCCGGCGGGCGGCGCGACGCTGCTCACGCTGGAGCAGGGCGGGGTGCTCGCGCGCCTCGACGTGGCCCGCGCCGGCGCGTCGCGCGTGAGCCTGCCAACCGCCGGCGCGAGCGCGGGCTACGCCTCGGTCGTCGCGACGCGGGTGGTGGGCGGGGCGGTGAGCACGGCGTCGGCGCGGCTGTGGCTGGGGGCGTCGCCCAACCTCGACCTCCGGGTCGCGACCGACGCCGAGCAGGTCCGGCGCGGCGGACGGGTGCGCGTGACCGTGCGGGTGCGGGACGCCGACGGCGCCCCGCGCGACCCCGTGCTGTCGCTCTGGGTGTCGGATGCGCGCTGGTGGGCGGGCGCCGAGGAGCCCGTCGCGCCGGGCGAGTACCTCCGCCGGCCCGAGCGCAGGACGGACCCCGGCGAGGGCGATGCACCCGGCGGCCCGGGCGCCGACGAGGGCCGCCGCCACGACCCGTGGATCCTCTGGAACGGCCGACGCCTGCCGCACCTGGGCTACCGCGACACGTGGTCGTCCCTCGAGCCGAACCTGAACCTCGACGCGAGCGGCACCTTCGCGACGGTCGCGCAGTCGCTCGCCGCCGCGATGGGGTTGCTGGGCGCCGACGTGTGCGCCGCGCGGGAGCGATCGCTCGGCGCCGTGCGCCTGCGCGTCCGGGAGGTCCCCGAGGACCTCGCCCTCGCGCGCATCGGCGACGCGACGCGCACCGTGGTGAGCGAGGACGAAGGCCGGCTCGTCTTCGAATGCCCCGTCCCGTCCGGCCCGTGGGGAGATGGGTACGGCTCGGGCGCCGGTCGCGGGCTGCGCAACCGCGGCACCGCCGGCCCGGTGGTTCGGTCCGAGCGGCGCCGGAACTCGCCGCCCGAGCCGGGGCTCTTCGTCGGGACGCGGCGCGCGGCGAACGGCGAGGCGGTCTTCGACCTCGCCGCGCCGGACGCCCCGGGCTTCGTGTGGCGCGTCGAGGTGCTGGCCATCGACGACGACGGCAGCGGCGCCCGCGCCCACGCGAGCTTCGAGACGTACTGAGCGCGCGGCGCGCGGTACGCTCGCGGTCATGGCGCGGCACGCGGTCTGGGCGTTCGTTGGGGGCATCGGCTGCGCGACCCATCGGCTGCCGCCGCCGGTGGTCGCCGCGTCGTCGCCGACGGCGCGCGTGGACTTCGCCGACGCCTCGCGCCCCGTGCGCGCGATCGAGCGCCGGCCGGACGGGACGCTTCGCCTGCTCTGCGGGGGCGTGCGGGCGGAGGTCTCGCCCTCGGGCGTGACGCTGGGGGACGTCTCGTTCCGCGCGGACCTCCTGGCCGCGATGCATGTCGCGCGCGGCTGGGTGTTCGTCGCGGCGGACGGCGCCACCGCCCGCAGCGACACCTACACGGGCCCGCTGCAGCCGCTCCCCGCGCTCGACTTCCCCGGCAGCGCCGGGGCCAGCGGCGAAGACGCGGGGGTCGCCTCCGCCCTCGGCATCGACGGCGCCGTGCTGCTCACCGACGGCGCGGGGCCCTTCGCCGCGACGCCCGCGCAGCCCCCCGCCTTCGCCGTGGGCGCGGCCTTCGTCGACGCCCGGCGCGGCGTGGCGCTGCTCGAAACGGGGGAGTTCTTCGCCACCGACGACGGCGGCGCCCGCTGGGCCTTCGAGGGCCGCTCCGAACGCGCGTGGCCCGCCCGCGTCGCCCCGATCGCCCTCTTGGAATCGGAGGCGGAGGCCCTGCGCGCCCGCCTGCGCGCGGCCCTGCTCGCCCGCAACGGCGGGTTCTTCGCCCTGGGCCCGCGCCTCCGCCTGCCCGACGGCGCGGTGATCGTCGAGGGCGCGGACGGCCTTGCCGAGGTCTCCCTGCGCGGCGAGCGGCGGCCGCGCACGGCGCCGACCTCGCTCGCGCTGCTCGCGCGCGAGCGCCACGGGGGCGACCTCGCGGGCTACGAAGTCTACGGCGCCGACCTCTCGATCGCGGCCTCGGTCGACCGCGAGGCCGACGACGACGCGACGGCGCTGCGCGTCGGGCGGGTCGGGCGCGGCGAGCGCCTCGTCGACACCTCGCGCCCGGTGACCGAACTCGCCGGCCTCGACGCCACGCGCGCCTGGGGGTGGGCCGACGAGCCCGGGACGGCGCGCCGGTCCGCGGTGCAGATCGATCTCGTCACCGGGCGGGTCGACCCGCTGCTCCCCGCGGGCTTCGCGGGCCCGTGCCGCGCGGGGGTCTGCGAGTTCGTCGCGGACGGGACCCTGTTCGCGGTCGACGGGGGGCGGCTCTTCCGCGGGGGGCACGGCGAGGCCGCGGAGACGCCGCTGCCGGACGGGGCAACCCGCATGGCCTTCGCCGACGCCGCGCGGGGCATGGCCTTCGGCCCGCGCCGCGACCGGG
This sequence comes from Myxococcales bacterium, assembly GCA_030652255.1. Taxonomy (GTDB): domain Bacteria; phylum Myxococcota_A; class Polyangia; order Polyangiales; genus SCUS01. The sequence goes on along the minus strand of JAUSAZ010000220.1, from coordinate 6,116 downwards.
TCTGGCTCACCCGCGACGGCGCACGCTCGTGGCAGGCGGTCGACCTCGGCGGCCCCATCGACCAGTGGTCGCCCGTCGATCGCGACGCCAGCTGCCACGCCTTCGGGTGCTTCGTCGCGGGCCTCGCCATCGAGGGCTACGACGCCTCGCGCCTGCGGGTGCGGGCGCTCGGCAACGCGACGCCGCTGGCGGCCTGGGGCGCCCGCTGGGTGCCGCCGTGGGCGGACCACCCGCCCGCGGTCGAGTGCGCGCCCGAGGGCCGCGTCGATCTGCCGCCCTGGACCGAGACCGGCCGGGAGCACTCCCTCGGCTCGACGCCCGCCGGTCAGGTGAGGCTCCTCCTCCCGCCGGCGGCGCCGGTCTACGGCGGCGGTGCCTGTCTCGGGGTGGTCGAGTGGCGCGGCGTCGACGCCGACGGCCCCTTCCACGGCGCCGCGGCCTGGGCGTCGGTGCGGCGCTGCGACTACGTGGACGCCACGGACGCGGACATCCGGTCGATCGCCCGACCGCTCTTCGCCCCGCTCTCGCCGCGCGGCGACGTCCGGTACGCGTGGCTGGAGAGCGCCCGGCGGCGCGGTTCGTGGGTGTTGAACTACCTCGCCGCCCACCGGGGCCCCGCCGTGTCCGACCACCGCGCCCTCGCCCCCGACGTGATGGAGCTGCCCGCGGAGCATCGCTCCGTCCCGGGCCACCTTTTTTGGGTGGCGCGAGCGCCCGGGCGGGCCCGCTTCGTTCCCGCCGACCGCACCCTGTCGGGCGAGGCCGTGGAGTTCGCGCCGAGCGCATCGCTGGCCCCATGCCGCACGCCTCCGCGGCGCGAGGCGCTGCGCGTCGCCGTCCCGATCGCCACGCGGATCGTGGAAGCCGGCACGCCCTACGGGCGCGGCACGGTGGAGATCGCCGACGGCGCCGCCTGCCTCCGCAGCGTGCAGGGCGTCGCCGGCTACGCCTCGCTCGCCTGGGCCGGCGCGGACGGTGCGCTCACCGGCGTCGCGTACGACCCGCGAGCGGGCACGCCACCCGGCTTGGCCGCCACGCGCCTCCGCTGCGCGCTCGTCCCCGCGGCGGGCGCCCGACGACCAAGCACCTGACCGCTGGGGATGTGACGGGTTGAGCGCGACCACCCGGCTCATCCGCATCGACATCGAACGATTCAGAACGGTTACCCGTGGCCCACGACTGCACCTCGCTGCGGTTGCGATGTACGGAGGGCGCTGAGGCGGCGCGGGCCGAGGAGCAGGGATGAGGCAGCGTCCGAAGGGCTGGCGGAGCTGGGCGGGCTACGGCGTCGCGACGGCGGCCATCGCGTGCGGGGTGTGGTCGTGGCTGGGCGCGACGGCGACGTGGCGACCGATCGACGAGGCGACGGCCGAGCGCGGGTTGCGGGGGCTCCCGTGGGCGCGACCGCACTTCGTCTACAGCGCGGCTCAATCCAACGACACGAACCACAGCCGAAGCCGGACGGAGTCGGGGTCCTTCGGGAACCTGCGAATCGAGCGCGAAGACGGCAGCAGCGAGATGACGGAGTCCTCCTACGGTCGCGAGATCGTGGAGTATCCGGGCCGCCCTCCGGTCTACTGCGATGCGTCGGACTTCCATCAGCCGCCCTCGACGCCGTTCGTCTCCCACCTCGTGTTCCGTGCGGGTCCGGGCCGGCGGATGATTCAGTTCAGGTGCTCGATCGACCGGGGTCCCTGTCTCGACGAACTGCACCGAGGAACGAGCAGGCCCCCATGCGCGGCGACGCTCCGGGTCCTCTCCCTCGCCGCCGACCCCGGCGCTCGCTGGCCCTGGGTATTCGGCCGCCTCCGCTCCCCTCCCGGTCTCGTCGCCGAGGACCGCGTCACCCTCCCGAAGCTCCGCCTCGCCGCCCTCGCCCTCGCCCTCGCCGCGGCGATCGAGCTGCTCGCGCTCGCCCGTACGCTCGGCCCCCTCGCGAGGCGACGCCCGCTGCCGGTTGACCCGCCGCCCTACCGCGGCAGCGCGCTCGCCGACCCCGCGCCCGACGGCGCTCCCCGCTGGCATCGCTGGCACTGGCTGGGCGCTTCGGCGATGGCAGCGCTTGCGGCCTGGCTGATCCACAGCGTCGCCTGACGCGTCGCTCGCACACTGCTCTACACTCGCGGCGAGGAGGCCCCTCGTGACGTGCTTCGGTCCGCTCGTTCGCGTCGGCTTGCTCGTGGGTTCGGCCGCGGGCAGCGCGTACGCGCAGCAGACGCCGCCGGGCCTCACGGTGCGCATCGATTCGCCCACGGCGGGCATCGTCGACGCGCCCGAGACGGTGCGGCTGCGGGCCGCGGTGTCCGGCGCGTCGGTGTCGACGGCCCAGCTCGACTTCAACGGCGTCGCCTACGAGGTCCCGGTCGAGCGCGGGGTCGTGGAGCAAGTGCTCCTGCCGTTCCCGGGCAACAACCGCGTCGTGCTCTCGGTTCGCGACGGGTCGATCACCGCGCGCGCGTCGACGACGTTCTTCCATCGGCTCCAGACTCGAATACCTCTGCCGCCGCCGCAGGTGCTCGTCGTCGCGAGCTGGGCCTCGCGCGAAACCGGCTTCGACCTGTTGGTGTCCGAGCGGCGCGCCGGGGCCTCCGACGGGGACGGGCTACCTGGACTGCGCTACGGCGTCTGGCCGAGAAGCCGCGACCGCGACAGGGCCTTCGGGATGGAGGGTTTCGCGATCCCGCAGATCCGGGCGGGGCGCTTCGTGGTTCAGGTCGAGATGCCGTCCGGGTACGGCGCGTTGGACGAGGGGAGCGCGTGGGACGGCGCGATCGGGGACCTCGACGCGGTCGACCGCTCCCTCGCCACGGCGCCGCCCGAAGACCGCGCGGCGCTCCTCGATCGGCGCCGTCGGGCGATCGTCGACCTCGATCGGCAAGCCCAACCATCGACGCGCCAGACCCGCGTGCACGTCGACGTCGTCCTGTTCGCGAACACCCCGTGGGAGCGCAGATGGCGCTTCGACCGCGTGGTGCAGCGGCTCGGGGGGAGCGCGGTCGTAGGCGAGTTCGAGGTCACCGAGGCGATGATTCGCGCCGCGGCCGAGGCGGAGGGCGGGCGGTGAGCCGATGCTCGCTCCGGGTCGTCGCGGTCGTCGGAGTCCTCCACGCGGGCCGCGCCTCGGCCGACCCGTACCCGTCGCCGACCGCGTGGGCGAGCGGGGTTCCCCTCCGGCCGTTCCTCATCCTCGACGCGCCCGCGAGGCGCCTCCCGGGCTCGACCCCGCTCGTGCGGTTGCACACCCGGCTCACCGGACCCGTCGTCGTCGCGACCTACCGCGTGACGTCCTCGCGATCGGTCCTCGTCGCGCGTCCTGGAGACGCTCCCGTCCAGGTCGCGGACACGGACGTCGGCGCCGAGGCCGAGGCGTTGCTGGTGCGCACCGACCCCCTCCCCCGATGCGGCGCGGGGCTGGCGCTCGTCGCGACCGCCACGACCCATCCCAGCGCCCGCCCCCCGACGCGGCCGGAGGACGGCGAGGCCGAACGAGACTTCGCAGGCAACTGGGGCGCGACCGGGCAACCCTGGCTCACCCGCAGCGTCCCGATCGGGGCGCTGCCGTCGGGCCTCTACCTGGTCCGCGTCCTGGCCGGCGGATGGGCGTCGTCGGCGCTGGTCTCCGTCGGCACGCTGACCGCGCTGGTCCGCCGCGGGGACGGCACCGACCGCGTGGTGGTGACCGACGCCGAGGGCGTTCCGCAGCGGGGCGTCGCGGTGTGGCGCACCGTCGGCGGGTCCGTCGACGGGGAGGGCGTCACCGACGCGCGCGGTGAGGTCACCTTCCCCGCGTCGGAGGCCTTCTCGGTCCGCTACGTGGCGGAGCGGGGCGCCGACGTCGCGTGGGCCGACGTCGCCCACGTGCGGGCCGACGCCTGCGACGTGAGGGTCGAGCTGGTCACCGGTCGGCCCGCCTGTCGCGTCGGCGAGCGCCTGAGCGTGCGCGGGTACGTGCGCGGCTGCGACGCCGGCTTCGACGCTCCGCTCGCGCACGAGCCCGTCGGGGTCGGCCTGCCCGAAGGGGTCACCACGGTCGCCACCGGCGACGACGGGAGCTTCGCGGCCGAGGTGGGCTGCGGCGGCGCGCTCGTCGCCCGCGTGCGCGGGGTCGAGCACCGGCGCACCCTGCAGCCGTTCGGCGAGGACTACTTCGCGGCGCACCCGGCCTACCTGCACTTCGATCGCCCGTGGGCCGCGCCGGGCGAGACCGTCACCGGGACCGTCTCCGACCGGGACGGGGCGTGGCCGGGCTACGCGCAGGTGCATTTCTCGGTGGGCGAGGTCACCGGCAGCGCGCCCATCGGGCGGGGGTACCCGGCCGTGTTCACGTTCGTGATGCCGCCGTCCTCGACCCCGCTCGGCCGCGTCGCCGTCCGCGCGGAGGTGCGCTCGATCGCCACGACCACCGTCGCCGCCAACGAGTTGTGGACGGGGACGCAGCGCGACCTCTTCGACCGCCCCTCCGCCTGGACCGAAGCCGTCACCTCCCGGGGCGCCGGGCCGCCCGTCGTCGCCCCCCGAGTGCCGCTCGAGGTGACGCCCGACCGCGCGTTCGTGACGCCGGGTGAGACGCTGGGGGTCGTCCTACGCGCCCCCGCGCTCGGGACCACGCTCGTCACGCTGGAGCGCGGCGACGTGTGGGCGTCGAGCGTGATCCCCGCGGGGGTGACGCGCGCTGGGCTGCCGGTCCCGGCCGGGGCGCGCGGCCTCGCGACGGTGGTGGCGACGCACGTCCTCCGCGGCGTGGTGAGCACCGTGGGCTCGGCGGTCGAGGTGGAGACGTCGCGGCGCTTCGGGCTCCGCGTGACGACCGACGCGCTCAGCTACGCGGCCGGAGCGCGGGCCCGCGTGACTGTCGCCGCGCGTACCCCCGACGGCCGCGCCCACGGCGCGACGGTCACGCTGTGGGTCGCGGACGCGGCGTGGTGGGAGCTGGGCGCGGACGATCACCCGCCCGCCGCGCTCCGGATGCGCGGCGTGGAGCGGCCCGCGGGCGCGGGGGACAGCACGCACCCGCCGGGCAGCGGCAGCGACGAGGGGCGGCGCTTCGACACGGTGCTCGACTGGAACGAGCGCCCCCTCCCAGGCGCCACCTTCCGCCACGCGTGGGGCTTCGCCGGGCCGACGCTGCGCTTCGACGCGCGCGCGAGCTTCGCGGCGCTCGCCGCCCGCATCGCGCGGGCCGGCGGGCTCCGCGGCGCGACCGTCTGTCCCGCGGTCGCGCGATCCCTCGGCAGGCCCCACCTGCGGGCGCAGAACGTCCCCTGGGACCTCGCGGCGCTGCGCGTCGCCGAGGCGAGCGGGACGGTGGTGGCGCTCGAGGGTCGGACGCTGAACTTCGCCTGCCCCGACGGCGAGGGCACCATCGGCATGGGGAACATCGGGACGATGGGCCGCGGCAGCGGAGCGGGCGCCAGCCAGGGCTACGGTGGCCGTCGCCGGAACATCCGGCGCTCGATCGACGGCACCACGGCGTTCGTCGCCTCGCTGCCCGTCGACGCGGCGGGCGAGGCATCCTTCGATTTCCCACTCCCCGCGCACCCCGGGCGCTGGCGCTTCGAGGCGTTCGCTCTCGGTCCCGACGGCGGAACCGCGACCGCCCACGCGATCGCCACCGCCCGCTGAATTCACCCCCTCCGGCGCTGCCGCGAAGTCTCGGCCCAAGTGGGTCAAATTGCGGTGGCCACGGACACCGCGGACCCTGCCATCTCGGTCAACGTGAGCGCGTCGATCGTGATGTTCGCGCTCGACGCGAACAGCCGCCGCCGATCCGTGAGGGCGCACTTGGTGGGGGCGTTCGGCAGGGCGCGGAGAATCCCGAGCAGATCAACGATAACCGGCGGCACGCCATGGATTCGTAGACGGCAGCCGTCCTGGATCGGCCGTTGGTTGCACAGGAACCGGGCCTGCCATGTCTGCCGTCGATGAGCGCGTTCGTCGAGGGTCTGGTAGGGCGTCGCAGGGTGAGTACGGAGCAATGCTCGGCGTCAACTACATCTCCCCATCAACGACAATTACATCTCCCCAACTTCTGCCTCGCCCTGCACCCCTGCCGGCGCCGTAGTTGTCGTCGCTCCGGGGGTAGTTGTCGTCGCTGCCGTAGTTGTCGTCGCCCCGGT
>JAUSAZ010000201.1 GCA_030652255.1 Myxococcales bacterium | reverse complement strand
ATCCTGTGAACGCTTCTGCGCCATGGGGTGCCTCCGGTCTCAGCAACCCAGAGGATGCCGCCGTGGCGCAGGAGCTCCTATCCCCAGGAACTACGGCCTGCGCGCGCGGCTACGAGGGGCGAGTTGCGCAACTCGTGGGCCCGACGGTTACCCGTGGATCTCTCGCGGCCCCGAGGACCCGTGGCAGCGCGTGGCGCCCGACACCGGCGACCCGGAGTTCGAGACCGTCGGCGGTGATCCGCTCACGGCGCCTCCGCACCTCTCGTGCGACGCCGTCAGCTGGCGGCGCAACCACAACTGGAACGGCGGCGTAATCGGCTGGGGGCGCCCGTCTCCGTCGCACTACGGTGTGGAAGTCGTCGAGCGGCCTCGCGGCACCTACGACCGGTCGCAGTGGCGTTGCACGCCGCGGTCGCCTCCGTCACCGATGGGCGCCGCCGTGCGCTTCGAGGACCGTTTCTTCCCGATCCGCGGCGCCGGGTTGCCGCGCGAGAGCCGGGGCTCGATCGAGGTGCCGAGCTTCGCGCTCGCGACTCCGGCGTCGCCCGCCCCGCGCGTCCTGCGCTATCGGTCCGCGGGGGCCGGCGCTGAGACCGCTGCCCTCATCTGGTCGGTGGTCGCGGCCGACGCCAACGGTGCGATCGTGCTCGCGTGGACCCCGGATGCGACGGCTGCCGCCCGCCGGGTGCGTCTGCTCGCGCTCTCGCCGCAGGCGCCTCCGCGCACGATCGAAGTGCTACCCGCGTGGCTCGCGACGGGATCGCCCTGGAACGTCCGATCGCTGGTCGCGCGTGAAGGCGCCGTCACCGCCCTGCTCGTGCATGAGCACGCGCGAGACGCGTTCGATCTCGAGGAACGCTTCAGCGCGCGGCTCGTGGTGCTGCGGGCGGGGGCCGCGGCGGGCGTGCGTCGGGTGTCCCTCGCGCCCCACGGGTCGGCGGGCTGCTACGTGCTCGACGGCGCGGCGGGCGTCGCGCGGGCGCGCCCCGACGGGAACGTTGTGGGCGGTGTTCCGGGGGAGGCTCCGCGGGTGCTGGCCTGTGCCGTGACGGCGGCGGCGTGCGGCCCGTTGGCGCGCGGCGCATTCACCTTCACGGTCATGGCGACGACGAACGAACCCACCGACGCCGAGCCCGCGCTCGCGGAGTACGCGCTCGACGGCGATGCGCTCTGCCTGCGCTCGCTGCGGGGGGACGAGGTTCTTGCCGTGCCGACGGCTGACGGCGTCAACGGCGTGCGCCGCGACGGGACGCCCCTACGCTGCGAGCGGCCCTGACCACAGGGCTCGCACCCGCTGCGTCGGACGTGGGGATCTCGTCGAATTCCAGGGTCAGCGCGCGCCATTCGACCTCGAACAGGCGACGCGTAGGCCGACGCGCTTTCTAAGGTCGATCCGGGTTCGGACGACCCGGTGGGGGCACGCAACGCCACGCCAGTGGGCGTCCGGGGGCGGAGACGAGGCCACCGCATGTGGCCATCGCCACGGTCGACATCGTCGAGAGGGCAACCATCCACCCCGAAGTCTTGATGGAAGCCCTCGACGACTCGACCTCAGTCCCGGTCGCATCGGTGCTCCCGCTACGGGGCATCCCGCGCGCAGCGAAAGCCGACGGACGCACCCCGCCCGTCTCGCTCCATGTAGGCGACGTCCCAGTGGCGCGACCCCAGCGGGAGGATGTCGTCGGCCCAGCTCCGCCCCCGCACCACCTGACCGTAGATGCGCTCGGCGGTGCTCGTGAACTCGAAGACATTGCCGACCATGTCGAGCAGGCCGAACGGCGATGCCGAGCGGGGATAGGCGCCCACCGGACAGGTCCCGCCTCGATGATACAGGCACGCCCGTCGCGCGTTCGGCTCCGCGCTTCCCCACGGGTACGCCTGACGTCCGGGGCCGAGCGCTGCGAACACCCATTCGCTCTCAGTCGGGAGCCTCGCGCCCCGCCAGCGGCAATACGCGACCGCTTGATTCCAGTTCACGCAGTTCACGGGATGGTCGGTCCGCAGGGGCCACCGGGCGTTGCACCAACGGCTGCGGTCGCTCGGCGCCTCGTCGCCCTCGTAGGGTCGGCTGCGCTCGGAGTTCGCGGGCGGTCGGCACACACCCGCAGCGACGCACTCCGCGAAGGCCCGCACCGTGACCTCCGTGCGGTCCATGCACAGGCGACGAACCGTCGTGCGGCGGCCCTCCGCTCCGCGCGCTCGCACGGCGCCAGCGGGTATTGCCACCGTGCCGCCGGGGCACTCTGGTGTCGGGCCCGGAGCGTTCTGCGCGCGAGCATCTTCGCCGACCCCGCAGACCGCGACGGCGACGAGGAGGCTCCACGGGACTCGACGCGGCGGCGCACCCATCCCGACGAGAGGTACTCCCGCGCTTCGCGATGGTCGAGACGACGATTCGGTGGGGATTCCCGACGGGCCATCGCGCGGACCGGATTCATCGGTCGACGATGGCGCGACCGCAACGCGGGGTTCTCCAGGCGGGCACCAACCCGGGTGGCGCGCCTCGCCGTCATGCGCAGCACCCGCTTCGACGCCCTTCCCCTCTGGCTGGTAGCGTGGAGACCGCGATGGGGTCTACACGCCGTACACGAAGCGTTCTCCTGGTGGCGCTCTCGGCCGCGCTCTCGTGCGCGCCCGGCTCCAACGCGCCAGCCGGCGGCGCCTCGACGGGCGGCGTCGTGCAACTCGCGGTCGGCTTCTCGACGAGCTGCGCGCTGCGGGGCGACCACTCGATCGCCTGCTGGGGTCAGCTGGGGTCGGCGCTTTCCTCGACCGGCACGGACGACGTCGCGCAGATCGCCGTCGGTTGGACGCACGTCTGCGCGCGCACCCGGGCGGGAGGCGTCACCTGCCGCGGCGCGAACACCAACGGCCAGCTCGGAACCGGCGCGCCCACGGGTCTCGGCGTGTCGTCGGGCGCCGTGCTCGGGCTGACCGACGCCGTCGACGTCGCGGCCGGCGATCTCACCTCGTGCGCGGTGCGCCGCGGGGGGAGGGTGGTCTGCTGGGGCGACGGCTCGTCGGGTCAGCTCGGCGACGGGCGCTCGCCCGATTCGCTCCAGCCGTGCCCGCTCGGCGTGAAGCGGGGCTACTGTTCGATCGCGCCAGTCGAGGTCGCGGGGCTGAGCGACGCGGTCGCGGTTGCGACCAATGCGCAGGGCTCGTGCGCGCGCCGGGCGAACGGGCGCGTGAGTTGCTGGGGATTCGGGACGCCGACCGTGGCCGAGGTCCCGGGCGTCGCCGACGCCACGGAGGTGACGATGGCACGTGGCTCCGCGGCGATCGTGCGCGCGGACGGGAGCCTGTGGAGGGGCACGCCGGCCCTGGGCGTCGCCGTCGTCGCGGGGCTCGCGGGCGTGCGCAGCGCCGCGCTGGGGGACCTCTCGTCGTGCGTCCTGCTCCGCACCGGCGCGGTCCAGTGTTGGGGCCGCGACAACGTCCACGGTCAGCTCGGCGACGGGACGACGGAGGTGTCGGGGGCGCCCGTGTTCGCCCGCGGGATCTACGACGCCGTCGAGATCGGCACCGGCCAGTGGAACACCTGCGTCCGGCGGATGGACGGGAGCGCCTGGTGCTGGGGGGCGAACTTCGACGGCCAGGCGGGGCGACCGTGCGCCGATCGGTCGAACTGCGACGTGATCGTGCCGTCTCCCGTGCTCGTGCCCTGACGCGTCGGCTGAGCCTGCCGATCTGCCAGGAGGCGTTCACGGTGCGGCCAGGGTCGAGCTCCGCCGCGCGCTCGTGTACCCCGACGCGCCGTACTCGAGGCAGCGCGCGAACTTCGGAACGGTCTCGGTCTTCACGGTGTGCTTCGCGCCGACACCATCGCGGTTCGTGGGCGCTTCGAGCCCTCCTCGCGACGCCCGCAGGGCTCCGCGCGGTAAGCACGCGACCTCGCGCGATGAGCACGTCCTCCTGCGCCTCTCGGCGCCCGCTGGCTGCCCGGTCGCCCGCCGGGCGGGTACCATTGCGGCGATGGCGGTCTACTTCTATTCGACCATCGACACCTACGGCGCGTTCTCGAACTTCTCGACGCACGGCGTGGAGCTCGACGGTCAATGGTGGCCGACGGTCGAGCACTGGTTCCAGGCGCAGAAGTTCGAGGACGCGGCGTACCGCGCGCGCATCCAGCGGGCGCTCTCGCCGAAGCAGGCGGCCGAGCTCGGCCGCAGCCGCGCGGTGCCGCTGCGGGCCGACTGGGACGCGGCGCGCGACGAGGTGATGTACCGCGCGGTGCTCAAGAAGTTCCAGACGCACCCGACGCTGCGCGAGCTGCTCCTCGGCACCGGCGACGAGGAGATCGTCGAGAACGCGCCCGGCGACTACTACTGGGGCTGCGGCAAGGACGGCACCGGGCAGAACAAGCTGGGGCACATCCTCATGCGGGTGCGCGCCGAGATCGCGTCGCCGCCGGGGCCCCCGTGAGCCTTCGTGGGTTCGTCGCGGTCCCGGTGCTGGCCTGGGTGTGCCTGCCGCTCTCCGCCGCACACGCGCAGCCGACCGCCGAACCCCCCCACGACGCGCAACTCGCCGCGGCGCTCGTGTCGTCGGCCGAGGGCGCGGGCTGGCGCACGAGGCTGCGCGAGTTGACCTTCGCGGCGATGCGCCTCACCGGTCGGCAGCAGGCGACCGTCATCGCCCAGGCGCGGGCCATCGGCCCCCGCGCGGACGCGGCCTTCGACGCCGCGGCGCACGGATACCGCGGGTTCCTCGCGGCGCACCCGACCGATCCGCGCTCCTACGAAGTCCGCTATCGACTCGCCGAGGCGCTGGCCGGGGCCCGGCACCACGATCAGGCCGCCCGGGTGTTTGCTGGTGTGACCGCGTCGAGTGAGAACGCCCGCTTCCGGGCCCCGTCGGCCTACCGCGCGGTCCAGAACCAGGAGGCGTGGATCCGGCAACGAGCCCAGCGGGGGGAGGTCGATGCATGCACCGCGGTGCGGGCGGGCATTCCCCTCTCCGAACTCGTGAACGAAGCGGGCGCCAGTCTGTTGACCGATGAGCAGGTGCAGGCGTGCACCGGGTCACCCATCGGGCTCCCCATCCCCGATTTCGTGCGGACGCTGATCGACCTGCGGAACGCGTACATCGATCGGGTCACGCCGGAGCTCGACGTCGCCTCGGCGCTGTCGGACGCCGTCGCGCCCGACGCGGAACGCATCGACGTCGTCCCCCCGTTCCGGTCGAAGTTCGCCTATCTCAACGCGCGCACGCTGTGGCGCTTCGGGCATACCGCGGAGGCCGAGGTCGGGTATCGCTCGACCCTGGCCACCCATTGCGCCGACCAGATGGTCGCAGCCGCGGCCTTCGACGACCTCAACAACCTCCTGGTCGTACAGGGGCGCCAGGCCGAACGGGAGACGCTTGCACGCCAGGAGCAGGCCCGCGTCTGTCCGCTCCGCGACGATCCGTGCGGCCTCGGCGACGAGCGGGCGGTTCGCTCGGATCTCCTCAACATCCTCGTCCACAGCCCCTATCGGCACCCGTTGGACCTGTTCCGTCGCGCCGAGGGTGCGTCCTGGGGGGAGGCCTTCGCCCTCTACGAGCAGGCGGCGGAGGCGATGGACGCCGCGGTCCGCTTCGCCCCGCGCCACCGGGTTGCGGCGCTAGCGAACTACTACGTCGCGCTGTCCCTCGAACGGAGCGGACACCTGGCGCGCGCGCTGGCGCGCTACCTCCACATCACTCGCGAGTACAAACCCCGCGGGCCGGTCCTGCCCGGCCATCCTTGCGCGGAGCCGCTCGCCGAGCGCTTCAACATTCTGGAGGCCGCGACCTTCCGCGCCGCGGTGAACGCGCAGCGTGTCCTCGACCCCGACCTCGCGCTGCGGCTGTATCGCCTGGTCGTCGACGATCCCCGCTTCCCCGCGACCGCGGATCACGCCGAGCACGTCCACGACGCGAGGGCCGCCATCACCGAGATCGAGGGGGACCGCGGCGTCGCACCAGCCGCTGCCGAACAATCGTGCGTGGCACCGTCGCCGAACGTGGTCCTCCCCGCGTCACGGACGCTGGTCTCCAGCGTGGGTCGAGGCGTCGTCCAACCGCGACCCGACCCCAGCCGCGAGCAGGTCGAGGCGCTCCAGGTGCTGGAGGCCGAGGGAGAGACGTTCATGGCGCGGGGCCGCCAGTTTCGCGCCGACGTCGAGCGCCTCGCCGCGAACCGAGAGGAGGTCGCCGATCGACAGCGGCGCGCGCTCATGGTGCCCGGGCCGCTCCCAGCGCCGCCGCTCTCGACGCCCAGGGCACCGATCCTTGCGCGTCGGGATTCGCCGAGCGTTGCCGTCGCCGTGCTGGACGAGGCCGCGCCCGGTACGTCGCGGTACGTCGACGCGCTCGCGGCGCTCGCTGAAGTCCTCGCCCGGCCCGACCCTCGCCTCGACGCTCGCTGTCGTCCCCTCGTCGTCGCGCTCGCGGGAGCCTCCGCCGCCCGTCGCGCCCCGTTCGCATGCGCGGCGCTCCTCCGCGTCGTCAGACCGGACGAGCTCGCTCCGGCGCACCTCCCCGCCGCCGCGCTCCAGCCTCCCTGGACGCCGACCCTCTCGGGCGCACACCCTTGGCGCCCGGCGCTGCTCCTCCAGCTCGCCGCCGACGCGCTCCATCAGCAGCGCACCGAGGAGGGCATCGCACTTCTGCGGGCGTTCCGGGCGCTGTACCCGCTGGACCGCGACGGGCCCGCGGCGGCCGATCGGATCGTCACCGCGCTGGAGGCGCTCGGCCGCGCCGACCAGTCCGCGGCGGCGCAGGCGACCTTCGTCGACTTCGCCGCGGGCTCGCCCTGGCACTGCGCCAACGGCCACGACGAGGGGCTCATCCAGCGGACGGCCTCCCTCGTCGCCCGTCACCTCCGCCGCGCCGCGGCTTCGTCCCACGAGCGCGCGGAGAGGGCCCGTCGCGCCGGCGCGCGAGACCCGGCGGCGCTCGCGGCCGACGAGCTCTCGGCGCGGCTGCTGACGGCGTGCATCGCGGCCGATCCCAACGGCGAGGACGCCGACGACCTCCGCCTGCGGCGGGCGATCGCCGTGGCGGGCACGGCTCGCCACGCCGAGGCGGCGGACGCCTTCAGTGAGCTGGTCCGCTCGTCGCAAGACGAGGACATCGTCGCGCAGGCAGCGAGGGGAGTGCGCGATCAGCGCCGGGCGCACGTGATCGCGCTGGTTGCGCGTGGAGAGCTCGACGCCTGCGCGGCGGTCCGGGCGGGCATCCCTGCGGCGGCGCTGGTCGACGCGGCCGGGCGGCCACGACTGACACCGGCGCTGGCGGCGCTCTGCGAAGGGATTCCGAGCGGCGCCGGGACGTCGGTGCACGAACTCGCGATCCCGCAACCGATTCGTGCGCTGCTGGACGCCCGCATCGAGAGCGTCAACGCGATGTCCAGGGAGAGGGCGGCGCGCGAGCCCGCGATGGCGGCCGACGACGTGGCGCCGGGGATACGGCCGGGTACGGTGAGGCTCGGGGCGTGGCTCTCGCACCTCAACGCGCGCGCCCTGCTCCGCTTCGGGCACGTGCGAGAGGCCGAGTTCCTCCTCCGGGAGGGGCAGCATCTCTGGCCGTGCGGGCCCGTCGCGGACGAGGGCTACCGCGCGCTCGGTGCCCTCTTCGCGCGGCAGGAGAGGGTCGCGGACGCGGAGTCCCTGGAGAACGAACGGCGGTTCCGGCGGTGCGCCGCCTCGGTGGCGCCGTGCCCCTCTGACCCCATCCGCAACGGCCTCGCCCCGATGTGGATCGACCGCGAGTACAGACTTGCGGAGGACCTGTTTCGCCGGGCCGAGAGGGCACCTTCCGAGGCATCGCGCGCGCTGTACGAGCGGGTCGCGGAAGAGATGGATCGGGCCCTGCGCGCCAACCCGAACCACCCGCAGGCGGCGCTCGCGCACTACTACGTTGCGCTGGCCCTGGAGCGCAGCGGTCGTTGGGTGAGCGCCGCAGAGCGCTACGCCCGCATCACCCGGGAGTTCAACTCCACCCTCGACAACGCGGGTCGTGAGCTCTGCGGCGAGGCGCTGGCGCAGCGGATCAACATCCTCGAGGTCGCGACCTTCCGCGCCGCCGTCAACGCCGAGCGCAACTACGACTTCGACGCGGCCATCGCCCGCCACCGCGCGGTCGTCGATGACCCGCGCTTCGCCGAGGCGGCCGACCACGAGGCGCACGTCCACGACGCGCTGGCCTCGATCGCGCTGATCGAAACCAACCTCGGTCGCTGGCGCGCGGCGGCGGCGGCGTGGTCCGCCTTCGAGCCGGTCGCGGAGGCGGGGCGCGAGCGCGCCGAGGTGCACTTCCGACTGGCTGAACTCCCCTTCCGGGAGGGGCGCTGGCGCGACGCGCTCCGCTCCCTGGGGGCCTACGCGCGGGGTCCGTCGACGCTCGACGGGGCACCGTTCCAGGTGTGGGCCTGGAGCCTCGTCGCGGAGTGCCATCGACGGCTCTCCGACGGCGCCCGGTCGCGGGCGGCAAGGACCGAGGCGGTGAGGGCGTTCCGTGCGTCGGGCCTCACCTCCGGGTCGATGGCTGCCGCCCGGGCGGTCGGGGCGCGCCTGCCCGAGATCGACGCGCGCGTCTCGGAGATCCTCGCGAGTCGCCCGGTGCCCGGAGTTGCAACGAACGCGGCGGCGTGGCGTGAGCGGATCGCCGCGCTCGATCGCGACGTCGAGGAGATGGCGCGACTCTCATTCATCGCCGCGGTCGGCGCACGGGTCCGACTCGGCGAGGCCTATGAGCACCTCGCGACGCTGGACGAAGCGGCGCCCGAGCCGACGTCCAGGGCCGGCAGTGCCGGGGTTCGTTCCGACTGGCGAGCGCGCGCCGTCGAGCACTACCTGACCGCGGTGAGAGCCGCTCGCCGGTACGGAATGCCGTCGCTGGTCGCCGAGCGGGCCCTGGATCGTGTGCATGCGGCCGAGAACCGCGAGCCGCTCGACGCGGTGCTCACGCGCTGGGATCGATTGATCGAGCGGCCGGGGATGTTCGATGGGAATCCCCCGGGCGCGCTCGTGCTCGAATGGGGCGCCGTCGCGACCCCGCCGCTCGTCGGGCTGACGCCGTCAGACGACGAACGGTCTCGTTGAG
Organism: Myxococcales bacterium; assembly: GCA_030652255.1. Lineage (GTDB taxonomy): Bacteria > Myxococcota_A > Polyangia > Polyangiales > SCUS01. The sequence continues at coordinate 29,898 of JAUSAZ010000201.1, read as the reverse complement.
GCGGGGGCCGACCCCTGCGGAAGCCGCAGGGGTCGTTGCGTTCAGTGCATCGCGAGCTCCGGCACGTCGCGCGCAACGCTTCGACCGTCGCCGAGCTGCCCGTGGTGGTTGGCGCCCCAGCAGGCGACGCTGCCCCCGCGCCGGCGCGCGCAGATGAAGTCGTCGCCCGCGGTCAGATCGGTGACGTCCGTGAGCCCGGGCACCCACCTCGTCGCGGGCGGATGTGCCCGATCGTCGGCGCGATCCCCGGCGCCGTACCAGCACGCGACGGTGCCTTCCGGCGTGTGCGCGCAGACCTGGCCTTCGCTCGTCGCGACCACGCCGAGGACGCCCTGCGGCACCTCGAAGGGGTCGCCGACCTGGCCACCGCCTGGACCGGCGACGAAGGACCACACGCGCCCCGCGCGGTCCCAGGCGTAGCAGGGCGCGCCCGGTCCCGCGCTGAGCCCCAGGACGTCGCGGACCTCGATCCGCTCGCTGCGCGGGTCGGTCGGAGGCGCGGCGCCCCCGTCGGCGAGGCCCCAGCAGTGCAGCGCCCGATCGGACTCCATCGCGCACACCGACCGGTCGTACGAGAAGAGCTGCATCACCGGCGCGGGCAGCGCGACGGACAGCGGCGCCAGCGCTCCATGGACGCGCGGTGCACCCGGCCAGCCGCCCCCGAAGCGCCCCCAGCACCGCACGACGCCGCCGTCCTCGCGGACGCACGAGTGGCCCCGACCGGCGCTCAGTTCCAACGCCCCCGACACCCCGACGACGCGCGTGGGCGTCGCGAAATCGATCTTCTCGAATCCGGCGCCCACCTCGCCCGCGTCGTTGTCGCCCCAGCACCACGCCTCGCCGTTCGCCCTCCGCGCACAGGTGTGGTCGCCGCCGGCGGTGATCTCGACCACGGTGTCCAACCTCGGCACCGGCGCGGCGACGCCGCGTTGCGTGTGGGTGCCGTCGCCGAGCTGCCCGTGGTCGTTCGCTCCCCAGCACGCGACGGTCGCGTCGCCGCGCAGCGCGCACGCGTGGTGGTCGCCCGTCGTCACCGCGATCGCGTCGCGCAGCCCGATCACCCCGATCAGATCGGGACGCGCGAGCGTGGTGCCCGTTGCGAGCGCGCCGCCGACGTCCGACCCCCAGCACCGGACGCTCCCGTCGGGCCACCGGGCGCAGCCCAGGCCGCCCACGTATCGTGGTCCTTCGTCCGACTCCGAGCTCTGGTCCAGCGTGACCTCCTCCGCGCCCCGCAGCTGCGGGACCTCCCGCGGATCGTTCGAGAGTTCGACCCCTGCCACCCGCCCGCGACCCCAGCAGGACACCCGTCCGTCGCGAAGTCGAGCGCAGGCGGAGGACTCCGCGAGCGCGACGTCGACCACGTCGTCGACGCGGACCGGGAGCACCGGCGCTGTGTCGTGCTCACGGCAGCGCAGGGCTCCGGCGGCCGTCCACGCGCAGAGGCGCAGGTGGCAGCGGGCGAAGCCGGCGACGCGGCCGAACGCTTCGATGCGGGCGGGGGGAGGGGACGCGCTCTCGTCGTAGGCCTGGTCCCTCTCCTCGATGGCGGTGAAGGCGTTCCAGCACCAGATCGCGCCGTCCTCGTCGCGCGCGCAGACCTCGCCCTCCCCGCCCCGGAGGTCCGTGACGCGTGGGAGCTGCGGCACTTGGTGCGGTCGGCTCCCGTCGTGGTCGAGCAGGTTCCAGCCGTAGACCGCGCCGTCGGCGGTACGCGCGAACGCAGGCAGGATCCACCACCGATCGGGGACGTCCGGTACCGCCACCTCGACGACGCCTGCGAGCTGCGACTGCGTGAAGGGGCGCACGGAGGTCTCGCCGCGGCTCGGTTCGAGGGAGACCTCGTCGAGCGTGCCTGCAGCGGAGACGGCGATGGAGCGCTGCATCTGCGGGACGATGCGGCGCACGTTCGACACGCCGCTCACCGCCGTAGCGCGTGAGACGACGCGCCCCTCTACGTCGGGCGTCGCTGCGCCGAGCCGAAGTACGTCGCCGCTTCGCAGGACGACCGTCACCACACCGTCGCGCGCGATCACCTGCGCGGCGCCCTCGATGGGACGCGGCGGTGCCGCGCGTTCGACGGGCGCGGCTGGCGCAGGGACGGGCGTCGAGAGGTGCACGGTAAGCCCCCGACGTTCCCCGTGGTTCGCAGCGTGATCGAGTCGACGCAGGATCGAGACGGAGGTTCTCGATGGCCCGCTCATCCCCCGATTCCACGACAGCGATCCCCCGGTTCCGCGGCAGCGGCCCCGGCGGCACGTTGACCGAGGCCGACGCGCGCACTCTGCTCGCCGAGCACGCGCGCAGCGGCCGCTCCCTCAAGTCGTTCGCCGCGAGCCGCGGCCTCACCGGCGAGCGCCTCGGCTGGTGGCGCGGACGCTTCCGTGACGCCGACGCGGCGGCCCGCTCGGTCCCCGAGGTGTCCTTCGTCCCGGTGACCCTCGCCCCGCCCGCGGTCGCGCCGATCGCGCCCCGCCTGCCGCCCGATCCGCCCGTTGCGCCGACTCCCGCGACGACCGCCTACGAGCTGGTGCTCGGCGGCGCGCGCACGCTCCGCATCCCTGCCGACTTCCACGACGCCTCGCTCGCGCGCCTGCTGCGCGTGCTCACGGAGGCCCTGTGATCGCGCTCCCGCCTTCGGTTCGCATCTACCTCTGCGCCCAACCGGTCGATGGACGCCGCGGCATCGACGCGCTCGCCGCCATGGTCCGCTCGACGCTCGCGCTGGAGCCGTTGAGCGGACACCTCTTCTGCTTCGTCGCCGCCCACGGCCGGAGCGCCCGCATCTTGTTCTGGGACCACAACGGATTCGTCCTCTACGCCAAGCGCCTGGAGCGCGGCCGCTTCCGACTCCCGTCCGAGATCCCCGCCACGGCCACGCACGTCACCCTCGAGTCCTCCGAGCTGATGCTCCTGCTCGAGGGGATCGACCTGCGCGAGGCCCGCCGACGGCCCCGCTGGGAGCCCGCGCCCGCGTCGTCGTCGCCGTCGACTCCATAACCGACACGCCGCGCGCTTTTCTTCCGACAAGGGACTTGCCAGTCCCTCGACTCGCGACTTACCGGTCGCGCGTCCGATGAATCCTTCCGGGGTCCAGGTCCGTCCCGACGCGAGCGACTTGAAGGCGCTGCGCGCGCTCTGCGTGTCGATGATTCGCGACGAGCGGATGGACGACGCGCTGGACCTGGTGATCGGGCTGCTGGGCGAGCTGCGCAACCAGAACGACACGCTCCAGGTGAGGCTCAAGAGCGCGCTGCGGCGGCTCTACGGGCGGCGCTCGGAGAAGCTCTCGGCCGAGCAGCTGGAGCTGTTCGAGCGCGTCCTCGGCGAGTCCCTCGCGCCGACCGCCACCGAGACGCCCGCCGCGACGGACCCGAGCGACGCGCCCGCGGACGATCCCACGACGCCCGGCGAGCCGGCGGCGACGCCCCCGCCCGCGAAGCCCACGCGCCCCAACGCCGGGCGCTCCGGGATGCCCGAGGGGCTGCCGCGCACGATCACGCGCAAGAGCGTCGATCCGGCGCGGCGCGACTGCGCGCAGTGCGGCGGGATCATGACGAGCTTCGGCGTCGAGACCTCCTGGCAGGTGGAGTTCGTGCCGGGGCGCTTCGTGGTCGAGGTGACCGAGTGCGAGAAGGTCGCCTGCCCGCGCTGCCGCGACACCGTCGTCACCGCCCCGGCGCCCGCCAAGGTGATCCCCGGCGGGCAGCCGGGGCCCGGCGTGCTGGCGCGGATGATCGTGGACAAGGCCGAGGACCACCTGCCGCTCGAGCGCCAGCAGCGGCGCATGGCGCGCGAGGGCTGGACGGTGCCGACCACGACGCTCGAGGGGTGGTGGACCAGTGCCCTCGATCTGCTCCAGGGGCTGCACGCGCCGCTGCTCGAGGAGGCCCTCTCGGCGGCGCTGCCGCAGATCGACGCCACGGGGCTGCCGGTGCTCGACCGCGACCACCCCAGGGGGCTGCGCCGCGGGCACGTCTGGACCGCCGTGGGCGGGCGCGCGGTGGCCTTCGTCTACACCGCTGACAAGACCGCCGGGCTGACCGAGCTGCTGGTCCAGCGCTGTGAGGCCCAGACCTGCGCGTCGAGCGAGCGCGTCTTCGTCGTGGTGTGCGACGGGGAGGCGAGCTTCCCCAACGTGAGCGCCAAGGAGGGCCTGCGGATCGTGCTGGTGAACTGCAACATGCACGCACGCCGCTACTTCGAGCGGGCGCTCCAGGGCGGGGACGTCCGCGCCGCGCTGCCCATGCGGATCTACAAGTCGCTCTACGCCGTCGAGCGGCGCGCCACCGAGGAGGGCGTCCCGCTCGGGGAGCGCACGCGACGTCGACAGGTCGAGAGCGTGCCGCTGCTCGAGGAGCTGCGGCAGTGGGTGCTCCAGATCGCGCCGACGGTGCCGCCGAGCAGCCCGCTGGGGAAGGCCCTCCGGTACGTGCAGACACGGTGGCTGTCGTTGACCGTCTTCACGATCGACGGGTCCATCCCGCTCGACACCGGGGAGGTCGAGCGACAGATCCGCCGGGTCGCGATGGGCCGCGCCACCTGGGTCTTCTCGGGGAGCGACGCGGGGGCCACGCGGATGATGCTGGCGGCGTCGCTGTGCGCGACGTGCCGCAAGCTCGGCATCGACCCCTGGCGGTACCTGCGTGCGGTCTTCACCGCCATTGCCAACGGGCTCACCGCCCGGCAGCTCGCCGACCACTGGACGCCCTGGGCGTGGGCCCAGAAGCAGGCCCAGCAGCCGAACGCTCAAGAGACCCTCGCCGTCGCCAGCTGACTGCGTCACGCACGGGAGACTGCAGCGGGGTCACGCCGTCGTGAACCACGGGATTCGCCGGGGGCTTACGGTGCACGCGTGCGACCGGGAGCAGCACGAGCGCGAACAGGCAGCGCCACCACCGAAGCGAGGGCCTGCGTCGTGGCGCGATGACCGGCGCGCTGCGGTACGGGCTCTTCGCCAGGGTGACGATCTCGTCGCGTAGGTCTCTGGGCACGTCGTGACTCCGTCGGGGACCGGTGCAGTGGTCGGGCCACCGGCACGCGTCTCGCTCCCTGCCGTCCCAAGCGCGCGCGACGCGCAGAGAAGGGTCTGGAACCATGAAGACGGTGTGGGCGATCGGACTCGCCCTGTGTCTCCCCGCACGCACGGCCGCGGCGCAGCTCGCGTGGGCGTCCGACGACCGACCCGGGTGCGCGCCCGACGACCCCGACCTCGTCCGCGCCGGCACGCACCGGACCGCGGCAGGATCGCTGGCCGACGGGGCGAGGCCCACCGTGCTGGCGACTGGCGACGCGGACGGGGACGGTCGGGCCGACGAGCTCCTCGTGGTGCGGCCGCGTGCGACGCCGTACCCCTACGATCGTCGGCCGGGTGTGGTCCTGCGCCTCCGGCGCGCGGACGGGTGGGCCTCCCAGGTCATCGCGCGCGGCGTGCGCGATCAGGCGCCCGAGGAGGAGCCGGGGCGGCTCCCCGAGACATGGAACTACATCACGGTCGAGCCCGCGCTCGTCCTCGGCGAGCGGATGTTCCCGGTGCTGGTCGACCACCGGTATCACGACCGCGATCCCAACGGCTGGTGGGTGGCGATCACCGTTGTCGTCGTGGTTCCGTCGGCCGGCCGGGGCGGGCTCGCGCACTACGACTCCATCGGTGGAGTGCGCAGGCTCTCTCCGACGCGCATCCAGGTGACGTGGGGAGGGGACGGGTCGGACTCCGACCCCAACCTGTACCGCGCCAGGGTGCTCGTCTGGGACGGCCATCGATTCCGCGGAAGGCGTACGCTCGGGCGCTGAACCCTTGGACCCCGGGGAGTTCCGCCCATGGAAGGCTGCGCCCTCGCCGAGGGATTCTGGACCGCCGCGATCCCGCTCGTGCTGGCGCCGTCCCTGTGGTTGGCCCTCCGGCGGGGTCGCCGGGCGAAGGCGGGTCACCGCGCGCAGCCCGCGCTCTCCGTCGCCCTGTGCGTTCCGCTCGCGGCGGCGATCTGGGGCTACGTCGGCGTCCTCCACGTCGTTCGCGCACCGGGCACCGAGCGGGTCGTCGCAGTCGAGCAGGCCGGGGTCATCGTCCAGCCCAAGGTGCCGGGGGTCACTATGATCGACATCGCGCGGGGGATGCTACGCCTCACAGCGCCTCGCGGTTCGATGGGGCGGTGTGCCGAGAGTCGGGTCCCGTTCGCGACGATGGGCGAGCGTCGCTTGCGTCGGTTTGAAGCGACGCTCTGGCGCGAGGACCGCTGCGGCGAACTCACCCGACTGCTGTTCTACACGGGTCAAAGGGATGCCGCCGAGGGGGTCGGGCGCACCTGCCACGACCCGGAGGCGTGCTCGATCGCGGCGTCGATCAGCGAGTCGCGCCTCGACTCCGGCAGACGGTATGGCGGCGTGAGCGGCCAGGGACCGGGTCTGCCGTGCGAGGTCGACCTCTCGCGTCCCGCCAACGCGTCGCACGCTCCGGGCCGGACGGCGTACCCCTGAGCCGGCAACGATCGATCGGGACTTCGCTCATCGGACGAACCCGACCACGCCGCTGGGTTGCCCGTCAGGACGATCAGCGGCACCAGGGCACGGCAGAGTGCTCGACGTCAATTACATCGGGTCTCCCTCTCCCTCACTCTCGATGATGGCCGGTTGTGCGGGTCGCCGCCCGGCGCAGACTGGGGGCTCGCCTCCACCAGAAGGAGTCCCCGATGCTCACCGCGTCCGACTCTCCCTCAGTGGCGATGCTCTTCGCCCCTGACGCCGAGGTCGAGGTCGAGGGGCTCTACATCGCCGAGGGCGAGGTGATCCACGTCGCGTTGCAGTGCCCTCGGCCCACGGCACAGTGCCCGCTCTGCGGCCAGGACGCGGTGCGCGTCCACAGCACCTACTCCCGCTCCCTGGCGGACCTCGCATGGCGGGGCTTTCCCGTCCGACTGGCAGTGCGCGTCCGACGCTTCCGCTGCATGCGCGGCGTGTCCGCGTGCCCTGTTTGCCGAGCGCCTGGGCGACCTCGCGGCCCCCTACGCGCGGCGCACTACGCGGCTCGCGCATACCCTGACGCGCGTGGGCATGGCGCTCGGCGGCGAGGCCGGCGCGCAGCTGCTCCCGGTGCTCGGCGCCTCGGCCAGTCCCGCGACGTTGTTCCGTCTGGTCCGCCGCGCGCCGCCCCTCCCGCGTGCCACGCCGCGCGTGCTTGGCGTGGATGACTGGGCCCGCCGACGCGGCCACACCTACGGGACGATCCTGGTGGACCTGGGGCGCATCACTCCGTGATCCCGCACACGCTGCTCAAGCAGGTGGTCGCCCGGGGCCGGGATCGTCACGATGGTCAGCACGATCGCCCCCGGGCCCTTCGTCGCCGCCAGCGCCGGTACCGACGCCCGCTCGGCCGGGATGGACTTCGTCTACATGGCCTGATCGCCCGCGCCGTCGGGTCATCCCGACGGCCACGCCTCAGCGCACGACCACCGTCGGCGCGTCGATCGTCACCACCCCCGGAACCCCCGTCCCGAGCTGACCCAGGCGGTTGTCGCCCCAGCACCACGCCGCACCGTCGGCCGTGAGGGCGCACGAGAACCCGCGCCCCGCCGTGAGCGCACGCGGCGCTCGCGGCAGGCGGACGTCCGCCGGGGTCGCGGGGTCGCTCTCCTGCGCCGGCGTCGCCGTGCGTCGGGCGCACGTCACCGCGTCCCCCTGCGCGGTGCACGTGTGCCACGCGCCGCTCCCGACGACCGCGGCGCCGTCGCCCACCACCTCGCCGTCGTCGCGCGCGAGCGTGAGCCCGCCCGGCCGGTCGTCGAAGCGCGCCCCGCAGCGCACCCGACCGCGCTCGTCGCGCACGCAGTCGAGGCTCGCGGTGGGGCTCGCGACGACCTCCGCGGCGACGTCGATGGTCTCGCGGGCGTGGGTCTCGCCGTCGTCGCCCGCGCCCCGGTCGCCTCCCCAGCAGACTTGGCGGCCGTCGGCCGAGCGCGCGCAGGCGTAGGCGCCGGACGACACCAGCCCGACGGCCGCGAAGGGGAGCGCGACCGCGAGCGGGCGCACCGCCCCGTGCACCCTCGGGTGGCCGGGCCACGCCGTCCCGAAGGCGCCCCAGCAGCGGACCGACCCGCCGGCGAGGCGGGCGCAGGCGTGGCCGTCGCCTGCCGACACCTGGACGACGCCGTCGAGGCCCGCGACGCGCAGCGGGACGACGGGTGACTGCGCGGACGGGATGCGGGGCTGCGCGCACTCGCCCATCGGGTTGTAGCCCCAGCACGCCACCGCCCCGTCGCGCAGGCGGGCGCAGACGTGCCTCGCGCCGACGGCCACCTGGACCGCGTCGGCGACGCCCTCGACCGGCGCCGCGGGCACGGCGGAGTAGCTCTCGCCGTGGTGTGCGCCCCAGCACCAGACGCGGCCGCTGCGGCCGAGGCCGCAAGTGTGTACCTGGCCCGAGGCGAGCGACGTGAGGGGCTCGTCGACGTCGGCGCGCACCGGCGACGTCGAGGCGCGGAGGCGGCCGTCGGGGAGGTCGTGCGGATCCCAGCAGCGGACCGTGCCGTCGGCGAGGCGGGCGCAACCCTGTCCGGAGTACGGCTCGATGATCTGCACCGCGCCGCGCAGGCCCGCGAGCTCCGAGCGCGGGGGCAGCGACGCGAGGCTCGGCGGGGTGCGCCAGCGGTCGTCGCAGAGCACCCGCTGGTCGTGCAGCGTCGCGCAGAGGCGGGAGCCCAGCGGGTGGATCGTGCTCGCGTCGCGCAGCCAGGGGTGACGCCAGACGTTCCAGTGGAGGGCGGGGAGGCCGGCGGCGGACCAGCACCACACGCCCCCGTCGCGGGCGACGCCGCAGCCGCGGTCTCCATCGAGCGCCACACGAGAGACGGGCGGCACGGGCACGCGCGACGGCCCGACGCGGTGGTGGACGTAATCCCGCGGGTCGGAGCCCCCGTCGAGGACGTTATGGAAGGCCCAGCAGTGGACGGCGCCGACGGCCGTGTTCACGCACGCGAACTGCCCGCCCGCCGTGACCGACGCGGCGTCGGCGAAGCGCGCGGGGGCCGACGGGGCCTGGGCGAGGTTGGCGTAGTGGTGCTCGCTCGGCTCGCACGCCGAGCCGACGTGGACGAACCCGGAGGCGGTGCGCTCGATCCAGAGGTCGCCCGCGGTGTCGACGTCGACGACACGCTCGTCGCGCCCGCCTAACCGCCACGCGTCGATCACGTCGACGGGATCGTAGGCGCTCTGGTGCAACGCCTGGAGCTGCCCCGCCCGGGTCAACAGGACGAAGTCGTGGTCGCCGTTGCCCCCGTGTCCGCAGCGGGTGTCCACCCCGAGGGCCACCCCCGCGGCCGGTGCGCCAGCTTCCATCCGACGCACGCGTCGACGGCTCGTCGCGCCGCCGCTCTGATCGGCGTCGTGGCTCCACGCGTAGCGGTCGCCGTCGCGGGTGACGGCGACCCACGCGCCGCCGTCGCCCGCGAGGCTGACCACCTCGGTGAGGGGCGTGGTCGGCACCTCCACCGGCGCCGCCGGGCGCACGCGCGCTCGCACCGCGCGCGACGCGGGGCGGACGTCGGGCGCGCGACGGTCGAGCGAGGCGAGCGCCGACAGCGCCGCGAGCGGGACCAGCAGCGCGACGAGCCACTGCCTCGCGCGCGTGGTGACGGGCGCGCGGAGGGAGGCCTGGCGGTACACGCCGGCGCCCGCGGAGACGATGCGTGTCGGTCGCATGAGGGCGCATCGATGGCACGAGGCGTGCCGTCGCGAGGCGCATGGGAGCGCTGGATTCCGGGCGAATGGCGGCGGGTCGTGGTCGCGCGGCGTGGTCGCTGGGACTCGCTGCGTGGCTGGGTGCCCACGCGGCCGCAGCACAGGACCGCGGGGGCGCCGTCGAGGTCACCGGGGCGTGGGACCAGATGCTGAGGGAGGCGGGCGATGGCGCGGGGACCGAGGGGCACGCGCGCCCGGACGACCGCGACCTGGTGCGGAGCGGGGTGTTCGCGCGGTGGGCAGAGACGATCGCCGTGGGCGCGACGGTGCGCGTCGACGGCGTGGCCGACCTCGACGGCAACGGCGGGCTCGATCGACTGCTCACGGTGGCCCCGTGCGCCGACCCGTACCCCTTCGATGAAGAGCCCGGGATGGTGCTGGTGCGGAGCGCGCCCGGAGGCTTTCGCGCGACGGTGCTGCTGCGCGGCGGGTTCAATCGGGGCGACCTGTCCTGGCGGCTGGACGAGCACCGGGGCCGCTGGTTCGTGACGGTGGTGTTCAGCTGGGGGAGCGGGCACTCGAGCGAGGGGTTCTGCACCGAGGAGGTGCGGCACCGCTACCGACTCGCGCGCGACGGGGTGCTCCACGCCGCCGGGATGTGCCAGCTCTGGTGGAACTCGGCGTCAGTCCGTCCCGTGCCGGGACCGGTCGTCGACGACAACGGCGGGCGGTGTTGGTGAGGGAGACCCGTTGCCTGCTACCTGCCCGGCTTCCGGGTGACGGTCGTGGCTGCGTCTTCCTCGACGGAACCGTTCTCTTCGGTCGGTGCGCCCGCGGTGGCCCTGGGTCGGCGGGGCCGACCGGGTCTGCGCACCGTCCGATCCGCCGGCGCCTCGAAGAGGGCCCCGACCCTGACGCCCAGGATGTGGGCGAGCCTCGCGAGCGAGCGGACAGTGAGGTTCTCCCGGCCCCCTTCGATCCGCTGGAGGTACGGGAGGTTCACGTCGAGCGCTTCGGCCATCTGCTCCTGGGTCCAGCCGTGGGCCGCCCGCAGCTCTGCGATGCGGCGTCCGACGTCGCGGAGGACATCGGCAGGGGTTTCGGGAGGATCCATCAGCGGCCCACTGTCGGGGCCCGACGGAAATCAATTTACTCACTCAAGACTGCCTAATAATCTTGTCCGGTGTGTGGGTGGGGAGTAACGGTCGGCGCCGGAACGCAGAGGGAGGTTTCGATGAGTCGACGGGATGGACGGCGGATCGCCGCGCGCATGGTCGTGTGGGCGGTGATGGTGGTTAGCCTTGTGCTGGGGTGCGGTGGGGAGTCGATTCCCATCGGCGGCTGCACCCCGGGGTCGACGCAGGCTTGCGTGTGCGCGAGCGGTGCGATGGGAGCGCAGTCGTGCAACGCGAGCGGCGCGGGCTTCGACGCCTGCGCCTGCGCAGCGAGGGACGCCGGGACTTCGGCGCGTTGCGGGGACGGGACCTGCAACGGGTCGGAGACCTGCACGACCTGCTCCGACGATTGCGGTGCGTGTGCGGCGCGCTGCGGAGACGGGACGTGCAACGGCAGCGAGACGTGCACGAGCTGCTCGGACGACTGCGGGGCGTGCGAGACGATGTGCACGGCCTGCGCGCAGGACGTCGACTGCCCGACCGGCTTCCGCTGCGGGCAACGGCGGTGCGACGGCGCCCGGTCGTGCTACTCGGCGTCCGTGACCTCGTGCGCGGTCGTCGGCGGGGTGCGGTGCCCCGCGGTTGCGGCGTACAACGTGTGCACCAGCGCCGCATCCGCGATGCCCTCCGAGTGCGGGCCCTTCGCGGTGTGCATGGCCTTCGGCGACGGGCGCCGCTTCTGCGCCAGGGGTTGCACGGCCGATGTGGACTGCCCCTCGCCGCCGTCGGACTCGCCGAGCGTGCGGGTGTGCGATCCGAATACCAGCCGCTGCTACCTCCGGTGCGGCGGGCCCGGGCAGTGCCCCTACGGGCTGGCGTGCTCCCGCTACGGCGACGGCTCCTACGGGTACTGCTCGTAGCGAGCGTCGCCGCGCTTACGAACGTCAACATCGCCGAGTCGAGGTCGTCGCGCTGCCCGTCGACCGCTGCTCTTCCATCGGCCGCCCTTCACGGAGCAGGGCCAGTGATCGACGCTGGCGGAATCGGCGGAGCCTCACGGTGTGCCGTGCAGCCATGGCCTCTACCCACGAGATGCGCAACCAGCCCTACGCGGCGTGCTGAATGTTGCGTGGCATGCCGAGCATGGGTTCGAGCGCAATCGGTACGCCGTGGATGCGCAGGAGGGATCCGTTGTGGGGTGGGCGTCGGTTGCGCTCGAAGCACGTCTGCCAGGTCATTCGTCGGTGGGCGCGTTCATTGCGGGAGTGGAAGGGGGCGGTGGGGCGCGGCATGACCAGCGGAGAGGGCGCGACGTCGACCGCCTGACCGCGCAGGGCCTCGCGCAACCGTCGTCGCGCGTCGCTCGCCGCGAGGTCCACCCACCACACGGGCTTGGGTCCCAACGGCCCCGCACTTGCGGCGGGCGGCATCGTCGGCCCTGACGTCCGCACGGGCACCTCGAACGACGGTGCCGACGCCTGCGCAGGCGACGTCTCCCCGAGCGGCGGCAACGGGTGCAGCACGCTCACCTTGCGGCCGCGGTCGGTGCGCACGGGGCGCCCTCGACACGCCCCCCACAGCGCGCACGCCGCGCAGTCCGAGGCCGACGCCTGGTAGATCACGCGCAGGTGCTCGGCCTCGCGACGCGTCTCGGTGGGACGAAGGAGCTTGTCCGCGGGACATCGCACCTGTCCGTCCTCCGTCCAGCGGAAGTCGCTCCCGCCGAAGCGTCCATACGAGCGCCCCGCGGCGGCGGCGATGCGGCCACGCGAAGCCGTCGAGGGGCTCCGGGCGCAGGCGCCGCTCGTGGCGGGAGCGGTGCTCGGGGCGCCCAGGACGCCCGCGACGAGAGCAGCCCCTTCGGTCGGCGGCGCGGCCACGCTCGGCTCGGGCTCCGGGGACGGCGACGCGGGGGCCCAGAGCGTGACGCGCAGGGCCGTCGGGATCAGCGCGGCGCCCAGACGCACCCGTACATTCCAGGCGAGCTGGCCCAGGAGGGTCCAGAGCGACTGGCCCGCGGGGCTCCAGCTGAGGGTCTGGTCGAGGTCGCGCTCACTCAAGCACCGACCCAACGCGCAGGACGCGGGCGACGCCCGGCGGCAGTACCAGGCGCGCCCGAAGAACCTCCCGATCTTCCGCTGGCCGACGCGCGCGGTGGTGCACTTCGCCGTCGACGACCACGAGGCGTGGATGACCACCCGGGTCGACGGCGCCGACACGGCCCTCGTGCCCTTCAACCGCGGCACGCCCGGCGGCGGGGGCAACCCATCGAACCCCGACGGCTACCCCACCGACTACCTCTGGAAGGACGTCTGGACCCGCGAGAGCTTCCTGTCCCTGCTCCAACGTTATGTACGTCTGCTGCTGGTGCCGGTGGAGCGCGACGGGCGCTTCGTGCACGAACGTCGGATGCTCTTCCCGCGCTGGCACCAGCGCGACGCGGTGCGGGCCCTCGTGGCCGACGTGACCGAGCGCGGTCCGGGTCAGCGCTACCTGATCGAGCACTCGGCCGGGAGCGGGAAGAGCAACATCATCGCGTGGCTGGCGTGGCACCTCGCGGACGTTCCCTACGAGGGCGGGCACCTCTTCGAGAAGGTCGTGGTGGTGACCGACCGCACCGTGCTCGACGGCCAGCTCGCCAACACGATCGAGCAGATGACCGCGACGCCTGCGCAGGTGCGGCACATCCGGGAGCGCGTGCGCGAGTCCCAGCGAGCGCGCCGCACCTCCTCGGCGGACGGGGCGGCGACGGGCGGCGGGCTGCTCCTCGAGGCGCTCGACGACCCGAGCGTGCGCGTGGTGATCGTGACGGCGCAGACCTTCCTGCACGCGGGCGAGGCGCTCGACGACCGGGCCCGCCGGAACTTCGCGGTGCTGCTCGACGAGGCGCACTCCGGGGTCGGGGAGAAGACCGACGCGGCGATGTCGCGGGCGCTCGGCGAGGCGACGGAGGACGGCGGCGACCCGCTGCTCACGTACGCGCTCCAGCGGCAGCACCGCAACCAGTCGCTGTTCGCGTTCACGGCCACGCCGCACCCGGAGACGCTGCACAGCTACGGCCGCTTCGACGCGCTGACGAACACCTTCAAGGCCTTTCACCAGTACACGATGAGCCAGGCGATCGCGGAGGGCTTCATCGTCGACCCGCGGCGGGGGTACGTGCGCTACGAGTCGTACTTCCGGCTGCGCGGTGTCGGGGTGGACGACCCGGAGGTCGACCAGAAGACCGCGACCGCGGCGATCATGCGCGAGGTCTCGAAGGACCCGAAGGTGATGGGCGCCAAGAGCCACGTGATCGTGCGGCACTTCCTGGAGAAGGTGCGCAAGACGCTCGGAGGCAGGGCGCGGGCGATGGTGGTGGCGCCGTCGCGCGACGCGGCGGTGCGCTACGGGCGCGCGCTTCGGACGACGCTCGACGCGCAGGGCGCCGAGGACGTCGGCGTGCTGGTGGCGTTCTCGGGCGCGGTGACCGACGCGGTGACCGGGGAGACGGTGACCGAGGCGCCGCTCAACGGCTGCAAGGAGTCGGAGCTGCCGCAGCGCTTCGCCTCGGAGCCGAACCGCATCCTGGTGGTGGCGAACAAGTACCAGACGGGCTTCGACCAGCCGCTGCTGGCGGCGATGTACATCGACCGGGCGCTGGAGGGCGTGCAGGCGGTGCAGACGCTGTCGCGGCTCAACCGCCCGCACGGGCCGGGAACCAAGCAGGTCTTCGCGCTCGACTTCGTGAACGGCACGGAGGTGCTGGAGGGCTTCGCGCGCTTCCTCGACGGCACGACCCTGGGCGATCCGCCGACGCCCGAGATGCTCGACGACCTGCGGACGCGCCTCGATGCGGCGGGCGTCTACACCGAGGCCGAGGTGTTCGCGGTGGCCGAACTCGCGATCACGCCGGGCGGCCTGACGGAGCAGGAGCGCCAGGAGCAGATCGCGGGATTGATCTCGCAGGCGGTGGCCCGTCACGGCGCGCTCGCGCCCGCCACGCAGGAGCGCTTCCGCGGGGCGCTCGTGGAGTTTCTCCGGCTGCACGGCCTGCTCTCGCAGGTGGTGCTGGTGCCCGACCGCGAGCTCGAGGCGCGGGCCCTGTACGGCGCGTGGCTGGTGAAGAGCCTCGGGGGCGATGCGGCGGCGAGGGTGTTCGTCGACCTCAAGGGGAAGATCGCGGTCGAGTACGTCCGCGTCGTGCAGGGCGCCGGGTACCTGGCTGAGCCCGGGCCCGGCGACGACGTTGCCCCGCCGGGCGAGGTCACGCTGAGCACGCGCAGCGGCGCCAGGATGGTCGACCCGGTGGTGCGCCTGTCGGAGCTGTTGCAGCAGCTCAACGAGCGCTACGGCGTCGGCGCGGCGCCCGCCGATCGCAGCACGCTCGAGGAGATCATCGCGGAACTGCTCGACGACGAGGAGGTGCTCGACGCGGTGCGGGTCAACGCCGACGCGCGGGAGCTGGTGCGCGACCGGGAGATCCAGCGCGAGATCCGGCGGAGGTTTCGCGAGCGTGAACAGCGGGGCGACGCGCTGGCGGTGCGCTTCCAGGACGACGAGGCGCTGCGCGACGAGCTGATGCAGATCGTGCTGGAGATGGTGCAGCGGCGCGCACCCCCCGCGGGCGAGGGCGAGCTGACGGCCGAAGAGCTCAAGCGGCTCGCCGCGCTCAACGTGCTGCGCAACGGACTGGAGCCGCGCCTGCGCGGGTTCGTGCGGCGCACCCTGGAGGGCGCGTACGGCGAGCGGTGGTTCGACGAGCTGATGCGCAGCGTGCCGACGGCGGAGCGCGAACGGCTGGTGGGGCCGGCGCCCGACGTGGCGCTCCGAGAGCGGCTGTACCTGAGCACACTGGTGGCGGCGATCGAGCGCCACTGGGGGCCGGCTTTCGGGGCGGTGATGGAGTCGGCGCCGACGGCGGAGCGCCTGAGCCGGGCGCAGTGCGTGGCGCTGCTCGAGGTCCTGAACGCGCACCGCGAGGACGCGCACGCGAAGCCGATCCGCGGAGCCGACCTCACGACCGTGCGCGCGGTGGTGGACCAGCTCCACCGGGTGCTCGATCGCGTCGGCGCCTGACGGCGCGCGGGCCGGCCCTCGCGCCCACCGTCTCGCGACGGCCGCACCTCATCCGCGCTCGGGCAGTCGCCCTCTCAGCAGGTCACGCCGTGACCTGCACTCACTCGTTCAAGACGCGGTCGCTGCGGCCGGGTCGCGCCGCCGCCAGCCACCTCGCCACCGGCTCCTCGTGCGTGCAGGCCCCCAGCGGAGACGCCCACCACTCGAGGACGACGTCGACGGCGCCGCACGTCGACCCTCTCGTGAGCGCCTCGAACCAGCGGCCCAGGCCCCTGGTCAGGACGTCGCGCACCGGCGCACCGTCCAGGCCGGCCATGCCGACGGGCCGCGCGACGGCGCGGGCGAACCATGTGAGGCGCTCGGCGACGTCGACGTAGCAGGATGGGGCGATTGCCAGGATCAGCTGCGCGAACATCCGGGCGCGCGATCCTTCGCGTCGGGCGAGGGCCGCAGTCATCTGCGTCACGCCGACCCGGAGCAGCTCTCCGGCGTCACCCCCGCGCATCCTCGGCCACGCGCGCTTGAGCCAGGCTGCGCCGACCTGCTCGAATAGCTCGCCATCCGGGTCGATCCCCGAGGCTGCGATGCGTTCCACCGCGTGCAGCGCGCCAAGCATCGCCCGCGAATCCCTCGGGTCGACGTCGCCGAGCCATTTGACGACGGCCCCGATCAGCTCCCCGCGGCGGTCGTCGGCGATCCCGTTGCGCGCCAGCGAGGGCGCGAGGGTGGCCATCCACCAGAGCCGCTGGATGGGGTCGTTGTAGGCGATCCTGGAGACGGTGCCGAGCCAGCCGGTGAGGGCGTCGCGCTCGCACCCGGGACGGACACCGTTGAAGGTGCGGGCCCGCGTGGACACCGCGATGCTGAGGATCCGCTGCACCTCGTCGACGGGGAGCTCGCCCCACGCGACCCCCTCGGTCGAGGGCTCCTCGTCCCTGAGCGGGTTCGTGGCCTTGAGCCAGCCCCTGGAACGATCGAGGCTCGACGCGGGCTCGTCGAGCATCGGCGCATCCCGGTGGACCTCGACGCCGAGCGGGTCGACGGGCCCGACGGATGAGCCGATCGGCGCTGCGTCACGGGGCGCGACCTGCGCGACGTTGAGCGGAGCCGGGACCGGGGGCACTCCCGCTGCGGCGGTCGGCAGCAGGCGGCCGAAGTCCGCCCACTCCGCCGCCATCGCCCACCGCTGCGCGGATGCATCGAGCGAGCGGGCGACGACCGCCGCGATGGGCGCGACCGGGGTCGGCGCAGCGGGCGGGAGCCCCCGGTCGCTCAAGAACTGCTGCACGAAGCCGACGAACCGGATGATGCCGCGGGCGATCGCTCGGACGACCTCCCGCCCCCGCTCGATGAAGGCGGCGATGGCGCACCCCACCAGCGAGGGCGCCATCGCGGGGGCCGGTCGGTCGAGCACCAGGGGGAGGGGCGGGCGCGGGGAGACATCACCTTTGGGTGGGGAGGCCCAGGCGGAGTAGATCGGGTAGTTCATGGTGGAGACTCCTTGGATTGGCAGGGCAGGGCGGCCCCTCCGCGAGGACGCGAGGGGCCGTGCCTCCAGCACGCGCTGCGAGGTCCTCCGACGCGAAACGAAATCGTCGTCGACGTCCCAACAGCACCGAGACGAGATCTGACTCTTCTGTTTTTCCGCCCCCTCGGGCCGTTTCGAGCAGCCAAAGGGGGGTGGAGAAGCCTCGATCGGGCGGACGGACGGGTCCGCCACTCGCAGCGACCGACCCGATGGTGGCGCCCGCCTCGTCACGAAGGGCGCCGAAAACATCGGGAATCCAAGCGGATTCCAGGTTCCGCTGGCGTTGGAGCGTCGTCCTTCGCACGGAAGAAGGGAGCGTGTCGCACAGCACGAATCGCCCTGAGCTCCAGTCAATGCGCGCGCCTGGCAGCACTTCCCCAGCTCCGAAGGGGGCGCGGCCAAGGCGCCTGTCGTGAGGACGGTCGCTCGTCGCTGTGGAAGGGCCCGGTGGGCGTCGCGTCCGATGGGTCCTACTTCGGGCGCGGCGGTCGCAGGCGGAAGAAGTCGCCGAGACCCTCGACGTAGTCGGGCGACCTGACCCCAGGGGGCGCTGACGACCCATCACGAGGCGAGACGCGCGGATGGACGACCGCCCGCACGTCGGCCAGGGCCGCCAGGCCCGGCACCCGCGGCGCCTCGGGCCGGGGCGAGGGATCCGTCGACGGGCGCGTGGGCGGCCCCTCGATGGTCCATGTGACGCCGTCGGGGATCCCGGGCGCCGCCAACGGGGGGAGGGGTTCCGACTGGGGTGGCCCCACCACGAGCGGGATCGGCGCGGCCGCGGCGGAGGCGACGCGCGCCGCCAGCCGGGCGACGTCCTCGGCTCGCTCCCGACGCTCGGCCGCGAGGGCCTGGCGCACCCGGGCCAGCCCCTCGCTCCCTGCGCGATGCCGCGAGTCCAGCCCGGCCTCCAACTGCTTCACCCGATCCATCACGCGTTCGAGCTTCTCGTGGAGCGTCTCGACGTACCCATGGAGGTGGAGCAACTCCTTGCCGTGCGTCTCGCGCAGCCCCGCGGCCTCGCGCCCGAGGCGCGCGCGGGCGACGTTCGCCTCGCGTAGCTCGGCCTGGAGCCCCTGCACCCGCTGCTCGATCCGCTGGGTGCCCCGCCGCGCCAGGGCCGCCGCCGACGGTCGCCGTCGGGGGTAGTCGCCGGGCTTCCGGGCCGAGACGGCGACGGCCTCAAGCGAGCCGGGCAGCACCTCCAGCACGAAGGCGCCGCCCCGGAGGAAGCACCCGCGGCCGTCGAGGCACGACACTCGGTACCGCCCGGGACCCTCCGCCCGGAGGCGGTCGCGGAGCTCCGCCGACGTCACCCGAGCGACGTGTTCACGGCGGCCCCCGCGCTGGTGCGAGTCGGCCAGGACCCTCGCGACCGTGACCAGGGTCGTGCCCGCTGGCACCGCCAGGAACGTTCCGCGGTCGGCCCCGCTGGGGGCGGCGGGCGGGGGGCGTTGAGGTGCCGTCGTCATCGTGGAGTTTGTCCTGGGGAGAGGGGACTGGGGGGCGTGGCGGCGAGGACCTCCCCACCCGCGCGCCTCGCTGTGGGGGAACGTGCTGCACGAGGGGAGGGAGTTTGAAGCAGCCTCATTTATCACCCTCAATTGCACTGCGGTACTTCACGTCGTCGTAGTTGCTCGGAGCATCCAAGCAATCGATGAAATCGGCAAGACATTCCGCCGCGGCACCGACATTCTCGGGGTTTGTAGCAAAGGGGTGCGCGAAATGGGGGCGCAACGTGCGGCGTGCGGGGCCCGGCGGCACCGCGACGCCCTCGCCCGAGCGCCGATCGAGGCCCCAGAACGGGCGCGACGGCCTCCGCCCGGTGCGGCCTCGGCGGTGGTAACGATCCGGTGCCAGGGGAGTCGTTACGCCTGGGTCGGCCGTAACGCGTGCTCACCCGTGACCGCCGAGCGAGCCCTCCCGGAACGGGTAGGCGCGTTGAGGGCCGTGCGTCGGCGGATGCAGTAGCCGTTCCTGCGCGGGATTTCGGCTGGAAAACACGGGATCAGCTCGACGCACCCGCCTGTAATGCCCACGATGCCCCGAGCCCGGGCGACCCGCCGGGTCGCGTCGGTTCTGAGCGGGGCCACGACCCGACCGACGCGCGCTCCCCCTTCCAGCAGAGGTCCCCCAATGCAGACCCTCACAGCCCGCTCGTCCGCCGTCTCCACGGCGCGGCTCACGCAGTGGTCGTCGGATCCGACGGACGAACTCGACTTTGAGCAGTTCCTCGGCCTGAGGGACACGCCCAACCGGCCGTCGCCGCCTCTGGCGCGGATGATCCTGATCCGCTGGGGCACCCGGACGGTCGCGCTCACCGAGGGTGGGCGGTCCTGTCCCCGCCGCGTCGATATCCTGCCCGGTCCGGCAGCGCTCGGGGACCCGTCGACGACGCCAGCGCGGAAGCGGTCGGGCGCGGTCGGGCGCGCTGCATCTTTGAGCGCTGCCCAGTCGCAGGGGCTCCCCTCCGACAACGAGGACCTCCTCACCACCCGCGCAGCCGCCGCGTATTGCGGCTACCGCGACGCCGCCGGAATTCGCAAAGCGAAGTTCGACGGGCTGCTCGCACCCGCGGCCATCGGCGCGCGCCGCGCAATGTTCTGGCGTCGCTCCGACCTGGACGACCACAACCGGCGCCGCGGCGTCGTGCCGGTCCCGCGCGAGCGCGGTGGGGATCCCGCGCCGACGTCGCCCGTCGGTGAGGCGCTGCTGACCGGGCCGGCCGATGCCGGGTCACCGGTCGAGGCGCGGCCGGCCGCCCCCTCTCCGACCCGTGAGCCGGTCGTCGCCGGACCGTCCGCCACGCCTACGCCGAACGACGAGCAGGCTCCCGTCGACGTCGCCACGCAGGGCGCTCCCACGCGCCCGGCGCCGAGCGAGTGCGTCGTCCCCGGATTCCTCTCCGCTGCCCCGCTCAAGGAAGAGCACGTTGCGGGGGAGTCGAACGACGCCGCGCCGGCCGCCGCGACCGACGACCACGCGGGGCGCACCGCTGCGCGCCTCGTGGTGGGCTCAATGCCGTCGACCCTCCGCTGGGGGGCGCTGGCCAGTGTCCTGAGCGTCGTCCTCGCCCCGCGGACGACCGTCGGCCTGCCGTCACTCGCCGACCCCACACGATCCGCGACCGGCGCTCCGATCGAGCCGGCTATCCGGAGGCTGCGGCGTGAGACCGGCGTGCCGTACCGCGGGACGGCGCTCGCGCGGGATCGGCGTCTCGCCGCGGGCTGATCCCGATCCGCCCCGGCGACGTCCGTGAACCAACGGGCGCGATGACGCGCCGGCCCGCGCGGCACTCAACGGCTCGACCGACCAGTCACCAGCCAGTGCGTGCGCGGAGCGGCGGTGGGTTCGCGGCGAGCGCTCTCCTCCGCGCCCCGATGGGGCCGTGCTCGTCCGACCGGTTGGCCCGTCCCGTCCACCCCCGCGTGTACACTGGCGTCGATGTGTCGCGGGTGGCGCCTGTCTGTCTTCGGGGCGCTGGTTCTCTTGCACGGGGCGCCCGGCCGGGCCCAGGTTCCCGCGAGCGCCCGACTGCGCCTCGACTGGTCGGCTCCGCCCGACTGCCCGACGCGCGACGCCGTCCTCCGCGCCCTCGACCGACTGCGCGCGCCGACGCCCTCCGGCGACCCGCGCCGGCCGCCGTCGATGCGCGCCGCCGTCGCGATGGCCCGCCGGGACGACGGCCGCTGGCTCGTCGACGTCCAGGCCGTGTCGCGCGGCGCGACGAGCCAGCGTCAGCTCGTCACCGCGACCTGCGCGCAGGCCGGCGACGCGGTCGCGTTGATCCTGGCGCTCGCGCTCGACGCGCCGGCCCCCGCCGCGGTCCCCGTCCCGCCCGTCGTCCCGCCGTCGCCGTCGCGGCCGCGCGCTTCGCGGGTGCGCTTCGCGCTGCGCGGCTCGCTGGCGCTGAACGTCGGCGCGCTGCCCGCACCGGCCGCCGGCCTCGACCTCACGGTCTCCCTGCTGTGGAAGCGCCTGCGCGTGGAGGCGACGTTCGCGTACTGGTTCGCGCGGCGCGCGGCCGTCGGGGACGGCCGCGGCGGCGACGTGGGCCTCGTCGCCGGGGCGGTGCGCGGTTGCTACGGGTGGCGCCGCGGGTCGGTCGAGCCGCGGCTCTGCGGGGCCCTCGAGGGCGGCGCGATGCGGGGTCGGAGCGTCGGCCTCTTCCCGGCCGGGTGCGCTTCACCCCCCGCGCCGGAGCCCGCTACTTCATTGCCGTGGGCAGCGACCGGGCGGAGGTCCTCCGGCCTCCCGGGACGTTCCGCTACACGCTCCTGGCGCGCGAGCTGACCGCCGCGTCGCCGAGCAACGGACGGTGCAATTCGGCGACGAGGGTCCGCGACGGAACCGCCTTGCTGGACGTGTCCCTCCACGACGCCCAGGACCCCGCCAGCGGGTGCGACGGCGGCGGAGCGGCGCCCGCGCTCTTCTACGCCGTGCGCGTGGGCGGCGGGGAGACGCTGCGGGTGGAGGCGATCCACGGCACCGGGGTCCCGGGGACCGCCCCGACCCCGACGGCGTTGTTCCTGTCCGCGGGCTGCGCGCCGACGACCTGCCTCGCGTCCCGCACCGCGACCGGCGTGCCCGGCCAGACGCGGCTCGCGTGGCGCAACGCCGCGGCGGAGGCGCGGGAGGTGATCCTCGCCGTGGAGACGGCCGAGCCGCGGTCGATCTCGTTCCGTTTCGACCTCGCGGTGCAGGTGGGGACCGTCCCGTAGCGGTCGCGGCGGATCGCGACGGTGTGGTTGGGGGTTGCTGGGTCAGTCGCCGGGTCGCAACGCGCGACGGAACATGACGACGCGGAAGCTCTCGACGTAGCCGAGGCGGGCGTTGACGGCGAGCATCGACGCGTTGCCGGAGTCGGTGGAGGCGCGCAGCCTCGCGACGCCGTTGGCCGCGGCCCAGCGGATGAGTTCGATCTTGAGCGCCCGCGCCAGCCCTCGACCACGCCACCCGCGCTCGACGCCGGTGAAGCGATGGTCGGCGACCGAGGTCGACCCGAACGTCAGCGCGAGGCAGCCGACGCCGACGACGCGACCCTCGTCGTCGACCGCGACGAGCAACCCGGGCGGGTAGGGCTCTCCGTCGGCGAGGGCGAGGGTGCGGCGCCACCCCGCGAGGTCGAGCGCGGCGAAGGGCAGGACGGTGGGGATGTCGGCATGGCTCCGGTTCCACACGCGCAGGGCCGCGTCGACCAGGTCGGGACGGTCGCGCAGCGCGGCGACGCGGAGCCCCGCCGGTACTTCCGTCGGGAGCGTGCGGTCGAGGTCGGAGACCGCGCGCTCGACCCTCGACCTCGTCGCCACCCGCTCGAAACCGGCTGCGAGCCACGCCTCCTCCGCCGCTTCGGTCGGACCGCTGACGTGGGCGAGGAGCTCGCGGGCCCGCGTCGGGGCTTCCCAGCGTGCGACCTCGTCGGTGAGCAGTCGCAGCACCTCCGGCTCGCCGAGCCGGCAGAACGCGTTGAGTTGAACGCTGCCGGGGAACACGGCGAGACGGCTCGCGGTGGCGCACCCGGCGAGCTCGCCCCGCTCGTCGACTGCCGCCAGCAGCAGCGCCGCCTCGACGGTCGGCAACCACGCCCGCAGGCCCTCCGCGTCGAAGCGCGCGATCCCGTGCTCGCGCTCGAACGCCACGTGCCGCTCGAGCGCCGCGACGTCGCGGTGTTCGAGCCGTTGGATGGTGACGGGCGATCGGTTCATTCCGCGAACTCTGCCACCGGGTTGCTCGTCGGTGTCGACGCAGGAGCGAGCACGCCGCGCCCACCCATTGCATCGAGTCGGCCGTCCCGGGGCGCCCGCGCAGCCGCACCGCGAAGGCCGACGACGCGGCGTTCCGCCGTCACCTCGCGCAGAACCTCCGGCGGCTCCTCGACCGGCCCCCGTGCCGCGCGGGCGTGCACCTCAACGTCGAGCCGTGGCCCTCCGGGCACCCGGGGATGCTGCGCCTGCTCGACGACCTCCGCGCGGCGCTGCCGCCGGGGCGGGCGCTCTCGGTGGCCGCCTACCCGCCGCCCACGCTGTGGCAGTCGGACCTCGAGATCCACTGGACGCCCTCGTACCTGCGCGAGGTGGCGCGGCGCTCGGACCAGGTGGCCGTGATGATGTACGACACCGGGATCCCGCTCGCGAAGCCCTACGAGGCGCTGATGGCGCGGTGGACGCGCGAGGTCCTGCGCGACGCGGCGCCGACGCCGGTGCTGCTGGGGCCGCCGACCTACGACGACGCGGACAAGCCCTGGCACCGGCCGTGGGGGAGAACCTGCCGGTGGTCCTGCGGGGCATCGACCGGGGGTTCGGCGAGTCGACGCTGAGCGCCTTCCAGGGCCTCGCGGTCTGCGCGGAGGGGGAGACGGACGACGCGGGTTGGCGTTGGTGGCGGGAGCACTTCCGGGCGCGGTAGCGGGCGGGCGTGTGCGCGCGTGCGTGGTAGTGGTCGACGATGCGGACGCAGGCCGAGGCCGCGCGGTGGCTCGCCGTGGCGCTGGTGGCGGCGGCGGGGTGCCGGCGCACGACGCTGCACCCGACGCCCGCGCCGAGCCCGGACGCGGCGGGGGTGACCCCGGTGGCGCCGGCCGGCGGTCGCGCGGGGTGGACGGCCGCGTTCCGGCTGCGCCACCGACCGGTCGAGGCGCACGACCTGCCCGACGTGGTGGTGCACGCGCCGCCGGGCTTCGACCCGACGCGCCCGCTTCACGTGGTGATGGTCTTCCACGGGCTGAACTCGCGCCCGGCGTGGCTGGTGGCGGCGGGCCCGCTCGCGCCGCTGACCGGGGAGACAGGCAGCGGCTGGGGGCTCTCCACGCGGCACGACCGCGCGGGTGTCAACGCGCTGCTCGTCGCCCCGCAGCTCGCGCCCCGCGGGGCGGCCGAGGTCGCGGGGGCGTTCCGGCGGCCCGGGTTCTTGCGGGAGTTTCTGCAGGAGTTGCTGAGCGAGACGCTGGCGCCAAGGCTCGGCGGGCGCCGCACCGTCGACGACATCGAGGGACTGACCCTGGTCGGATCGAGCGGCGGCGGGCCCGTCATCGGGACGCTGCTGGCCCGCAGCGACCTCGCCGACCGGGTGCGCGCCGTCGTCCTCGACGACGGACTGTACGGTGCGGAGAGCGCGTTCGCGGCGTGGATGGAGCGGTCCACGCCCGAGGCGCCGCGACGGTTCGTCTGCCTCACCTCGAACGACGACGCCGACATGCGGCGCCGCGCCGACGGCCTCGCGGCGCGCCTGCGCGGGCAGGGCACCGCCGTCGCGGTGCAGCCCGAGGGCGCGCTCGCGGACGCGGTGCGGGCGCACGGGGCGGTGTTCATGACGGCGGCCTGCGGGCACGGCGGGCTGATCGGCGCGACCTACGACAAGGTCGTCGGCGCGCTGGGGATCGGCGCCCGGGAGCGCGCGGCGGGGGAGGTGGGGCGGGTGCCGGTGCGGCCCGCGCCGCCCGTCGGCGCGCTCGCCGTGGGGGCGGCCGCGACGCGCGGCAGCTTCGCGCGCGGCGACGCGATGCTTGACGACTGGACCTACTTCGACGACTGGACCCTGGTGGTGGCCGCCGGCCAGCGGCTGCGGGTCGACGTGCGCGGCGGGAGGACCCGAAGCCACGGCTGCGCCGCCCACGACGTCGAGGTGTCCGTGCTCGACGGCGACAGGGTGCTCGCCCGCGACGACGACGGGGGCGGCGGGTGGAACGCCCGCGCGCGTTTCACCGCGGCGCGCGACGGGTCGGTGACCGTACGGGTGACGGAGCGCGAGACGTGGGGGGTCGAGGGCGCGTACAGCGTGCGGGCGGCGATCGACGGGCCGTAACGGGCGCTCCGGTCCAGCCGACAACCTGCGGCTCCCGGACGTCCTCGTCGGCCGGGACGCCTCGAACGGAACGGTCTCCCCGGCGGCCTCGATACGCCGTCGCCGCCCGTTCGTCGGGGGAGGCGCAACGGCCT
Source organism: Myxococcales bacterium (assembly GCA_030652255.1). Lineage (GTDB taxonomy): Bacteria > Myxococcota_A > Polyangia > Polyangiales > SCUS01. The sequence goes on along the minus strand of JAUSAZ010000201.1, from coordinate 4,591 downwards.
ACCCTTGTTCGGTGGGCTACCTGAACTTCCCCCGACAGCTCCGGACGGCGTTGGCCCCGTGGCGCACCGCCAACAGGCGCGCCTGGGCGCAGACCTCCTGCTTCGCCGGCCTCGCCTCGGCGGCCTTCAACGTCGTCGGCCCCGGCGAGGTCGTCGAGCGTTTCGCGCACCATCTCGGGGCGGAGCGCGACGAACACGGACGCATCGAGGAGACCGCCGCGCTCCTCGCCGAGACGAGGCGCGCCCTCGAGGTCCACCAGCGCGTCTACGACGACCGTCGCAGGGCCGTGAATGACCCCGCACAGGGCACCCACCACGCCGCGATCCGAAGCTGCGGCTGACTAGCGAGCCCGACCGTATTGTCCGTAAGCCTCGCGGTTCACCACGCCACGGGCCTCGGCGCCGTGACGGTCAGGTCCATCGAGCCGACGCCCGTCTCCCCGTGGGAGTTGTCGCCCCAGCAGCGCACCGACCCGTTCGTCAGGAGCGCGCAGGAGTGATCTAACCCCGTCGTGACGGCGGCGACGCCGCCGAGGCCCACCACGGGCCGCGGCGACGTCCGCGGGTTCACCACGGTGCCGTCGCCGAGTTCGCCGAACGAGTTGTCGCCCCAGCAGCGCGCGGTGCCGTCGGCCAGGGCCGCACAGGTGCGGCGGTAACCCGCCGCGACGCCGACGACCCCGGTGAGGCCCACGGTGGCGGTCGGTGACAGGCGGTCGATCGTCGTGCCGTCGCCCAGTTCGCCCCAGTAGTTCGACCCCCAGCAACGCACCGCACCGTCTGACGTCACGGCGCAGACGTGCGCCCCTGCAGTCGACGAGAGTTGGGTGACTCCGGCGAGACCGACGACGGGGAAGGGTCGCCGGCGGTCAGCCGCGCCCGCGCCGAGCAAGTCAGGGGCGTTGTAGGTGCCCCAGCAGCGCACCGTCCCGTCGAGCAGGCCGGCGCAGCTGTACCCCCACGCCGTCACCACCTGGGCGACGCCCGTGAGGCCTGTCACGGCCACGGGTGTCGGCCTGAGGTTGGTGGCCGTGCCGTCGCCGAGTTCGCCGAACGAGTTGCGGCCCCAGCAGCGCACCGTCGCGTCGGCGAGGACTGCACAGGTGTGCCTGCCGCCGCAGGCGAGTTGCACGACGCCCTGCAGGCCGGGGACCGCCCCCGGTGTCGGGTCGCTGGCGGCGGACGAGCGGCCGCCGAGTTCACCGAAGCTGTTGTTGCCCCAGCACTGAACGGTGCCGTCCTCGATGAGCGCGCAGTTGTGCCGGCTGGTGGTGAGCTGGACCGCGCCGGCGAGGCCCGCGATGGGGTGCGGCGAGCGCCGGAGGTCGATGGTGCTGTCGCCGAGGATGCCATTGTGGTTCTCACCCCAGCACCGGACAGTGCGGTCGCTCAGGCGCGCGCAGGTCATGTTGAAGCCGGCGACGACCTCCACCGCGACCACGCACGCGCCGTCGGCGCAGAGGCCCGTGGGACATGCGGCGCCACACGGGCGGCATGCGGCCGCCGGGTCGATGCACGCGCGCCCGCAGCGGGAGCGGCCGTGCGGGCAGGCGCCGGCGTCGGTGGGCGCCGTCGCGTCGGGGATGAGCCCCGCGTCCGGGGCGGAGGCGTCCGTGGCGGCGACGGTCGCGGCACAGCCCGACGATGCCGCCAGGGCCGCCGCGACGAGGAGGGAGCGGAGACGTGACCGGGGTCGCGGGGCGACGGCGTCCCTGACGGCCGTGCGCCAGGTTCCGTCGGGCGAAAGTCGCATCGGCCGACGGTTACTCCCGCCGACCACCTCCGTCGAGCGCCGCTCGTCCCCCAGGACCGACACAGCGCGCGTCGAGCCGCGAGCGGCAACGCGGACCCCAGCGCCCGCAGGCGGACGCTCACCGCGGCGCAGGTGTGCTCCGCGCTGCCCGGGCGGTCCGGGCGCCCTGGAGGGCCCTCCCCGGCCCGGCGAGCGCTGGTGGCGCCCCGTCAGTCGATCCCCAGGAGCCCGCCCGTACCGCCGTCGTCCGCCGGGTCGGCCTTCGCTGCCTTCGGCGTGCGCCGGGGCGCCCCAGAGGCCTTCCTGGGCGCCTTGGAGACGACCCTGGCCTCGGCCGCCGCCCGCTTCTCAGCCTCGCGCTCCCCGTTGAGGGCCAGCAGCCGCGCCAGCACCTCGTCGCGCACGGCGTCGTGCCAGCGGTAGCGCCAGCGCTTCTTCTTCCGCCCGCTGCCGCCGTCCCCCTCGGCGTCCTCGTACTCCAGCAGGAACTCGCACGTCGGCTGGAGGTCGGTCCAGCCGTAGGCGCTGAGCACCGCGCGGTCCACGGCGTCGTGCAGGGCGCGGAGCCGCGCGATGCCCGCGTCGTCCTCGTCGGGGTTGTGGAAGCGGTTGTACGTCGCGGTCAGGCCCTGGTTGTTGCCTACCCGCTGCGGGTCGCGATGCTCTCCTCTGCGTCCGCGGCGATGGAAAGCAGGCCGATGAAGACCTGGGCCAGCGCGGCAACGTTGTCGAGGTGGACGCCCGGGTGGATAGGCTCATCCGGCACTGCGGTGCCCGCGGCGGCGCGAAGCGGACACGCCGCCTGATTGTCCGCTGCGCGGTTGGAGCGGGCCCAGCGTTCGACGCGTTCCCGCCCCGTCCGGCAGCACCGCGGGCACCTTTCGTGCGGAGGCGTGCGTTAGGGTGGCGGGATGCGCCCGCCCACGCCGACGGTTCTCGTTCTAACCGCAGCGCTGGGCTGCCGCTTCCGCACGGTCAGACCCGTCGAGGAGTTTGACGCCGAGGTGCTTCTCGGCGACGGCTCTACGGCACACGCGTCCTCCGCCGCGGACGATCACGATGCGACCGACGCGCGTGCGCCCGACCCGACTGCGCCCGACGCCGCGACCGACCTCGGTTCCGTCTCCGCGCCCGACGCCGATCCGTTCGTGTCAGGCGACACGTCGATCGGGTGCCGCTGGGTGCCTGATCCCGCGGGCCCCATGTCGTTGACCGACGGCGCGCCCACTCGACTCCTCGGCCTCGTCCACGCCGACGACAGCGCCTGGGTGTCCCTGGAGGAGCGCGACGGGCTGTACCTCCAGCGGGCGACGTTTGGTGGCCTGCGACTCGGCGCCCCGTCGCCGCTGCCGCCCTTCGGCGGGGCGCCCATCGTGAGCGCCGCCGAGGGGCGGGCGGGCATCGTGGGGGCGGACGAGCGGGGTGCGTGCGGCTTCATCCCGCTGTCCTCGGAGGGCGCCGCGACGCGCGCGTCCGTCCCGGTCGCGGAGGGCGGGTGCGCCGACCTCCAGCCCGCCCCTGGGGGCTTCTCGGCGCTGACGTCGCGGGCCCGGAGCGCCGCGGGTGGCGGCCTCGGGTACGTCCGCTTCGACGCCGACGGCGGCGCGACTCACGAGGTCGAGCTCGCCGTGAGCGAGCGCGCGGGCTTGGTCGTGCGGGCGGTGCGCCCCGACGGCGGTTTCGTGCTCGCCTGGTCGGACGGCGAGGGCCGACTCTGGGCCCGGCGCTTCACCGCCGAGGGCGCCGCGGCGGCCGACCGCGCGGAGGTGGCGGCGCTCGGCCCCGACGCGGGCCGGCTCGCGCTCGTCGTGGTGGGCGACGGCCTGCTCGCGGCGTGGTCCCGCGCCGACCCGGCGGGGGGCTGGTACCGGGTCCACGTCGCCGCGCTCGACGCCGACGGGCGCCCGCGGTCGCGGCCCGGCCCGCTCGCGGCGCCGCGCTCCGGCCGAAGCGCCAACCTCGCGCTAGCCGCGTGGAACGGCACCGCGGTCCTGGTGTGGACGGACGCCCTGCGCTCCTTCGGCGTGGGCGTGCGGGCGATGCCGCTCACCGCGACGGGCTCGCCCGCCGGGGGCGTGGTCACGCTCGGCGAGTTCGGCCACGACGTCTACCCTACCTACCCAGCGGCGATCGCGGTGCCCGAAGGGGTGCTGGCGGTCTTCCTGGCCGCGAGGGATGCCGAGCCCGCGCCGATGCAGGTCTACGGCAACCTGATCCGCTGCGTGCCCTTTGGGCGGTGACGCTCGGAGCTCGACTACGCCGCGTCCCGCGAGCGGATGCACATCTCGATGGAATCCACCGGCGGATCGGGACACGGACTCTGTTCAAATCCCGTTGGGGTCACCGAAGGAATCACCCGTGTGAGAGTGGGTTTTCCACTCCAGAGCCTCCGGATCAAAACGTCGCAAGACGGGCCGATCCGGGGGCTCTCGTGTTTCTGGGGCACGGGTCGGGTCGGCCTGACGACGAGGGGAGGGACCTCCTGGCGGGACGACATGGGCTCCCTCGGAGAAGCTGAACCGATCTGCGGTCTCTCGGCCCACACGCGGGGGCGGCTGCGTGGCCTCGATCGGGGTGCGAGCAGACCGACGACGCGGGGCTCGCGGCGGAGGTCGGACCCCGTAGGGGCTTCGCGCGACGTGGTCGATACTCCACCGATGAGCACGACCGCCCGCAAGCGCCCGAAGGCCGCCAGCCTCCCGCCCTTCGCGAAGATCCTGCGGCGTCACCTCGGGTGCGATCCCGCGTCGATCGCCATCGTCGGCGACAGCTTTCCCCTGCGGGCGATCGGCGACCTGCAGCTCGCGGTCGACGACTGGCTGCGCGTCCCCGGTCGGC
>JAUSAZ010000197.1 GCA_030652255.1 Myxococcales bacterium | reverse complement strand
TGGGTTTCAACCCGCGGCAGCCGGGCGCGCGAAGGTGTGCGGGTAGCCCGGAACCCGCAGCCTACAAGCGGTTCGCCCACGAAGAGGGCAACGATGAGATCGGATGATGGGGGTGAGGGGGTGAGGGCGCGCGGCAGCGGGGAAGGGGGCCCGCGAAACAGCGACTTCGGCCTTGCAGGCATCGCCGAGAACATTCCGGGAAGGATCAGGGTTTCAACCTGCGGGCACGGCGGGCGATCGACGGGGAGTGTTGGGGGAGAAGGGAGCGAGCGCGGGCGCTTCGCTACGCCGTGGCGATGGTGCGGAGCATCTCGATCGCGGTCACGGAGGGGCCCGAGAGGTCGAGCTGCTCGACCGACGAGATGCCCACGCCCGAGGCGAGCGCGCGCATCATCTGGCGGTTGGCGCGCGCCGTGGTGGTCTGGATGACCTCGTACATGGGCGAGAGGGTCTTGAGCAGCGCGAGGCCCGTGAGGTCGGCGGCCACGCGGTCGCGCGAGATGATCACCACGTGGGCGTCCTCGGTCTGCGCGGTCCACCCGGCGGGGGCGCGGGGCGGGGCGTTGGAGGGGAGCGGGCCGCCCGAGATGAGGGAGGTCCACCCGTCGAGGACGACGAGCGAGACGTTGGGGCCGGCCTTGTTCATGAAGGCCACCTGGCGATGGAGCTTGTCCGCCGACGTGGAGTGGTTGCCCAGGTTGTTGGGCAGCGAGCGGTCGCGCGGGTTGATGATCCCGATCATGTTCTTCATCGTCATCGTGTAGGACGAGATGAAGTGCGTCTTCACGCAGGGCATCGCCACGATGTGGTCGGCCTGGGCGACCATCGTCGGGATGCGCATCGTGCCGGTCCAGAAGGCGCTGCGGGGGCCGAGGCCCTCGACCTCGCCCGGGAGGTCCATCCAGTCGACGCTGCTGGCCGCGCTGTCGGTCATCGGGTCGCCGAAGACGGTGAGCTCGACGCCGAGCTCTTCGCAGATGTCCGCGATGCCGTTGCGCCGGAAGTTGGTCCCCGTGTTGCGGTCACCGAAGAACGACCGGTCGCCGACGAAGACCTCGCCGCCGCGCTCGCGCACCTTCTCGGTCACCCACCGGATCATGTCCGGCGAGGTGGAGTACGGGAACGCGTCGCCCGAGTTGGTGTTGATCTTGAGGTACACGCGCTGCCCCGACTGCACGAAGTCGAAGCCCGTGGTCTCCTGGAGCGCGAGGTTGGCGGCCGCGACGTGGTCGTCGCTCTGGCCGGCGCCCACGAGGTGCGTCATGCGCGCGGGCGGCACGTCCACGGGCGCGCCGCTGTCCGCGGGCACATTCGCGCCACCGTCGACCGGCGGCGTGGTGGGGTTGCCCGCGTCCGAGCACCCCATCGCCACCGTCGCGGCCGCGAGCGAGCCCATGAGCAGTCGCCGGCGCGACATGTCCTTCTCGATGTACTCCTGGAGGAGGTCGCGGGACTCGATGGTGCGGCCGCCAGACTTGCGGGCGGAGAGGCGGGGCTTGATGGGTGCGGTCATGGAAGGAATGGCCTCCGTAGGGGATTTCGGTGCGCTCATCGAAGCACGGTTGCGGGGCAACGGGAAGGTGCCCCCTGCGTCGGGCCCCCGCGGAGCGGAGGCCGCTCAGTCGAGCTGGATGAGAACCCGACCGGCGGAGTTGCAGAAGAAGAGGTCGAGCTCGCGGCCGCTGATCACGATGTAGCCTCGCGTGAGGTAGGCCATGAACCAGGTGCGCGGGTCGAGGCCCGCGTGGGAGCAGCTCCGGCCGTCGTCGACCGCGGGCGTCCCGGCGCGCCAGGGGCAGGCCTCGTTGGTGAGGCAGAAGCGCGCGCTGCCGTTGATGCAGAACACCTCCAGGCCGTCGCCGTTGCGCGTGCTGCCCCCGTCGTCGACCTCGCTGTCGCTGTAGAGCAGGATCCGCCCGGTGCCCATGCACGCCAGCGAGAGCCCGTCGAAGGTGAAGCCCTCGTCGATGAGCCCGTCGCAGTCGTCGTCGCGCCCGTTGAACACCTCGGTGCCAGGGACGCAGCTGGGGACATCGGGCGCGCCAGTGTCGACGGGCCCGGTGTCGACAGGCCCGGTGTCGCGCGGGCCCGTGTCTACGGGTCCGGTGTCCCGAGGTCCGGTGTCCATCGGTCCGGTGTCGCGAGGGCCTGCGTCGATGGGTCCGGTGTCCCGGGGTCCGCTGTCGGGCAGGCCGACATCGAAGCCGACGTCCGCGGTCGGCACGTCGCGCACACCGCTGTCGAAGCCACCATCGACCGTCGCCACATCAGGAGTACCGGTGTCCTCGGGCGCGCCGCTGTCCTCGGGCGCGCCGGTGTCCTCGGGCGGGCCGGTGTCCTCGGGGGCGCCGCTGTCCTCGGGGGCGCCGCTGTCCTCGGGCGCGCTGCTGTCCGGCTTCCCGGCGTCTTCGCTCTCCCCAGTGTCTTCGGTCTCCCCGGCGTCCTCCCCGGGGAACTCCAGGTCCGGGTCCATTCCGTTGCCCGTGGCGCAGGATGCGCCGCCCACGAGCAGCACCCCCAGCAGCCACCACCGAACCCCAAGCAAGCGTCGAGCAATCATATAGGCCCGGGAGCCTAACACCTGCCCGACCCCGCCCTGAAGCCCCCCCTACTCGCGCACCTGCGCCTGGAGGGCCGCCGTGAGCGCCGTCGTCACCTGCACCCGCACCGCCTGCGCCTCCGCGGTCGTGAGGCTACGGTCGCCCGCGTTGAGCTCCAGCCGCACGGCCAGCGAGCGCATCCCGTCGGGCACCTGCGCCCCGCTGAACTCGTCGATCACCTCGACGCGCTTCAACAGCTCGCCCCCCGCGCCCATGGCCGTCGCCACCACGTCGCCCGCGCTCACCGCCCGCGCGATGAACATCGACACGTCGATGGGCAGCGACGGGAAGCGCGGCGGCGCCACGGTCTTGAAGGTCGTCCCGGCCTCGTCGAGCAGCGCGTCGAGGTCGAGCTCGCCCGCCACCACCCGCCGGCCCTCCATGTCGAAGCGCGCGCACACCTCGGGGTGCAGCACCCCGAAGCGCCCGTACACCCTATCCCCCTTGCGCAGCGCCGCGCAGAGCCCCGGCTGGTACGGCGCGGCCTCGTCGGCCATGGTCTCCACGCCACGAAGCCGCAGCGCGCGCAGCAGGTGCTCGACCACCGCGACGCCGTCGAAGAGGTCGGCGCCGCGGTCGGTCCCGCCGTGCATCGACGCCCGGTCGACGCGCCCGAGGAGCGCGAAGGACACCCGCAGCTTCTCCGCCGGTAAGCCCCGCCCGTACGGCGACGCCAGCTCCGGCAGGAACACCACCCCGATCTCGAACACCTGCGCGTCGGGCGTGTGCCGATGGTTCTCCCGCAGGGTCTCCATCAGCCCCGCGAGAAGCGTGCGCCGCAGCGAGGTGCGGTTGACGTTGATCGGGTTGAGCACCCTGAGCCGCGGCGTCTCCGGCGCCTCGGCGCCCAGCAGCGCCTCGGAGTCCGGCGCGATGAGCGAGTAGGTGAGCAGCTCCTGCAATCCCCCGCGCACCAGGGCGTCGCGCAGGCCCTCGCGCAGCGCGTAGCGCCGCGACGGCGTGTGGAAGGGCAGCGCCTCGGAGGGCATCGTCTCCGGGATGCGGTCGAAGCCCGTCACCCGCGCGAACTCCTCCGCGATGTCGCAGGGCCGCGTCACGTCGTCGCGCCCGGGCGGAACCACCGCCTCCAGGCCAGCGCCCGGCGCGTCGCGCACGGTGATGTCCACCCGCGCCAGCGCCTCGGTGAGCTCCGCCCGCGTCGCCTCCAGGCCCAGCAGGCTCGCGATACCCTCCAAGGTAAAACCCACCACCCCCTCGACGATGGGCGCGCGCCGCCAGTCGCCCGTCGCGGTCACCCGCAGGTCGGGCGACGACCACTCGCGCCAGAGCTGCACCGCCCGCTGGATGGCCCGCCCGCTCAGCGTCGGGTCGACCCCGCGGGCGAAGCGCGTCGAGGCGTCGGTGTGTATCTTCAGCGCCGCGCTGCTGCGCCGCACCGCGGGCCAGTCGAAGCACGCGCTCTCCAGCAGCACCGCGGTGGTGTCGCTTCGGATGGCGGTGTCGGCCCCGCCCATCACGCCCGCCACGCCCACCGGCTTGTCCGCCGCCGTGATGACCAGGGTGCCCTCCGGCAGCGCCGCCGGGGCCTCGTCCACGCCCTGGTGCAGCAGCCGCGCCGTCTCGCCCGCGCGCGACCTGCGCAGGCCCACGGTGGGCGCCCCGAGGCGCGCGAGGTCGTAGCCGTGCATCGGCTGCCCGAGCTCGATCATGCAGTAGTTGGTGACGTCGACGAGGTGGTCGATGACCGTCACGCCCGCCAGCACGAGGCGCCGCTGCATCCAGCGGGGCGACGGGACGGCCCGCACGTTCTCGACCCGCGCGGTGCTGAAGCGGCGGCAGGAGTCCGTCGCCTCGACGTGGGCGTCGAGCTCCCCGGGGGTGACCGCGAGTTCGTCGAGGGCCACGTCGTAGCGCCCTTCGACCCCGGTGAGGGCGGCCACCTCGCGGGCGACGCCCACCATCGAGAGGCAGCGCGCGAAGTTGGGGAGGATGGCCACCTCCAGCACCTCGTCGGCCTCGCCGTGGGCCGGGACCGGCAGCACCGCGGAGAGGGCGGTCCCGGCGGGGGCGTCGGTGGCGATGGGCATGAGCCCGGAGTGGTCGTCGCCGACGCCGAGCTCGCGCTCGGAGCAGAGCACCCCGTCGGACTGCACCCCGTAGACCCTGGCGCTGCCCACGGTGACGAGCGCGAAGGCGTCGCCGTGGCCGTCGATGATGGTCGCGCCGGGGAGGGCGATGGCGACCGCGGCGCCGACGTCGAAGCGCTCGGCGTTGGGGGCCTTGGAGACGACGCTGACGGCGCGGTGCTCGGGGCCCGCGTCGACGACGAAGTGGGTGGCGTTCTGGAGGGCCTTGCGGGCGACCACGCGGCCGACGCAGACCCGCGGGTCGAAGACGCCGACGGTGTGTACGGCGTCGACCTCGAGGCCGGCGCGGGTGAGCAGCTCCACCAGGGCCGGGGTGTCGAGGGTGACCGGGACGAAGGATCGCAGCCAGGAGAGGGAGACGCGCATGACGGTGTTCTCAGCGGAACTGCTGGAGCAGCCGCAGGTCGTTGCCGAAGAGGTAGCGGATGTCGTGGATGTCGTAGCGCTGGAGCACGGTGCGCTCGATGCCCATGCCGAAGGCGAAGCCGCGCCACTCGGCGGGGTCGTAGCCGCCGTTGGCGAGCACCACGGGGTGCACCATGCCGGCGCCGAGGAGCTCGAGCCACCCGGTCTGCTTGCACACCCGGCACCCGTTGCCCGCGCAGAGGGTGCAGCGGATGTCGACCTCGACGGAGGGCTCGGTGAAGGGGAAGTAGCTCCCGCGCAGGCGCACCCGCTGCTCGGGGCCGAAGAGCAGGCGCGCGTACTGGAGCAGCACGCCCTTGAGGTCGCTCATGCGAACGCTCCGCCCCACCAGCAGCCCCTCCACCTGGTGAAACTGGATCTCGCTCCGGGTGGTGATGTTCTCGTTGCGGTAGCAGAGCCCCGGGAGCACCACGCGCACGGGCTTCGTGCCGCTGGCCCCGAGCTCGCGCATCGCGCGGATCTGCCCCGCCGAGGTGTGCGTGCGCAGCAGCCGCTCGCCGTCGAGGTAGAAGGTGTCCTGCATGTCGCGCGCGGGGTGGTCGGCGGGCATGTTGAGGAGGCCGAAGTTGTAGTCGTCGGTCTCGACGTGGGGCGACTCGAAGACCGAGAAGCCCATGCGTTGGAAGACGTCGAGCACCTCGCGCATCACGAGGGTGACCGGGTGGTACGCGCCCGCCGGTCGCGGCCGCGAGGGGAGCGTCACGTCGCGGGCCTCGGCGGCGATGCGCGCGGCGAGCTCGCGGGTCTTGATGACCTCGCGCCGCTGGTGGAAGCGCGACTCGAGCTCGGTGTGCAGCGCGTTGACGTCCTTGCCGAAGGCCGCGCGCTGCTCCGCGGGCAGGCGGCCGATGCCGCGCTTGAGCCGCGTGGTGACGCCGGAGGGCGCGAGCCAGGCGCGGTAGAAGGCTTCGAGCGCCTCGGAGGAGTCGGCGGCGTCGAGGGCGCCGAGGGCCGTCGACTGCTGCGCCGCGAGGTCGAGATCGTCAGGGGTGGTCATGGCGGTTGCGGTGCGATGGGCTATGCCGCCGCGGGGGGTCGCGTCAACCAGGGAGGCCCGCGCGTCGCGCGGTGAACGCCTATGGGCCCCCTGCTCCGGGCATCGCCGCGCGCACGTCCTCGGCGACCCCGACGGGCCCCATCGCCCCGCCGCCGGCCGGGCCGCCGCCGCCCGCGCCGCCCGCCCCTCCCGCGCCGCGCATGCACGTCATCGCCGTCATCGTCGTCGCGGTGGCCGTCGAGTACACGCACACCGACGGGCCACCCGCCCCGCCGCCGCCGCCGCCGCCCGGACCGCCCGCGCCGCCCGTCCCCCCGGGGGCGCCCTGCCCCGCCGTGCGGCTGCCGCCCGAGCC
>JAUSAZ010000193.1 GCA_030652255.1 Myxococcales bacterium | reverse complement strand
ACCCGCCCCCGACCGCACCGGCGAGCACGCGCACGGTGGCCTTCCGCCACAAGCCGATCCCGATCAACATCGCCGGGAGTGATCCGAGAGGGGGTCACTTCTCAAGAGCGGAGGTGGATCAATTCTGCCGAGCGCTGAAGCGACGATCTGCAGGTACGTCTGAAACGCCCGGAAGATCGCCTCCAGGGGGTGCCGCGGCGATGCCGCGTGCGCCGCGCAGAACCTCCTGATCTCCGTGGAGAAGTACTGATACGCCTCGACCAGCGGGGGCCTCGGGTCGGGGTCGTGCTTCAGCTTCTTCTTCGCCGGCGGAAACCTCACGTCGAGCGCCGCGGGCGACCCCGCGGTGAGCACGCTCACGAACACGGGCCGGTCGGTGTTCGTCGGCCAGACCTTGTGACGCTCCACGTCCGGCGCGTGCATCATTCCCTTGTTGCGGGTGAGCGGAGCGACCGAGTCGGAGAGGTCCTGGAGGGACTCCTCGGCGGGCGTTCCCTTCACCGCCTCCCCGGCCTCGGTGATCTGGTCGCGCAGCGCGGCGAGGAGCACCTGCAGCGTGGTCAGCCGCTGCTGGCCGTCGATCACGTCGCGCTTGGCGATCTCGATCCCGTGGGTGTCGTGCTGCGCGAGCACCACCGCGCCCAGGAAGTGCGGCACGGCACCCTTTCCGCTCGCGAGGGTGGAGGCGATCGACTCGACGTCCTCCCAGAAGGGCTCCCACTGCCCCTCCCGCCCCCAGACGTAGGCCCGCTGGTAGAGCGGCACCGCGTACTGCTTCGTCTGCGTGAATACCTCTACGACGCTGAGCTTCGTCGGAATCATGGTCGCTGTCCCTCCCTACAAGGCTTCAATGGATCTGTCGTGAGTCCGCATGAAGACGGCCCCTCCGCCTGCCGGAATCCCCACAGAGTTCGTCGTGGGGGCGCCGCCAGGCGCCATCTTCCTCCCAGGCGGAGAAGGAATGGGACACGATCTTCCAGGGTAGGAAAGAAATCGGTCGGAAGGGCCCGCTACGAGCAGCCCGCGCGGTATCGGTCTGGGCGTCGAGACGAGCGGGGCGATGCACGATCGCTGCGCGTCCGTGAGGTCAGCCGGGTACCCCTTCCGAGGGATTAGAGTTCTACGGGTCATGCACCCAGGTCCAACTCACAAGACCCGATTGGACACCCTCTCAGGGTGGACTGAACCGAGAGCTGGCTCCTCCGAGGAGAGCGAACCAGGAAGACAGCAGACCCCGGTTCGGCCTCTCACCGATCAGCAACTGTCGTCGTTCAAAACGGGGCACAGCCGGTGGTCCCCCCACTGCAACGCCACAGATCCGTTCCGGAATCAAAACGGCAACATCCCGAGAGGCAGTCGGAATTGCGGCTGCATACCCTCGCGCAGGTGCCGCTTCCGCCAGTGAAATCGCAGTACGTTGCGCGGGGAAGACCCGTCTCGGTCCCAGGGCAGCACTGAGCGTCGGCGCTACACGCCCCGCCAGCCGGGAACGATACTGTGCACGCCGCCCGGACAGCACAATACGCCGAGTGGATGCAGACTCGTAGGCCGTTCGCTCCTGGCGATGAGCAGCATCGGGAGTTGCAGTCAGTGTTGGACGTGCACACCAGCGAGCACGTAGTTCCCGGGCCCTGACCTGGATTGACTGCGCAAACGGTCCGCCGGTTGTCGATGTACCCTTGAGCACAGCACTGAGCGTCGCTGGTGCACGGCGCTCCAAACCTGAGGTCGTCGCATGCTCTCACGCACCGACCCGCAGGACAGACGGAACCAGGGATGCAGCCATACTGGGAGGTGCATGCACCTCCGTCGTCGGCCTGGCAGCGGTAGAAGGGAGTCGGTAGGCCCTGATTCCGAGTACACGTCCGGCCGCCTGCGCAGCAGGTTGGCGCCGAAGCTCCGGGCACGCACGACGCGGCCTCCCCAAGCGTGCACGTTGGGCAGGCCCCGCAGTCCTGCGAACACGTCGCGCAGGTCTCGCCGAGGTTGCACCTGAGGTCCCCGCAGCCCCACACTCCCGTGTCAGTGCGCACGCCGGAATCTCGGCACGCGCCGCAGTCACTCGGGCAGGTCACGCAAGTCTCACCCGCGCCAGCAACGCACACGAAGTCTCCGCAACCCCACACGCCACTATCGGCACGGACGCCCGAATCGACACATGGCCCACAGTCCCCGGGGCACGTCGCGCAGGTCTCGCCGAGGTTGCACCTCGCGTCTCCGCATCCCCAGGCGCCAGAATCGGTGGGCAGACCCCGGTCCTGGAATCCCGTGTCTGCCGGAGCAGCAACGTCGATCGGGACGAACACATCGGGAGACCCGCCCGCGTCAGGTCCTGAGCACGAGCCGCAGTCGGCCGAGCAGCTCTGGCAGCTCTCACCGCCACTACAGACGGAGTCTCCGCACCTGGGGGCACAGCTGCAATCTCCCGGGCACGACGAGCATGACTCTGCGCCGTCGCAGGACCCATCACCACAAACTGAGACCGAGGTCTGCTGGCCAGGACAGTCGAGCGGGCAGCTACGGGCTTCGCCCACGTCACAAAGGCTGTCGCCGCAACGGGGAGGCCCCCCCGACCGGAAATCGGTGCAGCCCCAGAAAATCATCAGCGCCAAGGGCCAGCGCGGGCCTTTCATGAACTCTACCATCATCAAAATCTCCCCCCGCACTCGATTCCGATAGAGCCCGGACCCTGTCCACAACTGAAACTGTTGGCAGCCTCGTGCGGAGATTGCCGTGACGGCGCCGTCGCAAGTATGATGATCCCTGCGATCAACGACACCGCGCCCCCCGCGAGACCGATGATGCCTACCACTCGCGCGGTGCTGCCGGCGTCGTAGTCACTCATACAGTCGAGACCGCCCCAAACCAGGTTTGTTGACGGATCGACCCGGCAGAGCCGGTTGCTGTTGAAGGAGGTCGCGTTGACATCCGCAACCACGAGCCCGGCCATGCCACCTGCCGTCAGGGCGACGCCCCCAACCAATAACACCCAGCCAGCGGTCCCGCGCGCCGAGCCGGATGGCGGCGCAAGGGCCGGGGGGCGCGCGGCGAGAGGCGCCGTTACACGCAAGGCGCTCCTCGACCGTTCGGCGGGCCGGTTCGACGACGCGACCTCTTCCCGCAAGGTTTCGCCCGCGGCAACCGTCAGGTTTCGGGTTGTGGTCGCGTGCCCCGCTGCCCTCACCTCCAGCGCCACGTCGCCAGGGCTAACCTGCGCGGCATCTTGCATCGGCAGGGTCCCCACGTGTTCTCCATTGAGCCAGACCTCTGCCCCTGGCGTGCCTCCCGTTACCAACACTGAAGCGAGGTGACGGTCCACATCCCTGAGGGCACCCTCAAGTACGGCCCTGTGCCGCGCAATGTAGACGTCACCCCCAGCCGATAACGCCTCGCGCAGGTGTCGGTCGGCGTCAAGCCATCGTTGAAGCGCCTGCTCAGCCAGGGCAATCTGCGCAGTAATGCGCGGCTCATGCGAGAGCCGTGACGCCGCATCGAACTCCCGCAGCGCCGCCTCGTCGCGCCCCTCCTGACGCAACTGCACGCCACGCCGCAGGAGTTCGGTCACGCGGGGGTTGACTGGCTGGCTGTAGGCCGTACCGCAGTACGACACGAGGGCGGCCAGCGCGGCGCCCCTCCCGAGGTGCATGATGGCTCCTTCAGTCGATGCCGATGATGGGCGCAGTGGTGTTGGGCCGGTGGCGCGTTAGCGGGGGCGGCGCTGGTGGTGCGGGCGCCCGCGGCGATGGGACCGTCGCCGGACGCGCTGGCCCGCGTGTGGCTGGGCTTGCGGCCCGAGACGGGGACAGCGGTGGGACCCTGCGCGCGCCGGAGAGGTGGGAAGGGACCGGGCGCACCTGGGTAGACGCCAGAGGTACTGGGGCCTGGGGGGGCGGCGAGGGCGCCTGAGCGGGGAAACTGGGTGTCCCGACGGCCTCCGATGCGGGCGCGGGCGGCGGTTCGATCGCTGCTGACGTTGGCCGCGCCACGGCTGGTGCCGCGGCGGGCCTCACAGGCGGCGTTCCAGCGGAGCCTGAACCCAGTCCGATGCCGACGCCAACGGCGGCAATCGATAGGCCGACCGCTGCTCCGATCGCCAACGTCCGCCAGGAGGAGCGCGATGACTCCGGGACCGCGTCGGCTGCGGCGTCCGACCAAGCCGAAGGCGTCACCGTTGGTTGCGACGTCCTGGGGGTCGACAGGTCGCCTGTGGCGGAGGCGAACTGCGGGACGGAAGGTCTTGCGGGCTCGTGGAAGGGAGACGGCACGACTCGTGTCGCGAGGTCATCCTCGTACTCCAGGTGTGCCTGGGCCCCGGGAACCGTAGCCTGCTGCGGGGGCGCAAACGCTGCCTCAGGGTCGGCCACCTCCGTCGACGCGATCAGGGCGCCGAGGAACTCCTGCATCGACTGAAAGCGCCGCTCGCGATCCGGTTCGAGGGCGCGATGCAGAGCAGCCGCCAGCGCCACCGGGATCCCCGGCATGACTGTCTCGATCCGCGGCGGCGGTTGCGTGATGACCTGGACGATCAGGAGGTTGTAGTTCGGAGCGTCGAAGGGCGGCACGCCCGAGAGGAGCTCGTAGAGCACCGCCCCCATCGACCAGACGTCCGACCGCGCATCCACATCGCGGTCGCCGCTCGCCTGCTCAGGCGACATGTACTGCGGCGTCCCGACGGCCATCCCCGTCCGCGTGCGACTCCGCTCGACGTTGGTCTGGTCGACGAACTTCGAGATGCCGAAGTCAATGAGCTTGGGCACGAGCCCGCCGCCGGCGTTGCGCGCAAGGAAGATATTCTCCGGCTTGAGGTCCCGGTGGATGACGCCCCGCCTGTGCGCCGCCACGAGGGCTCCCATGACCGGCAGGAGGATTTCGATCGCCTCGGCGGGCGCGTAGGGCCCGTGCTGCTCGAGCCACCGTGAGAGGTCCATCCCGTCGAGGAATTCCTGAACGATGAACAGGGCGCCCGTCTCGGCGTCCTGTCCCATGTCCAGGATGTCGACGATGTTGGGGTGGGCGATCTGCGTCGTGGCACGCGCCTCTTGGGTGAAGCGATCGACGACCTCCTTGCGGCGGATGTGCTCGGTCAGGAGCACCTTGATCGCGACGCGGCGGCCGGTCCACGAGTTGTTGGCCTCGTAGACCGCCCCCATCCCGCCGGTGCCAAGCACCCGGAGAAGCGTGTACTTCCCGCCCAGGTTCGTTCCGAGGGGGAGCGGGGCGTTGCTGGCGTCGTCTCCCACAGATCTCTCCCCCATGCTCAGGCGTCCTATACACCGGGCGCGAGAAAGCGCACAGGGGCGACGCGAATCTTCCAGTGTCGGCCCCACGCCGATGCCTCAACTCTCACTTTGCGGGTGGTGGGCGACGTACGCCATCACCCTGCAGGCCGCTGCCGTCGACCGGCCGGAGTCGGGAGGGCCCGGGCCTCGCGCGACCTCGCGAGCGTCGCCATCGTCTCAGCCAGGTCGCTCTCGGGAGCGCCTGACGCTGAGGTCGCCGCGACGAAGGAGAGCCCCTTCCGGGCGTCCCGGCAGTGCATCCTCCGTCTTCGGCCGTCGCCGCGGTGACGCAGGTACCCCGAACGTAACAGTTCACCGTCCCGCCGCGACCGCGGCCGGAGTTGTCTCTCGTCGTGATCGGGCACGGGCTGCTTGAAAGGCGGCGACGAGCGTGGCGGATGGCGTTGCGGCGGGTCCGTCTCTGGTGCGGGACAGGAGCGCTTCGGCCACCACGGTCTCGAAGCCCACCTCCAGTTGCTGGCAGGTCTGCGCGACACTCCGCAACACCATGTCGCGATAGACGCCCCCCAACGAGCGGTTCTGTTGTACCCGCCCGCGGTCGATGACCGCCGGTCTCAGCGCTCTTTCCGAGCGGTTGTCCGTGGGCTCCATCTCCCCCGTGAGGTCCCACAGGAAGGTCACCCACAGGTCCACCTCGCGATGGATCCTCTTGGCCATTCGCACGCAGTCTTCGTTCGTCCACGGTCGATCGGCCAGGGCGATCAGCTCGCGCCGCGCTCGCTTCCGGTACTGCAACCACGTCGAGGCCGCCAGGTCGTCGCGACGCGGGTACAGCCCGATCATCCACGAGAGGTGATCGCGCAGCGGCACCATCATCGCCTCGATCTCGGCGTCGCCCGGGTGCAGCACCAGCAGGTCGCGCGCCTCTCGCAGTGGGTGGGCCAGACAGCGCTGATCGCTGGCGTGCGCGACATACTGGAACCGCTCCGCTTCGTCCGTCACCACGCTGCCGTCGATCTTGTCGCCCAGCACCGCCTGCGGCACCCGCCCGGAGCCCGACGGGTCGATCCAGTACACCGTCAGTCGGGGCGTCGTGAACACCCACAACACCGCGCGCTCGCCGTCGAAGGCCCACGAGGTCGTGTCCTCGTAGACCACGGGCTCGTGGGTGATCTGCTCGATGATCCACCAGAAGGTGGGCACCAGGGCCGCCGCGGTGCGGTCGAGCATCGCCACGATCTGCCCGCCCGACACCGGCCACTGCCACACCGAGCGCGTGTAGTTCTCCAGGTTGCCCACCGTGGCACCCATCGTCGCCCGCAGCCCTGCGAGCGTCGCATGCGCCCGAGGACCGTAGTCCGAGTCGGGCAGAGCGAAGGGCGCATGGGCCTTCACGCGGCGCTTGCAGTGCGAGCACCAGCCCTGATGGAGCACGTGCCGCAGGATGTGGAGCGCGCGCTCGACGGCCTCGAACTCGAAGCGCTCGGTGCTCCTGGCGGACGGTGCGAGGTCCCCGCCGCATCGCGGGCAAGCCGCGGGGGAGTGCTCCAGCGTCTGGTCGATGTGCTCGGGGCGCGTGCGCGCGTGCCCTTTGTGGCCGGGTTGCCCGCCGCGACGCTTGCCCGACGGCGGTCGAGTCGGTGGCGGCGTGCCGCGGCCGCCCCCCCGTCCGCCCGACCCGAGTCGGCGTTTCAGCGCTTCGACCTCGCGGGTCAGCGCCAGCACCGCGTGATGAAGGGCTACGTTCTCCTCACGCAGCCTCGCGTTCTCTGCGCGCAGTGTCGCGCTCTCTGCGTGCGCGGCAGCGAGCTGCGACTCCAGCGTGGCGACGCGAGCGACCAGCTCGCGGATGGGCGAGAGGGGATCCACGGCGATGACGAGCACATCGAACGCACGCGGCACTTCGTCAAGCCAGCGCGAGGGACCGGTGAACTGTTACCCCCGAACGTCGGCGCGACGTCCCGCGTGGACGTTCGACCCGGGTGCGAAGACGGGGCCGTGAAGCACGAGCAGGGGGTGAGCTGGCGCCGACAGCGTCTGCTGAGGGGCTACGTGGTCGGATCAGGCCAGCCCTTGATCGCGCTATGTGAACGGGCCGGGATCGCGCTCGGAGCTCGTCACGCTATGCCGCAATCGATAGTTTGATGACCTTGCTGTGATATCGGCGAGTGAAGTACTTCCAGAAGGAGTCGAATCGCTCGCTCCGATGAATGCCGCGAAGCACCAGCACACCCCGGAGTCCCTCTTCGCTCCAGTGCTCGGCGTTGCGCTTCACCCGCAGGTTGAGCAGCGTGTTGCACCCGCTCTCGGTGGCGCCGCTCCCGATGGGCAGACCGCGCTTGCGCAGCTCCACGTATCGCATGCGGTCCTTGTTGCTCCGGAGGTAGACGAGATGCTCCCAGAGGTCGGCGCTCGCCTCCGTACCCAGGGTTCCATGTGCGTGAAGCACGATCTTCTCGATCTCGTCGATCGCCCCGGCCTCGGTGTCGAGCAGCGTCTGCCAGCGGGCGTGTTCCTTCTGGCGCTCCGTCGGATCGGCGTAGATGATCCGCAGCACCTTCCCGAGTCGCTCGGTCAAATGATAGCGGTCGACCGCCTCCGGATATGGGCCGACGTCAGGGATCGTGGTCAGCGCTGCTCTCGTGACGTTCCACAGCTCGTGAGCGCCGTCCTGCACCACGCCGACCACCAGGTCCGGCGTGGAGCGAAGCGCTGCCTGTACGTCGGCCGTCGCGCGCTTCACGATCTCATCCCAGCCCTCTCCGGCGGTCGCAGCGTACTTGCGCGTCACCAGACCGTCGCCCGCCGCGTCCGTGATCGTCACCGTCGCCACCATCGCCATCCGCCAGTTCACGTCGAAGGCCGGCGGAGGCGTGCGCTCGTACGGCTCGGTCCGAGTGCGCCGTGGGGTCGACGGTGCCTGCCCTCGGGCCGCGCTTCGGCCATCGGCACCGAGCCGCGGTCGAGACCCATCACGATGCCGTGGGCCCCCGGGGGGAGCGTTTCCTGGCGGCGGAGCGTCCGCTCGATGGTCGGTGCCACGGTGTGCGCGCGCTCCGCCAGACGCCGCGCCATGCGATCCATCGTGGCCCGCGACGGGGGAGCCCGGTGGGCGGCTTCGAGGTCTTCGAGGACGCCCCGAAGCTCATGCTTCGCGTAACCGAGCGACGCCGCCTTCGCCAGCGCCGGGGTGCCTCGCTCCATCAGCCCCGCCTGAAACTCTAGCGGGACCACCGTCGGCCCGTTGTGGACGCCCGTCTGTCGGTACGTCGACCGGGTCACCGCAAGGGGCCCGCACAACGAGTGGTAGGTCACCGTGCCGGGCTCGTGCTCACCGTACTCCTCCCCGTTCACGGCCACCGCGTCGCCAAAGCTCTCGGCGATGGTCTGCAGCGACTCCTGCAAGATCAACCGGTCGCTCTCGCGGGACACCGCCATCGTCAGGATCTCGAGGTCCTCGAACGAAGGGTCCTTCCCCGCCAGCTTGCGCGCCAGGAGCTGCGTCGGACGCGTGACCGTCGCCATCTCCGTGCCTTCGAGCGTCTTCACCCGTTCCGAGGCTTCCCGCAGGTTCATCGACGAAGGGAGCTCTCCTTGCGCCGTTGCGTCAACGTCGGCGGCGCGGCGCCTTCGGGGCAGCCCGCGGAGCCTTCATCCCCTCGACGTCGAACGCGGCCTCCCGAGCGAACGCGGCACGAACCTGAACCATCACCTCGGTACGCAACGCCAGGAGGATCATCTCGAAGTCCGCGAACGAGGCGCCAGGACCCGCAAGCTTGTGAGCGAGTCGGGACATGTTCTCGTTGAGAGCCACCATGTCGGGATCTGGCGGCTTCAGCGGGGCAGCCCGCGGCTTCTTCATTGCGAGTTGATATCACCGCTGAGCTCCGAGCGCGATCCCGGCCCCGCAGGCCGACTGGAGATGAGCTTCACCATCGGTCCCAGCGGAAGGATCACGCGCATCTCCACTGGTGGACCGCTTGCCTCATCGTCGCCCGCGCTCGGGTCGTGCGTCGCCAGCCGCCTGCGCGGCCTGGTGTTCCCGACGCCGGAGGGCGGCAGCGTCGAGTTCAGCTTCCCGTTCACGTTCTCGCCGAGCCGTTGATGTTCTGGTGGGAGATCAATCGCATCGCACTCGATCAGTCGCTCGGCGCCCTATCCGTGCGTCGCACACCGATGAGCGACTCGGGTCACGCCATCGTCCCTGAAGCCCTCCAGCGTTCCGGTTGGGGTCGCCCGGAGTTGCACGACCGCGTCGCGCTCTGATTCCGGCGCGTTCTCCTCCAGCGACGTGACCGACCGCAGGCACGCACCGTCTTGCCCGAGTTCGACCTCCAGCCGCTGCGCGCTTGACCCGCCCATCCCCGCGCAGGGGAGCCTCTCGACGCAGCCGCGCGCCATCAAGGTCACGGCGTCCGACGCGGGCGGACCCTGGCAGACGTCCACGTGACCGCTCCACGAGGGCAGCGTCGACGACGTCGTGCCGTCCAGGGGGTGGAACATCGCGGGCTGCGCACCCCGGGCGACCACTCGCCCCCAGCGCCCGTCGATCCGCGCGGTCGCGAACGCCTGGGAGCGTTCCTCGCCTACCGATGAAACGAACACCCGTCGCGCGAGCACGCGTCCGCCCGGATCGACGCGCGCCATCACTGCCACGTTGCGCGATCCTAGCAGGGTGGCGGCCTGGACTACGACACCGCCGTCCCCGGCAGGTGTGACCAGCCACACGCCCGCGTAGGTCGCCACGTCTCGGAGGCGCGATGCCGTCGCGGCGAAGGGGAGGTCGGTCAGCGCCACGGTTGCGGCGCCCGACGCCCACAGCAGGCGGGCTCGACCCCGGGTGCGATCGAACACCAGCGCGTGGTTGAGGTCTCCCCACAGGCCCGCGAACTCTCCCAGCGTCGGCGGCGGGAGGACCGCCCGACCGATGCCGGCGGCGGTCCGCCACGCGAGCACCGTGCGCCCGTCCGGTCGGTCACGCCGCGTCCAGAGCCCCTCCAGCGACAGCCGGCGCCGGACGTCCGATCCCGGCGCGAGCCGCCACGGGGACGGCACCGCCGATCCGCCCGAGGTGCACTGCAGCGGTCCGTACTCGACGCCCTCGCCGCGGCTCGCGGGCGTCATCGACGGCGGTTCGGACGGGATCGGTCCCGTGGCCGCGAGGCGCCGCGGGCCCGCGAGCGCCATCGGCCCCCACCCGTCGATGCGCAGCCAACCGTCGACCTGGCAGCCCGTCTCGTCGCAGCGGGGGTGCTGGCCCACCAGCGCCGAGGATCTGCCCGGCACCGCCCGTTCTGCGGCGCCCACCGGTACGGGCTCCCAGCTCCGTCCTCCATCGAGCGTGCGCCACACTTCGCCGAGGTTGCGGCCCACCGCGAGTCCGCGCCGCGCGTCGGCGAAGCCCACCCTGCGCACCGCGACCGGAAGTTCGCGGCGGGCCAGGGGCGCGTCCGCCGCGCCGGACACCAGCCAGGGACGGCAGGCCCGGTCGGCGTCGCAGGTCAGCGCGACGCCAGCCAGGGATCCGTCGCCCGCCCAGGCCAGCGAGTCGAGGCTCGGGAACGTCGCCTGGGTCGACGCGTCCGCCGCGCCCTGCATCAACGACACCAGGGCGGCAGCGCCGGTGATCGTGTCGAGCACCACCGCCCTCGTGAAGTACTGGTCGCTCGCGAGCAGCGTCGACCCGTGCATGCCGACCGGGATCCACGTGCCATCGATGGGCGCCGCGGGAGCCACGGCGCGCCAGGTCCGTTGTCCGTCCTCGAGCATGCACAGCGTCGAACCCGACCCGGCAGCGGGGGCCGCGCCGACACCCGCATCGACGGCCGCCCGAAGGGTCGCGGCCTCGTCGGGGCGACAGAAGAACGCTGCGTGCTGTCCGTCGTCCGAGAACGCGATATCCCTGTCGTCGAGGAAGTCGGCCGCGCGCTCCGGGCCGAACACCACGCTGAAGCGCCCGTCCTCCGCGATACGGTAGAGCCTGCCGTCGCAGCGGAGTGCGGCGGCGTCTCCCCATCGCTCGAGCGCGCAGTGTCCCATGTCGATCCGACGACCGACGGCGCCCGACGGGTCCAGCCACGTGACCGTCTCGTCGCGCAGTACGGCCCGGGCGCCGTTGCGAAACACCACCCCGCTCCCGCCCTGGGCCGCGGCGCGGTGAGCCGCGGCGCTCGTGACGGCACGCACCGACGCCGGGCGTTCCCCCCGCGGCGCCGGAACGCCCGGCCCCCCGATCGCGAGGCCGGCGTCCGGGGCCAGTGTGGCCGGTCCGGCGGTGGTCGCCACCCGCAGCGCCTCACCGTCGAAGGCGATCTCCAGGGCGAGCTCGCCGTGGAGGTCGATCTCGCGCCAGGTCGAACCATCCAGGGTGGCCACGAGCGACCCGTCGTCGAGCACCGCGCCTCCGACCAGCGCATCGCGGAACGCCGCCCCGATCACGGGCGATCGCAGGTCGTCGACCCGCGCGACCTCGTGGCCGTCGCAGGTCCAGAGCGCGCCGCCGCGCAGGAACACGGCGCGCCCGCGCGTCCACTCCTCCGCTCCCCGGGTGAGCGGCGCCCTGAGCGGCACGCGCCCGACCGCGCGAAGCGGGCCGAGGAAGCGATCGCTCGCGGCGACGAGTCCGTCGTCCGCCACGAACACCCAGCCCCCGTCGACCTCCGCAGCCCCGACGATCCCAACCGCGGGCTCGTCGGCCGCGAAGGTGACCGCGCCGCCGTCGATCTCCGCGCGCAAGCCTTCCGCGAGGTAGCGGGTGCCGGACCTCCCTGCGAGGCCGCCCAGCTCCACGACACGGAAGGGCCCGCGATCCAAAGACACCAGGGCTGGCGCCGGGGGCAGGGCGGGGGCGGGGGGCGGCTGCGGCCGAACGTGCGATGCGCCCCCGCAGGAGGCCGCGGCAAGGGCGACCAGCGCGGCGATCGGTCGTCGCGTCACGGACCCACCGTGCAGCGAACGGGCGCCCGGACCTGGTAGTGATCGTAGAAGCCCTCCAGGTGTCCGTCGGCGGTGGCGTTGAGCACGTTGAGCGTGCCGTACGCGGGGTACCCGTCCCCGCGGTGCCCCGGTACGCCGAGCGCCCCGTGCGCCGCGAGCGAGCGCAGGCAGACGCCAGTGGGGGACAGTTCGACCTGGGCGCGCACGCCCTGGCAGGCCCGGCCGTCGATGGTGGGCGCGACCCAGCCGGTGGCCGCGCCGGGGTGGACGACGAGCGTGACGGCGTCGGCGCTCCGGGGGCCCGCGCACGGCTCGAGCGGGCCGCGCCACGACGGCAGCGCCTCGACGGCGCCGGCCGGTCCCGCGAGCGCTTCGAAGCGCGTCGCGGCGCCCGCCTGGATCGTCACCAGGCCCCACCGCCCGTGACTGCTTCCGAGGGCGAGGGCGGCGTACTCCGCTCGCACGAACGCGCGCCCCGCCGGCGCCACTCCCCGCGCCCCCTGCTCGAACGCCAGCACCGCACGCCGCGCGGCGACCGTCCCCGTGGTCATCCCCACGATCTCGGCCGCGGTCGGTGTCGTGAACGAGACCGTCGTCAGCCCGCCCCTCGTCACCCTTCGGAGCACCTCGCGGGTCCACTCGGAGCCGAGCACTCCGGCCTCCGCGAGGCCGAGTTCCCGGAAGACCGTCGCGCGCGGGCGGGTGCGCCACGGCGACGCGGAGACGGGGCCCGTGGCGGAGCACACGATCGGGCCGAAGCCCGGCCCGGCGGCCCGCGGGAGAGCCGCCGGCGGATCGTCGCTGCGTGCGACGAGGAGGGCGTCGCCCCTGAGCCGTGGCGCGCCGAAGCCTTCGACGTGGATCAGACCGCCGACCACGCAGCTAGTCCGATCGCACCGGATCGACGGGTCAGCGGGCGTCCAGCGACGCGAGCCGTCGATCGGGGTGGGCAGGGGCGACCAGCTCCGTCCGCCGTCGGACGTGCGCCAGAGCGCGTCGAGACGGTGCCCCGCGGCGAGACCGTGCAGGGCGTCGGCGAACCCGACCGCCACGAACCCGGTCGGCACCGCGAGGGTGGCGATCGGTCCGGCCGCCTCGCCGAGCGCGAGCACCACGTCCTCCCCCACGCCGTCCCCCGAGCGCGCACGGAGCAGGCCCACGAGGTGGCCGTCTCCGGTCCAGTCGAGGTGCCCATCGGACCAGGCGCGGCCGTCGGGGGCGGGGACCTCGACGCCGCGCACGACGCCCGCGTCGGTGTCGACGACCACCCGCTGCCACCCCGCGCCGTGGCGGCGCCGCGCGAGGAGCAGCCCCGCGTGCATGCCTGTGAGCTCCCAACGCGAATCGCCGGGTTCGCGGGGCGGCAGGGTGAGCTCGCGCCAGACCCCCACGCCGTCGGTCAGCGCGCAGAGGGGAGGGTCGGACCCGCGCAACACCTCCCCGTCGCACCGTGACAGCATTGCGGCGTGGGCGCCGTCGTCCGAGAACGTCAGCCGACGGTAGGACGCGAAGGCCGGGTACATCGCGGGCGGGGGGAACACCGGTCGGAGCGTCTCCCCGTTGTCGGTCTGGAAGAGTCCGTCCCGGCGCCTCGTGGTCGTGCCGCCCACCTCGTCGTTGAGGAAGGTGTCGGCGCAGTGGATCGCCGCGCCGTCGCCCCAGCGCGAGAGGTAGCAGCGTCCCAGAACGCTCCCCAACCGGACCGGCTCCGCCCGAGGTCCGGCGTCGTCGTGGTGCGTGATCTCCGAACGGTCCGCCGACAGCCAAGAGTGGTCCGCGAGGGGCACCATCTGGTGGTCCGCGGCCACCGGTCGACGCGCGATGATCGCGCGACGGATCGCCGCTCGGTCCGCGTTCGACTCGGCGCTTCCGCGAGTGGGTGGCGGATCTGCGAGGGGCGGGTCATCCGGGAACACCTCGACCTCTCCGCGGGTGGTCTCCGCCCGCAGCGCGCCGCGCTCGAAGGCCACCCCGAGCGCGACGTCGGAGCCGAGGCCGACCAGCGACCAGCTCGCACCGCCGTCGCGGGTGGCCGCGAGCCGGCCGTCGTCGAGCGCCGCGGCGCCGCGGCGGGCGTCGGCGAAGGCGGCCTGGAACGGAGGTCCCGGGAGGGGAGCAGTCCGCTCGACGGTGTGGCCATCGGTGACCCAGACGTCGTCGCCCGCGCAGGCCGCGATGCGCCCGCGGGTGGAGGGCGTCACGGAGAAGGGGCGCGGGACCTCCCCAAGGCGCCGCAGGGGACCGAGGAAGGCGTCGCTGGATGCCACGAGTCCATCGTCGGCCACGAACACCCAGGCGCGCTCGAGCTCGACGACCACCCGCAAGGGTCCGGTGCGTTCGGGCGAGAAGGCCACGCCGGCGGCGGTAATCTCGGCGCGGAGTCCGTCCACGGTGAAGCGGGTCTGGGCCCATGCTCCAGGTCCCGGGATGGGCTCCACCCGGTGTTCCGCGTAGACGATCGAGATCACGGCCGGAGGCTCACTCACGAGGGCAGGGCTGGGGCGGACAGGTCCTGGTGTTCGGGCCGCACCGACGCAGGCCAGCAACGTGACGGTCACTACGAGGATGCGTGGTGAGGGGCCCACCGCGCGATGGTCTCCCCGCGCCCCGCTTCGCTGCAACACGGCCGTGTCACCAGGGATCATGATCGGGGTGGAAGTCCACCGTGCATCCATGGCCGACGATCCGACGCGGCGCGACGACCCGCCTGCTCAGTCTGCATCGGCGACGATGGTGTCCGCACCGCGCCTCACGTAGCGTGGTCACTGCCATGCCCGACGAATCGCCGCTCCGAGTCCTTATCGTCGCTAACAAGACCTGGGAGTGCGAGCCACTCGCCAACGTGCTGTCGCACAAGGACGCGCGACCTGCGTCGCTCGGCGGGTTCGCACGCGGCTTCGACCCACTGGAGGTCCGGAACCCTGACCTGGCCGCGCCACGCTTTCGTGGCAATCCGCCCGCGCGACCGAGGCTGCGGTTCACCTCCGGGGCAGACCTCGTGGAGCTGTGGTGCATCGAAGATTGGATGTGCACCGAGCGCACGATCACCGGGGCGGACGGGCAGCCGCTGTTGATCAGGCCCGGCAGCTCCTCGAGCTACGAGAAGCTCACCGGTGCACTCCCTACGATTGTGAGGCACGCGTTCGGGAGCGCGGGGGGCGCGCCCGACCTCGTCATCGCGATGGGCACCGCCGGCATCCCCGCGGAGGAGACCCTCAACGGGTGCGTGTGCATCGGCAGCCGCTGCTACGTCCGAAACCCATGGATCGGCGCTCCCGAGGGCGAGATCAAGGACCAGATCAAGCGCTTCGGGCCAATGCTGGGCGACGAGGTCGCGAAGTACCACGGCGCTGTCATCGCCTCGCCTCGGCTGTCGCCGTCGCTGTTCGCGAACATCTCCACGGACGCGCGCTTCGCGGCTGAGGCCCGATTCCTGTCGGTGCCGATCAACCCGGTGGGCGCGCCTCGTATCCTCGCGGGCCATGGCTACGCGGCGCTGAGCACCGTCAACATCAACGACTACGACGACTACGTGTGGGCCGACGGGGAGACGCTCCACGCGTTCGAGGCGTCGGTAAAGCAGCGCGAGATCGGCTCGATGGAGACCACGCACGCGCTGATCCGCATCGCGTGGCCTGACACGCCCTTCCTGTTCGTGTCGGGGCTCACCGACCGCGTGCCGATGTTCAACGCCGAGGTCACCCCGCGGAAGTACGCCCAGAACTTCGTCGCCGCGCACAACGCAGGCGCCGCGATCGCGCAGCTGATCCCCGAGCTCTCACGGTTGCACCGTGTCGGAGGCCTCTGGGCCTGAATCCCGGACGCCGCGCCGTTCCTCGCAACCCCAAGCGCCACGACCTGTCCGAACCGATCGCTGCTCCTACGTCGGCGCCATGGACGAACGCGCGGCGATGCCACTACCCTCAACGGCTGCGATGAGTGGGCGGTGGAGACAGCGGTTGCGGGCGGTGGTGTACGCGGCGGCCGTGCTCGTCACCGCGTCGACCGCCACCGCACAGACTGACGGCGATGCGCTTCGCCGCGATCTCCTCGCGCAGGCCGATCAGGCTCGCGAGGCCGGAGACCATGCCCGCGCTGTACAGTTCGCGGAGCGCGCGGCGGCCCTGCGGATGTCCCCGTCGCTCGCGCTGCTCCTCGCTCAGGAGCACGAGCAACTCGGGCACCTCGTGACGGCCCTCGACCACGCGCGGCGCTGCACCGCCGACGCCACGAGCGACACTGCGCTCCGCAACCGCGACCGTCTGCTGGGCATCTGCCGCGAACTCGCTGGGGTGCTCACCGGGCGGGTCGGCCACATCACGGTGCGTGTGCCGACAGAGCTGGCCCGCGCGACGGTGCGGGTGGGCGACCGCGAACTGCCGTCGGCGGCATGGGGCGTGGCGGTGTCGGTCGATCCCGGTGAGGTGGTGGTGCGGGTGAGCGACGAGACGCGGCACCACGTGCAGACGCTGACCGTGCGGGTGGTGGCGGGCACGAATGTCGAAGTCGAGGTGCCCGCCCCGGAGGTCACGGCGCCACTGACGCCAGAGCCGCGGCGGGTGCTGGCGCAGCCCGAGCGAACGGCGGCGCGGGTGGTGACGCCGCCGGAGGGACCGCCGCGGCGCGGCGCGGGGGCGGGACCGTGGGTGGTCGTGGGATTCGGCGCGGCAGCGTTCGCTAGTGCGGGGGTGCTGTGGGCGCTGCATGACGGCGCGATGAGCGAGCGCGACGGGGCGTGCGATGTGGGAGGGTGCGACCCGTCGGCAATCGACGCGGACGCGCGGATGCGGACGCTGACGACGGCGACCAATGTGGCCATCGGCCTCGGTAGCGCCGCAGGAGCGGGTGCGGCGGTGTGGTGGCTGGTGTCTGGCTTGGGCGGACGCGAGACGCAGGCCCGCCCGACGGTGTGGGTAGTGCCGACGGAAGCGGGCGTAACCGTGGGCGGGGTGTTTTGAAGACGGCGTGGTGGATGGGTGCTGTGGTGCTGGCGGGGTGCTCCGACGACGAGTGGCTGTACCGGCCGCGGGACGCGGGCGCGCGTATGGATTCGGTAGTGGTGGTGACAGACGGCGCGGTCGCGGATCGCGGGGTGACCAGCGACACGGGCGGGATGACGACGGGCGACGTGCCGACGGAGCGGGACGTCGGGGCAGCCGCCGATGCGCCGAGCGGTGACGTGCCGATGGAGCGAGATGCTGGGACGGATGTGGATGCGGGACAGGTGGCGACCGGACTCGCAGTGCGGGCGCAGGGATTGGCCTCGACGGAGAGCGGGAGCGCAGCGGTGGGCATGCTGCGGGTGAGCGAGACGGGCTTCGAGTTGGGCGAGCGCGGGTGCGCCGGGTCGTTATGTGTAGTGGGGGGACTGGTGCCATGAAGGTCCGACGGGGCTTGGTGATGGGCGCGGCTGCCATCTCGGTTGTGGGCATGGTCGCAGCGTACCGACTGGGGCGGGCGCGGGCAGACGGCGTTCCGGCGATGAACCCGCTGTACTACGGCGGTGTGTTGGATGATGGAGGGCGCCCGGCGGAGGGCACGCGCAACGTCACCGTGCGGCTTTGGGATGCGGCGACGGCGGGCGCGACGGTGTGCACGACGACTGCGGGGGGGACGACGTTCTCGGGCGGGCGCTTCCGGGTGGCGCTGGACGCGACCTGCGTGGGCGCGGTGCGGGCGAACCCCGAGCTGTGGGCGGAGTTGCAGGTGGACGCGACGAGGTTTCCGCGGTCCAAGCTGGGCGCTGTGCCGTATGCGCTGGAGGCAGGACGCGCGAGCGCGGCGGCTGGGGCGTTGGAGGCGCGGCTGGCGGCGGTGGAGGGGAGGTCCGCGAGTGCGAGGCAGGTGGCGATTGGAGAGTGGACCTTCACTCCATATGTTCCCAGTAACATGACGGCATCCCCGGCGAGAGGTGGGTACGGTGTGGCGCAACTTACATGTCCGTCCTACGGCTTTCAGACACTTGCGAACCCGGCTTCGTTGACTTTCGTGGCGGCAGTTGGCGGTGTCTTTCGCGTGTCTACCTGGGTGCAGAGTGATGATTATGCTGCCTATTTCCGGATATTTTCGTCGTCGGGTGTTGCCTCCATATTCCCGGCTTTTGCTCGCGGCAACGACAGTACCGCTGGGAGCGGAATCGTGCGCGTTGAATCCTTGTATCGGCTCGATGGCGGTCGGACATACACGTTTTCGTTGCAGGTGGATGTCTCTTGTCCGGCAGGAGCATCGAGGTCAGTAAATATTCACTCGCCACTCGTGGTGGAACAGCTCGACTGACTTCCATGCCTCCCCCCACCGCCATAGGCGTTAACCATTGACGGCGCGCGCGGCGGGAGCTCTACGCCTGCCATGGAATCATCGCTCGCACGAGATGAGGACTGGGACGCGATCGCCGCGAAGCTGCCGAGCACCTGGCGTGAGCTGGCCCCGCTGCACGGCGTACTGAAGAGCAAGAGCCCCGTCGCGTCGGCCGCCGCGTCTGGCTGGAAGATCCAGGACCCGAGCGTTCTGCTGCGGATGATCCTGCACTATGCCTGCACGAACGCTGGGCTCAAGACGACCGTCGCCATCGCCGCGGCGATGGGCCTGGCGGACATCTCGGGCGTCTCGCTCCACAAGTGGATGCGCAAGTCGGGCGGCTGGATTGCCGCCATGGTGTGCGCGATGGTCGCCACCGCCTCGAAGTTCGAGGCCGCGCGCTGGGCGGGCTACGAGGTCATCGCGGTCGACGCCACGACCGCACAGAACCCTGGCGCGAAGGGCACCACGGCGCGCATCCACTTCGCGCTGCGGCTCGTCGATCTGCGCGCGGTCGCGATCCTCGTCGGGGGCGCCGAGATCGGAGAGACGCTCAAGAACTTCGCGATCCAGGCCGGACAGCTGTGGGTCGCGGATCGTGGGTATTGCAACGCCAACAGCATCGCGCACGCCGTCGCGGCGAAGGCCGACGTCCTGATCCGGTTCGCCTTCGGATCGCTGCCTCTCTTCACCGAGTCGGGTGTGTCGGTCGATGCGCGGGCGTGGCTTCGCGAAGTGACGACGCCGGGGGAGAAGCGGACGTATCCCATTCAGGTCCGGCCACGCGGTGGCGACGCGATCGAAGGCCGTCTGATCGTCATGCGCCTGCTTCCCGATCAGGCCGCGAAGGCGCGCAAGCGCCTCTACGAGGAGCGCAAGAAGTCCGAGGTCACGCCCGAGATGTTGGAGTTGACGAACTACGTCGTCCTCGTCACGACCGTGCCCGCCGAACGGCTCAGCGCCGACGAACTCATCGAGCTCTACCGGCTCCGGTGGCAAATTGAGCTGAACTTCAAACGAGAAAAATCCATCGCGGGCCTCGACCAACTTCCAAGTCGACTCCCCGAGACGATCCACTGTTGGATCTGCGCGAAGTACCTCGGGATCGAGTTGGCTCGCAGGCTCGCGGAGCCTGCCGAGCCTTTTCCCCCCTCGCTCATCGGAAAGTCCGCCCTCCGCCTCGGCGCCCGGCACATCGCCGCCCAGGCCGCCCGGCTTCGTGCGTGAGGTCTGGCGATGCACGGTCGTGCTCTGGGACGCATTCCGATCGGCACTGATGCCTCTGCGCGTCGGCCAACTTCCCGAAGCGCTGCCTCGATTCATCACGCACCTCGCGCGCACCAACGAGACGTCACGCGCGCGAGCCCTCGACCGCTTCCACGCACTCATCCGCGAAAAAGTTGGTTAACGCCTATGCCCCCCACCGCCGACCCCTTCGCCCTCATCGGCACTCGTCTCGATGGCAAGTACGACGTCCACTCGGTCGTCGCGGAGGGCGGCTTCGGCGTCGTCTACCGCGCCACCCATCGCACCCTCCAGAAGCCTGTCGCCATCAAGGTGCTCAAGACGCCTCCCTCGCTCCCGGAGACCCACCGTAAGGCCTTCATCGACAAGTTTGTCTTCGAGGCCCGCACGATCGCCCGCCTCGAACACCCCGCCATCGTGCGCGTCCTCGACTTCGGCGGCGGTCTCCTACCCGCCGGCGGTGCCGCCCCCTGGATCGTCCTCGAATGGATCGACGGCGACGCTCTCGACGCCCTCCTCGACGCCCGCCGCGACCGCAGTGGCCGCCCACCTGCCGAGGCCCTCGTGCTGCTTCGCCCGGTCTTCGAGGCACTCGCCGTCGCGCACGACGAGGGCGTCGCCCACCGTGACCTGAAGCCCGCCAACATCATGTTCGCCCGCACGCGCAACGGCGTCGAGCCGAAGCTCCTCGACTTCGGCATCGCCAAGGCCATGGAACTCGACGAGACCGTCTCCTCGGGACAGACCGCGACGCGCTCCGACCTGCGCGCCTTTACCCTCGCGTACGCCTCCCCCGAGCAGATCGGCGGAACCCGCTCCGGCCCCTGGACCGACGTCCACGCCCTCGCCCTATTGCTCGTCGAGGTGCTCACCGACCGCGCGCCCTTCCGCGGTGAGGACAACACCGCGCTCACCGTCGACGTGCTCTCGGCCGCGCGGCCCACGCCCGCAAAGTTCGGCCTCGACGTCGGTGTGTGGGAGCCCGTGCTCGCCCGCGCGCTCGCGCTCCGACCCGTCGAGCGCTTCCAACACGCGCGCGACTTCCTGCGAGCGCTGGACGCGTCGGTGCCCGCGATCGCGAACTGGGACGCGCTCACCACCGCACCCGTGATCGGATCGCGTCCGCCACCCGATCGCACCACGACACTCCAGCCGGTGCAGCAGCCAGTGGCCGCGCGCTCGTCACGCGCACCCGTGGTGGTCGTGGCCAGCATCACAGTGACGCTGTCCTTCGTGGCGTTCTACCTGATGGGGTCGTCGTCGCCGACGCCTGTCGCTGCGCCGACGCCTGTCGCTGCGCCGACAACAGTGCCCGTCGTGGCAGAGGCGTCCGCTCCGGCAACCCAGGCGACGGCGGCGGTGGCTCCGCCCGCGCCCGTCGCTCGGCCCGCGGTTCCAGCAGTTGTGATGACGGTGAACCACGATGCGGGAACTCTGGCGCGCCCGATCGAGCGCCCGACGCGGCCGACGGTGCCGACGCGGCGGACGGTGCCGACGCGGCCGCGAGTGCACGAGCACGTGCCGGTGGAGTGAGGTGACCATGCGCGCCCCCACGCTGCGATGGGTTCAGGTCATCGGTGTTCTGGTGCTGGCGGGCTGCACCGACGCGGAATGGTCTTATCGTGCCCGCATCGACGGAGGCGAAGGGAGCACCGATCGCACGAGGGCGTCGGTCGACGCACGGAAGGATATTGGGCAACCTGATCACGCGACCCTCGATCTGGGTGTATCAGACAGCCCCTTCAGCGATGCGGGAACCATCGACTCCGCTCGGCCCGACGCGGCGTTTGCCGATCAGAACAGCAGCAGCGACGCGCCAACAATCGATGCGTCGTCAGCAGACTCGTCGACGATCGATGCAACAGCCACCGTCGATACTCCGCCTGTCGATGTCGGTCCTGTCGATATCGGCCTCGTCGACACTGCTGCCGATATCGTCGCTCCGCGCGATGTCAGTGCCGGTGAGCTCCTCCCGCCGCGGCCCATAGCGCCGCTCTCGACGTCGATGGTCGGGGCGCGTCGTCCGAGGCTCCGCTGGGAGTTGCGCCCCGGTACCGACGGCGCCCGGGTCGAGGTCTGCCGCGAGCGCTCGTGTGCCGCACCGGTTGTCTCCTTCGAGGCAGTCGGAACCTCTGCCGTGCCGCCGTCCGACCTGCCTTCGGGGACGCTGTTCTGGCGACTCTTCGGGCGCGCCGGAACGGTTACCGGGGCGAGCGCTGGGCCGGTGTGGCAGATGACCGTTGGGCGAGGGAACGCGCCGGTCGACGCTGCGTGGGGATCGGTCCTCGATGTCAACGGCGACGGCCTCGCAGAGCTCGTCGTCGGTGCGAGCGCTCGGAGCATGGTCGCGGGCGCGGCGCATGTGTACCTCGGCAGCGGCTCCGGGGTTTCGTCGACCGCCAGCACCACCCTCCTTGGCCCCGACGGACCGGGAACCGGCTTCGCGAACACTCTCTCCTCGGCCGGCGACGTGAATGGCGACGGATTCGCCGACCTTCTCATCGGCACCATCGGCGGGGGCAGCATTCCGCCGCGCGCCTACCTGCATCTCGGCAGCCTCTCGGGGCTCGCGACGACTGCGATCAGTGCCGTGACGGCCCGCGACGCGGTGGGTGGACGCGCGGGCGTGACGCTCGCCGTTGCGGGCGACGTCAACGCCGACGGATACGCCGACGTGCTCGTCGGGATTCCGGACTCCGCGCGGTTCGACATCTACTTCGGAAGCCCTGTTGGCCTACCGGCCAGTCCGAGCATGGCCCTCGCTGGGCTGATTGGAACCAGCGTCCCGTTTGGCCATGCCATCGCGGGCGCCTGTGACTTCAACGCCGACGGGTGGGTCGACATCGTGGTTGGCAATCCCAGCGCTGACCGCGTGGAGGTCTTTGCAGGCGGGAGAGGCGGAGTCGGGAACAATCGGATGGCCCTGACGAATCCCGATCTCGGCAACAACACCTTCGGCGCCGCGGTTGAGTGTGCTGGAGACCTCAATCGGGATGGCTATCCCGACCTGGCCGTCGGCGACCCGCAGGCGGTCGGCGGGGGCGGCGTCTACGTCTATCACGGGAGCGCCTCGGGGCTGATGAACGAGCCCGCACGCGTGCTCCGCGCGCCCGATGCGTCAGGCAGGTCCTTCGGCGCGACCTTGGGCGGAGGAGGCGACCTCGACGGCGACGGTCGCTACGACCTGGTCGTGGGGGGAGCAACCAGCCCGAATCGGGTGTTCGTCTACCTGGGATCGGCGACAGGATTGCCCAGCAATCCGAGCGTGTCGCTTGATGCCCCGAGCGGCAACGCAGGCTCCTTCGGCGTCTCCGTCGCCAGTGTCGGTGATGTGAACGGCGACGGCTTCGACGACGTGCTCATCGGCGCAGGCGCCGAGACCGCCACGCCCGGCGTGGGCACCTACCCGGGGTCGGGCCGCGCGTATCTCTACCTCGGTCGCGTGGGCGGACTCGCGACCACGCCCGTCGTGACGTTGTTCCGTCCTCTTGGGCAGTTTGGATTCTACGGTTCTGTCGTCGCTCAACGTCGACCAGCAACGGCGGCGATCTCGGGCGGGTGAACCGTCGCGAGGAGCGTGTGGGAGTGCCACTCCCACCACCTGGAGTCCCGCTACACCCCGACGAACAACCCCGCCCCCACCGCGTCGTGGAACTGCCGCGCCAGCTCCTCCGCGAAGCGCGCGTCCTCCACCAGCACCCCGGCCTCGATGTTCCGCGACTGCCCCCGGTCGGTGAAGTTCGCCGAGCCCACCAGCGCCCGCGCTCCGTCGACCACGATGCACTTCGCGTGGAGGCTCGCGTAGCTCCCCGCCGTCGCCGCCCGCGGATCCACGTACAGCGTCGGCACCGGCGTCCCGAAGGGCCAGTACGTCCGCCGCCACGCCTCGGCCTGCGCCCGCAGGTAGCCCTCCGGGTCGGCCTGCACCCCTGTCGCCTCGCGCAGGTGCACGAACATCTCCACCCCCACCCCCCGGTCGCGCATCGCCGCGTGCAGCGGCGCGAGGATCGCCTCCCCCCGCTCGAAGGAGTACCCCGCGATCAGCACGTGCCGCTCGGCCGCCTCGAACATCTCCCGCACCACCACCGCCGTGTCGCGCGCCCCGCTGCCGCGCGTCTCGGGTCCCGTCCACACCAGCGCCACCTTCGTCGCGGGCGGCCGCAGCCGCTCCTCGCGCACCGCCGCGAGCACCTGCACCACCGTGTCCACGGGCGCCCCGATCAGCGCCCCCAGGCCGTCGCGCAACGCGCCGAGGTGCGCCCGCGCGAGACCCTCTGTCGTCAGCGCCCCGCCGAGCGCACCCGACCTCGCCGCCGCGAGCACGCGCTCGATGTCCGGCAGCGCGAGCTCGATGCGTCGGCTCAAGGGCGCTCCCGGAAGAACGCCATGGAGCCGTCACATCCCAGCGTCGGCACCACCAGCGCCCGGTCGAGGTACTGGTTGAAGCGCTCGCACGAGCACTCCGCCACGAACAAACACCCGTGGCACGCCGCCCCTTCGAGCAGCCGCCCGGTGAGGTCGCCCCGCGGCGTGTGGTGCCCGCACACCGGG
>JAUSAZ010000183.1 GCA_030652255.1 Myxococcales bacterium | reverse complement strand
CGAGTTCCGCAGGGACGCAGGACGGGCCGCCGTCCTGCGCGCCCAAGGAACCCGCCGGGTGCGGGGGTGCGACCCCCGCGCAGGAGCAGACGGCTCAGTAATCTTTCACCGAAACTGTCTCACGTTCGTTGACACGTTCCGCAGCTCACGCAGGTTCAGTCCGCGGACGGTCGCCCCGACGGTGCGATGAGCGATCTCGATCTGGATCGGCGTCGAGCGAAGGACATGCTGCAACCAGCCGGTGTCCGTCCCGGCGGTCGGTGCGATGCGCGCGGCGTCCTGGGTGAGGTTCGCTCCCTCCAGGCTCGGCGGAACCAGCGCGACGAGCCCGACGGTGCCGCGGATCGAGATCACCAGATCGCCACCCCTCAGGCGCGACCGTCCGTAGCCGGCTTCGATCGCACGGGTGGTGCGGTGAAGTCGCTCGGGGGTCAACCGCTCCGGAGTGCAGTCGCCGCTCTTCACGATCGGGACGCCGTCCGCGACGTTCTCCCCCGGCAACACGATCCCGTAGGTGATCGGTCGGCTCGGATCGACCAGCCGACGGAGGTCCACGATGTTCCACGTGGCCGGGATCGGGCCGATCCACGAGACGCCGCTGTCTCGCATCGGCGCCTTCGGATCGAGCCCCCGGGTCACGGCGCTCGACACCAGCGTGCGGCGCCGCTCGGCGAGGAGGTCGAGGTTGCGCTCGTGCTCCGCGATGGCCGTGTCGATCGTCGTGGTGTGAGCGTCAAGGAAGGCCGCGATGCGCTTCTGTTCCTCAAATGGAGGAACAGGGATCTGCAAACGCACCGCGTCTTGCAAGTTGATGCGGACCCTCGTGGCTCCTCGCCCCTGCGCCCCGGCATCGCTCCTCGCAGCGTCGGACGCGAGGTACCACGACACGAAAGCGGGCACCGCGCGGTTCTCATGCAGTCGGAACCGGAAGCAGTCGGCCTTGACCATCGCGCGCCCGATGCCCGCCGGTGCGACGCATGCACGGCCTACTGGGTGCCGGTCGTCTCCGAGCCCTGCGATGATCAGGTCTCCCTGTCGCACCTCATGGCGTCCGAGGGTCGTGAAGTGCTCTTCAGAAATGAACGCCGCGTCCCCACCGCGGAACTCGCCCGCGCCGACGTTCTGCAAGCGGATCACGCGCACACCCTCGGAAACGTAGTGGCTGGACTTGAGTGCCGAGCCGAAAGGCCCATCGCAATACGCCGTCGTCATGCGCCCGAGCCGCACCATCTCCCACCCCGCCGGGATCTCCCCGAGCCAGGCGACCCCGCTGTCCTTCATCGCCCGCGCGCTCACCGAAGCACCCGATCCATCAGCGCGCGCAGCTCGCGGTCGACGCCGCGCAGCTCCTCCAGCACCACCTCCGGCGCGCGCGGCGCTTCGTAGGTGTGGAAGTACCGCGTCACCGGGATCTCGTACCCCACCCGGACCTTCTTCGGGTCGTACCAGACCTCCCGCTCGAAGGGCCGCACCTCGCGCTCCAGGTAGGCCTCGATCTCCTCCGTCAGCGGAACGTGCTCGGTGTCGCGCAGCTCCGGGTCGGCCACCACTTCCCCGTCCTCGTCGAGCACCGGCGGCGCCGCCGGGTCGCGCTCCCCGAGCGCCTGGATCACCGCCTCCCGCAGCTCACTGCTGAGCCTCATGTCCGCCTCGCGCACCGCCTTCTCCAGCGCGGGCGCGAACTCCTCCCACGACGCGAAGACCCTCGCCGGGTCGATCGTCGCGAGCGCCTTCCGCAGCGCCGCGAGCTTCGCGTCCATCCCCGCGCCCTTCGCGAGCGTGCGCGCCCGGCGCTCGCCCAGCGACGCCTCGGTGCCGACGGTGGCGACGCGCTCGGGCGTGGCGGCGAAGCGCATGCGCAGCGGGTACTCGACGATCACCTCGCGGTAGCCGAGCTCGTCGGCCGCGACGATGCGGCTCTGCGGACCTTCGGCGAAGTCGCGGTAGAGCGCGACGATGGCATCCCGGGCGCGGTCGCCGATCTCGTTGCGCTTGCCGCCGAGCGCCCGCTTCATGCGGTCGCCGAGGCCGGTGGCGTCGATGAGCTGCACCTTCCCCTTGCGGGCGACGGGCTTCTTGTTGGTGAGGAGCCAGAGGTACGTCGGGATGCCGGTGCCGAAGAAGAGCTGCTCAGGCAACGCGACGATGGCTTCGAGGAGGTCCTCGGTCACCAGCCACTTGCGGATCTCGCTCTCGCCCGACCCCGCCTTGCCGGTGAAGAGCGGCGAGCCGTTGAGCACCACCGCGATGCGCCCGCCGTCCTTCGAGGGGAGGCGCATCTTCGACACCATGTGCTGCACGAACAGCAGCGAGCCGTCGCTGACGCCCGGGAGCCCTGCGCCGAAGCGTCCGTCCCACTGGGCGTCCTCGTGCTCGCGGCGGACCGCCTTCTCGTAGCCCTTCCAGTCGACGCCGAAGGGGGGATTGGAGAGCTGCCAGTCGAAGCGCTCGTCGGGGTGCCTGTCCTCGGTGAAGGTGTTGCCCTGGGCGACGTGGTCGGGCCGCTCTCCGCGCACCAGCATGTCGGCCTGGCAGATGGCCCAGGTCTCTTCGGACCACTCCTGCCCGAAGAGGATCGGGCGGGCCTTCGGGTTGTGCTCCCGCAGGCGGTTGTCAGCGACGGTGAGCATGCCGCCGGTGCCGCACGCGGGGTCATAGATCTTGGGGCGCACGGCGCCCTTCGCGAAGCGGTCGCCGCTGCCGGCGAGGCAGAGGTCGACGATGAGGGCGATGACGTCGCGGGGCGTGTACTGCTCCCCGGCCTTCTCGTTGGCCTGCTCCAGGAACCTCCGGTTGAGGTCCTCGAAGGCGGTGCCCATCATGTGGTTGTCGACAACCTCGGGGGAGAGGTCGACGCCGACGAAGGTGGCAACGACGCGGTCGAGCAGGTCGCCCGAGGGGTCGGCGGCGGCGATGCGCTCCAGGTGCGTCACGAGCTTGAACTGATCGAACAGCCGCCGGACGTTGCTGGAGAAGCCCCGCAGGTACGCCTTGAGGTTGTCGAGCAGGTTGCCGGTGCGCGTGGAGGCGAGGTCGAGCCCGGAGACGTTGATGAACGAGAGCCCGGTGAGCTCGTCGAGGGTGGCCTCCTCGGCCTTGGCCTCGGCGTTCTGCTGCCGCCGAACATCGGCGTAGTGCTGCTTGTAGAGCGCCTGCACCTCGGCCCGGCGCGGGGCGAGCACGCAGTCGAGGCGGCGCAGCACCGTCATCGGGATGAAGACGTGACGGTACTCCGAGGGCTGGTACGGGCCGCGCAACAGGTCGGCCACGCGGAAGATGAAGGCCGACAGCTCGCTGAAGGACTGGAAGCGCCTCGGTGCGGCGACGACCTCGCGCGGCGCGGTGACTTCCAGGGACGCAGGGGGGATGGGGTCGATGCTCTTGCGACGTGGCGGCATGGTCTGGGTGTCTCCTGCGTGGTGGACGCGCGGGGTCGCCAGGGTCTGACACCGATGGCCCCCGCCGTCGTTGCGCCACGTTACCAACGGTCGCCCCGGCGCGGCGCCCGGAAAGATCGATCTGCCCGCGCGAGAGCCTTGCCAGCGGTCGCGCGGCCGGGTGAGCCTCGCAGGCTGGGAGGTTCCATCACATGGCTGATTCGTACATCGATCCGAGAGAGACGTTGATCTACGGCGCGTTCGCCCGCGACCAGCTCGCCGCAGTCTGCCTGGGCCTGGTGCCCGCGCTCGACGGCGCCGTGAAGTTCGCCATCGCCGAGCAGGCGAAGGCCGACGCGGCGATGAAGGAGGTGCTCGACCGGCAGCCGGCGGCGGCGGTGAGCGAGGGCGACCCGCTGACCGAGGCCCGCGACTCGCTGGTGCGCTTCGGGAAGTACGTGGAGTCCATCAAAGGGGCGCCCGTGGCGTTGTCGGCCTTCTTCGATCGCGACGCGCCTTCGACGGCGGCGCGGCGACGGCTCACCAAGCTGGTCGCGCTGGTGCAGCACGTCGCCGCGAAGATCGAGGACAACCGGTCGCACCTGCGGGACTACAAGAGCTGGCTGGAGGAGTTTCGCGGGCACCACGAGACCCTGTCGGCGATGGACCGCGCGTCGCGCGACCAGAAGCTGGCGGGGGCGATGGTGCGCCCGGAGCTCGCCGCCGCGCGCGAGGCGTGGCTCGGGGTGTACACGGCCAACAAGGCGCTGATCACGGGTCTCCTGCGGCACGCGGGTCGCGTCGGTCTGCTACCGCTGGTGTTCGACGACCTTGCGGAGCAGCACCGGGCGGCGGGTGTGAGCGACGAAGCCCCGGTGAAGCCGGTTGAGCCGGTCGAGCCGGTCGACGACAAGCCCACAGCTTGAGCGCATCGAGTGGGTCTCCGTGGCGGGCGTCGCAAGGGCTGTGACGCCCGCCAAGGAGACCTGGACGGGGGTTGCAAGCGTTGTAGGGGGCGACGGGGGCGCCTTGTGGGGGCTTGCAAGCGTTGTAGGCGCCCGTAGGGCAGCCCAGACGGGGCTGAAAAGGATCGAGGCGCGGGCGCTGTCGGCAGCCACGCCGATCGGCGCCATCGGTTTGGCGCCCCGGCACCCGCCATGGTGCAGTAAGGAACCGTCGTTTCCGCGACGGGCAGAGGAGCGCGCGTTGGCGACCGCAGACCAGATCAAGGCGTTGCTTCAGAGCCACGTCACCGGCGACGAGGAGCGCTTCTACGCCACGGCCCTCCAGGTCGCGGCGACGGAGGCCAGGCAGGGGCACGCCAACCTCGCGCGCGAGCTGCGCACGCTCGTCGATGAAGGACGCAGCGACGCCAGCAGCGTCCGCGCGGGTGCCAAGGCGCTGGGGCCCATCCCCGTTGCGCAGCCGCGGGGCGAGCTGGCCTCGCTGATCACGGCGCACTATCCACATCGGCGCATGGCGGACATGGTCTTGTCGCCCGGCGTGCAGGCGCGGCTGACGAGGATCCTGCGCGAGCAGCGGGAGCACGAGCGGCTTCGGGCGTCGGGGCTTCGGCCGCGCAACCGGGTGCTCCTCGTCGGCCCCCCCGGCTCGGGCAAGACGCTGACGGCGTCGGTGATCGCCGGAGAGATGGCGCTGCCGCTGTTCTCGATCCAGTTCGACGGATTGATCACGAAGTTCATGGGCGAGACCGCGGCGAAGCTCCGCCTGGTCTTCGATGCCATCCAGCGGACGCGCGGCGTGTACCTGTTCGACGAGTTCGACGCGATCGGCGGCAACCGGGGGCTCACCAACGACGTCGGAGAGATGCGACGGGTGTTGAACTCCTTCCTCCAGTTTCTCGAGCAGGAGACGTCGTTGAGCGTCATCGTCGCGGCGACCAACCACGCCGAGCTCCTCGACCGCGCCCTCTTCCGCCGCTTCGACGACGTGATCGAGTACGGGCTCCCTTCGCCTGACCTCATCGAGCGCGCGGTTCGCGCGCACCTCGGATCGCTCGACCTGACCGCGCTCTCATGGCCCGAGGTCGTCAGCGCCGCCGAGGGCCTGAGCTACGCGGAGCTCGCCGCGGCGAGCAACGACGTCGCGAAGCTGGCGGTCCTCGACGACGCTCCGACGGTCACCTCGTCGGTCCTCGTGGATGCGCTGCGAGAGCGCGCGGAGCGCCGCAGCCCCTAAAGGCCCGAGCGAACCTGATGACTCACCGGACGCTGCCTCATCTCCTCGTCACGAAGGCCCCGACGAGCCGCCCATTCTCTGCGCACGCTGGACGCGGGGACGATCCGGCGTTCCGGGTGGACCCACAGGCGCACGGCGCGCGGCTGCTCCAGGAGTTCGATCTCGCGTGGAGAGTGGCGCCCAGAACTGTGACAGCCGACACCGTGCTGCTGGAGTTTCGAGGACAGCAGGGGCAACCGCTCGTCACCCAGAGCCTCGAACACTCGGGCGCGAAGGTGCGGTTGCTCTCCGCGCACACGCGGGGCGACGTCACCCGTGCGGCGGTCTCGGTGCCTTCGGCGAAGCGAGGCCATTTTGAGTCGCGCCTCCGCAAGTACGCCGCGGGCTCTCCCGGCGACGGCAACCCAGCGCACGCGGCGCTCGTCGGGTCGATCGAGCACATCGCGGCGTTGTCCCTTGCCGCGCTCTGGACCGACGCGATGGACATGCCTGCCGACGCCGATGCTGTCCATCGCTGGGAGCTGTGGCTGCACTTCGTCGACGGCACCTGCGAAGAGACCCTGGGTGTGTTTCGGGCGGCCGCGATGGCGGCCGGCCTCAAGGTATCGGAGGGCCACGCGCGCTTCCTCGATCGGGTGGTCGTGCTGGCGCGGGGCACGTCCCGGCAGATCGAGCAGAGCGGCGCAGTGCTCGAACGCGTCGCAGAGATCCGCCTCGCGCGTGAGACCGCCGCGTTCTTCAGCGAGTTGTTGCCCGCCGAGGAGCGCGAGTGGACCGACGATCTCGTGTCGCGTGTGACCCCGGCCGGCGACGATGCCCCCCGGGTGTGCCTCCTGGACTCTGGCGTGAATCGGGCACATCCCCTGCTCGCGCCCTCGCTCCACCCGACCGACATGCACACCCACGCGGAAGCGTGGGGGGTCAACGACGACCCCGGCGACCCTCACGGGACAAGGATGGCGGGCCTCGCGTTGCTGGGCGATCTCGTCGAGCCCTTGAGCCACGCGCTTCGGTTGCGCCTCACCCATCGGTTGGAGTCGTCGAAGGTCCGCTCCTCGATGCATCCGATGCCAGAGGAAGACTGGGCGTGGATCATGACGGGTGGGATCGCGCGCGCGGAGATCGCGAAGCCAGAAGCGCATCGCGTGTTCTCGATGGCGGTCTCGGCGGTCGATGGACGCGATCATGGGGCGCCCTCGCTGTGGTCCGCCGCCGTCGACGCGGCGTGCTGCGGCATCGCCGATGACAAGCAGGGGCGCCTGCTCGTGCTCGCAGCCGGAAATA
The DNA here is from genome assembly GCA_030652255.1 of Myxococcales bacterium. Classification (GTDB taxonomy): domain Bacteria; phylum Myxococcota_A; class Polyangia; order Polyangiales; genus SCUS01. Next base: position 6,781 of record JAUSAZ010000183.1, on the reverse strand, counting down.
CTCCTCGCCCGAGCTGGAGGTCCGATTACCCAGCGGTGAATCACCGCAACGGTCTCTGCGACCCCGCGCAGTCCTTCAACGCGCTGACCGTGGGCGCGTTCACAGAGAAGACGCGGATCGATGACCAAGGGCTGCACGGCCTCAGCGCGCTTGCCAGCGGCGGCGACCTTTGCCCCACCAGCGCGACCGCCCATGACTGGCGGAGCGACCGGCGCTGGCCTCACAAGCCCGACGTGGTGTTCGAGGGGGGCAACTTCGCGGTGGACTCGAGCGGCGCTGTCCACGACCCGCCCTCGCTCCGGCTCCTCTCGACGTGGCACGAACCCACCCGCTTTCTGCTTGGCCCCATGGGTGATACCAGCGCGGCGACGGCGCTCACGGCGCGGATGGCCGCGATGCTGTGGGACAGGTATCCCGAGCTGTGGCCGGAGACGGTCCGCGCGCTGGTGGTGCACTCGGCGGAATGGACCGCGGCGATGCTGGCGCACATTCCGGGCGGAAGCTCAGCGCAGGTCGAGCGCAGGCTCAAGGTCTTCGGGCACGGGAGCCCCTCGTTGGAGCGTGCGATGTGGAGCGCCCGTGACGCGCTCACCCTCGTGGTTCAGCAGACGATCCAGCCGTACGAGGGGACGAGCTCACACGAGCTGCACGAGTACGCGCTGCCCTGGCCGACGGCGGCGCTCGAGGCGCTCGGAGAGACGGAGGTCACGCTCCGCGTCACGTTGTCGTACTTCGTGGAGCCAGCTCCTTCGCGTCGAGGAGACTCGGCACGGTATTCCTACGCGTCGCACCAGTTGTGCTTCGACCTGCAGACGCCGACCGAATCCGCGCCCCACTTTCGAAGTCGGCTCAACAGCAAGGATGGCGGGCGCGGCGGAAGCGAGGGTGATGGCTGGACTCTGCAGAGCCGCCTGCGTCACCGTGGGTCGCTGCGCTCCGATCGATGGACGGGCAAGGCGGTAGACCTCGCTGCGCGCAAGTTGCTCGCGGTCTACCCTGCCCCTGGCTGGTGGCGGGATCGCAAGGATCACGATCGCACCCAACAGCGCACCCGCTACGCTCTGGTCGTCTCGATCGAGACGCCTCCCAACGCCGCGGACATCTACACGCCCGTCGAGCAGATGACGGATGTGCGCGTGATGGGAGAGCCGGTGGTCACGGCGATCGGTTGATCTACACAGCGGTGTCACCGCCGCCACTTCCGCCGCCACTCCCGCCGCCACTCCCGCCGCCACCCGGTAGTGGTGACCAATGTGCTTGTTTTCTAGGGTTCCCGTGATGGCACGGGGGCTGCGATGGATGGTACGGTGAGGACCTATGGTGATGCGGGCGAGCGGCGGAGTGGACCTGGTGGTCGAGGTCCCGCGGTGGTCCGAGCGCTGGGTGCTCGAGGACGACGTCATCGTGCCTGAGAGCAGCGAGCACGAGGCCGCCATCGCGCTGTTGAAGGACACCCTGCGGGCCTGGGTGAGCCGCACGGCGCGCGACGCGACGGTGTACGCCAACCTCGCGGTGCGCTGGAGCGAGGAGCACCCCACCATCGGCGTCGACCCGGACGTGTGCCTGGTCGAGCCCGCGCCCCCGGAGCCGAAGCTCCAGAGCCTGCTGACCTGGGCGCCGGGGCACCACGCGCCGCGGCTCGCCATCGAGGTGGTGAGCCGCAAGACGGCGAAGAAGGACTACACCGAGGGGCCGCAGAAGTACGCCGCGAGCGGCACCCGGGAGCTATGGGTCTTCGACCCCGAGCGGCGCGGCCGCGGCTGGTCGGGCGGCCCGTGGATCCTCCAGGTGTGGCGGCGTTCGCCGGAAGGGTCCTTCCGCCAGGTGTTCAAGGGCAACGCGCCCGCGTACTCCGAAGAGCTCGGCGTGTGGCTGGTGGTCACCGACGGCGGAACGCGCCTGCGCATCGCCGACGACGCAGCCGGCGAGCGCCTGTGGCTCACCGGTGAGGAGTCCGAGCGTGCGCGGGCCGAGACCGAGCGTGCGCGGGCCGAGACCGAGCGCGCGCGGGCCGAGACCGAGCGTGCGCGGGCCGACGCCCTGGCCGCGGAGCTCGCGGCCCTCAGGGCGCGGTAGCAGCCCTGCTCCCCCGCCCCGGCTGTGATAGCTCTCGGCGGGAGGTCCAAACCCACGATGCACACCCGCCTGTCTCTCATCGCCCTCGCGCTGCTCCTCGGCTGCTCGGCCAGCGCCCCCGACGCCACCCTCGGCACCCCCACCTCCGACAGCGGCACCCCCACGGGCGGCGGCTCCCTCGGCTCCGCGTGCGCGACCATCTGCAGCGGCAGCGGCAGCGACTGCGGCGGCACCTGCGTCCAGCGCTGCCAGGCCGCCGACGCGATCGCCCCCGCGTGCTCCGCCTCGTACCTCGCGCTCATGCGCTGCGCCGCCGACAACGGCTACCGCTGCCCGAGCGCCTCGATGGCCACGCCCCCGCCGGCCGCCTGCTCGGCCCAGCAGCAGGCCTGGATGCCCTGCTTCGCCGCGGCCATCAGCGCCGACGCGGGATCGCCCTAACCCGCCTTCTTCCCGCCCCCGAACACCACCGCCCGCACCTCCTCCTTCCGCAGGAACTGCGACGCGTCGCCCGACTTCTCGGTCATCCGCCCCTCGCGCCAGAGCCCCACGCGCTCCATCCACGCCTCGAACTCCGGCGCCGGGCGCAGGCCGTGGATCTCCCTCAGCGCCGCGTTGTCATGGAACGACGTCGTCTCGTAGTTGAGCATCACGTCGTCGCCCGCGGGGATGCCCATGAGGTAGTTCACGCCCGCCGCCGCGAGGAGCATCTCGAGGTTCTCGACGTCGTTCTGGTCGCACTCGGCGTGGTTGGTGTAGCAGGCGTCGCAGCCCATCGAGATGCCGCTGAGCTTGCCCATGAAGTGGTCTTCGAGGCCCGCGCGGGTGATCTGCTTGCCGTCGTAGAGGTACTCCGGCCCGATGAAGCCCACCACGCTGTTGACCAGGAAGGGCGCATAGCGCCGCGCGAGCCCGTAGGCCCGGGCCTCCATGGTGAGCTGGTCGGTGCCGTGGTGCGCGTCCGCCGAGAGCGCCGTGCCCTGGCCCGTCTCGAAGTACATCACGTTGGGCCCCTTCGCCGTGCCCAGCTCGCGGGTCATCGCGGCGGCCTCGTCGAGCAACCCCACGCTCACCCCGAAGTTGCGGTTGGCCCCCTCGGAGCCCGCGATCGATTGGAAGCACAGGTCGAGCGGCGCGCCCTTCTGCATCGCCTGCATCTGGATGGTGATGTGCGAGAGCACGCAGTTCTGCGTCGGCACCCCGAGGGCGTTCATGAGCGCCTTGGTGCGCGCCAGGATCTCCACCGTCGAGTCCACGGTCTCCGTCGAGGGGTTGACCCCGATGACGGCGTCGCCGTTGCCGTAGCTGAGCCCGTCGAGCACCACCGCCAGGATGCCCTCCACCGAGTCGCGCGGATGGTTGGGCTGGAGCCGCGACGAGATGCGCCCCGCCAGCCCGAGGGTGTTGTTGCAGCGCACCACCACGCGGATCTTCCGGGCCGCCACCACCAGGTCCATGTTGGACATGAGCTTGGTGACCCCGGCGATCATCTCGGGGGTCAGCCCCGGCGACACCGCGAGCAGCTCTTCCCCCGTCGTGCGCGTGTCGAGGATCCACTCGCGCACCTCGGAGAGGGACCTCCCCTTCAAGCGACGGCGCGCGCCCGCGTCGCAGGCGTCCTGGCAGAGCCGGGTGATCTCGTCGACCTCGTAGGGGACGCTCGGGGCTTCGTAGAGGTCGTCGAGGGTGAGCTGCGAGAGCACGCGCTTGGCGGCGACGCGCTCGCGGTCGCTCCCGGCGTGGACGCCCGCCTGGACGTCGCCCGAGCGCAGCTCGTTGGCCTTGTTCATCACCTCCTTGATGGAGCCGAAGGTGAAGGTGCGGCCGAACACGCACGCGGTGAGGGGGGAGCGCATCGTCGGGCGCTATCGATACCATCGATCCGCCGCCGGCTCCCAGCGCGACACCTCGGGACGCATCTCGCAGAACGACCTGACTCAAGGCATCCGGTGATGGTGCAAGCCGTGGTGCGTCGCCGGGGTTCGGGCGGTGGCCCTCACCCCGGGCAATAACAAGGGGCGCCCCGGGCGCTGCCCGGGGCTGTCGAACCGGAGCTCGGTCGACCTTCCGGAAGCTGCAGAAGATGATGAGCAGATTGCGGGGAATCAGCGTCCCTGCTCGAAAGCCCCGGACACTGTCCGGGGCGCCGCTTGTTATTGCCCGGGGTGAGGGCCACCGCCCGAACCCCGGCGACGCACCGCGGCTTGCACCACCAGCAGACGAGGTGAACCAGCGCTGAGGGGGGACCGGACTACGGCGCCGCCCAGCGGTCGGTGTGCAGCGAGGCCCCCGCGGCGTCGAGCACCTGCACCTCCACCGCCCGCGCCCCGTTGCGCCGGAACGCCGCCCAGGTGCGCCACCGGGGCGCGCGGCCCACGTCGAGCGACTGCCGCCGCACCTCGCGCCCGCCGATCTTCCACACCACGGTGACCGCCGCGGGCTGCCCCGTGTTGGCGACCTCCATCCAGTACACGACCTCGCGCGATGCGGCGGCCGCGGCCGCGTCACCCTGCGGCCGACCGGCCACCACGCGGTCGGTGAACTGCCCGCGCACCACGCTCACCCCGTCGGACCACGCCGTCGCCGAGCACAGCACCACCGCGGACACCAGGGACATCATCGAAAGCTTCATCGTCCAACTCCCGTGTGCGAGACGGCGGACGATATTGCATCCGCGGGGCCACGGGATACCTCCCCGGGTATTCGCGCGGTGCCCGCGGAGGCACCGTGGCGGCCGCGACACGCCGCCGTGTCTACAGGGTCCTGGCAGGGGAGTGGGAAGGGATCAGAGCTCGAGCAGGGTCTTGAAGCCGCCGAAGATCATGCGCTTGCCGTCGAAGGGCATCTCCTTCTTGAGCCGCGGGTCGGCCATCACCTTCTGGTTGATCTCGTCGCGCGCCTCGCGGGACTCGTAGACGATCCACGAGAAGACCACCGTCTCGTCCTCCTTCGCCATCACGGCGCGGGGGAAGGAGGTGAGCTCGCCGTAGGGCACGTCGTCGCCGACGCACTCGACGTAGGCGAGGGCGCCGTGCTCCTTCCAGATCTCGCCCGCCTGCTGCGCGACCTCGCGGTACTCGCCCATCCTGCTCTTCGGAACCGCCAGCACGAACCCGTCGACGTAATGCATGGGTGGAAACTCCCTCCTTCACGCGCGTCCCACGCGCGTAGGATCCGTTTGCGGCGCCCGGCGCGCGCCGTCAATGCTCACCCCCCTTCGCCCTCGAGCAGGTGCAGCGCCTGGGCGTAGAGCCCGCGCTTGATCGCCCGCAGGGTGCTGGCCTCCTTGCCCGCGAGCGCCTCGGCCCGCGCGACGGCCATCGGGAGCACCTCGGCCTCGTCGGCGACGGCGGCCACGATGCCAGCCGCGAGGGCGTCGCTGGCGCCGTACCTCCGCCCGGTGGTGCAGGCCTCGTGCAGGGCGGGCTGCGCGATGCGGGCCGCGATGAGGGCGGTCATCGGGGCGGTGAAGGGGATGCCGAGGTCGGCCTCCGGGAGGCAGAAGTACCCGCGGTCGGAGCGCATCACCGCGAAGTCCTGCGCGAGGGCGAGCATGGCCCCGCCCGCGAAGGCGTGCCCGTTGAGGGCGGCCACGGTGGGGCGGGGGAAGCCCAGCAGGCGACCGAGGAGTTTGTGCACGGTGCGCACGAAGGCGATGGCGTCGACGCCGTCGGTGCCCATCCACGCGAGGTCGAGCCCGTTGGAGTAGAACTTCCCTGCGCCGGTGGTCACCAGCGCCGAGGGCGCCGGGTGCCCCTCGACCTCGTCGAGGGCGGCGTTCATCGCGCGGACGAACTCGGGGTTGAAGCGGTTTTCTCCGTTGTTCATGCGGAGCACGAAGACGGCTCCCTCTCGCTGCAGGTCGATCATCGGGGTGGTGTTCCTCTCGGCGCGGATGGTGTCAGATGAGGCGCCGCGATCAGGAGGGAAACCGATGGCCGACGACGAGAGCGGGTCCACGAAGGGCGTACGGGGGGTGGTTGGCCCACTGCCGGGCGTGAACTGGGATCTCACCGTGGCCGTGACGATCCTCATGGTGCTGGCGGCGGTCGCGATCCCTGCCTTCACCCGCAGGTTCAGGCGCTCGAAGGCGGCCGAAGCGACGTTCAACCTCGTGCGGATCTACCAGGCCGAAGTCGAGTACTTCAATCGGACGCGCAGGGAGGGCGTGGGGCAGTTCGTGAGCGCCCGTGCGACCCCCGCGTCGGCGCCGACCGCAACGAAGTACCCGGCCGACCCGTTGGCGTGGTCGCGCGACCCGGGCTGGAGCGCGTTGGGCTTCACGATCGATCAGCCGCACCGCTACCAGTACCGGGTGGACGCGACCGACCGGGGCTTCACCGTCACTGCCATCGGCGACGTCGACGGCGACGGGACCTTCTCGACGTTCTCGCGATCGGCCGCGCTCAACGCCGGCGAGATCCAGGGCGGTTACATCGAGATCACCAACGAGCTGGAGTGAGATTCGTGGGCCCCCTTCCCCGCTGCCGCGCGCCTTACCCCCGCGGGGCGCTCATCGTTGACCTGGTCGTGCGTAGAGCGCTTGCAGGCTGGGGTTCTGAGCTACCCGCACACCTTCGCGGGCCCGGCTGCCGCGGGTTGAAACCCACGGCAGCCAAGGTGAAGGCCGCAAGCGGCCTGTCCGATGTCCAGGCACAGTGACCAGCCCGCCGCGGGCTTTCCCTTGGCTGCCGTGGGTTTCAAC
>JAUSAZ010000182.1 GCA_030652255.1 Myxococcales bacterium | reverse complement strand
GTTGAAACCCACGGCAGCCTAAGGTGAAGGCCGCAAGCGGCCTGTCCGATGTCCAGGCACAGTGACCAGCCCGCCGCGGGTTTTCCCTTGGCTGCCGTGGGTTTCAACCCGCGGCTGCCGGGCGCGCGAAGTTGTGCGGGTAGCCCGGAAGCCGCAGCCTGCAAGCGCTCTATGCACGATGAGGGCAACGATAAGCGCCCCGCGGGGGTGAGGGCGCGCGGCAGCGCGGTGAGGGGGCCGACGCTAGGTGTGCCGGAGCATGAAGTAGAAGACGTCGTAGAGCGCGTGCGTCCACGCGGCGATGGCGAAGCCGCGCAGGCGGAAGATGATCGCGAAGGCCACGCCGCAGAGCAGCCGGAAGACGAAGCTCGACAGGCTGAAGGCGTCGCCCAGCGGCGGCAGGTAGTGCACCGCGGAGAAGAGCACCGACGAGACGCCGAGGGCGATGGCCCAGCCGACCCACGGGCGCATGCGCCGCGAGAGCAGGTAGCCGAGGCCCGAGAAGAGCCCCATGCGGAAGACGAGCTCCTCGTGCAGGCCCGCGCCGGCGGAGGCGATGATCTGCGCGGGGAGGCCCTCCTGGTCGAGCACCCCGAGGCCGAAGGCGCCGACGATGGCGCCGATGACGGAGGCCACGATGATCGCGTAGACGGTGCTCTCCATGAGCACCGGGATGAAGAGCCGAGGGTGCAGGCTGGACTGCCGGCGGGCGCGCAGGATGAGCAGCCCGAGCAGCACCGTCACCCCCGAGGCGATGGCCGTGTAGGCCAGGATGTCGCCGTGCACCAGGGCCAGGATGGTGCTGGTGAGGAAGTCCATCCCGTTACCGACCCAGGTAAACCCCTGTCCGCTGCGCCGCATCTGGGTGAGAACCCCGAGGTGGTAGATGGCGAAGAGCGGCAGGACCAGGAAGAGGTTGGTCAGGGGGTCGACCCGGCGCGCGAAGTAGCCGGTGACCGGGCGCAGCACGGCGGGGGTCTCGCGGGCGCGTGGCCTGGATGGCATCGGGGACGCAGCGTGCCATGGGCGCAGGGTGGGCGCGAGGCGTTGATGGCGCCGCGTCGGATGGCGTAGGGTCCGCCGCACATCCATGCGGTATTTTGTTCAGGCAGGCGGGCGCGAGCACGAGGTGGAGATCGCCACGCGACCGGACGGCTCCGTCGCGGCGAGCGTCGGAGGCCGCCCCGTGGCCCTCGACGTGGTGGCCTTCTCCGAGCGGGAGCTCTCGGTGCGCGTCGGCGCGCGGGTGCTCGACCTGGTCGTCGAGGGCAGCGCCCCGCAGCTCGGCGTGGTGGCCTCCGGGATGCGCACCTACGTGCACGTCGAGAGCGAGCGCAGCCGCGTCGCCCGGCTGGCCAAGGGCGTCGACGGCGCGGCGCGCAGCGGCGACGTGCGGGCCCCGATGCCGGGGCGGGTGATCAAGGTCTTCGTGGCCGAAGGCGACGAGGTCGTGGCGGGTCAGCCCGTGGTCATCGTCGAGGCCATGAAGATGGAGAACGAGGTGAAGGCGAAGGGGCCCGGCGTCGTCGCGAAGGTGCACGCCGTGGTGGGCGCGACCGTCGAGGCCAACGCCCTCCTCGTCGCCTTCACGTGATGCCGAACTCCTTGATCTTGTAGAGCAGCGCGCGGTGCGAGATCTCCAATAGCTCCGCCGCGCGGGTGCGGTTGCCCTTGGTCTTCTCCAGCGCGCGCCGGATGAGGATCTCCTCGATGGTGCGCGTGGTCTTCTTGATGGAGTAGTTGCCCTTCTCCAGCTCGGCGGCGATGGGGTCCGAGGGCTCGCGGATCTTCCCCTCGAAGTCGTGCGGCTGTAGCGCCGTGCCCTCGCAGAGCACCATCGCGCGCTCCATGGCGTGCTCGAGCTCGCGCACGTTGCCCGGCCAGGGGTAGTCGCAGAGCAGGCGCATCGCCTGCGGATCGACCCCGGTGATCTCCGTGCCGAGGCGCTCGTTGAAGCGCCCGACGAAGTGGTCGACCAGCAGGGGGATGTCCTCCTTGCGGGCCCGCAGCGGCGGGATCACCAGCGTGAGCACGTTGAGCCGGAAGAGCAGGTCTTCGCGGAAGCGGTTGGCCTTGGCCTCCTTGGTGAGGTCGCGCAGCGAGGCGGCCACGACGCGCACGTCGATCTTGCGGTCGATGTTCTCGCCCACCCGCCGGATGGTGCTCTCCTGCAGGGTGCGCAGGAGCTTCACCTGCAGCCCCAGCGGCAGGTCGCCGATCTCGTCGAGGAAGAGCGTGCCGCCGTCGGCCTCCTCGAAGAGCCCGCGCTTGTCGGCGTTGGCGTCGGTGAACGATCCCTTCTTGTGCCCGAAGAGCTCGCTCTCGATGAGGTTCTCGTGGAAGTTGCCGCAGTTGACGGCGATGAAGGGCTTCGCCGCGCGGGGCGAGCGCAGGTGCAGCGAGCGGGCGACCAGCTCCTTGCCGACGCCCGTCTCGCCGTTGATGAGCACCGTGGTCTTGAAGGTGGCCACCCGCGCGATGGTGGCGAACATCGCCTTCATGGGCTCGCTGCGCGCCACCAGCTGGTCGAACTTGTGGTCGCGCGCGACGGCCGCCCGCAGCTCGCGGTTCTCCCGCCGCAGGGCCTCGCGCTCCTGGGCCTTGCGCAGCATGAAGGCCAGGTCGCTCGGGGCGAAGGGCTTGGTGAGGTAGTCCTGGGCGCCGGCCTTGATGGCCGCGAGCGCGTCCTCGTTGGAGCCGTACGCGCTCATCACCAGCACGGCCGTGGCGGGCCACCGGCGCCGCAATTCCAGCAGCAGCTCGAGCCCCGAGCGCCCGCCGGGCATGCGCACGTCGGTCACGACGTACTCCGCGGGCTCCTTCTCCATCGCCGCGATGGCCTCGTCGGCGCCGCCCACCGCCAGCACCTCGTGGCCCTGCTTGCGCAGGTGCGTCTTCAGCGCCAGCCGCAGGCTCTCCTCGTCATCGACCAGCAACACGCGCGTCATCGAACCATCGCTCCGCAAGGCATCGGGCGTAGGGTTCCGCATCCACCGGGCGACAAGCAAGCACCGCAGACTCGACCGGGCGACAATTCGGACAGGGCGGCGCCAACCCCGGTTGCCACCTCCGCCGAGCCCGACGGGGCGATCGTGCGGAGAAGGGAGCAGTGGGCGCGCTGCGCGTCGATGGCCCCTGGGTTGCTCAGGGAAAGAGCACCGGTCACAACGGCGAGTGTGTCTGGGATTGCTGTGGTGCGCGGCTGTCTGTATGGTTCGCGGCTGCGCAGGGTGTCCCTGGTTTCTTCGCTCAAGGAGCAGTGCGTTCCATGTCCCATTCCATTCGTCTTCGCGGTGCGATGCGCAGCGGCGTGGCCGTCGCGATGCTGGGCCTCCTCGGTCAGGGCTGTCTCGACCGCCCGGTGGCCGCGCCTGACACGCGGCTCCAGTCGGGCGTGAGCCTGGCGATCCAGAACAACGCCGTCGACTCGGTCGACATCCTGTTCGAGATCGACAACTCCAACTCGATGGCGGCGAACCAGGCCAACCTGTCGCGCAACTTCGCGACGCTCATCAACCAGCTGGTGTCGCCCCCGGACGCCAACATGGACATGGTGCCGGACTACCCCCCGGTGAAGAGCCTGCACGTGGGGGTCATCTCGTCCGACCTCGGCACCCCCGGCAGCACCGTGCCCTCGTGCTCCGCCAACAGCGACATCGGCGACGACGGCCTGCTCAACCCCATCCGCAACGGCCAGGCGCTGCGCTCGCACCAGCCGTGGACCACGGCGCCCGCGGGCGCCCGCCCGGCCCGCTGCATGAACAGCTCGGACCAGTTTCCGAGCTTCCTCACCTTCGACGCGGCCACCACCAACCCGGCGGAGTTCCGCGACGACTTCGTCTGCAACGCGTACCTCTCCACGGGCGGCTGCGGTCTCGAGCAGCAGCTCGAGGCGGCCTACCGCGCGCTGGTGGTGCACAACCCCCGCGAGCAGGCGGGCAACATGGACCCCAACGCGGGCTTCGTGCGCCCCAACGCCGTGCTCGCCATCGTGATCGTCTCCGACGAGGAGGACGGCTCGGTGCGCGACTGCCGCTACGCCGAGACGGGCGTGCCCTGCACCGACGGCATCGGCGTCTTCGACAGCACCAGCGCCGCGTGGGCCAGCACCGACCTCAACCTCCGCTTCTACATGTACCAGCCGGGCTCGATGCAGGACCCGACCTGGAACCTCGACCGCTACATGAACCCGCGCGTGCCCAACCGCGGCTTCACCTCGCTCAAGCCCAACCGCCCGGAGAACGTCATCTTCGCGGCCATCACCGGCGTGCCCATCACCCTGCCGCAGACCCCCAGCGGGCAGACCGACTACGACGCCCTCCTCGGCCGCATGCCCGACGGCTCCGACGGCCTCACGACGATGTCCCCCGAGGGGCCCGTCTCGATGCGCCAGCGCAACATGGACCCGAGCTGCTCCACCCGCGTCGTGCCCGCGTGCCGCCGCGAGGGCAGCTCCTACGACCCGATGCGCCCCCCGTGTGACACGGCGGTGCAGTACTTCGCGCTCCCGTCGCGCCGCATCGTCGAGATCGCCAGGCGCTTCCAGACCACCTACAACAACGGCTCGGTCAGCTCCATCTGCCGCAACGACTACACCCAGGCGCTCGAGCAGATCGTGCAGCGCATCCAGCAGCGCCTCACGGGCCGCTGCCTGCCGCGCGTGCTCGCCACCAACCGCCCCACCTGCTGCGACGCCACCGGCCGCCCGCTGGGCTGCTCCACGGGTCCGAACTGCGACCCGCGTACCCCTGCCGGCGCCAACGCCATCAGCGTGGGCTGCGAGGTGCGTGAGAAGCTCCCCACCACCATCAACCCCGCCGAGTGGTGCACCGCCGCCCACGGCCGCCGCCGCGCCCCGGGCGCCGCCGCCACCGAGGGGGGCCGCGCGGTCTGCCTCGTGAGCCAGGTCGCGGTCATCCCGGGCATGCCCGCCCCGGCCGGCTCGCACGGCTTCTTCTACGACACCACCGTCGACCCGGCGAACCCGAGCTGCACCCAGCGCATCTCCTTCACCGACGGCGACTCCGTCCCGACGGGCGCCGAGGCGACCATCGAGTGCGTGCAGTCGGACAACACCAGCACCACGGCTGACGCCGGCCGCTAAGTCTTCTCCCTCCCCTCGTCGGCTGCGCTACCGTGCGCGTCGATGCCCGACGAATCCCCCACCAGGTACATCGAGACCCGCCACGGCGCCCGCGTCGCGTACACCGTCACCGGGCGCGGCGAGCGGGTGCTGCTCCTCGCCAACGGCCTCGGCGGGCGGCTCTACACCTGGCAGCCCCTCGTCGACGCCTTCGCCGACGACTACCGCATCATCACCTGGGACTACCGCGGCCTCTTCGACTCGACGCCGCCCACCCGCCACGCGCACCTCAGCATCACCGACCACGCCGACGACGCCATCGCCATACTCGACGCCGAGGGCGTGTCGCGCGCCGTCTTCTGTGGCTGGAGCATGGGCGTGCAGGTCACCCTGGAGGCCGCGTCGATGTACCCCGAGCGCGTCGCCGGGATGCTGCTGATGAACGGCACCTACGGCCACGTCTTCTCGTCGGGCCTGCAGCCCTTCATGCGCTTCCCCTTCGCGGGCGCGTGGCTCAACGCCGTCGTCGAGACCGTCGCCGACCGGCCGCAGCTCGCCCGCGCCATCGAGTACGGCGCCCCCCGCGCCGTGATGCCCGCCGCGGCCCTCTTCTGGCTGGTCTCCCGCGCCCGCCCCGCGCAGATGACCCCGATGATGGAGCGCTACATGCGCGAGGTGTTCGACCCGCGCACCTTCCCCAACTACCTCCGGCTCTTCCAGGAGCTCGACGCCCACTCGGTGCTCCACCACCTGCGCGACATCCACGTCCCCGCCCTCGTGGTCTCCGGCGCCTGGGACTGGCTCACCCCGCCGTACCAGTCCCACGTCATCGCGCGGCGCCTCCCCGACGCCGAGGCCATCCACCTCCGGAGGGCCTCGCACTTCGTGCTCCTCGAGCGCCCGGAGGTGGTCGTCCCGGCCGCGCGGCGCTTCCTCAAGCAGCGCGCGCGCTGGTGAATTTGATGTGACAGGGTATGTCCAGCCCACCCTTGTGCGCGGGCGCGCGAGGGATACGTTGGACGCATGGACAGCACGACGACGACGGGTTGGTTCGAGGGCTTCAGCGAGGCCGTGCGCGCGAAGGCGGAGGCCCTCTGCGGGCGCGACGGGGTGTTCGACGCGCGGCGCGCGGGGCGGGCGCTGCGGGCGTGCTGTGAGGGCGGCGACCGGCCGGCGTACCCGGTCGAGGTCACCCTCTCGGGCGACGGCGCGAGGGTCGCGCGGGCGCGCTGCGGTTGCGCGGCGGGCTCCGCGGGGCGGTGCAAGCACGTCGCGGCGGTGCTGATGACCTACGCGGCGCGGCCGTGGAGCTTCCACGACGCGAGCGGGGTGGGTGCGTCGCTGCGGCGGCGCTCGACGGAGTCCCTCGCCACGCTCGTCGAGGAGATGGTGGCCCTCGCGCCGTGGCTCGAGCGGGTCGCCATGCCCGTGGCCCACAGCGGCGAGCGGACGCGGTCGGCGATGCGGCGGCACGGCACCGCGTGGGGCGCGGCCGGGGCCATCGCGTGGGAGCTCTCGGCGCTGCGCGCGCGGGCCGAGGCGCTGCTCCTGGCGGGCGACCTGCGGGGCGCCACGGAGGCGTACCGGGGCCTCGGCGAGGGCGTGCTGGAGGGCTACGCGGCGGTGGCGGGGCAGGACGGCGACGGGGCCCTGCGGGCGCTGGTGGTCGACGCGGCGCGGGGGCTCACGGCGGCGCTCGCGCGGGCGAAGGACGCGGACGTGCGGCGCGAGGTGCTGACGGCGCTGTGGTCGGTGGCCCAAGGGGACATGGCGTGCAGTGACGTGGGGGCGGCGGAGGAGGTGCCCGAGGCGATCCTGCGCTACGCCGACGAGGCCGAGCGGGCGATGGTCGCGGGGTGGATCTTCGATCGCGCGGCGCGCGAGGGCTTCGCGGCGAATGACCCGCTGGCCTGGGCGACGATGCCCTTCGGGGCGCTGCTCTTCGAGCTGCTGCGCGAGGGCCTCGACCTCGACGAGGTGCTGCGGGGCCTGCGCTCGCTGGGCCGATGGGCCGAGCTGGTCGACGCGCTGCTGGTGCACGGCCGGCGCGACGAGGCGGTGGCCGCGGCGTGGGAGTGCCCGACGGCGGCGCTGCCCGCGGTGGCGGGGCTGCTCGCGCGCTGGGGCGTCGGGGCCGAGCTCGACGCGGCGGTGCGCGCTCGCCTGGAGGCGGAGCCGTGCGAGGCGCTGTTCACCTGGTGGGCGATGCGGTGCCGGGCGCGGGGCGACGCGGCGGCGGCGCGGGCGAGCACCGAGGAGATGCTGGGGATGTTCCCGAGCGTGGCGCGCTGGGAGGCGCTGCGCGACGAGACCCCGGAGGCCGAGCGGGCGGCGCTGCAGTCGCGCCTCGCGGCGGCCCTGGCGGCGCGCGGCGGGCGGCGGCCCGAGGCGGTGCGGCTGCTGCTGGCGATGGGCGAGCTCGAGGCCGCGGAGCTCTGCACCCGGGGGGAGGCGACGGTGGCGAGCGCGGCGCACCCGGTGGTGTCCGGCGCGCGGCTGACGGTGGCCGAGGCGGCGGCGGCGGCGGCGAGGCCCGCGGTGGCCATGACGATCTGGTCGGCGCACGTCGAGGCGCTCATCGCGACGGGCGAGCGGGCGCGCTACCGCGAGGCGGCGGGCTTCATCCGGCGGATGCAGGCCCTCGGCGGGGCGGAGTCCAAGGCCTGGGTGGCCTGGGCCCGGGAGACGCACCCGCGGCGGCGCGCGCTGCGGGTCGAGCTGTCGGCGTAGGCTTCACTCCCCCACCACCCCCGCGAGCGGCCACTCCACCATCGCCATCGGCGAGCCGCTGCGGGACGTCACCGTCAGCATCCACCGCAACACCGCCAGCGACTCGCTCCCCCCCAGCAGCATCGACACCACGGCGTCCGTCGCGCTCGGCCCGCCGCTGCCTGGCGCCTCGGTCACCAGGAGCTGCGCGATGGTGCGCAGCAACCCGCCCGACTCCGCCGGCAGCTCGAGCACGTCGCAGTCGTCGGCGAGGCCGGCCAGGGCGCGCGCCCGGCGCAGGGCCGTGAGCAGGCCGCCCTCGCGGTCGACGAGGCCCAGCGTGTGCGCCCGCGCGCCGAGGTACACCCGCCCTTCGCCCACGGCGTCGATCTGCGCCGTCGTGCGGCGCCGCCCGGTCGCCACCCGCTGGAGGAAGAGCCCGTAGAACTCCCCGATCTTCGTCGCCAGGAAGCGCCGCTCCTCGGGGGTGTAGGGGCGAAACAGGCTGTCCATGTCCGCGCGCTCGCCGCGGCGGGTGAGCTCGACGCCGACGTGCAGCCGCGAGAGCAGGCCCGCCACGTCGGCCTTGCCGTAGAAGATCCCGATGGAGCCGGTGAGCGTCGACGGGTCGGCGACGATCTCCCGCGCCGCCGCGCCGATGTAGTACCCGCCCGAGGCCGCGATGCGCCCGAAGGACGCCACCACGGGCTTGCGCCGGTTGGCCTGGGCCACCGCGCGCCACACCAGGTCGCTCGCCAGCGCGCTGCCGCCGGGGGAGTCCACGCGCAGCACGATGGCCCCCACGTTGGGCGACGCCGCCGCGGCCTCGATGGCCTCGATGAGCGTGCGCTCGCCCGCGAGGCGCATCCCCACCACGGGGATCTCCTGGCTCTCGCCCTCCACGATGTCGCCGTCGACGTGGATGATCGCCACGCCGCGCCCGGCCCCCCAGCGCCGGGAGCGCGTCGGGCCGTAGTCGTCCGCGTCCACCCGGCTCGCGCCCAGGGTGTTGGCGAAGGACCGCTCGGCCGACTCGCGGGTCGCCACCGCGTCGACCATCCCGCGCGACCTCGCCTCGCGCGCCGTGTAGGGGCCGCCCGTGACGAGCGCCCGGGAGGCCGCCGCGTCGAGGGAGCGCGACGCCCCGATGCCCGCCGCGAGGGTGGCCATCGTGTCGTCGAGGATCTGCTCCTCCTGGGCGCGCGCCGGCCCGGTGCTCTCCGCGCGGGTGAACTGCTCCGCGGCGCTCTTCCAGTCGCCGATGCGCACGAAGTCCGTGCGCACCCCGATGGACCACAGCGCCGGGCCGAGGAAGTACCGCATCGACCGCAGGCCCTGGAGCCGCACGCCGCCCGCCGGGTCGAGGCTCACCCGGTCGACGCCCGCGCACGCGTACCAGGTGCTCGCGCTCGCGTCGGTGAGGTGACACGCCACCCGCTTTCCCCGGCGGCGCAGCAGCGCGAAGGCCTCGCGGAGCTCCTCCGCGTGCGCCAGCCCGCCGACCTCGGCCCGCGGCGCGAACATCACCCCCCGCACCGACGGGTCGCGAGAGAGGCGCTCGAGCCGCAGGAGCAGCCGCGCCATCGCCCGCGCCCCGGGGCCGCTGGTGAGATCCACCGTCACCGCCACGCCCGGCGTCGGGAGCGACACCGCCCCGCGGTCGCCGTCGAGCCCGGCGCTGGCGTACCAGCCCGCCGCGTCGTCGCTGCGGAAGAAGGCCCCGCCGCCGGCGCTGTAGCGCCCCCACACCAGCTCGAGCCCGACGCCCGCGCGCCACGCGTCGAGGCCGAAGTCCCACACCGCCTCGGCGCGCGCGAAGCCCACGTGCGGAATGGCGAGGCGGGTGCCTGCCCGCGCCTGGAGGTTGCCCTGCTGGGCCCACGAGCCGTCGATGCCGAGGGTCCACGCGTCGGTGCCCACGGGGCGCACCGCGAGGCCCGCCACCACGCTGCGGTCGAGGCCGAGCGCGAGGTTCTGCGGGCCCGTCACGCCGCGCATCACCACGCCGAAGGCCCCGTAGGACGACGGCCGCCAGAGGGCCCCGGCGTCCACCGCCACGCGCCCGTCGACGGTCTCCGCGGCCGAGCCCGCCCCGCTCCCGTTGCCCGCGAATACCCGGGTGCGTATTCCCATGGAGAGCCGACGGTCGAGCGACCAC
Source organism: Myxococcales bacterium (assembly GCA_030652255.1). Classification (GTDB taxonomy): domain Bacteria; phylum Myxococcota_A; class Polyangia; order Polyangiales; genus SCUS01. Next base: position 43,570 of record JAUSAZ010000182.1, on the reverse strand, counting down.
GCGAGCCCGAGGTCGACGGAGCCCCACATCCCCAGGCGCGCGCCAGATCCCACGGCGAAGGCGTCGGGCCGCGCGAAGGTCGCGCCCACGGACACCCCGAAGCCGAAGGGCAGCGGCGTCGCCCACGCGGCCGCCGTGCTGTTGAGCGCCGTCCCGCCGCGGGCCACCTCCTCGGTGTGGGTGATCCGCGCCGACCAGCTGCGCCCCAGGCCGATGCCCGCGGGGTTGACCCGCGCGGCCTCGGCGCCGCTCACCGCGGCCACGGTCGCCCCGGGGGCCACCACCTCGTCGCCCAGGCCCTGCGCCGCTGCGCTCCGCGCGGCCGCCGCCAGCGCCAACCCGACCATCCCGTACCGACGTGCCTTCACGCGAAGACCGTACACCGCCCGGCGCGCCGGGGTTATGTTCCGCCGCGGTGCGATCGCCGGGCGGAGCAGGGTGGGTGTTGGGGCTGGCGTGCACGCTCGCACCGCTGAGCGCCCGCGCGCAGCCCTCGGCCGACGGAAGGGCCAGCTTCGAGCCCCGGGAGGTGTCGGCCCCCGCGCAGGCCCAGTACAACGCCGCGCGCGCCGCGTACGCCGCCGGGCGCTACCGCCACGCCGCGGTGCTCCTCGACGCCGCGCTGGCGCTCGACCCGGCGGGCACCAACCTGTGGTTCAACCTGGGCGTGGTGCGAGAGCGCCTCGGGGAGATCGACCTCGCCCTCGCCGCGTACCAGGGCTACCTCGCGCGCGTCGACGACCCCGCCGAGCGCGCCCGCACCGAGCGTATCGTCGTGCGGCTGCGCGGCGCCCGCGGCGAGCTGGCAGCGCTGCGCCCGCGGCGCGGCAACGCCGACGGGGTGTTCTTCGTGACGACGGGCGCGGCGCTCGCGGGCGCGGCGCTGGGGGTCACGTGGTTCGTGACCGATCCGACCGGGGGCAACGACGCGGTGGCGGTGGGCTTCGTCTCCGGGGGCGTCGCGCTCGGGGTGCTCGCGACGGTGCTGTACTTCGCGCGGGAGGCCCCGCGGCCGGCGACGTACTTCGTCGACGCGCGCGCGCTGCCGGGCGGCGGCGCGCTGAGCCTGGGCGGGCGCTTCTGAATCGGCGTCGGTGGGCGCCGCTCCGTGGGCTCTGCTACCTATGGTCGGTGTGACCCTCCCCCGGCTGCTCGCCCTCGACCTCGACGGAACCCTCCTCGGCCCCGGTGACCACATCGCCCCGGAGGACCACCAGGCCATCGGCCGCGCCCTCCGCGCGGGCATCAACGTCACCATCGCCACCGGGCGCATCACCACCGGCGCGCTGCCCACGGCGCACGCGCTCGGGCTCCGCGGCCCGCTGGTGGTGGCCGACGGCGCCGTGCTCGCCGACGCCGTCGACGGGCGGCCGCTGTCGCAGCACCTCCTCGGCGAAGGCGTCGTGGCGGGCCTCACCCACGCCATGGGCGACCACGCCGTGCAGCCGTTCTGGTTCCTGCACGACGAGATCCACGGGGAGCACGGCCCGGACGCCGTCGCGGGCTACGTGCGCACCTGGTCGCCGCGGCTCTCCCTGCACCCCGCGCTCAGGCACTCCGCCGCGTGGCAGCGGCGCCACGAGGTCGCCATCGCCATCGGCGTCGGGCTGCGCGAGGGCGTCGAGCGCACCGCGAAGTGGCTCCACGAGCTCCACGGCGACGACGTCAACACGGCGGCCTTCCCCCTCGACCGCGAGCAGCGCTGGGCCCTGATGGTGCGCGACCGCGCGTCGGACAAGGCCCAGGGGCTCGCGCGGCTGTGCGTGCGCGAGGGCCTCGACGCCTCGCAGGTCGCCGTGGTGGGCGACTGGATCAACGACGTCCCGATGTTCAAGTGGGCCGGGCGGAGCTTCGCGATGGGCCACAGCCCCGACGAGGTGGCGAAGCACGCCACCGAGCGCCTCACGAAGACCCCGCGGGGCGTCGGCGGCGGCGTGGCCGAGGCCATCGGTCGGCTGCTGGGCTGACGCGCTCCGCCCCACTCCACCCTTGCGCTGATGGTTGACCTCATCTTCGCCGATGCGAAAGGGGCGCAAACCGCTGTGGGGCTGGGGTTCCGCGCGATGGCGCGTCACCCCAGGCAATAACACGATGGACGCCCCGGGCATTGCCCGGGGCTCCGGTCGGACGTCGCTGGCATCACACCGATCGGAACACGACGCGGTCCGGAAGCAGAGGCGTTGTCACGCCGATGGGCGTCGCTCCGTCGCTGGGCTCACATCGCCCAGCGCCCTGCGATCCCGAAGAAGGAAGTCGACGGTCGTCGCTCCGTCCTGGGCAAGTGATGTCCGACCGGAGCCCCGGGCAATGCCCGGGGCGTCCATCGTGTTATTGCCTGGGGTGACGCGCCATCGCGCGGAACCCCAGCCCCACAGCGGTTTGCGCCCCTTTCGCATCGGCGAAGATGAGGTCAACCATCAGACCCTTGCGCGGGGGCGGGGTGTTCCGTGAGAGTACGGGGCAGCGTGAAGGTCTGTCCCACCTGCAAGTCGAGCTACTCGGGCAAGCCGCCGCGCTGCCCGCTGGACGGCGCCGCGCTCTACGACCTCGGCCCCGACCTCCTCGGCGGCCGCGTGGTGGCGCGGCACTACCGCATGATCGAGCGCTGCGGCGCGGGCACCACCGCGGACGTCTACCGGGCCCTCGACGTGAAGAGCGGCGCCATCGTCGCGGCGCGCGTCCCGACGGCCTACGGCAGCGACGACGCCACGCAGCGCGAGCGGCTCACCGACCAGGTGCGCGCCTTCCGCGCCGCCGCCCCGCACGACATGCTCATCCCCGTGCTCGACGTCCTCGAGCGCGCGGTCGATGGGCGCACCGTGGTGGTGACGGAGTTCGTCTCCACCCCGGCGCTGCCGCACGTGCTCGCCGCGGGCCCGGTGCCCCTCGACGCCGTCCTCGCCGCGGGCGTGCAGATCGCCTCGCTGCTCGAACACCTCCACGCCCGCGGCGTGCTGGCGCGCGACCTCCGCGCCGGCGCCCTCTTCCTGGCCTCCGCGGGCGCCACCCGGGTGCGCCTCTCCATCGACGCCCTCGCCACCGGGCCCACCGCCGCGCCCGACCCGCTGCCCGCCGTGCGCGCCCTCTCCCCCCACATGGCCGCGGCGTACCTGTGCCCCGAGCGCATCCGCGGCGGCCCGTGCACCACCGCGGGGGACGTGTACGCCTTCGCCGCGCTGCTCTTCGAGATGCTCACCGGGCACCCGGCCTTCCAGGGGGATGGTCCGGCGGTGATCGCGCAGCACCTCGACGCGCCCGCCCCGGTGCTGCGCCAGGCCGCGCCCGCCCTGCCGAAGGAGCTCGAAGGGCTGCTGGCCAAGATGTTCGCGAAGCTCCCGCGATTCCGCCCGACGCCCGCCGAGGTGCGCGCTGCCCTCGCCGCCCTCGCGGGCTGAGACACCCCTATACCGGAGTCGAGACGCGTGACCCAGGAAGCCCCCGCGCGACCGCGCCCGACGCCGTACCCCGCCCACCTGCTGACCACCCCGACGGGCGACCTGCGGCACCTGCCGGGCCACGACGGCCTGCCCCTCGTCGGCTCGACGGTGGAGTACTTCGCCGACCAGGAGGCCTGGTCGGTCAACCAGAACCGCCGCTACGGGAGGGTCTGGCGGAGCAACATCCTGTTCAACGTGGGCGCGGTGTTCCAGGGCGCCGACGCGGCGGAGACCATCCTGCTCGACCGCGACAAGAACTTCTCCAGCCTCCTAGGGTGGAGCCAGAACCTCGCGAGCTTCTTCTCCGGCGGCCTGATGCTCCGCGACTTCGACGACCATCGCTTCCACCGCCGGCTGCTCCAGTCGGCCTTCAAGCGCCCCGCGGTGGAGGGCTACCTCGCCCAGATGCACCCGCTCATCACCGGCGCCGTCGCGTCGTGGCCCGCGGGCGCCACCCTGCGCTTCTACCCCCGCATCAAGCGGTTGCTGCTCGACCAGGCCGCGGCGGTCTTCCTGGGGATGCCCCTCGGCGCCGACTCCGACCGGGTGCGCGAGGCCTTCACCGCCCTCACCCTCGGCACCGTCGCCGTCGTCCCCTTCGCCGTGCCCGGGCTCGCGAAATGGAAGGCGCTGCGCAGCCGCGAATACCTGGTCAGGTATCTCCGCGGGCTCATCCCGGCGCGGCGCGGCAGCGACGGGGGGGACATGTTCTCGCACCTGTGCCGGGAGGCCGACGAGGAGGGCGGGCGCCTCACCGACGACGAGGTCGTCGACCACATGATCTTCCTGCTGATGGCAGCGCACGACACCACCACCAGCGCGCTCACCACCCTGGTCGAGGCCCTCGGCCGCCACCCCGCCTGGCAGGATCGCCTGCGCGACGAGGCCCGCGGACTGGGCGTCGAGCAGCTCTCCTGGGGCGACTTCGACCGGCTCCCGCTCGCCGACCAGTGCCTGCGCGAGGCCCTGCGGCTCTACCCCCCGGTGCCCACCCTCCCGCGGCGTACCCTGCGGGCCTGCGAGATCGACGGCGTGGCCATCCCCGCCAACACGGCCGTGTGGCTCGACAACTATTTCATCCAGCGCGACCCCGCGCACTGGACCCGGCCCGACGACTTCGACCCCGAGCGCTTCAGTGAGGGCCGCGCGGAGCACAAGCGCCACCGCTTCAGCTGGATCCCCTTCGGCGGCGGCGCCCACACCTGCATCGGGATGCAGTTCGCCACCATGCAGGCGAAGCTGGTGATGTTCCACCTGCTGCGGCGGTACCGATGGCGCCTCGACGGGCGGGGCGAGACACGGCGGCAGATGATCCCCTTCCCCAAGCCCGGCGACGACCTGCCGCTGGTCTTCGAGGGCGTCGATCGGTAGAGGCGCGTTGACGCGACGCGGCGCTAGCACCCCGCGGCGCATGCCCCGTAGTATCCGCGCGCATGTCCACGAAGCTCGCTGATCGCCTCTCGGTTGTCGTCCCCTCGGCCACGCTCGCCATCAACGCCCGGGCGCAGGAGCTCCGCGCGCAGGGGGTGGACATCATCTCCTTCGGCGCGGGCGAGCCCGACTTCGACACGCCGAGCAACATCCGCGAGGCCGGCGTCGCCGCCATCGAGGCCGGCAAGACCCGCTACACCGCCGTGTCGGGCGTCGCCGAGCTGCGCGCGGCCATCGCCGAGCGCTCCACCCGCGAGCGCGGCGTGCCCGCCACCGCGGCCAACGTGGTGGTCACCGTCGGCGCCAAGGGGGCCCTCTTCAACCTCGCCCTCGCCCTCTTCGAGCCCGGCGACGAGGTGATCATCCCGGCGCCCTACTGGGTGAGCTACCCCGAGCAGGTGCGCCTCGTGGGCGCGACGCCGGTGTTCATCCCGAGCACCCTCGAGCGCGGGTGGAAGCTCGACCCGGCCGACCTCGCGCGCGCCCTCACGCCGAAGACCAAGGCCGTCGTGCTGTGCTCGCCGAGCAACCCCACCGGCGCCGCGTACGGCCCCGCCGAGCTCGAGGCCATCGCCGCCGTGCTCCGCGCCCACGACTGCTGGATCGTCCTCGACGAGATCTACGGCTCGCTCGTGTACGACGGCTTCGAGCAGCGCTCGCTGGTCTCCGTGGCGCCCGACCTCGCGCCCCGCGCCGTCATCATCGACGGCGTCAGCAAGACCTACGCGATGACCGGCTGGCGCGTGGGCTGGAGCATCGCCCCGGTCGCCCTCTCGAAGGCCATGGACATGGTGCAGTCGCAGGGCGCCACCAGCACCGCGACGCCGTCGCAGTGGGCCGCGCTGGAGGCCCTGCGCTCGCCCGCGCTGGAGTTCGAGCAGATGCGCTCGCTCTTCCAGCTCCGGCGCGACCGCCTCGTGGAGGGGCTGCGCAACATCCCGGGCGTGCGCTGCGGCACCCCCGAGGGGGCCTTCTACGCCTTCTGCGACATCGGCGAGTGGATCGGCCGGCGCACCCCCGACGGGGCCGTGCTCAACGACGACGCCGCCGTCGCCGCGTGGCTGCTCGACAAGGCCCACGTCGCGGTGGTTCCGGGGGCGGCCTTCGGCGCGCCGGGCCACATGCGCCTCTCCTACGCGGTCAGCGTCGAGAACATCGACAAGGCCCTCGCGCGCATCGGCGACGCCGTCGCGCTGCTCGAATAGGTCACGCTATACCCCCATGAGAACCCTCCCTTTCAAGGTGCCGATGGGCCCGTCACCGCGTGTTGAAACACGCGGCAACGCGTGCAGCGATGAAGGCCGCAACGGCCTGTACGATGTCCAGGGCTGCGACCAGCCCGCTTGCGGGCTTCACTGCTGCACGCGTTGCCGCGTCCTTCAGGGCGTGGCGACGGGCTCAGCGGCACCATAGAAAGGGATGCCCATGCGAACCCTCCCCCTGGTGGCGCTGCTCTCCCTGGTCGCCTGTCGCCGCGCGCCCTCCGCCCCGCCGCCGCCCGGGCGCCCCGCCGCCGTCACCACGCCCGCCGTCGACGCGCCCGCGCCGCCGCCCATCTACCGCGTCGACCCGACGGTGCTCGACCGCCCGGGGATCATCCAGGGGACCGTTCGCTGGCGCGGCGCGCCCCCGGCCGTGACGCCCACCCCCGTCGGCGCCGGCGGCAACCCCGACCACTGCGGCCCGGCGCAGCCCGACCCGACCCTCGTGGTGGGCGCCGATGGGGGTGTGGCCAACTCCGTGGTGTGGCTCGCGGACATCGGCCGCGGCGCCGCGCCCGACCTCTCGCCCGTCACCGTCGACCAGCGCGGGTGCCGCTACGAGCCCCACGTGCTGGCCCTGCCCGTGGGCGCCGAGCTGCGCTTCGGCAACAGCGACCACGGGCTGCTGCACAACGTGCACGCGTATTACGGCTACGACGACGACGACAACTGGTTCAACCAGGCGTCGCCGCACGGGCTCACGGTGACCAAGCGCATCCAGCGCGCGGGCGTGGCGCGGCTCATCTGCGACGCGGGGCACGTGTGGATGCTGGCGTACGTGCACGCGTTCACGCACCCGTACTTCGCGGTCACCGACGCGGCGGGGCGGTACATCCTGCGGGCCGTCCCGCCGGGGAGGTACACCCTGCGCTTCTGGCACGAGGGATGGACCCGCCGCGCCATGGAGGGCACCCGCCCGCGCTTCTCCGCCGCCGTCGAGACCTCGCGGGTGGTGGACGTTCCCGCGGGGACGGCCGTCACGGCGGACTTCACCCTCGGCGCCGACGCCGTCGCCGCCGCGGTCACCGCCGCGCGCTGAGCCCCACCTGATGCCATCGCGGAGAGCGGGAGCTTGCCGACCTTGACGACCGGGGATCACCCCAAGCGGGTTCTCTACCATGGCCCCTCCGCGACGCAGTTCGAGGGCTTCGTGCGCTCGCTCGCGGGCGCGGCTGGGAGCGCCGCGGAGGCGGGAGCGGGAGCGGGAGCGGGCGAGCCCACGATCACCTGGGGGGCCCTGACGTGCAGCCTCGTGTTTCGGCCCGAGCTCCGCGCGCTCGTCGCCGAACTCCACGAGAACTACGTCAACCTCCTGGTGCTCGACCTCCGCTGCCGCGAGGACCTCTGTCACCACGCCGAGCGCGCGATCGCCATCCTCGACGCGCTCGACGCCGTCGCGGACATCGAGGAGCGCTTCGGGTTCCACCGCATCCTCGTGCTGATGGCCGGCGGGGAGACGCCCGCCATCGACGCGCTGCTCCTGGAGCTCGGCGCGCGCGGCGTGGGCCGGGTGCTGCGCCACGAGGCCTTCGAGGGCCCCGACACGACGGACGTCGCGTGGGGCGCGGCCTTCCTCGGCGAGGCGCAGCGGGCGCTCGGCCGCCGCGCGCCGGGGGGGAGGGCGCTGTGCGCCGCCGGCGGGGGCATCACCGGGATCTTCTTCGAGCTCGGCGTGTTGAAGTGCCTCGACGACTGCCTCGACTCCGGCGGCGCCAACGGCTTCGACATGTTCTTCGGCATCAGCGCCGGGGCCGTCGTCACGGGCCCGCTCGCCGTCGGGTACTCCGTCGACGAGTACATGGCGGCCATCGCAGGGGTCCGCGGCGGGCGGGTCGCGCCGATCGACCTGCGGCTCTTCCGGCTCGGCCACCTCGACCTCCCGGGCTTCCTGCGCCGCGTGGGCGCCGCGACGAAGTCCGCGTGGGAGGGGATCGTGAGCCGCCGGGGCGTCGAGCGAGAGCTGTCGCGCGAGCAGTTCCTCTTCGACTACGCCGACCTCGTGGCGCCGCCGTTCCGGGCCGATCGCTTCGAGGCGACGCTGCGCGGCGTGCTCACGGCGCCCGGCGCGACCAACGACTTCCGCCGCCTCCCGCGGCCCCTCTACATCGGCGCCACCGACCAGGACGAGCGGAGCCACGTGATCTTTGGCGACGAGGAGCACAACACCGTCCCGATCAGCCGGGCGATCCAGGCGTCGCTCAGCATCAACCCGGCGTTCTCGGCCACGCCGATCCGCGGCCGCTACTACGAGGACGGCGCGATCACCCGCACCTCCAACTTCGTCGAGGCCATGCGCCGCGGGGCCACGCTGATCTTCGTGCTCGACCCCTTCCTCCCCTACGTCGCGCGCACCCCGGGCTTCAACGACCGCCGCGGGGTGCTCTACAACATCGACCAGGACGTCCGTACGATCTCGTACACGCGCTACGAGACCACCCGGAGCTGGGTGCTCCGCAAGCGCCCCGACGTGAGCTGCTACACCTTCGTCCCGGGCAACCGGCAGCGTCGGCTCATCTCCCACAACCCGATGGACCACCGTCCGTTCATGGAGATCTGGCGCGGCGCCTACCTCTCGACCCTCAAGCGGCTCCAGCACCTGCGCCACCGGCTGGAGGGCGATCTCCGCGTCCACGGCGTGGGCCTCGACCTCGCGCGCGCGGAGGCCGTGTCGGCGCGCCTCGCGGCCGCCACCTCGCTGTCCTTCGACGACTTCTTCCCCGACGGCAAGGTCGACATCCGCCGCCCTCCGCTCGTGGGCGACGCGCGGCCGTCGGACTAAGCCCGCGTCGCCTTCACCGCCGGGCCTCGCCGAGCTCGACGGCCAGCAGCGCGAGCGGCGCGCCGAGCCCGGCGACCAGCGTCGCCCGGTGGCGCTCGATGGCGCCCCGCAGCCCGTCGAGCGCGCGGTCGTCGTCCGCGAGCAGCCCCGTGAGCACGTCGAGGTCGTGCAGGTCGCCGAGCTGCGACTGCACCGCCTTCAGCCGATCGCGCCACGCCCGGTCGCGCTTGCGCAGCGCCCCTTCGGTGACCTCGACGACGTCCCGCACCCGCCGCGCGCGGCGCCGGATGAGGTGGTAGCCCTCCGGGTGCTGGAGGTCGCCGTCGAGCGCCCGCGCCAGCCGGCGTAGCCCGCGCGCGACGGCGCGGCGGGCGACGCGGCGGGCGCGACCGCGGGGCTCGCGGAGGCGGGGCTCGGCGGACATCGCCGCCCGCAGCGTCGCGACCACGTCGGCCCGGCGCAGGTGCGCGAACATCGCGTCGCGGGCGTGCCGGCGGGCAGCGAGCAGCCGCCCGCGGACGTGGGCGAGCGAGGCCGCGTCCGGCGCGAGGCCGCGGAGGGAGGCGAGGGCCACGTCGAGGTCGCGCAGCGCGCCGGTGAGCGGGGCGAGCGCGCGGGCCCAGGCGCGGAGCGCGCGGAGCCGGTCGTCGAGGGCGCCGTCGCCGATGGCCCAGAGGGTCGCCTTGAGCCGGCGGAGCGAGACCCGCAGCGCGTGCACCTCCTCGGGGTCGTGGTCGTCGAGGGCGCCCTGCCAGCGCGACGCGATGCGCGCCACGTGGAAGCCCGCGGCGCGCACGAGCCCGCGGCGCGCGCGACGGTCGGGGTCGAGCGCGGGCTGCGACACCTCGGACCCGCGGACAAAGCGCACCCGCAGGCCCATCGCCCCGACGAGCTGGTCGAGCCGCGCCGAGCGTTCGGGCAGCGAGCCCGACTCCGGGTTGGAGAGGGCCACGCGGATCACCCCGTCGAGCACCACGGCGTCGAGCGAGCGCGCCCCGCTGCGCGCCGCCGCGTGGGCGATGGAGCGCAGCGCGGCGTCGTGGCGCCCGCGGCGGAGGTCGACCGCGAAGGCCAGCCGCCGCTGGAGGGTTCGCACCATCGCGGGCCTCGGGTCGCCGTGTGCCGCCGCTCGCTCCATGGCCGTGTTCTACATCAGTGCCCTAGCGGCAGGTCGCGGTGGGATCGCCCGGGCGCCACTGGCACGAGCCCTCCTCGCAGTTGCCGCCCGCGCAGCAGGGTTGATTGCGGTCGCCGCAGTCCTGGCAGGTCGCCTGACCGCCGGTGCCCGGGACGCAGGCGGTGTCGCCGTTGCACCGCCCGAAGGCGCAGCACGGCTTGTCGTCGGCGCCGCAGTCCTGGCAGGTCGCCCGGCTGCCCTCCTGGAGGCACACCCGGTTGCCGCGGCACTCGCCGTAGTCGCAGCACGCCTGGTCGTCGTCGCCGCAGCGCCCGCCGCCCACCATCCCTACGTCGAGGGGCGGTCCGGTGTCGATGAGGCCGCCGGTGTCCGGCGCGCCGCGATCGATGGGCGCGGGCACGTCCACGACCACCACGGGGCGATCGATGGGCGCGGGCACGTCCATCACCACCACGGGGCGATCGATGGGCGCGGGTACGTCCATCACCACCACGGGGCGATCGATGGGCGCGGGCACGTCCATCACCACCGCGGGGCGATCGATGGGCGGCGGCACGTCCGTTACGACCGCGACCGGGGCGTCGGGGTCGGCGAGCGAGGCGTCGGAGGCCCGATCGGTGCCGGGCAGGAGCCCGGGGCACCCGAGGCCGAACGCGGCGATGAACCCGAGCGACACGGCGCGAACGAACCTCATAGCGAGCCTCCGCAGGTGATTCCGACCGCCCCCGGTCCGACGCCGCAGCCGAAGGCCGACGCCACCGGCCGACCGTGTCGCGCGGGCGCCGTGGCGAAGAGCACCACCGATGAGATGGCCAGCGCCGCGCTCGTGACGAAGCCCCCGATGCTGACCCCTCCGGCGGTCGTCGCCGTCGACGCCTCGTCGCCGCAGTTCTGCTGGCGGGTCTGACCGCCGACCAGGCAGGCGTTGCTGTTCCATCGTGCGACCGCGTCGTTGCGCACCACCAGCGCCGCCACGCCGACGCCCAGCGCGAGCACCGCGCCGCCCGCGGCCGCCCACGCCAGCACCCGCTGCGTCGAGCCCGGCTCGCGGCCCCCGGGCACCGCCGCGCCCGGCACCGGCAGGGCCCCGAGGGTCCAGGCGTCGGCGCCCAGCAGGGTGACCGTCTCCCGGGCGAGGGAGCCCGGCGCCACCACGATGCTACGGCGGATGGGCAGATGGCCCGGCGCGCTCACCTCCAGGGTGGTCGTCCCGGCGGCGACCCGCACCGGGCGCGTGAAGGGGAGCGCGCCCACCCGGCGGCCCTCGACCCTCACCTCGGCGCCTGGCACGTTGGCCCGCACGTCGAGGCTCCCGACGTGGCGGCCGACGTCCCGCAGCGCCTCCTCCACCAGGGCGCGGTGCTCGGTGATCCACGGGTCGCGGTCGGCGTCGAGGGCCTCGACGAGGTGCACCTCCGCGTCGACCCAGCGTCCGAGGGCGAGCTCGGCGAAGCCGATCTGCGCCAGCACCCGCGGCGCGCGCGACACCATCCACGCCTGCTGGAACACCTCCAGGGCCTCGAGGTCGCGGTGCGCCCGCCGGAGCTCGACGCCCTGGTGCACCATCGCGTTGAGGTCGAGCGTCTGCGCGAAGGCCGGGAACGGCACCAGCAGCGCGACGCAGAGTCCCATCACCCTCATCGCTCTCACTCCACGATCGGTGCGCGGTTGGGCCCCCGGTCGGCGCCCCCGGGCCTGGGGGTTGTGGGCAGCTCGTCGATGGACGCCCCGGCCGGGCGCTCCCGGTGGCGGCGCGACGCCCGCCCGACGGGGACCCTCGCCGCGGGCGCGGCGTCGGTCGCCTGCGCCGGCACCGCCTCCGCCAGCGGGCGCGAGGCGACGGCCGGCGTCATCGCGGCGGGCGCGGCGGCGGGCGCCTGCAGCACCGTCGACCCGCGACGCTCCGGCGCGCGGGGCGGCGGGCGGCGCGTGGCGGCGACGAGCGCCGTGCCGAGCATCACCAGCGCGACGGCGCAGCCGGCCAGGAAGGCCGCCCGGCGCGAGCGACCGCGGGCGAGGGGCAGGGGCGTTCCCTCCGCGAGCGTGGGCGCCCCGGCGAGCGGCGACACGGTCGCGGCGGGGGCCGTGGGCACGGCGCCGAAGACGGGCCCCCACGCGGCCTGCGCGGCGGGGCCGGCGAAGGGGAGCAGGGCCCCGCCGAGGTGGTGCATGTCGGCGAAGCGCGCGGCGGGGTCGACGGCCATCGCGCGCTGCACCACGGCCTCGAAGGCCACCGGGAGCTCGGGGCGCACCGCGCGCGGCGGGAGCGAGTCGCCCCGCACGATGGCGTGCAACAGGGGGTAGAGGTCGTCGCCCTCGAAGGGGCGTCGGCCCGTGGAGCACTCGTAGAGCACCACGCCGAAGGCGTACTGGTCGCTGCGCGCGTCGACCCGGCCGCCCTCCTGGGCCTGCTCGGGGGACATGTAGTGCGGCGTGCCGAGGAGGCTCGACGTGGCGGTGAGGCGCCCGCCGCCGGGGAGCGGGACCTTCGAGATGCCGAAGTCCAGGAGCTTGGGCTGGAGCACGCCGTGCCGCGAGCGGGCCAGGAAGACGTTCTCGGGCTTCACGTCGCGGTGCACGATGCCCTGCTCGTGGGCGACCGCGAGCGCGGCGCACACGGGCAGCAGCAGGTCGACGCAGCGGTCGACGGGCAGCGGGCCCACGCGGTAGAGGTGCTCGTAGAGGTTCTCGCCCTCCAGCAGCTCCATGACGAGGTAGAGGGCGCCGCGCTCCTGGCCGACGTCGAACACCTCCGCCACGTGCGGGTGGTGGATGCTCGCCGCGGCCTGGCCCTCCCTCAGGAACCTCGCGCGCGACTCCGCCTGCCGCGCCACCTCGGGCCGCAGGATCTTGATGGCCACGCGCTTCCCGAGGTCTGTGTGCACGGCCTCGTACACGGCCCCCATGCCGCCCTCCCCGAGGGGGCGCAGCAGCCGGTAGCGACCGACGATCGTACCCGGCGGATGGAGCGGCTCGCTGTCGTTGTCGGGGGTGACCATCGATGGGCGTCGCCCCACTGCATAGGGCCGGCGCCCCGGAAGCGCCCGTCCCCCCTCTGCGGGTTCGGTCAGACCCCGTCGACCGCCCGGCGGGCCGACTCCTTCGGCGGGCGCACCCGCGAGCCGTCGAGCACGAAGAGGTCCTTCGCGTCGTCGTAGAAGTCGCGCCGGGTGAGGGTCGACTCGCGCCCGGTGCGGAAGCGCCGCTGCGCCGCCACCACCTGCCGCACCCGGTCGAAGAGCTTTCGCGGCATGGGCAGCAGCGCCTGGAGGTCTTGATAGAAGTCCGTCGCGCCGTTGAGGGCGTCCTTGACGCCCGTCATCGACTCCAGCGCCGGGTCGAGCGTCAGCGCGCAGAACAGCGTCGTGTCGGAGGGCAGGTCGCCCGCCTTGGCGCGCGCGTCGATGGCCGCCAGCCGCGACCACAGCCGCTGCGAGGCGTCGGGGTGGTCGTCGATCCACGCCGCCACCTCGGGGAGCACCGTGGCCAGCACCCCGGTCTCCCAGGCGATCCAGACCGAGCGGCGCGAGGCCGCGTGGCGCATCAGCCGCAGCACCTCCTCCAGCAGCCGCGGACGGGCCGCCCGCAGGAGGTCTTCGCGGTGGGCCACCATGGCGTCGTAGACCTCGGGCTCGATGCCCAGGTCGAGCCGCGCGGCGAACTTGATCACCCGCAGGATGCGCACCGGGTCTTCGCGGAAGCGCACGTCGGCGTCGCCGATGGTGCGGATCACCCGACGCTCGATGTCCGCGAGGCCGCCGACGTAGTCGACGACCTCCTTGCGCTCGAGGTCGTAGAAGAGGGCGTTCATGGTGAAGTCGCGGCGGATGGCGTCTTCCGGCGGGGTGCCGAAGACGTTGTCGTGGCGGATCAGCAGGTCTTGATCTTCGTGGGGCCTCACCTTGCGGGGGGCGTCTTCGGACTCGTCGACGGGCTCCCAGTCGGCCGTGTCATCCAGGATGTCCGCCGTCGGGTCCTTCCGGAACGTCGCGACCTCGATGACCTTGTTTCCGCCGCACAGGATGTGCGCGAGGCGGAAGCGGCGACCGATGATGCGGCAGTTGCGGAAGAGCCCTCGGACCTCGTTGGGTCGCGCGCTGGTGGCGACGTCGAAGTCCTTGGGGGCCTTGTCGAGGAGGAGGTCGCGGACGCACCCACCGACGAGGTAGGCCTTGAAGCCCGCCTGGGTCAGCCGACGGACCACCTTGGCGGCGTCAGGGTCGATGCGCTGCGAAGCGACCGGGAAGTGGAGGAGGCGGGGCTCGTCGAGAAAACGTTCGGAATTGCTCAGGTTCATGGAAGGGGCTCAGTCAGGCGGCGCGACCTTACCACAACCTGCGGTTCGATCAGGACACCTCCCCGATCGGGGCCCGGTGCTCGGCCAGCTCGGCCTGGGCGAGCACCAGCTCCTCCTCCGAGGCCGGGTGTACGTCCAGCACCCGCACCTGGTAGTTGAGCGTGAGGCCCGCCAGGGGGTGGTTGGCGTCGACCTTCACGTGGTCGTCGTGCACCTCCAGGATCTGCATCGTGAGGGTGGTGCCGTCGTCGCCCTCGGCGGTGTACTCGCCCCCCACCTCGACCGCGTCGGGGTCGGGAAACTCCGTGCGGTCGACGTCGAACACGTCGGTCTCGTCGCGGGTGCCGTAGCCGTCCTCCGGGGCCACCACGAGGTTGATGACATCCCCTGCAAAGGCCCCTTCGAGGCCCTTCTCAAGCCCGGGGAGCACCATGGACATCCCGACGATGAACTTCACCGGCCCGTCCCCCTCGGGGTCTTCGGTGTCCTCCAGGAGGTTTCCGCGGGCGTCCCGGAGCTTGTAGTGAACCGAGACCTGCATGTTGGGACCGACTTCGTGCGCCATCGCCGGTCAGCCTAGTGTGCTCCCCGGGCCGGCGTCGAACTTCCGTACATCACTCCGCGAGCAGCGACGGGTCGTAGCCCTCGGGGGCTGAATATCCGAGCAGGTCGAGCACCGTCGCCGCCACGTTGGAGAGCCCCGCGGCAGGCAGGTCGCCCCGAAGCGCCACCGCCCGCCCCGGCGGAGTCACCACGTGCAGCGGCACCGGGTTGAGCGTGTGGCTCGTCTTCGCCCGCGGCCGCCCGTCGGCGTGGGTGAGCGCCCGCTTCGTCTTCTTGTCGAGCTCGAACATCTCGTCGGCGTTGCCGTGGTCGGCCGTCACCAGCACCGCGCCGCCCAGCGCCAGCACCGCGGGGATGAGCCGCCCGAGCTGCAGGTCGACCGCCTCGACGGCCATCACCGCCGCGTCGCGCACGCCGGTGTGACCCACCATGTCGCCGTTGGGGTAGTTCACCCGCGCGTGGCGGTAGCGCCCGGTCTTGAGCTCGTCGATGAGCCGGTCGGTGATCTCCGCGCACTTCATCCACGGCCGCTCCTCGAAGGGCCGCAGGTCGCTCGACACCTCCACGTAGACCTCGCGCTGTGGGTCGAAGGGCTCCGTGCGGTTGCCGTTCCAGAAGTACGTCACGTGGCCGAACTTCTGGGTCTCGCTGATGGCCAGCTGCATCACCCCTTCGCTCGCGAGGTATTCGCCCAGCGTGCGGTCGATGGCCGGCGGGGTCACCAGGTAGCGCCGCGGCAGCCGCAGGTCGCCGTCGTACTGCATCATCCCGGCGTAGCGCACCTCGGGGCGCGGGCCGCGGTCGAAGGTGGTGAGCGTCTCCTGCTCGAAGGCCCGGGTGATCTCGATCGCCCGGTCGCCGCGGAAGTTGAAGAAGATCACCGAGGCGCCGTCGCGGATGGGCCCCACCGGCGCGCCGCGCTCGTCGACGATGACGAAGCCCGGGAGGTTCTGGTCGATCACCCCGGGGGTCTCCGCGCGCAGCGAGCTGACGGCCTCGGAGAGCGAGCGGTAGCCCCGCCCCTCGCCGTGCACGTGCGCCTCCCAGCCGCGCGCCACCATGGACCAGTCGGCCTCGTAGCGGTCCATGGTGACCTTCATCCGGCCGCCGCCGGAGGCCACGCGGTAGTCCCTCCCGGTGAAGCCCCGGAGGAAGGCCTCGAGCGCGTCGACGTAGGTGAGCGCGCTGGTCTCCGGGACGTCGCGCCCGTCCAACAGGGCGTGCACCCGCACCGACTGCACCCCCTCGAGATGGCACCGGCGGATCATCGCGTAGAGGTGCTCGACGTGGCTGTGCACGTTGCCGTCGGAGAGCAGCCCGATGAAGTGCACCGGCGCCCCGCGCTCGCGCGCCCCGTCGATGAGCCAGCGCCAGGTCTCCGCCCGGAACATCGCCTCCGAGGCGATGGCCTGGTTGACCAGCCGCGCGCCCTGCTCGAACACCCGCCCCGCGCCGAGGGCGTTGTGGCCCACCTCGCTGTTGCCCATGTCGTCGTCGCTGGGCAGCCCCACCGCGAGCCCGTGGGCCCTCAGTTGTCGCGTGGGTACGGTGCGCCCGAGGGCGTCGAGGACGGGCGTGCGCGCGAGCCACACGGCGTTGCCCTCGTCTTCGGCGCCGACGCCGACGCCGTCCATCACCACCACCACCACGGGGCCATCGACCCCGTGCGCCTTCGGGCTCCTACGCAGGTTCAGCACGCTCATGGAACTGGTATCCGACTAGCACGTCCGGCAGCCCCGAGCGGACCCTCACAGCGGGGGGAGGAAATACCCGTCCGCGAGGTCGAGCACCCCGCCATCCCTCAGGACGCTCCAGGATCCAGCCGCCTGCTCCACACCTTCGACGCCGAGCGGGCACGACCTCAGGGGTGGCGGAGCCAGGAAAGGGACGACCCCGACCGCGGCCTCGCCCCTGCGCCGCCGCGATGCCTCCTGGTAGCAGAACAGGATCGACGCTGGGTCGATCATGGTGATTGAACACGGACGCTCGGGGGGATGCAGCCGGAGCGTCACGTCGACGCGACGAGCCCACTCACAGTCGCGGCGATTCTGACAGTTCGAAGCGCCGAACGCGCAGCCAGGGCCCATCCAGCAAGTGCCGGCGCCGCGCGCCCTCACACGCACCTCCGGTCGACCCTGTGGTGTCAGCGGCCACACGCTCTCAGCGACCGCGACCGCTCGCGCCACGGAAAGGCACTGGTTGCACTCCGCGTGGGAGCGCCGATCGCGCGGCGGCGCGGGGCAGCGCTGACAGGATGCGATGGGGATGCTCCGCAGCCGCAGAGCGCCGTCGAAGCCCTCGTGACAGCAGTACATCTCGTCGACCGAGCCGGTCACGTCGACGTCGATCGACCCGACGACCGAACCCGAGACGGTCTGACCGATCCAGTGCCCGACCGCCGCCCACGCCGCGCTGACCTGGCCGTGGTGAAAGGAGTAGAGTCCCCGATCGAACAATTGATCGTTCGGGCACTGCGCCACTACGATGGCCTCCGCGGACGGCAGGCTTTCGACGCGGCACCCCGGGGGCAACGTTTCCCTTACGTGCCACGCGAGTGTGACCGCCGCCCGATGGAGGGCGCCTACCTCGTCGCTTATCCGCGCCTCGGCCTCCCGGACCGAGAGCGGTCGCGGACCGCCGCGCGCGAGCGAGGGGACCGGGCGCACGTCGGTGATGCGGTACGGCTCCACACACGCACCGAGGGCGACGACGGACAGGAGGGCGACGCGCGGGCTCACCGACCACCGAGAAGGTCGTAGAGTGCGCCGAGGTTGAGCGAGGCGTAGGGCGCCACCCCACGCGGCGTGTGTTCGCCCTGCCCCGTCGTGAAGACGTTGATGAGCACGCCGACGGAGAGCAACCGCGGGACCGCGCTGGACACACCCCAGCTCAGGCTGCTGGTGAACGACAGCCCGGCGCGTTGGACGGTGCCACGGTCGACGTCGACCAACGCGGTCGCGGCGAAGGCGCTCTCGACCACGAATCCGCCCGCGACGTGCACCTGGCCGTATAGCAGCGGCAGCGCCAGGCCGACGGCGATCGGACGAGCTGGCAGCAAGACGGCCTGCAGGTCGCCGACGAGGGCCGTGCGGGCCGGCCACGCCGACGCCACCGTGCGCTCCGGGCGCACCCGCAAGCTCGCGCGGGCGAGGCAGCGGAGCGGAAGGTCGTCCGCGATCCACTGCGCCAGGTGCAGGTGAAAGACCGCGTCGACCGGGAGCGTCCTCGGATCGAGGGGGACCTCTGCACGCAGTCTGCGCGCGGTGATGGCGGGGCAGTCAGGTCCGCGACGCGCTACGAGCATCAGCGCGGCGGGCGGCGTGGCGGCCGGAGGGTGGATGCGCGCGGAAGCGAGCGGGAGGTCGGCGACGAGCACGGTCGTCGCCTCGGGCGGACCAGACGGCCCGCGGTGGTTCCACGCGGCGACGGCAGCGGGGCTCAGCGAGAGAGAGAAGTCGAGACGGGAGGACCGACGCGAGAAGGTGAATACGTCGGGCTCATCGTGGGTGAGGGCGGTCCACCGGCCGAGGCCCTCGTCGCCACGCCCGAGGCCCACGGGAACCCAGTCCGTCACCGGGTCCACTGTGACGACACGCATGACCGCGATGCCCTGTCGCGCCGCCCTTCCTTCGAGGCGCCCCGGTCGGATTTCCATCAGTCCGCTCGCGAGCACCGTCGTCGTCACCGCGGCGTCGAGCACGCCGACGATGGGCGCGCAGCGGCCCTCCACGCATGCCGACCAGGGCCGGGCTCTGGGCGCCTCGAGGCGCAGCTCGTCGCCTCGCGTCACGACGTCGGGAAAGGTCTCGGCGGAGCGCAGGAGCCCAAAGCCAAAGGCGACCGTATGGGGTTGCGCGGGTCCGTCGCGTCGAGCGTCACGATGAGTGACCTGCGTCGAGCGGTGCATGACCGTGGCGCGGTACGCCCGCGGGCCGCGCCCGACCACCTCTCCCGGGAGCTCGACGAGCGTCTCTAGGGGAACGCAGCGGGCGTCGGAGGGAATGCTCGCGCCGACCCCTGGGTCGCGGGGGAGGTACTCACGGATGTGGCACAGCGAGAGACCGGCGAATACCTCCAGCCAGTCCGAGCGGGTGGGGGCCATGCCGCGACCGGCCGGACCGTAGCGCCGCTCCATGACCGCATCGACCACGGCGTCGGGGAGGCGGAGCTCGCGCGGGCGGGCGCCGAGGTAGCCCGTGAGATCGGCAATCGCGCGATGATCGCGGCCCAGCCAGAGCTCACCGGCCGCGGCGGCGAGCAAGAGCTCCTCGAAGACGAGGCTCCCGGTCCATGGCCCGACGGGACGGAGCACCAGAGAGCCGCTGCGCCAGTCGGTCGTCACCGTAGCGATCGACTGGTGCGTAGCGAAGAATCGCTGCATCGGGGTGGACCGTGCCCAGAGGTCGACGGGGCCGAGGTCGATCCAGGATCCGGCGAGCGTCGGTGAGGTGAGCGCGAGGCGATACCCCGCGGGCACGCCGAGGACGTTGAGCGGCGGGACGTCGACCGGCTGCGTCGGGGAGAGGTCGACGCGGGAGCCCTGCGCGAGCGGATCGCGCAGGTGCAGCGGGTACGAACACGAGGCGCTACGCACCGACACGACCGGGCGCTCGGACGACAGCGCGACCCCGTGGGGGCAGTCGGGCCCCCAGCAGACGTCGAGCGCGTGCCCGGGATCGCATCCCTGGAGCGCGGACTCCCACGACACCGACTGCGTCGGGTCGCGGTCCGATCGGCGCGCGTGGACGACGACGCGCGCCTCGATGGCGCCGGGCGCTCCCCCGCGGAGGGCGAGGATCGCCTCTTGGAGCTCATGGGTCCCTTGCGTGAGCCGGGCCGGGAGCGGCGCGGCGCGCGTCCCGAGCGAGTCAATCCAGTACTCGCACCGAGGATCGAAGGTCAGCGCCTCATAGGGCGAGGTCAGCGCTCCGAGGGGCGGTGAATGGTGGTGATGTCCCCCGCCCGGACGCGCGACGCACTGCGCGGATGCTGGCAGGGGACAGAACACTAGTGACGCCAGGGAGGCGACGAGCGCGGCGACGCGGCGCATCGCTCAGAGGGCGAAGAGCGGGAAGCCGAAGGAGATCGCACCCATGAACCGAACGGTCGGCGACCACTCCTCGTTGCGGGAGAAAGGAACCAGGGAGGCGCCCACCATCAGGCTGATGACTCGGTAATTGATGTGACCAAAGATGCCAGGGGCCAGCACCCGGAGGGGCTGCTCCGTCACCGACCGCTCGGTTGGAGAGGGCGAGGGTTCGAAGGAGAGCAGGGTTCCGACATCGACGATTGGGACATAGAGACCACCGAACCAGCCGCGGCAGGCAGGGATGGGCCATGTCCAGTCCACTCCGAGCATGAGGGTGACCTGCCCGATGATGGAAGACCGGCTGGTTGACATGAAATCGTGGGAGTAGCCGCCACCGAGGCCGACGTAGGCACTGAGGGTCGTCATCGGCCGCTGGGCCTGGACCTCCCACGACCCAGGCGGCATGGAGAGGGTCTCGAACACCCGCGAGGCCGCGTCAGCGTCCGTCGCCGAGGCGAGTTCCGCAGCAAACACGAGCGCTCGACGGACGTTGGAAGACAGCGAACGGAGCGGAGCCGCAGCGTCGGCAGGCGAAACCGACGCGTCGGGCGCATTCCCCGAAGGGAGTTGTGGCTGCAGAGTTTCGATGAGCGCCAGGGTGGTCGCGAGGAAGCGCGGCAGGTCTCGGCGGGCGAGCGCGTCGTATATCTCCGGGAGTTCAGCCGCCCCTCGCATGAATCGCTCGATTCGATCGCTCGACCGACGGACTTCGGGGAGGCGGTCGGCGGTCGGGGCGAGGAGGTCGTGGATCTGGAGCGCCGACCGGATGGCAGAAGTGACGCCCCGCACCACGGGCACCACACGCGAGACACGCTCGGCATCATTGAGATCCTGATCGGCGAGGGTCGTGGCAGACCGATGGACCGAGGCGACGGTGCGATCTAGCTCGCGGAGCAATAGCAGAGCCCGAGCGATGTCGCTATTGGTCGCCCCGCCATCGATGGCAGTCGACGGCGAATTCGATTGGACTGCATTTGCATCCGCCGGTGTCCTCGATGCCCAACTGGCACGCAATGATTCCAGCAGCGTGAGCAGCTCGCGATTGGCGAAGTCCGTGATCTCCCCTTCACGGCGATTATCTTGCGCTAGTGCGATGGCCTCAAAGACATCCAGCGCTTCAGAGAGGCGTCGCGAGTCCTGGTCTGTGGCGTCGAGGAGTCGAGCTCGCAGTCGGGCGACGATCTGTCCAGGCGCGACGCTCTCGGAGATCGCCAGGCCGAGCGACAGAGCGAGGCGTAGTGGCATCATGTCCGGGTTTCTGGCGAGCGCGGGCTCGGCACTCATGACCCTGTCGAGATTGCGCGGCAGGCTCACGACGTCCCTGGCAAGCGCATTCCGTAGCGCCTCTCCGACCGACGACAATGACTGCAACGTCGACGTCGTGCTTCCGCCATCCCTCTCCGGATCGTCGCTAGCTGCGGCGCGAATGCCAGATGTGTCGAGTCCGAGCAGAGCGCAGGTCGCAGGAAGAACCGCACAGGGCCGGCCCTGGAGGTAATCAAAGAGTCCGCCGTCATTTGTGCGAGTCGGGGAGGCGTTGCTCAGCAGGCTCCGCAGCCCCTCTTGAGCGATGCGCTGCACCTCGGCCTGGACGCGGCTCCAGAGAAACTGCGTCAGTCCTCGAAGAATGATATCCGTGACAGAGCCAGATCCGCTCAGTTCCGGACGAGCCTCCCCGGTTTGCGACGCGGAGCGAGGACGATCGTCTCGGGACCGGAGCGGCGGAGGCAACAGGGCGAGGACCCGCCGCAGCTCGGTCACATTCAGTCCAGTGGTCTGGGTTCCATTACAATAACTCTGAATGAACCCGGGAATTGTCTGGCCAATGCCTGGATTGCCGCATTGTTCAGTAAGGGCCGCCATGGTCACGGCGAAGACGAGCGGTTCGGTCGAAACGGGGCCCGCGATCGACGCGTCCGCGACATCGGCCGACTGCTGACCGTCGGACCGCCCACCGTCCTGCTGCGCAAGAGCCACTCCCGGCACAGCGGTCACGGCCAGGCACAGGACCAACGCCCCGATTGCCCGATGGTTCATCACAAACATCATGCGGACCCCCCGTCGTTTGGAGGGTTGGCTCGCGGCTCACCCCCGATCCAGGGAGTGCACCGAAATTCTGCCCTCGTGTCAACCGTCAACAACTCCCCATCCAACGCCAAGATACGGACCCAAGGACGAGCAGGGCGGGTAAGGAGAGCGAGTCGAACTCATACACAGGACCGCCCGATGCGCAGGGTCACATGGCGAGCCGATGCCGTCGCCCCTCGTGGAATCTGTTGACGATGGCGCGTTCAACCCCGCTCATCCCTCACCTTCGGGTGATTCCGCATCGAGGGAGGCTGCGCGGAGGCTCGCGGGGCACGATCGCGGGGGGTGAATACTTCGGACGCCCCTGAGCACCGTGATACATCCGTAGGACCTATGGATGTCCCGCTCTATCTGATGTCCGCCGCGGGGGCGATCAGCCTGACCGTGATGCTCGGGCTGCGCGACCGGCGGCAGCGCCGCCACGCCATCGTGAGCAACTTCCCCATCGTCGGGCGCTTCCGCTACCTGGCCGAGGAGCTCGGCGGCCCGCTGCGGCAGTACATCGTCACGGGCAACGACGAGGAGCGGCCCTTCTCGCGCGACCAGCGCCGCTGGATCTACGCGTCGTCCAAGAAGGAGAACAACTACTTCGGCTTCGGCACGGACAACGACCTCGAGCAGACGCCCGGGTACATCATCATCCGCCAGAGCGCCTTCCCGGTGAGCTCCCCGGCGCCGGGCTCCGCGCACTACGACAAGGAGTACCAGGTGCCCGCGGCCAAGGTGCTCGGCGGGCACCGGCAGCGAAAGCACGCCTTCCGCCCCACCTCGATCGTGAACACCTCGGCGATGAGCTACGGCTCGCTCAGCCGCAAGGCCGTCGAGGCCATCAACCGCGGCGTGGCCCTCGCCGGCGCGTGGCAGAACACCGGCGAAGGGGGCATCAGCGACCACCACCGGCACGGCGGCGACCTGCTCTGGCAGATCGGCACGGGGTACTTCGGGTGCCGCGATCCGAAGGGGAGCTTCTCGATGGAGCGCTTCCTGGAGAGCGTCGCGTCGGCGAAGGTGCGGGCCATCGAGATCAAGCTGTCGCAGGGCGCCAAGCCGGGCCTCGGGGGCGTGCTGCCCAAGGAGAAGATCACCCCGGAGATCGCGAAGATCCGGCTGGTCCCGCTGGGGCAGGATTGCATCTCCCCGGCGTCGCACTCGGCCTTCTCGGACGTCGACACCCTGCTCGATTTCATCGAGCGCCTGGCCGACGCCACGGGCCTGCCGGTGGGCATCAAGAGCGCCGTCGGCGACCTCGGGTTCTGGCGCGAGCTGGCGACCAAGATGGACGTCACGAAGCGGGCGCCGGACTTCATCACCATCGACGGCGGCGAAGGCGGCACCGGCGCCGCGCCGCTGGCCTTCAGCGACCACGTCTCGATGCCCTTCAAGCTGGGCTTCGCGTCGGTGTATCGGGCCTTCGCCGAGCGGGGGATGCACGAGAAGGTGGTGTTCATCGGCTCGGGCAAGCTGGGCTTCCCGGAGCAGGGAATGCTGGCCATGGCGCTGGGCTGCGACCTCATCAACGTGGCCCGCGAGGCGATGCTCTCCATCGGGTGCATCCAGGCGCAGATGTGCCACACGGGCACCTGCCCCACCGGGGTGGCGACGCAGAGCGAGTGGCTGATGGGCGGCCTCGACCCGACGCTGAAGGCCGCGCGCCTCGCCAACTACCTGCTGACGTTGCGCAAGGAGATGCTGTCGCTCTCGCACGCCTGCGGCGAGTGGCACCCCGCGCTGGTGGGCCTCGAGCGCATCGAGCTCATCGACGGGTTCAAGTCGGTGTCGGCGCCGGAGATCTTCGGCTACGAGCCCGGCTGGGGCCTGCCCGCTACCGAAGAGCGGACGGAGATTCGCGGGCTGATGATGACCCGCGCGGGCGCCGCGTAGGCCCCGCGCCGAACTACAGCGCGTCGAGGTAGGTCCGCAGCGCCGTCGCTTCCGTGGCCGACAGGTCGAGCCCCATGGGGTGCGCCTGCGCCGGGCCGAGCAGCGCGTCGAGGCCCGCCGCCGAGCCGTCGTGGAAGAGCCGCGCGCGCGCCCCGACGCCGCGTAGCGAAGGAACCCGGTACGAGCCCGTCCCCCGGGTGGGCGATCGGGCGAGCGCGGGGTCGGTGCCGACCTCACCCGCAGGGACGAGCCCGCCCCCGTAGGTGGGCGGCGCGTGGCACCCCGCGCAGCGCGCCGTGAAGACGCCAGCACCCGCGACGCCCTCGCGCGGGGCGGGGAGCGAATCGGCGAGCGAGTCGAGGTAGAGCGCGAGCCCGAGCGCGACCTCCCTCGGCGGCCGCACGGCCTCGCCGTGCGCGGTGATCAGCAGCGTCTCGATGCGTATCGCCAGCGACACCACCGAGCGACGGCGCACCGCGCCCGAGCGCTGGAGGTACAGCTGCTCGCGCACCGGCCGCAGGTCGGGGATGGCGATGGGCTCGCGGCCCTCCGCGGTGGTGACGTCGACGCGCCCGGGTCCCCAGCGGCGCAGCGTGGCGTCCTGCGTGTGCGGGAGCGTGGGGTCGCTGTCGGCGACGAGGGCGCCGAGGTCGAGCGCGCCGTTGGCGAGGCCCGCGACGAGCGCGCCATCGGATCCGCGCGCGCTGTGGCAGGTGGCGCAGGAGTACGCGAGCCCGAGCACCCCGCCCGCGAGCACCACCCCCACCACGCCGCCGGGCGCGCCGTCAGCAGCGGTCCAGAAGCCGTAGCGCGCGGCGGCGCCCGGGCGGCGGAGCGTCGCCTCGACGGCCGGGGACGCCAGCATCGCGGGGTAGCGCGAGAACGCCGCCTCGCCGAGGGCGCGAAGCGCGTCTGGGTCGGCGGGGCCGAGGTCGAGCGGGCGCGTCGCCGGGGCGCCGGGTGCGAGCGGGGCGGCCGGGGGGTTCCATGGAGGGAGGGCGGACCAGTCGCGGGCGTCGCCGCTGTCGTAGCGGGCGATCCGGAGGCGCGCGTAGTCGTTGTCCGTGGTGGTGAGCGAGGCGAGCATCTCGGCGCGGCGGTACGCAGGGTCGTCGAGGTAGCGCGCCGTCCCCGGCCGCGGGGGGGCGCCGTCGCCACACGACGCGAGCGCCGTCGCCGCGAGGGCGAGCGCCGTCGCTACCCTGCGCATGCCTGGTTGGAGCAGCGCCAGTGACCGACCTGCCGCGAGTAGGCGCAGTACGGCATCTGGCCGAGGAAGCCCGCGTCGACGTCGCGGCAGTCGGCGTCGTCCACGCACTCGTCCGCCGGGGTGTGGCAGTAGTAGCCCGAGAGCCCGCCGTAGTCGCCGCAGTCGCCCAGCGTGGGCGAACAGAAGCCCCGCGGTCCGCAGTCGGCGTCCACCCGGCAATTGCCCGGGATGCACACGTTGGCGCCCGCGGCGCCGCGGCTCGGGAGGCGGCACTCGCACGCGCCGCCCTCCGTGCAATCGCCGTCGGTGATGCACCGGTCGTAGCTGCATCGGCAGCCGTCGTGGGGGTTGCCGACGCAGCGCCCGTTGGTGCCCATGCCGCAGTCGCCGTCGGTGACACAGGTCGACATCGGGACGCCGCCGGGGTCGCAGGTGCTCGAGGGCCGCGGGGCGTTGCACGTCGTCGCGGTCGCCCGGTGACGCAGCGGAACCCGCACGGTGGGAGGCACGTCCGTGAAGGGCACGTCGACCGTGGGGCGATCGACGACGGGGAGGTCGACCACGGGGAGGTCGACCACGGGGAGGTCGGCGATGGGCACGTCGGTCGGGCTCCCGGCGTCGGCGGCGGTCGTCACGGAGGAGCCGCACCCGAGGCCCGAGGCGAGCGCGAGGAGCGGGGCGAAGAGCAGGCGGAGGGAAGGAGGCATCGGAGGGGACTCTACGTCGGACGCTCGCCTCCGTCGTCCGCGGAGGCCAGCGCCGGGACCACCCGGGGGTCGAAGGGGTGCCCGCCGCCGACGGCCGAGGCCTGCGACCAGGGTGTTGCGCGGAAGGTGATCACCACCCTGTGCGCGCCCCGCGCGAGGTAGATCGTCCGAGGCACCCTCGCCTGCAGCACCGTGACGGCGCCGGCCGTGGTCGCCGAGCCGGTGTCGATGGCCTCCAGGAGGTGATCGGCCGGGTCTTTCAGCTTCTCGGGGAAGCGCTCGAGCGTCTCGAAGAAGAGGTCGACCTCGGCGGCGTCGCTCACGAACCTCGGCGCCCGCCGGGTGGCGATCACCCGCGCGATCACCCCGGCCCCCATCGCCAGCAGGCCCTCGCCCGAGTGCAGGGTGACCCCGGGCGCGCACGCCATCGCCGCGCGCAGGGCGAGCCAGAGGGCGCCCACCTGGCAGTCGGCCTCGTCCCAGACGCGGCGGTCGATCGGGAGGGCGGTGAAGTCGTGCTCGGGCCGGGCGGGGCTGCTGTCGCGGCGCCGGTGCAGGTCGATCAGGCGCTCGGTGAGCACCGGCGGGTGGGAGAGGTCGTCGGCCGCGGGGAGCAGCGAGGCGTGCCGCGCACCCACCCCGTGCCGGAGCCCGCCGAAGGCCCCCGGGAGCGGCTGGTCGCGGGTGACCCGGAAGGGCACGATCGCCCGGAGGGACAGCAGCTCGGCGTCGTCGAGGTCGATGAAGCGCCCGAGCTTGCGCCGGCCGGGCAGCAGCGGGAGGTGGCCGTTGTACCCGGTGGTCGTGCGGAAGCGCAGGCCCGCGGCGGGCGGGTCGTGCGCCAGCATCCCGCGGAGGGCGTCGCGCCAGTCGGCCTGCCGCGGACCCGTGAAGGCCTGGAGCTTGTTGTGGTGCAGCAGCGACATGCGCGCGTACTCCAGGCCGACGGCGGAGTGCCCCTCGGCCTGGAGCGCGGCGAACGAGCGATCGAGGAAGGGGTCGTCGAGGAGCTGCTCCCAGGTGAGCTCGCCCACGAGGTCGGCGACGATGACGAAGGGCGACCGCCGCCGCGGCTCCTCGTGGACCACCACGCCTGCGAGGTGGCCCAGCGCCATGCGCACCGCGTCCGAGGGGTTGAGCAGGTGCAGGGTCTCGCCGAGCAGCAGCGCGCGGTTGCCCTCCGCCCCCAGCGCGAGGCGCGCGCGGTGCGCCGCCAGCGACGCCTCGGTGCCGCGGGACGGCTCGACGGCCCCGAGCCTCGCCGCCCACGCGAGCAGCAGCCCCGCCCAGAGCTTCGGCGAGGCCACGGCCTCGACGCCGAGCGCCTGCGCCCAGGCCGCGCGCTGCCGGGCCTCCTCGTCGGGCGCGAGGGCGTACGGGAGCAGCGGGTGGTCGTGCCCGCTCGCGAGCGCGGCCATCACGGCGCGCAGCTCGACGGCGGTGAGCGTCGGCAGCGGCGGCGCCGCGCCCTCATCCTCGAAGAGCCCGTCGAGCCGCCGCGCGTCGCCGTCGGGGCGCGGGTCGTCGAGCGGGCGGCCGTCGGCCAGGCGCGCGATGGCCCCGTCGGGCTCGAGCCGAAACGGCTCCGCGCCGCGCTTCCACTCCACGGCGATCCAGCGGGCCATCTCCGGGAAGCGCCGCGACGAGAGGACCGCCGCGCCCTCCCGC
The DNA here is from genome assembly GCA_030652255.1 of Myxococcales bacterium. Classification (GTDB taxonomy): domain Bacteria; phylum Myxococcota_A; class Polyangia; order Polyangiales; genus SCUS01. The sequence continues at coordinate 16,019 of JAUSAZ010000182.1, read as the reverse complement.
GCCAGCTCCGCCACCCGCGCCCAGGCCTGCTCGGCGTCGCGCACGAACTCCACCCCCACCCGCTCGGCGCCCAGGGCCTCGCGGGGCAGCCACCGGCGCTGGGACTCCGTCGCGACGAGCACGACGCGCGGGGGCGCCCGGTCGATGACGGCGGTCGACAGCGCGCCCACCACCCGCGAGAGGTCGTCACCCTGCGGGCCGTTGGAGAGGTCGATCACGAGGCGCACGCCCCGCCGCTCCGGGGCGATGAGCGCCGCGGCGGCGAGGCGGTAGGCCTCGCGGTCCTCCTCGTCGACGCCGATGGCCTCCAGCAGGAAGCGCGAGCGCGCGGGGTCGTCGAAGAAGTACTCCACCGCGGCGAGGTCGTCGCCCTGGAAGTCCGCGAGGCGCGCCTCCACCGTCGCCGCGACGAGCTCGACGCCCCGCGCCCGCCCGAGCTCGACGATCTTCGCCGCCAGCTCCGGGCGCGAGGGCGCTCCGCTCTCGATCAACGCCGCGATCCGTGCCCCGAGCTTCATGGCTTCGACCCGCTACGACGCCAGAGGTCGCGGTGGTCTTCGATGTACTGCTGGAGCGTCCGCGGCGGCCGGCCGAGCAGGCGCGGCAGGGTGTCGTCGACGCGCGCGGCGAGCCCGAGGCGGGCGACCACGTTGATGAGGAGCTGCACGTTGACGAAGGCCGACGGCAGGCCCGCGGCGACGAGGTCGCGGCGGTAGGCGAGGAGCCCGACGGGCTCGTAGGTGATCGCGCGCCCGAGGGCTTCGGACAGCATCGCGGCGACGCGGTGGTAGTCGAGGGCCTCGGGGCCGGTGAGGGTGTACGCCTGCGCGCGGTGGGCGACGGGCCCGGCGAGCACCTGCGCGGCGACCGCGGCGATGTCGCGCGCGTCGATGAAGCTGGTGCGGCCGCGGCCCGAGGCGAGGCGGAGGCGGTCGCGGTCGCGGATGTCGGCGCGGTACGCGGCGCCGAGGTTCTGCGAGAAGAAGGCCGGGCGCAGGAAGGTCCACGCGAGGGAGGAGGCGCGGAGGTCCTGCTCGACGCGCCAGTGGGGCATGGCGGGGTTGACGCCCATGAGCGAGAGCAGCGCGACGTGCTCGACGCCAGCGACCTCCATCGCGCGCACGAAGGGCCGGAGGTAGCGGCGGGTGTCGCTGATGTGCGGCGGTCGCATGAGGAAGACGCGGCCGACGCCCGCGAGCGCCGGGGCGAAGGTGGCGGGGTCCTCGAAGTCGAGGTGGCGGGCCTCGGGCTGCGGCCGGGTCGCGGTGGCGATCACCGGGAGCCCCGCGGCGCGAAGCAGCGAGACGAGCGGGGCGCCGACGTTGCCGCTGGAGCCGGTGACGAGGATGGGTCGCGGGTCGGTCATCGGGTGCGGCTGTGGTGTATAGCCGGGACCGTGGGCCTACGGGAGCTCCCGCGCTAGAACAGCTCGAAGAAGGCGTCGGTGCCGACCGCGGGGAGACACTTCTTCGCGAGGGCGGCCAGCGACCCGTGCCCGAGCCAGTGCCACCCCCCTTCGCCCCGGAGCACCCTTCGCCATGGCTGCCACTTGTCGTAACGGCGTCGGACGCCCGGATGCAACGCCCGGCGCCCCCGGGCGTCACCCTCACCCCCGGCCGGCCGCGTCGGTGTAGATCCCCCGCGCCATCAGCGAGCCCGCCGCCGCAGCGCGACGCCCGTACACGTCCCGGCGCATCGCCCCGATGCCCGCGTCGTCGGGCGCCGCCAGCGCGGCGTGCTCGATGAGGTGGCTCGCCAGCGCGAGGTCGCCCTCCTCCGCCACCGCCATGGCCCGCGCGGCCATCGCCGCCGCGCCGCCCGCCAGCGCGCACAGCTCGCGCGCCACCGCCGCCGCGGGCGCCGGCTGGAGCCGCGTCGGGTCGCCGTCCCACCAGCCGCCGTACAGCCGCCACACGTTGCGCACGATGAACTCCGGCTCGTCGTAGAAGGGCCGCAGGTACGGGCGCGCCAGCAGCGACGGCGGCGCCTGCACCTCGCGCACGATGTCGTCGAGGCGCATCCCGGCGTTCATGCGCGCGAGCGTCTCGTCGTGGAGGTGCTCGAGCAGCGCGGCGGTCTCGGTGAGGGCCCGCGCGACGCGCTCGCGGCCGTAGAGGGGCAGCCCGTGGCCGGGGAGCATCACCTCGGCGTCGAGCGCGGCCATCGCGCGCAGGGCGAGGGCCCACTCGCGGGGGTAGCGCTGCACCTTCTGGGGGTTGCCCGCGTTGGGCGCGGCCCAGATGAAGAGGTCGCCCGCGCACAGGAGCTTGCGCCCCGGCAGCCACACCCAGGTGGCGTCGTCGGTCTCGCCGCGGGCGTGGTGCAGCTCGACGCGCTCGCCGCCCAGCTCCAGCACGCGCTGGTCGCGGTAGGTCTCGTCGGGCTCGCGGAAGCTCCGCGGCCACTCCACCTCCACCTGGAACTGCCGGGCGTTGATGCACGCGTTGTATCCGCGGGTCATCGCGTAGCGGGCGAAGCGGGCCGAGACGTCCTCGTGGGCGTACACGGTGAAGGGCCCGCGGCCCCGCTCGCGCTGCTCGGCCTCGAAGCGCTCGACCCCGACGACGTGGTCGACGTGGCCGTGGGTGTAGACCACCGCGCGCACCGGGTCGTCGCTCCAGCTGCGCACGGCGGCGTGCACCTGGGCCGCGAGCAGGGGGCCGCCCGCGTCGACGAGCACGAGGCCGTCGTCGGTGCGCAGCGCGGTGACGTTGGCGAAGCTCGACACGAAGAGGGAGCCCGGCGCGACCTCCTCGTGGGTCATCACCGGGAACATCGGCGGCTCGGCGGAGGGGTCGATGGAGCCGTCCCAGTAGGCCTCGAAGCGCTCGCGCAGGCTGGTCATGGGGGGAGTGTCGGCCCGGCGCGCGGCGCCTCGCAAGGGCCGCGCGCGGGAGAGAGCGGGAGGGGAGAGAGGAAGGGAGGGGAGATCAGTTCGCGATCGGGTTGATGCGCGCGAGGCTCCAGGCGCCGGCGCCGAGCTGCACGGTGCCCGGGTTGGCGAACACGGCGCTCAGGTGGAAGGCCTGGTCGGCGAGGCCGCCGCCCGCCGCCGCGCGCGGGGTGAGCGCCCCAGAGGCGATGACGAAGACCTTCTGGTTGACGTCGAGGTCGATGGCGAAGGTCGCCGCGTTGGCGGGCGCGCCCGCGCCGCGAACGGCCAGGGTGAAGGGATCGGCCGGGACGGTGGTGCCCGCCGCGGGCGAGCTGGCGCTGCGCGGGACGTTGCTGAACACCGGGGTGAACGTGGCGCCCGCGAGCACGCCGATGTCCACGGAGGGCGCGTCGCCCGAGGCGTGCACGGCGACCACGCGCGGCGCCGTGGCGGTGGTGGCGTCGTTGGTCATCGCGTACTCCAGCGGGAGCACGGTGAAGGCCGAGTCCGGCGGGGTCTGGCCCGCCTGCGGGGCGAGGAAGTACGCCGCGATGGCGACGTACTGACGACCCGGCGAGAGCGCCAGCGTGGGCACCGTGAAGGCCGGGGCGCCGGAGGGGCGGGCCGAGCCGGCGGCGTAGGGGAAGATGTCGATGCCGTAGCTGCCCGGCGGAACCTGCACGGACGCGATGCCGCCCGTGGTGGTGGCGCCCGAACGCACCGGGTACGAGAGGTTGTCGACGATCTGGAGCGTGCGCGCGGGGTTGGCCCCGGCGCCCGCGGGGCCCGCGAAGAGGTCCACCGCGGGGGCGTCGGCGCCGGCATGGACGACGTGCACGCGCGGGTTCTGCTTGATGAACGCCACGGTGCCGGTCTGGTTGACCGCGAGCAGACCGAAGCCGTCGTTGACGGCGGTGTCGGTGCTCGGCAGCAGGCCCGTCGCGATGACGAACCACTGGTTGCCCGCGCCCAGCTCCGGGGTGGTGAAGGCCGTCACGCCGGCGGCGGGGGTGCCCGTCACGATGCCCACCTGGAGGGCGGCGTTGCCGGGGAGCGCGACGCCCGCGGCGCCGGTGTCGGCGAAGCGCGCGAGGCTCGGCACCTCGGCCGCGGCGGGGTTGTCGTTGCCGACGTCGATGCCCACCGTGGGGGCGTCCGATCCGGCGTGCACGATGCGCACGCGCGAGCCCGACGCGTCGGCGGTGAAGCCCTCCTCGAGGGGCAGCACGCGGAAGCGATCGGCCGCGTCGGTGGACGAGAGGCGACCCGCGGCGATGACCGTGTACGAGCGGCCCGCGGCGAGGGTGACCGTCGGGGTGGTGAAGGCCGGCGCGCCCATGGCGCCCGCGGCGCGGATGTCGAAGGCGATCGGCCCCGGCGGGAGCTCGAGGTAGCCCGTGGCCGTGCCGTACGCGACGTTGGGGGCCGCGGCCGTGGTGGCCCCGGCGGCGTAGATGTCGACGGCGCCAGCGCCCGGCGCCGCGTGGACGACGCGCAGCCGGGCACGGGCGCCAGCGTCGACGGGACCCGTGTCGGTGACGACGGGGGTGTCGGTGGCGACGGGCGTGTCGGTGGCGACGGGCGTGTCGGTGGGCGTACCCGCGTCAGGGGTGACGCCGGTGTCGACCGGGGAGCCGGTGTCCGCGGGAGCGCCGAGGTCGGTCGTGACCGCGGCGTCCGTGCCCGAGGGCGCAGGATCGTCCGAGCAGCCCACGAGCGCGCCGCCGAGCGCGAGCAGCACGGCGCTCACGCCAACCATGGAACCTTGAAGTCGAAGAGCCATCGCAAATACCTCCCGTTGATGAGACGTGCCGGAGCACAAGCAGCGAACGTCCACCGCAGCTGCGCCGCGGTCTGACTGATCCGCTGATGGGATGTCGCGAGGGGTGCGTCGGGTGCGCGCCTGTCACACAAATACAGCTTGAATTGCAGTGCCGAGCTGGCCCTGCGCCGGCGCCCCTGCACCCTGCGCGCGCCGCGTCACGGGGTCACGTCACAGCGCGAGCTCGACGCTCCACTCGCCGGCCTCGGTGACGTCGCTCACCACCACGCGCTGGCCGCGCCAGTCGAGCCGCGGGTCGCCGCCGTCGTTGGTCGCGATCTCGTCGAGCGCGGCGACGGGGCGCCCGTCCTGCACCTCGCAGGTGAGGTAGCCCATCTCGCGCGCCCCGTAGAGCCAGGTCGTCCCGCAGCGCAGCACCACGCGGCAGTTCCCCGTGGGCTCCGACGCCGGTCGCACCATCATCACGCACCGCTCGCCCGCCGCCACGGGCGCATGTCCGCGCGCCGCCGTCACCCGCCCCGCCTGCTCCACCTCTCCCGCGAAGGAGGGCCGCTGCGACGCGCGCGCCCGCTCGGCCGCCTCCACCACGGCCGCATCACCGGCCACCCGCAACGCCGCATAGTCGGGCATGTGCCTCCCCCGGCCGGCATACACCGCCGCCATCTGCGCCGCGGCCGCCCGCTCGGCCTCGGCTCGCGCCATCGCCTCCGCGTGCATCGCGGCCTCCCGCGCCGCCTGCTCCCGCGCCAGCTGCGCGCTCCGCTCCGCCGTCGCGCCGCGTTGCATCGTCCAGAACGCCGCCCCGCCGCCGGCCGCCAGCACCACCAGCGCCACGACCAACGCCACGGGCGCGCCGCTCCCCGGGCGCTTCGGCGCGCGCATCTGCTCCAGCTCGGCCTGCGTGCGCTTGAGCTCCTGCTCCAGCGCATCGGCCCTCCGGTGCGCGGCTTCCCGATCGTCGCGGAATGACATCCCCGCATCCGACCCCCGCCCGCGTCCCCCGTCAACGTCCCTCCGGCGCCGCCAAACCGAACTATGCGCCCGACCGGCCCTTCGCCTGGACCGTCTCTTCGCGTCGCAGGGCCACGGCGAGGGGACGGTTCATCTTGAGGAGCTCGATGGTCGCGCGCCCCGTCGGCGAGCGCCCGACCAGCCGCCCATCATCCGAGGCGTCGAGGTGATCGCTCCACACATCCGACCGCGGGTTGAACAGCGCCGCGGGCTCGCCGGTGGAGGGATCCTCTGCCGTGCGTCGGGGCCCCTTTCGCAATGAACACGACACGCACGCGAGGGCGAGGTTCGCGAGCGAGGTTTTGCCCCCCGCGCTCCGCGGGGTCACGTGGTCGATGTGAAACGTCGCCTCCTGATGCTCCTGCGACACCCCGCAGTACTCGCACCGAAGCGCCGCCCGCTCCCGCACCCGCCGCTGCATCGACGCAGGGACGTGGTCGGAGCTCATCGCGCGCGCAGCTTCACCAGCGAGAGGAGGTCCGCCAGCTCGACGAGCCCCTCCGCCTCGGCGCGCTCGTCGTCGGTGAGCGTCTCACCGCGGTCCTGCCGATCGAGCAGCGCGTGCAGGCGCCGATCGACGCCCTCCGGCAGCGCGAAGCGAGCCGCTTCGGCGGGCAGCTCCAGTTCGATGGTCTGCGCGGTGCTGATCTTCGCCATGCGATGGAGATAGCGCGAAGGGACCACCCTGGGAAAGAGCCGCCGGTCACGTCACAGCGCGAGCTCGACGCTCCACTCGCCCGCCTCGGTGAGGTCGCTCACCACCACGCGGCGGCCACGCCAGTTGAGCCGCGGGTCGCCGCCGTCGTTGGTCGCGTTCTCGTCGAGCGCGGCCACCGGCCGACCGTCCTCCACCTCGCAGGTGAGGTTCGACCGCCTCGCGTGCCACCCGTAGAGCCAGATCGTCCCGCAGCGCAGCACCACGCGGCAGTTCCCCGTGGACTCCCACGCCGGTCGCACCAGCATCACGCACCGCGCGCCCGCCGCCACGGGCGCGTGCCCGCGCGCCGCCGTCACCCGCCCCACCCCCTCCACCTCCCGCGCGAAGGAGGGCTGCTGCGCCGCGCGCGCCCGCTCCGCCGCCTCCGCCGCCGCACGCGCCCGCTCGGCCTCTACCTGCGCCATCCGCGCCGCTTGCATCTCGGCCTCCCGCGCCGCCTGCTCGCGCGCCAGCAGCGCACTCCTCTCCGCCGTCGCGCCGCGCTGCGACGTCCAGAACACCGCGCCCAGCAGGCCGAGGGCGACGACGCCCCCAGCGACCACCATGCCCCCGTAGGCTCCGCGGCGCTTCGGCGCGCGCATCTGATCCAGCTCCGCCTGCGTGCGCTTGAGCTCCTGCTCCAGCGCATCGGCCCTCCGGTGCGCGGCTTCCCGATCGTCGCGGAATGACATCCCCGCATCCGACCCCCGCCCGCTCCCCCCGTCAACGCCCCTACGGCGCCCCGCCGCTGCGCCGTCCCCCGGGCTCGGGTACCGTCGCTCCCCCATGAAGCGCCTTCACCTCTTCGAGTTCGAAGACCTCCCCTGGGTGCCCGCCCCCGTCCGCGACGGCGGCACCGACCTCCTCGACCTCGCCTTCGCGCGCATCGGCTTCTACCTCCCCCTCGCCGGGCAGCTCGTCGCGCTGCTCGACGCGACCGGCGAGCGCGCCCTCGTCGACCTCTGCTCGGGCGGCGGCGGCGGCGCCCTCGCCATGCACGCCACCCTCCGCGCGCAGGGCCGCGACGGGCTCTCGCTCACCCTCTCCGACCGCTACCCCAACGCCGCCGCCATCGCCCGGGTGCGCGCCCTCGGCGACCCCGGCGTCACCTACCGCGAGCACCCCCTCGACGCCTTCGCCGCGCCCGCCGACCTCCGCGGCGTCCGCACCATGTACGGCGCGCTCCACCACTTCCGCCCCGACGAGGTGCGACGGCTCATCGCCGCCGCCGTCGCCGACCGCGCCCCCCTCGCGCTCTTCGACGTCGCCGCCTCGCCCGTAATCCGCAAGGCCCCGCTCGCGCTCCTGCCACTCCTGGCCGCGCCCAACCTGCTCGCGCTCGGGCTCGCCTCGCTCCTCGCGGTGCCCTTCGTCCGGCCGTTTCGCTGGTCGCGCGCGCTGCTCACCTACGTCGTCCCGGCCATCCCGGCGCTCTTCGCCTGGGACGGCACCGTGTCCGCGCTGCGTGCCTACAGCCCCGACGAGCTGCTCGCCATCGCCCGCGCCGTGCCCGGCGGCGGATCGTACGAGTGGAGCGCCACCAGCACCGGCAAGGCCCTCTGCCTCACGGGCCGCCCGACGCCCTGACCGCCGCCGCCCCGGATCACCCGCGTCTTGCGCGCCGCTTGTGTCCCCCGCGAGGCGTCTCGTAGAGTCCGCGCGCCCCACCCGCCTCCCCGCTGCCCAACGTCGCCTTCTGGAGCCCGTCACCCCCATGCGCAACCCTACTCGCCTCGCGGCCGTCCTCCTCGCCCTCGGCGCCACCACCGCCTGCGGCAGCACCGTCGTCTCGGTGCAGGCCGACGCGGGGCCGACGCCCGTCGACAACGGCATCTTCGTCGACGCGGGTCAGCCCGTGGACGGCGGCATCCCCGTGGACGGCTTCGTGCTCGACATCCCCATCACCCCCGTCGACGTGCCCGTCATGCCGGTCGACCTCGGCATGCCCGACACCCGCGTGCCCCGCTGCGGCGACGGCATCCTCGACCCGATGGAGAGCTGCGACGACGGCAACAACGTGAGCGGCGACCGCTGCTCGGCCACCTGCCGCTACGAGGCCCGCTGCGGCGACGGGCGCGTCGACATGGGCGAGGTCTGCGACGACGGCAACAACCGCTCGGGCGACGGCTGCCGCTCCGACTGCCTCTCCAGCGAGACCTGCGGCAACCGCATCGTCGACACCTCCCGCGGCGAGATCTGCGACGGCACCCCCAACTGCGCGCCCGACTGCCGCTCGATCCTGATGTGCGGCAACGGCCGCACCGACCCGGGCGAGCAGTGCGACGACGGCAACACCGCCCGCTGGGACGGCTGCGGCCCTGACTGCCGCCTGGAGCAGTCCGTGGTGCTCAACCGCCTCTCCATCGCCCCCGAGAGCCCCACCATCGGGTGCGACTTCTCGGGCGACGGCCGCGCCGACAACGCCTTCACCCGCGCCCTCGGCCCCGCCTACGGGGTGCTCAACTCCTTCATCACCTCGGGCGTCTCCAACGGGCAGGTGCTGCTCCAGCTCACCTTCCTCAACCTCACCGACCCCCGCGGGCAGAACCTCCCCGACACCCGCGTGGGCTGGGTGCTCGGCGGTGACGCCAACATGGACGTCTCCGACAACGGCACCGCGGGCAACCCCCAGTTCGTCCAGTCGCGCTCGCTCATGGCCAACCTGCTGCCGCTGGCGTCGTTCCAGAGCACGGTGCGCGCGGGCATGCTGGCGGGCGGCCCCGAGGACATCCCCCTCCCCCTCGGCAACATGGGCGGCCTCGGCGCGCTGGAGTTCAACCTCAAGCGCGGGCGCATCACCGGCACCGTCGTCGCCAACGACACGCGCATCACCGAGATCCGCAACGGGGTGCTCTGCGGCGCCATCCCCGCCCGCGACCTCGCCAACATCCGCAACCCCGCCGGGCTCATCCCCGGCGGCGGCGGCATGGGGATGATGAACAACAGCACCTTCCTCGAGCTCCTGGTCGGCGGCCAGAACCTCCTGATCTTCCAGATCGGCCCGCAGCAGCCCGACATCGACGTCGACGGCGACGGCCTGGAGCGCTACGAGGCCCGGCGCGGCGGCGGCGGACTGCCCCCGCGCATCGAGGCCTGCATCGACGGCGACGGCACCCGCATCGAGGGCCGCGAGTGCGCCATGGACCCGCGCATGGCCGACGGCTTCTCCGCCGCCTTCCAGGTCGGCTCCACCTGGATCAACCTCCGCGGCGTGACGGGCGGCGGCACCATGGGCGGCACCGCCGACGCGGGCGTCCGGCCCGCCGACGGCGGAGCCACCACCGTGCCGGTCGACGCCGGCCGCGCCCCGTGAGCTGAGCGCCCCCCGCGATGTCCCTCGCCGCCGCCCTCACCGCATGGCGCGCCGCGCTCGGACCCGACCACGCCACCGACGACCCCGCGTCCCTCGACGCCCTCCACCGCTCGACCTTCCCCGCCCCGCAGCGCGCCGCCGGCCTCCTGCGCCCCGCCGACGCCGCCGGGGTGCGCGCCTGCCTCGCCATCGCCGCCCGCCACGGGCTGCGCCTCCACCCCATCTCCCGCGGCTGCAACTGGGGCCTCGGCTCGCGCGTCCCGCCCGACGACGGCGCGGTCGTGCTCGACCTCGGGCGCCTCGACGCCATCGTGGACTTCGACGAGTCCATGGCCTGGGTCACCGTCGAGCCCGGGGTCACCTTCGCGCAGCTCTACGCCTTCCTTCGCGCGCGCCGCTCGCGGTTGTTCGTCAACACCATCGGCGGCTCGCCGCACGCCAGCGTGCTCGCCAACGCCCTCGCCCGCGGCGACGGCGCGGGCCCCCTCGGCGACCGCTGGTCGCACGTCTGCGACCTGGAGGTGGCGCTCTCCACGGGTGAGACGCTGCGCACCGGGTATGGCCGCTTTGCGCACACCCCCCTCCGCCCGCTGCACCGCCACGGGGTGGGCCCCACCCTCGACGGGCTCTTCTCGCAGTCCTCCCTCGGCGTGGTCACCCGGCTCACGCTCTGGCTGAGCCCGCTGCCCCGCTCGCTCCAGGCGGTGCGCTTCTCCGCCGCCACGGACGAGGGCCTACCCGGCCTCGTCGACGCCCTCCGCGCCCTCATGCTCGAAGGCACCCTCCGCTGGCCCATCGGCCTCTGGAACCACACCCGCGTGCTCTCCACCCTCGAGCGCCGGGGCGACGTCCCGAGGCAGCTGGCGCAGCGCGGGCTCACCCACCGCTGGTATGGCCTCACCGCCCTGGCGGGCATGACCGCGCTCCAGGGCCGCGCCCACCGCGAGCGCCTCGTCGAGGTGCTGGGCCCCGCGGTCGACGCCTGGAACATCGAAGAACGCACCGGCGAGCCCCACAGCGGCCACGAGCTGCTCCTGGAGCAGGAGCCCGCGTTCTGCTTCCTCCAGGGCATTCCGCACGAGGAGAGCGTGCGCAGCGTCTACTGGCACCAGCCCGCCTCGCCCGCGACGGGCCTCGACCCCGACCGCGACGGCTGCGGCGTGCTCTGGTCCTGCGCCGCGGTCCCCTTCGAGGGCGCGGCCGTCCTGGCCGCCATGCGCGCCATCGAAACCGTCATGGCCGCCCACGGCTTCGACGCCCTCATCGCCGTCATGGCCCAGCAGCCCAGGGCCCTGCACCTGGCCCCGTTGATCCTCTGGGACCGACACCTCCCCGGCCGCGACGCCGCCGGCCTCGCCTGCCACGCCGCCCTGCGCGAGGCCTTCACCCGCCTCGGGTGCCTGCCCTACCGCCTCGGAACGCCGCCCCTCGACGCGCTGCCCCCGGGCAACGACGACCACGACGCCGTGATGGCCCGCCTGCGCGACGCCCTCGACCCGACGCACACCCTCGGCGATCGCTGACCCACCAGAAAGACCTGCAGGGCCGATTGGCCACTCTGGACCATCGACCCTGCTGAATTACTTAGCGGCGGTCACCGTTGGCGTTGGGGGGAGACGCCGGTGCCGCCGCTCGGGGATATACATCGCAGGGTTCGTGCCAGGACGCGCTGTCCGAGAATCCAAGTCTTTGTTCGCGCCGACGTCGTCAGATCCTTTCAGCGTTGCAAGGACATGTCTTTCGCGTGTGACAGCGACACGTTGTCGCACCACCTGAACAGCCCATCCGACCGCAATGGGATGGCATTCAATCCACACCATCTCGCGATGACGCGACAAAGACCTCAAGGCCGGTGGCCACTCTGGACCATCGACCCTGTAGGAATACTTAGCGGCGGTCACCGTTGGCGTTGGGGGGAGACGCCGGTGCCGCCGCTCGGGGATATACATCGCAGGGTTCGTGCCAGGATCCCCTGCGCGGTGATCACAGGGGATTGTGCCTCCCGCGACCCCCATGATCTTTCAGGGATGCAACGCGTCAATTGCGCCCATGAGAGTCACAGGTTGCGACGGGCGAGGTCGGCTGCGCCGATGACCCCGGCGCGCGACCCGAGGCGACCCTCCACGATGCGCACGGACTTCCGCAGGTCGGGGTGGCTGCTCAGGTCGAGCCCGATGCGCACGGCGTCCTTGATGACGTCGCTGGAGTCCCACACCCCGCCGCCCATCAGCACGGTGTCGGGGTTGAGGAAGGTGACCATCGAGCCGAGCACCCGCCCGAGCTGCATCCCGCCGCCCTCCAGCAGGGCCTGGGCCTCGGCGTCGCCGCGGTTGGACAGCTCCTCGAGGTCCGCCGCGGTGAGCTCGCGCAGCTCGGAGTCCGGGCGCACCAGGGAGATGCGCCCCTCGGCGATGCTCTGCCGGGCCTTGAGCGACAGCGCGTGGCCGCCCACGTAGGCCTCCAGGCACCCGCGCCGGCCGCAGCCGCAGAGCGGGCCGTCGTCCGGGCCGACCTTGATGTGCCCGATCTCGCCGCCGAAGCCCCGCGCCCCCACCAGGAGGTTGCCCTCGGCGATGACCGCGGCGCCGACGCCGGTGCCCACGAAGATCACCAGCAGCGTGCGCGCCCCGACGCCCGCGCCGAAGCGGTACTCCCCCCAGGCGATGGCCTTGAGGTCGTTGTGCACCACCACCGGGAGCTTCAGCCGCCGGCGCAGCAGCTCGCCGAAGGGGACGTCGATCCACCCCAGGTTGGGCGCGCGGGTGACGAAGCCCGTGTCGCGCTCCACCCACGCCGCCACGCCGACGCCCACGGCGTCGATGGGGCCGCCCTGCGCCGCGGCGTCTTCCACCATGCGCGCGAGGCGCTCGACCGCGTCCATCGGGTGCGAGAAGCCCCCGTGCGTCAGCGACTGCAGCCCCTCGACGGCGCCGCCTTCGGACACCACCCCCATGCGCAGCCCGGTGCCCCCGAGGTCGATGCCGACAACCCGCTTCGTCAATGTGTCACCCCTGATCGCGCGCTTCGCGCACCACGGCCTCGACCTCTGCCCGCATCGCGTCGCGCCTCGCCTCGGACTGCGCCTCGAAGCGGAGCACCAGCACGGCCTGCGTGTTGGATGCCCGCACGAGGCCCCAGCCATCGCCGAAGTTGATCCGCGCGCCGTCGACCTCGCTCACGGGATACCTGGACTTGTAATGTTCGAGCACCCGCGCCACGACGCGGAACTTCACCTCGTCGGGCATCGGCACCCTGATCTCCGGCGTGGCGAAGGTCTTCGGGAGGTCGGCGAGCATGTCCGCGAGGTCGACCTTCGAGGCCGCGATGATCTCCAGCAGCCGCAGCGACGCGTAGATGGCGTCGTCGTAGCCGAAGTACCGGTCGGCGAAGAACACGTGCCCGGACATCTCGCCCGCCAGCAGCGCCTGCTCCTCCTTCATCTTCGACTTGATGAGCGAGTGCCCGGTCTTCCACATGACCGGCCGGCCGCCGTGCTTCGCGAGGTCGTCGTAGAGGGTCTGCGAGCACTTCACCTCACCGAGGATGGCCGCGCCCGGGTGGCGCGCCAGCACCGCGCGGCCGAAGATCACCATGAGCCGGTCGCCCCAGATGATCTCCCCGGTGGGGTCGACGGCGCCGAGGCGGTCGGCGTCGCCGTCGTAGGCGATGCCCACCTCGGCGTGCGAGTCGTGCACCCGCTCGATGAGCTCGGCGACGTTCTCGGGCAGCGTCGGGTCGGGGTGGTGGTTGGGGAATCGCCCGTCCATGTCGCAGTAGAGGGCCTCGGGGTTGAGCCCGAGCGCGTGCATGCAGGCCAGCGCCAGCGGGCCGCCAGCGCCGTTGCCCGCGTCGACCACGACCTTGATGTCCGTGCGGGCGAGCCGGATGTTGCCCTTCATCCACGCCACGTAGCGCGGGCCCACCTCGGTGGACTCCACGTGCCCGCCCGGGGCGCGCAGGAAGTCGCGCCGCTCGATGCGCTCGCGCAGCGCCCTGATCTCGTCGCCGTGGAGGGTGTCCCTGCCCACCAGGATCTTGAACCCGTTGTCCTCCGGGGGGTTGTGGCTGCCGGTGACCATCACGCCCCCGTCGGCGTCGAGGTGGTGCACGGCGAAGTAGAGCAGCGGCGTGGGGCCCACCTCGGTCTTCACCACGTGGCGGCCCGTCTCCAGCAGGCCCTCGATGAGGGCGTCGCGCAGGCGCTGCGAGGAGACGCGGCAGTCGCGGCCCACCATGATGCGCCGCTTGCCGCGCTCGGCCATGACGCTGCCGAGGGCGCGGCCCAGGTCGCGGGCGACCTCGTCGGGCAGGTCGCGCTCGGCGTTTCCACGGACGTCGTACTCGCGGAAGATCTGCGGGTTCATGGCGCTGGGTGCCTCTCGTCCTTCGGTCAGAGCACGTCGTGGCGCCGCGCCTCGGAGAGCGCGTCCACGGCCTTCTTCACGTCCTGCGCGCGCTCGCGGCTCATCACCAGGAGCACGTCGCCGGTGTCGACCACCACCAGGTCGCTCACGCCCACCAGCGCGACCACCTTGCCTGGCGGCGCCACCACCACGTTGCCGCGCGCGTCGACCACGGTGCCCTCGACCCCCGCCAGCACGTTGCCCGCGCCGTCCTTGAGCCCGAGCTCCCAGGCCGCCTGCCAGCTGCCCACGTCGCTCCAGCCGCAGCTCACGGGCACCACCGCGATGGCCCGCTCGTTCTCCATCACCCCATAGTCGAGGGAGACGTTGGGCAGCCCGGGGTAGCGGGCGTTGACCTCGCGCACCTCCTCGACGACCCCCAGCCCGGCGGCCTGGTCGAAGGCCGCCGTCGCGTCGGCCACCGTGGGCAGGTGGGCCCGCACCGCGCGCGCCATCACGTCGGCGCGGAACACGAAGATCCCGGCGTTCCAGAGGTGCTCGCCCCCGAGGAGGTACTGCTGCGCCCGCTCGGCGTCGGGCTTCTCGACGAAGGCCCGCACCACGCGCACGCCCTCCGGCGCGCCCTCGAAGCCTTCGCCCACGTGGAGGTACCCGTAGCCCGTCTCCGGGCGCGTGGGGGTGATGCCGAGGGTGACGATGGCGCCGGTGCCCGCGGCCTCCGCGGCGAGGCGCAGGGCGGCCAGGAAGGCGGGCTCGTCGCTGATGTGCGCGTCGGCGGCGAGCACCACCACGACGGCGTTGGGGTCGCGGCGCTGGATGACCGCGGTGGCCCAGGCGACGCAGGGCGCGGTGTTGCGCCCGACGGGCTCGAGCAGGATGTTGGCCGGGGGCACCTCGGGGCACGCCTCGTGGGTGACCTCGGCGAGGTCGGCGCGGGTGACGATGAGCACGCGCTCGGGCGGCGACAGCGGCGCGACGCGCTTGACCGTGGCGGTGAGCAGCGGCGTGACGCCGTCGCCCAGCGGGAGGAACTGCTTGGGCTTCAGCCGCCGCGACGAGGGCCAGAAGCGGGTGCCCGAGCCGCCCGCCATGATCACCGTGTAGATCTCGCTCATCGCACTCCTCGCGCCCGCAGAAAACAGGGACGAGCCGTGTACCACGGCCGCGCCCGCGGTTGCACCGGTCACAACAGGCCCACCCGCGCCCACACCGGGGGCCCGGCGCGGGCTGATCGGGGAGGAACGGCGGTGGTAGGATTCTCTCGTGATGGAGACCACCGATCGAGCGACGAGCGGCGGCCAAACCCCCGCCGACCCGTGCGACGGTCGGCGGCGGGCGATCGACCTGCGACCGCTGGAGGTGTTGTTGACCCGCATCCACGCGAGGTGGCGCCCGGAGCAGATCAGGGCTCTTCGGGAGCCGCGCGCGCGGCGACGCCTGGGCCGACGAGCGACTGGGATCTGTTCGTGGTGGTTCCGGACGAGATGCCGGACGGGGAGCTCGACCCGCTGGTGGGCTGGCGACTGCAGCGGGCCTCCGGGGGTGAGCGCCGACGTGATCGCGTGCCGGGCGGCCGACTTCCGGGACGACCGCTCGACGCCCAACACCCTGCGCCTTCGACGCCGCGCGCGAAGGGGTGCTGCTGTATGAGCGCTGAGCTCCTGGTGGCGAACCTCCTGCGTGGAAACCGCTAGTAACGTGTCGCAGGGGATATGACGGGTTGAGTAGAGCGCCCGCCCGCGCCTGCAATCACCGGCCTCGCCCTCCGAGGGGAGCACTCGCCCGGTGTCTCCGCGCTCGTTGGGGGGGACCGCTACGCCTGCGTCGGGGAAGAGGAACCGCAAGGGTCGCAAGGGTCGCAAGGGGTTTAGGTTCTGGCGGCGCTCCCTGCTTTGGTCTCGTGAGAGGGGCATTGGGAGCGATGCCGGTCTCCGACACGAGGTGAGTGCTTCGAGCGCCTGACACCATCAGCCCCT
>JAUSAZ010000176.1 GCA_030652255.1 Myxococcales bacterium | reverse complement strand
TGGTAGATGGTCTGGTCGTCGTCGCCGACGACGCAGAGCCAGGCGCCGAGGCCCGCGAGCGCGGCGACCACGCGCTCCTGGATGGGGTTCACGTCCTGGTACTCATCGACGATGACGTGGCGCACGCGCGCCCGGAGGCGGGCCCGCAGGTCGTCGCGCTCCTGGAGCGCGCGCACGGCGTGCTCCATGATGGCGGTGTAGTCGAGGTAGCGCTGCGACTCGAGCAGCTCGCGCCAGGCGGCGAGGCCGTCGAGCGCGGAGACGCCTTCGAGGCGCTCGGGGATGAGGTCGGCCTGGCGCAGCACGTCGAGGGCGGAGAGGTAGGCGCTGGTGTCCTCCCAGGGGTTGAGCGGAGCGCCGTCGGGGTGGCGGGTCGTGAGGGCCATGCCGCTGCGCTGTGGGTGACGCTCGACGAGCAGCTTCTGCCGCACGTCGTCGAGCACGGCGTACTTCAGGTACTCGGGCGACTCGCGTTGGAGCAGGTCGAGGCAGAAGCCGTGGATGGTCCCGACGAACATCTCGGCGAGGCCGGGGAGCTCGCCGTGGGCCTCGGCGACGCGGGCGGCGATGCGCTCCTTGAGCTCGGCGCCGGCCTTGTCGGTGAAGGTGAAGGCGATGAGGTTGCGCGGGGCGAGGGGAGGGGAGCCATCGGGGCCGGGGCCCAGGAGCTGGACCACGCGGCGGGCGACGACCTCGGTCTTGCCAGAGCCCGCGCAGGCGATGAGCTGGAGGTGGCCGTCGCGGTGGGCGATGGCGTCGCGCTGGGCCTGGGTGAGGGAAGGGGGCATTGGGGCGACCTGGCGGGAGACTACGCGCGACGCCCGCTGTGGTGGGACACCCCATCGGGGACATCAGGCCGGGGCACGGCTACGACCGGCGCCACCCGTCCAGCGGATCGCGCGTGCGCTCGGCCAGAGCCAGAGCCAGCGGCTCCTCGGACGCAGGAAGCGCGGCAGCCTCCAAGCCCTCCAGGGAGGGGTTCCGTCCGAAGATGTTGGTCGTCAGTCGGTGGGCCCAATAAAAGGGAGTGAAGGGATCCTGTCCGTCTCGCGGCTTCTCGGTGATCCACTGATCCGAAGAGCTGCTGTCGAAGAGCACATGGAGCGAGAGGTTGGCGTCGGCCATGTCGATGCGCGGCACGTCTGCGGAGGCCTCCAGCACCAGCTTCGACTCGCTCTCCTTGGAGATCACCACGGTCAGGTTGGTGGCCTTGAAGATCGATGTGATCAGTCTCCACTCCTTCTTCCAGCGGTCCTCCCTGTAGAGCGCGACGATCTGCTCGGAGAGCGCCTGCAGGTTGGTGATCTGCCAATTGCTGCAGCCGGCGACCGCGAAATAGACGGAGAAGTCCGTGGCGAAGCTGAGCTCGAGGGCGGGATGCGCCGTCACGATTCCCGCGTCGATCTTTGCGCCCGCGCCCATGGCGACCTTGCGCACGCGCTTGGACTTGTACTCCCGGCTCAGGCCCTGGCCGCGCATCTGCTCCTCGAAGTGACACGAAGAGAACTGCCGCACGTTGCCCAGGCGGCGGAACTGCCCGTCCTCGACGGTTCCGTAGTCGCCCAGCTCGACGTTCAGGCTGGGGGGGTAGACGGCCCACATCCCGGTCTCTTCGTGCACGACGTCGATATAGTCTTCGATGAGTGACATGGCGGCGATGGCTCCTGTCCGGCCGCTTGCGGCCCGATGGGGTTTGCGACGCTCCCACTGCGGGAGACCCGAGGCCCCGCAGCAGGGTCGAGCTCGCCTCCGCTCCCTGTCAATAACTTGTCAGGTGCGCGGGTCGAAGAAGGTACGTTAGTCTCCACTCGAGACGGTCTCGTGCCGTCCGGAGGACGCATGATCGATCGGAACGGGGAAGCGTTCGAGGCGCCCAATGTGGGCGCGTCGCGGGTCGCAGTCGCGGGCTTCGCCCGCCTGGCGTTGCCGGTGCCGCCCGGCAAGCCGCTCGCAGGCTACTCGCTGGGCGGTTCGGGCAAGGGGGAGTGGACCCGCAACCCGCTGCACGTGCGGGCTATGTTCCTCTCCGATGAGCATGGTGAGCGCGTCGCGGTCGCCGTCGTCGAGCTGATGTCCGCGTCGCGGTACCTGCACGAACAGGCTGCGGCGATCACGAGCGCCCGCTGCGGCCTCGGGCTCGACCGGCTCATCCTGTGCGGCACGCACACGCACACGGGGCCCGGCGGCTTCTACGGCAACAGCCTCTACGACACCTTCGCCGCGCACTCCCCGGGCTTCGACCGCGATCTTGCGGACGCCATCGCGCGCACCATCGCCGACGCGGTGCTGCTCGCCGTCGCGCGCGCCGTACCCGCCACTGTGCGCGTCGACATCGAGCGGGCCTGGGGCGTGAGCCACAACCGCAGCCTCCCCGCCTTCCAGCTCAATGAGGACCACCTCCTCTGGAACACGCTCCCGTCGATGCCCGGGCACGCGCCCCCGGCAGGACTCGGCGTCGAGCAGCAGCGCATCGACCCCCGCGTGACCGTGCTCTCTGCCTACGACGCCGCGGGGCACCCGCTCGGGGTCTTCGCGACCTTCGCCTGCCACAACACCGCGCTCGGGCCGCACCCCACGTCGGGCCGCTCCTTCTACGACCCCGACTGGGCGGGCGTGACGGCGCGGGTCGTCGAGGCCGACGAGGGCGGTCCCCCGGTGGTGCTGGTGGCGCTCTCCGGCGCGGGGGACCAGTCGCCGTTGCCGCCCCCGAACGGCGCGTTTCACGGGCCGAACAAGCAGGGCGCCGCGCGCGCCGACTGGGTGGGCTCGGTCATCGCCGACAAGGTCCGCCACGCCTCCCGCCGCGGCGCGGCCGGCTCGCGCGCGCCGTCGCTGCAGGTCGCCCACCGCGAGTGGTGGACCGCCGCCGCGCCCAACGGTGACCCGACCTGGAACGACCTGTCCGGCGCGAGGCTCGCGCCCTGGTGCTTCGGCGCCTCGACGCTCGCCGGCGCCGAGGACGGCCGCAGCCAGTTCTACCCCGGCCTGGCGAAGGAGGGCATGACCTCGAACCTCTACCCCGCCGGCAACCCGCAGCACCCGAAGGCCCCCGCGCTGGGGGTGCTGCAGCCCATCCTGAAGGGGCTGCTCGCGCTCGCGCCCTCGCCGGTGCACGCGCTCCACGTGCTGCGCGTCGGCGACCACGTCT
Organism: Myxococcales bacterium; assembly: GCA_030652255.1. GTDB lineage: Bacteria > Myxococcota_A > Polyangia > Polyangiales > SCUS01. The sequence continues at coordinate 38,123 of JAUSAZ010000176.1, read as the reverse complement.
TCGCCACGGTGCCAGGCGAGCCCACGGCCTGGGCCGCGCACCAGATCGAGGAGGCCGTGCGCGGCGCGACCGGCAGCGCCACCGCCTCGGTGCTCGGCTACGCGGGCGACTACGCGGGCTACTTCACCACCCGCAGCGAGTTTCGCGCGCAGCAGTACGAGGGCTCCTCGATGCTGTTCGGCAGCGAGAGCGGCGACCACCTCACCGAGCGGCTCGCCCGGCTCGCGCGGTCGGCGTCGGCGGGGCGCGCGGAGGCCGGCCTGGAGTCCGTGGAGCGCGTCGTGTGCGTGGGCGCCTGCGAGGCGCCCGCCGAGGCCGCGCCGCTGCCCGGTCCAGTCGGGCAGGTCGAGCCCGATCGGCTCGTGGCCGCCTGGACCTTTGCCCGCCCGGAGGCGCCGAAGGACTTCGCCGTGAGCGTCACCGAGCTGGTCGCCGGTCGCGAGCGCCAGCTCCGCTCGGCGGGGCCGGTGCGGTGCGAGCCGCACGAGACGTGGATCGGGCCGACGCACGTCACGATGTGGACCGCCGAGGTCCCCGTGGAGGGCGGAACGGGAGGCCGGCGCTTCCGCGTGCGCTGTGGCGACGAGGTGCTCGAGCTCGGCGACGCCGGGGAGGGCGGCCTCGAATCCGTGGCGACGGCGCCCGCGGCGGAGGCCGCGCCGGCCCCGCGCGACGACGAGTCGCTGAAGGCACTGCTCGAGCAGCAGCCCGACGGCGGCCGGGCGCTCCTGATGGGGATGCTCCCGTCGGCCGATCCGGGCACCGTGCTCGCCGACCTCCACCGCGCGCAGGAACCCGGGCTCGAGGCCGTCTGGCCGCTCCCCTCGCGCCCGAAGGTCGACGCCGCGCAGCTCGACGCCTTCACGAAGCGCTTCCCGCTCGCGGGCGGCCTCGGCGTCGAGGACGCGAAGGGCACCGCGTTCCAGGAGCAGGAGGACTGGCGGGCGTACCTGTTCGCGCCCGGCGCGGTGCGCTTCCACCTCGGGGGCGCGCTGCTCCCGCCGCTCTGGCCCGCGGCCCCGCGCGCGCAGCTCACCCACGGGTTCGACCCGCCGCTCGACCTGCGCGCGGCGCCGCTCGCGGTCGCGCTCTTCGCGGACTTCGGCAACGGCCTGCCCGCGGCGCGGGCGATCGCCAGGCAGATCACGGACAGCGCGCTCCCGTACGCCTTCCACCTCGGGGACGTCTACTACGCCGGGACGGAGACCGAGTTCCGCGAGTTCTTCGCGGAGCCGCTCGCGCCGATGCTGGACCGCACCGAGCTCTTCATGGTCTCGGGCAACCACGAGATGTACTCGCGCGGCGCGACCTTCCAGCGCTACCTCCAATCGAAGGCCGACCTCCACCCGACCCGGCAACGGCAGCGGGCGGAGGTGTTCCGCGTGCGCGGGGACGGACTGCAGATCATCGGGCTCGACTCGATGTGGTGCGGCTGGCAGGGCGGGTTCAAGCGCCCTGTGCGCCGCGACTCGCACCTCGACGCGGACACGATCGCGCTGCTCGCGGAGTGGGTCGCCGACGCGCCGCCCGACGGGTTGACGGTGCTGCTGACCAGCGACGAGCCGTGGTCGATCGACCGGGGTTCGAAGTCGCGGCTGCTGAAGGACCTCGAGCCGATCATCGCCGGCGGCGGCGTCGACCTGTGGTTCTGGGGCAACGTGCACCACGCCGCGCTCTACGGCGCGTGGCAGTTCCCGGACTCGGCGGCGCCGGGCTTCGTCGGCAGCTGCATCGGGCACGGGGGCTACCCCTTCCGCACAGTGAAGGAGGAGGGCGCGCCCGGCGACGTCGAGGTCTGCTGGTGGGAGCGGCACCACCGCTTCTGGCCCGAGGAAGGCGTGCGCCCCGACGTGGGGCTCAATGGGTGGTGCGAGATGGCGGTGCAGCGCGGCGCCGACCGCTGGGAGGTGTCGCTGCGCTACCGCGACTGGGTCGGGCGCGACCGCGTGGTGGCGACGATCCAGAAACCCTACGGCGGCGCGGCGCGGGTCGCGACGGTCGCCGAGAACGCGGAGCCCGACCCGGGTCGGCCGGCGCGCTGGCAGGCCCCCGCGGGCCGGAAGGCGAGGCCGTGATGGACCGCTTCCACGCCCTCCTCGCCACCTGGAACAGCTTCGGCGTCCCGCAGGCGATCAACCTCACGGTGCCCTTCGCGCCCGACACCCTCTGGCCCGCGCGCTTCGCCTCCGGGCTCCTGCGCGGGCACTGCGACTCGCCCGACGTCCTCTGCGTGCAGGAGCTCATCGGGTCGAGCGCGTGCGAGTTCTTCGACGGCCTCGCGTCGCACGCCCACCGCATCCGCCGCGGCGGCCTCGTGTTCGAGAACCACGGCCTCGGTGTCGCGTGCCGACTCGCGCTCGAGCGCGCGGAGGAGATCCGCTTCGCGGCCCGTGGCACGGGATCCGACGCGCTCATCCACAAGGGCGCGATGCACGTGCGGGCCCGCCTCACCCGGGGCCCGTCGATCGACGTGGTGACGACGCACCTCCAGTCCGGGGGGGCGCCCGAGGCGGCGGCCGCGCGCAAGCTCCAGGTGGCCGAGCTGATCGCCTTCGTGAACCGCGTGGCCGACGCGACGGGCCCGCTCCTGGTGTGCGGCGACTTCAACATCGACGGGCTCGACGCGGCGCGCGCCGAGTACGTCGCCCTCGCGGCGGCGATGCGGGGCGCGGGGCTGCGCGACCTCGACGCGGTCGGGCTCCGGGGCACGAGCGACCCGACCCGCAACGACGTGCTCCGCGAGCACGAGCCTGGGTCGAAGCCCGAGCGCCTCGACTACATGTTTCTACGGGTGCCGCAGGGTGACCCGTTCGACCTCAGGGTCGAGGCGGTGAAGCTGCTCCTCGACCAGCCGCTCTCCGACATCGAGCACAGCTGGCGGGCGACGACGGGGCTCGGCGGCAGGCCCTTCGCGTCCGACCACTTCGGCCTGTCGGTCGACCTCAGCTACGTCCCGACCGGGTGAGCATCCTCGCCCTTCGCTTCCGTGGTCGACCTTGTCTCGAAGATCGATCGGCGCGCTCGCCTGTTCGAAGGAGGAGAAAACGATGAAGGTTCTTGTCCTGGGAGATTCGATTCTGTGGGGCCAGGGGCTGGCCGAGGAGCAGAAGACCAGCACCCTCGTGTGCCGTGAGCTGGGGCGGAGTCTCGGTGAGCCGGTGACGATCCACCGCTTCGCGCACAGCGGCGCCGACGTCTGGGACGACGGGCAGCGGGGGGTGATCGCCGCGATGAACCCCGATCCGCCACCGTTCGAGCGGCCCTTCGCCGTGAGCGACGAGATCGTCCGGAGCACGCGGGGGCCGGCTCGCTCCCCCGCGGCGCGCGACGCGTCGGGTGAGGTGCCGCTCGAAGCCCCGTACCTGCTGCACCAGATCCTCGACGCGGCCGAGGAGATCCCCGGTGGTGACGTCGACCTCGTGCTCGTCGACGCCGGGATCAATGACACTGAAGTGTACAACCTGGTGCTCCCCTTCAAGGCGACGGAGAGCGTGGTGCTGCGGGGCGGGAGCATCCTCTCGCGGGTGCGCTTCGCCCTCGACCGGCTGGGCAAGGCCTTCCCCCGCGCGAAGGTGGTCGTCACCGGCTACTACCCGGTGGTCAGCGAGCAGACCGACCTCGACGAGCTTCTGCCCTTCGCCCGTCGCGTGGGCAAGGCGGCGCTCGAGGAGGGCCTGGAGCGGGGGCGTCGACTGCTGGGGCTCGGCGAGCCCGAAGCGGGCCTGGAGTCGATGAGTGACTTCCAGTTCCTCGACCCCTTCGGCAAGCTGCGACGCAGCCTCGCAGAGCGCTGCTTGCGCTGGACCGAGGCGGTCCATGGCTCCCTCCGGCGGGCCACGTCCGACTGGGACGCGGGGCGCGGCGTCGGCCTCTTCGTCGATCCGGCGTTCGGTCCGGAGCACGCGGCGTTCGCGCCCGAGACCCTCATCTGGCGCTTCGACCAGGGCAACCCGCTCGACCCGAGGGCCGCGGCGCGCGCCAGGTGGTGCGATGAGCGCAACGTGCGCGGCTTCGATCGATTGATCATCGAGTGTGCCTCGATGGGGCACCCGAACCCCGAAGGGGCGGCGCGCTACGCCGATCGCATAGTGCGGGCGATCAAGCAGGCGGACTGGGCGTTCGAGCGCACGCCCGTGCTGGAAGAGACATTGCTGCGCCGCCCGCAGTTCGGCGCGGAGGGAGTGACCGCGACGAAGGGCAGCGCCCCCGTGCTCATCGGACGGAGCGCGGCGATAGCGCTCGGCAACGCGTTCCGCGAGCGTTCGAGTGACGAGCCGGAGTCGTCGGGGCTCGAGTCCACGGCGGTCGCGCGGAGGTCGGTGACGCAGGCGGAGATCGAGGCGGCGGTCGAGAGGATCAAGGAGGCCGATCACGGCAACGGCGTGATCACCGCCCCCGAAGACGCGCTCGCCTCGCTGCTCCAGAGCTTCCTCGCCGAACACGCCGACCTCAACCGCGACGACCTGCTCAGCAGAAACGCCCTGAGCGAGGCCGGGTCGGGCGGGCTGGAGGCCACGTTCGACACCCACGACGTGAAGGGCTGGGTCTTCGACTACCTCCCGAGCTGGTTGGCGGGTCGGCTCCACAAGCGGCCCTTCCTCCGCCCCTCCGAGACGGTCAAGACGATCCCGGAGGGCGCGCGCATCGCGCTCCTGGGCGACTGGGGGACCGGGCTCTACGGCGCCCCGGCCTGCGCGAAATCGATCGCGGCGGTGCGCCCGGCGTACGACGTCGTGATGCACCTGGGCGACGTCTACTACGCGGGCACGAAGGACGAAGTGCAGCGGCGGTTTCTCGACCTCTGGCCGACCGTCGCGGGCGCGCAGAACCGCGCGCTCAACTCCAACCACGAGATGTACTCAGGCGGAGAAGGCTACTTCGACCTCACCCTCAAGGACGGCCGCTTTCAGCAGTCGTCGAGCTGCTTCGCGATGCAGACCTCGCGCCTGCTGCTGCTGGGGCTCGACACCGCGTACCAGGACCATGATCTGAGCGACGATCAGGTCGCCTGGATCCGCCGCCGCGTCGACGGCGCCGGGGGACGCAAGGTCGTGCTCTTCTCCCATCACCAGCCGTTCTCGCAGTACGAGAGCGGCGGAGAGAAGCTCGTCGCGAAGCTCGGTGACCTGCTCGCGCAACGGCGCATCTTCGCGTGGTACTGGGCGCACGAGCACCGCTGCGTCTTCTTCGACCGCCACGAGGATTGGCAGATGTGGGGGCGCTGCATCGGCCACAGCGGCTATCCGGCGTTTCGTGACAGGTTCAAGACGAAGCCCGTCAAGACCAACTCCGACGGATCGTTCTGGCAGCGGGTGTCGCAGACCCGCTGGCCCGCGGCGGACGTGCTGGATGGCGTGAACGTGTATGTCGCCGGGGAGGCGGAGCGGTACTCGCCCAACGGCTATGTGACGCTCGTCCTCGAGGGCGACACGATCCACGAGCTGGTGCACGCAGCCGACGGCACCGTGCTGAAGACGTCGACCATCGCCTGATCGGGCGCGGGCCGCCTACGGGGCGGCGCCGGGGGGCCTTACTTCTTCCGCCCCATGCGCCGGGCCTCATCGGTGTCGACGCCGTCGTGGCGCTTGAACCATCCGAGGTCGACCCAACCTCCCAGCATCTCTTCAATATCGGACACGCTCCGGCGATAGCGCTGCCACGCCGGCGGAACGACGAACTCCTCGAAGAGCGGCACCTTCGCGAGGTCCTGTTCGAGCGCGAAGCCGTAGGCGCGCAGGCCCTCGTCGGTCTTCGCGACCACGATCTTCCAGAAGCTCCGCGGGATCTGGATCGACACCGGACCGCGCTGGTCGCGCCCGTGGAAGAACTCGTCGTCGTCCGCCAGCACCGGACCCGAGAACACCATCACCCGCTCGGCGCGGGTCTCCTTCTGGACCATGTTCTCCAGATCGCCCCAGTTGTCGACGCCCTGCGCCGACTGGTTGAAGCCCTTGACCTGCGGCGAGCAGTTGGTCGTGTGGAAGGTGTCGCCGTTGGCCTTCTGGATGTCGTCGAACGAGCGCCCCCAGCAGACGTCCTCTCGGCGCACGAGGTGGCCCTTGTCGAAGGCCCCATCGTCGCGCGTGTAGAAGTCGTCGGGGAGCTGGTGGTCCTCGGCGACGCGCGAGTCGGTGGCCCACATCTCGGCCGCGTTGTCGGGCAGCCCCGTGAGCTCGGCGCGCGTCGGCTTGCGGCCGTCGACGAGGCGGGCCTCCGGGCGCCAGTCGACGTTGGCCGCCGTGAAGAGCGCGAGCCGGCGACGCTTGTGGAGCACCACCGAGAAGTGGTGATACCGGAGCTCGGTGCTGCCGTCGTCGAGCTTCGCCGCGACGGCGAGCCCCTTCGCGGTCAGCGCCGGCAGCGGGACGAGGTCGTCCGCGCCGAGGAAGTCGGGCCGATACCCGCGCCGCCTCGAGAGGCCCGGGCGGATCACCGGCAGCACCAGGGGGCGCTCGACCCCGGGCGCGATCGCGGCGGCGATCGGCGCGGCCGGCGCGGTCACCACGACCCCCGCCGTCGAGACCGCGCCTACCGAGATGGTCACCTGGATGGGCACGGTGAAGGTCATGGACGGAGGGCTCGCGGTCGTCGGCGGGGGCGTCGCGGGCGGGGGCCGAGGCGGTGGCGTGACCGCGCGCTGCTCCGATCCGTCCGCGAGGCTCCACGCGTCGTCCCAGGCGTCGGTCGGCGCGAGCGCGCCGCGGAACTTCACCCCCGCGGCGACCACGCGCGCGTCGCGGCCGAGCTCGTACGCGGGCACGCCGTAGTTGGCCTTGAGGTAGAGGCCGCCGAAGTGCAGCGCGAGCACCTCGCCGGTGGCGACGTCCACGACCGCGGAGCCCGAGTTGCCGCCGAGGGTGGAGCTGTCGTGCGCGAGCGCGAGGACGTCGCGCCCGAAGCTGGTCACGCGCGCCCGCGGGAGGACCTTGCCGGGCTGCACGCGCTTCACGTTGTACACCCGCTGGAAGATGCGGTCCTGGAGCGCGAGGTCGTTGCGGTCGTCGCGCGCGGGGTAGCCGACGACGATGACGTCGCGGCCGGCGAGGGCGTCGGGGTCGTCCACGCCGAGGGTGAGCGGCGGGTGCGCGGGGGAGAGCCCGTCGACCCGCAGAAGCGCCATGTCCCAGTAGGGGTGGATCATCACCACGTCGCGCACGCTCATCAGCCCGCCGCGGTCGTCGTCGGCCGTGTCGACCTCGCGCTTGAAGTCCACCGCCGCCTCGCCGGCCCGGAACGCGATGCGCCGGTCGCCGACGCCCTGCGCGAAGATCCGCGCCACGTGGCGGTTGGTCATCATCAGGTCGGGGCCGACCACGAAGCCGGTGCCGCCGTAGGTCCACGGGGTGTCGACGAGCTCGATGCGGCCGATCGAGGCGAGCGTCGGCTGGAGGCGTGCTCGGATCGGATCTTCGTTGAGGCCCGTCCACGGCCCGTCGATGGGGTCGTACACGCCATTGCGAACGAACACCACCGGGCGCAACCGCGGCATCACGATCGCTTCGAGCCCGCTCATCTCGTCGTCGCTGATGTCCTCGATGCGGTTGTGCGCGAGCTTCCGCGCCCCCTGCCGCGCGTCGGCGCCCTCGCGCGTGTCGGGCACCTCGATGAGGTCGAGCCCGTCGGGGCTGCCCATCGATTCGAGGCCTCCGCTGTCCTCCTCCGCGATGCGCGTGAGGCTCTCCTGCAGGCGTGCGAGTCGCTCTGAACGTTTCATGGATGTCTATCCCTCCGGCCGCCGATCGTACCCTCTTCGCGGCGCGCCCCGCGCCCCGCCGTGCCCCTCGTCAACGCCGCGCGATCGCCCGTCGAAACAGCTCGTCGAGCCCGCGCTGCGGCCGCCCCGCGGCGGCCGCCTCGAGCAGGTCGGGCAGCCGCCCGGCGCGCGTGGCCTCCTGCAGCAGGGCGTACACCACGCCGCTGCCGCGGCCTCGCCAGTCGATGCTGGCGCTGACCTCCGCGCCCATCGCGGCCTCGCCGATCCGCTGCAGCTCGTCCGCGCGAAACGCGCTCGCGAGCACCTTGGAGACCTCCCTGAACTGGGCCTCGTCGAGCCGCGCGGGGTAGCCCTCGTCGGGCGCCGCGCTCTGCGTGGTCTCCTCGCCGCGAAGGCGCCGCGTGTCGCGCGCGAGGTACACGCCGGCGACGGCGAGCAGGAAGCTCGGCGACACCTCGCCCTCGTACGTCAACTTGAGGAGGATATCTGACGGGTCGGCCCCTCCCTGCGCCTGCAGGGCCTGGGTCCACGCCTCGACGCCGAGCGGCGCGTCGGGGAGGCCGGCACGAGCGGCGCTCTGGACGACGTTGAGCGCCCGCGCGATCGAGAGGCCGAAGTTTCCCGCGCGCTCGCGGTCCCACGCCATGAGGCCCTCCGCGATCCGCCGCTGATCGTCGAGGGTGAGCCCGGGGAGGCGAGCCAGCTCCAGCGCCTCGAGCACCGCCTCGCGCGTCGCCATGAGTCCCGCGAGGCGTCCGACCAGCGCCGGATCGGTCGCGTGGGCGCCCTGTGCCTTCAATCGCCACGTCTCGAGCAACACCTGGGGCACCGGGCTTCTGGCGCCGACTCGCGCCGCAGCCGCACCGGCCGCGGCCAAGGCTCGCAGCGCTGGCAGCGGCGCCGCCAGAACCCTTCGATGGAAGCCCTGGATGGCGACGTCGTAGCCGTCGAGTCGATCGGCGACCCACGCGAGGAAGTCCGCCGCACTCTCCGGCGACGCGTCCATCGGAGCGATGATCGCGTTCGCCGCGAAGCTGCGGGCGCCCGCGAGGTCGCCGCGCGCGAAGCGGGCCCGCGCGAGCAGCATCGCGGCGCTCTCGCTCGGCGTCGGCACGGTCGCGAGCAGGCGCTCCACCGCGTCGAGCTCGCCCTCGGCGAGGAGGGCCCGGGCACGACCGATCACGTCGTCGCCCACGACGCGCGGTCGGAGCCCGGCAGGCCCGCCGAACCCCGCGAGGATGGCGTCCGCGACCGGGGGGCGGCGCGCCGCGAGCGATGTCCTCGCGTCGCGGCGTAGCGAGTCGATGTCGAGGTCCACCTGCGCGAGGCTCTCCGAGAGGAAGGGCTCGACCCGCATGCGGAGGTCAGCGCGATGGCGCAGCCAGCCCGGATGTCGCGGCAGCGGTTCGACGAACGCGACCTCGGCCTGGAGCGCGGCCACCGCGGCCTCGACGCGCTCGGGCTCCATGCGGCACGCGGGCCCGACGACCTCGTCGAGGAGCCGGCGGTCGAAGGCGGGCAGCGCGAGGCTGGCGTGCGCGAGCCGCTGCAGCGCGGCGTCGGGGCGCAGGTGCTTGAGCACGCGGAGGTACAGGAAACCCTGGATCTGCTCGCGCTTCACGGCGTCGCCGAGCGCCTCGAGCTTCGTGGAAAGGCTGCGCAGGCCTTCGCCCTCACGGTGCGCGCGCTCGAGGACGTCGCCGAGCAGGCGCAGGGTGAGCGGCTGGGTGCCGACGCGCGACATCAGGGCCCGCAGCGGAGCGACGGGGACGGAGGTCGACACTCGCCCCCGCACGACGGCGAGCGCGTGCTCCATGGGCAGGTCGCCGACCTTGAGGGCCTTCATCCCGTCGACCGGGACGCGGCCCGAGAAGATCACGCGCACGCCGGGCGCGACCGCGAGGAGCTGCACGGCGAGCGCCACGAGCGCGGCCCCGACCGCCTCACCCTCGACCTGCGCCTCCTCGAAGGTGTCGACCACGATCACCAGCCGCCCGCTGGCGGCTGCGCCCTGTACGATCGTCCGGACGCTCTCCGGCATGCGCTGGCCGCGATCGGACTCCCCGGCCTCCTCGCCCGAGGCGAGCTCGGACGCGGCGACGCGTGCCAGGCTCGCGAGGGCGATGTCCTGCTCACCCAACTGGCGCACCAGTTCGCGCAGCAGCGTATTCGGGCGGCGCGCGTCGATCGCCTCGTCGTCGAGGTCGAGGTACGCCCACGCGCGGCCGGGCTCGGCCTCGAGCTCGAGGAGGAAGCGCGCCATCAGCGCCGACTTCCCCGATCCGCCCGCGCCGTAGACCATGAGCGGCCGCGCGGCGGACTCGACGTGCGCACGCAGCGCCTTGAGCTGCCGGACGCGGTCGCGGAAGCCCAGCGACGAGAGCGAAAGCGGCTCGAGGCGTTCGATGTGACGGAGGCGGCCCTCGAGCTCGACCGTGTCGGGGAGGCCCGGTAGCGGCAGCGGGCCGAGCCAGGAGCGCACCTGGAGCGCGGCGCGCAGCTCCGAGGCCGGGAGCTTTGTCCACGCTACGCCGGCCCCCGAGAGCCACGCGTCGAGGGAGCGCTGTCGCGAGCTGTCGCGCCCCGGGTTGGCCGCGCGCGCGGCCGCGAGCAGGCCCTCGCTCGCGAGCTCGGCGAGGGCGGTCGCCCGCACGCTGTCACGCAGCCTGAGCTGACCGCCCACCACGGGCTCGGCGCGCGTCCGCAGTGACGCGGGGGCCTCGACGCCCGGCGCACCGAAGGGTCGCAGCGACGCGAGGTCGAAGGTGTCGAGCACGGCCGCGGCCCGGAGCCACGGCCGGAGGTCGTCCGCGCGGGGCGCGGGAAGCGGCGCCGTCAGGCGCTCCGCGATCGATCGGGCGCTCACGCGGGCTCCGCGGGCTTGAAGAGGGCGGTGGCCTCGGCCCAGAGCGCCGCGGCGAGCTCGAGCGGGTCGCCCGCGGTGCGCTCGCGCACGCGCTCCCTCGCGCGCTGCGCGTCGGCGGGGTCGAGCGGCACGCCTTGGAGGTGGATCGAGAGGTCGACGAAGAACCGCTCGAGCTCGTCGTCCTGCACCGGGGCGACCTGCTCGTGGCGCACGCGGTCGACGGCCGCCGCGCCGAACACGTCGGGCTTCAGGTCACGCCCGCCGACGACGAGCCAGAGGGGGTAGTTCTCCTTCGCCGCGAGGAAGGCGAGCTTCTGGATGAGCTTCTTCACCGACGGAGTCGCCGCCGAGGTGTCGAGGTGGTCGATGAAGATCCAGGCCGAGCGGCCCGACGCGCGCAGCCGGTCGGCGAGATCGCGGGCCAGGTCTTCGACCGAGCGGTCGATCGTGGTGTGGCCGTTGGTCGCGAGCGCGGGGAGGTTGAGCCCGCTCGCGATGGCCGCGGCGACCTTCTCATGCGTGGCGCCAGCGCCGGGGTCATCGCCGTCGTCCCAGAAGCGCGTGTCGATGTAGGCGAGCCCCACCTGAGCGCGTTGGGTGACGAGCTCGATGAGCTGTCGCGCGAAGGTCTTCCCGCACTCCGGGGGACCCGACATCAGCAGCAGCCGCCGGGGCCGTCCGGTCGGGCTGGTCATCTCGGCCAGGTACGCGCGGAGCTGGGCCCGATCGGCCATGCCGCCCTCGGGTACCACCGGGCTCCGGGCCGGTTCGGAGAGCGCGCGAAACCACCCGTCGCGGACGTCACCCGTCGCGGCTTCGAGCGCCTCGCGGGCGGCGTTCAAATCACCGCTCGCGGGCAGCGCGATGCGCAGCGCCACGATGAGGCCGTCGAGCCAGCCCTCGGCGAAGGCGAGGTTCACGAGGAGTCTTACGCGCTCGACGTGCGCGACATCGGTACGGACGATCGCCTGGAAGTCGCGGCCGATGCTCGCGCAGGCCTGGTTGAGCAGCGCCTCCTGGACGACCGCGGAGACGGCTTTGGCGAAGGCGACGAGGGCGGCGACGGGCGGCGGCACGACGGGCTATGGGAGGGCGGCGGCGACCGCCGGGCGGGCAGCGATGAGGGCCGTGGGGATGCCCTGGTTGTACGCCCGCGTACGCCCGTAGTGGTGCAGGGCCACGAGGTCCCACTGGGCCGAGAGCACGGGCGAGCCCGACGAGCCGCGGAGGGTGTTGGTGCGGTAGCGGACGCGCGCGGCGCCGACCTCGAGCACCGAGTCGGGCTCGATGGCGAACACCTGCGGCGAGCACGTCGGCGGGTCGGTATCGGGTTTCAGCGGGTGCCCCACGATGAGCAGCGCGGCGCCCCTCGGGAAGCTGAACGGCGGGCCCTTCGGGCTGAGCACGAAGCAGCCGCGCGCAGTCCCGGAGGGACCCGGCGCCGCGCCGATCGCGGCCTCGAGGCGCACGAGAGCAAAGTCGAGGTGCGTGGGGTTCGCCGGGTCAGCGACCGAGGGCGCGCCGCCAACCCGCTGCTCCTCCGCGGTAGGCTCGCTCGCGTCGATGAACCACGGCGTCGGCAAGGCCGCGCTCGCGCCGGCGGTGAGGAGGCCGACCGAGGGCCCGTGCCCCGCGCGGCCCGCGCTCGTTCGGTAGTCGAAGACGAAGCGCACGTCGGCGGCCGCGACGTTGCGGGCGATGACCCCGCCGAGCACGTGGTGAGCGGTGAGTACGAGGTCAGGCCCCACCAGGAAGCCTGTTCCCGTGTCCTGCCCGTCGACGCGCACGAGGCAGATGCGCGCGAGCGAGGCGACCATACGATCGGAGAACTCGCCCGCGTCGAGGGCGATGCCGTAGGTCGTGACGAGCTGCTCCAGCCCGCTGACCTTCGCTCGCACGTCGTCCTCCGCGACGACGCGCGCTCGCAGCCGATCGAGCACCGACTGGAGGCGCGGGCGCCCGGAGGGTTCGCCGCGCGCGATGGCCCGCTCGAGCAGCGCTTCCATCCACACGGGGTCGCCTTCGTCGACCTCCTGTCGGTTGGCCGCGTCGAACCACGCTTCGAGCTGCTCGCGCTTGTCGAGGCTCGTCGACGCGCGGCGACCGACCTCGTGCGGCTTCTCGGCGCCGAGCAACGCGAAGCCGAGGCCATCGTGGAGCTTCGCCGCGCGAGCCGCAGACTTGGCTTCCCTCAACTCGTCGGGCGCGAGCACTGCGCTCGGGCACGGGAGCATCTCCATCGCGACGCGCACCCGATCGAGGACGTCGGAGTGAGCGACGAGAGGGGGTAGCTGCGCGAGGGCGTCGAGGAAGGCAGCGGTCAGCAGGCCCGCCGCGGAGATCGACTGAATCGCCTCGAACCAGACCTGCATCGGTGGGCCGACGAGGTTGAGGGTGAACGCGAAGGGGGCGTGACCGATCTGCCCGAGGAGGGGGACCAGCGCGGTCGGGGAGACGCCCGAGGTCAGGACAAGGTTGAGCAGCAACTCGCGCGCGAACGGACTCGGGCTCCTCATCCAGCGACCTCCCGGCTCGTGGTGTCGTTGAGGCGAGTCGTCCGGTCCCAACGCCACAGCAGGGGACTCTACCCGCCGACTGCATTCGTCAGCAACTGAGCCCGCAGTGGATCCACCAATAGACCGGCTCGGAAGCCCGTCCAGACCCGCGCTCGTTGTCTTGGCCCTTGGTTCGGGTTTCGCACTTTCGGTGGTGGGTGAGCGACGGTGCGAACACGCCGCAGACCTCTGGTTCATGCAGCAATCTGAGCGGCGGCGACGACGGCGTCGCAGACTTTCTCGCGAAGTCGCCGGGTGGGCACCCAGACGAAAAGTGCCTCGCGCAAGCTCTCGCGCTTGAGTCGGTTCCAAGAGTACTGCGGCGCTCGCCAGGTTCGCACCCCGAGCGTGCCGGTGCGCGCGCGTGTCGAGGTCCGCCGCCTCCGCTGCGCGACGCACGGCTGTGCTCGCCGGATCTTCACCGAGCGCCTCGCGCCCTTCGCGGCCCCGTACGCCCGCGCACGACCCGTCTCACGACGGTGCTCAGCCGCATCGGGATGCTCACCGGCGGCGAGGTGGGCGCGCGCCTGCTGCCCGCGCTCGGGCTCCCGGCCAGCCCGACGACGTTGCTCCGGTTGGTGCATCGGGCGGTCGTGCCGGCCGCTCCGACGCCGCGAGTTCTCGGCGTGGACGACTGGGCCCGACGGCGCGGCCACACCTACGGGACGATCCTCGTAGATCTCGAGCGACGGGTCCCGGTCGATCTGCTCGACGATCGGACCTCGGAGACGCTATCGACCTGGCTCCAGGCCCACCCCGGCGTCGAGATCATCTCCCGCGACCGAGCCGGTGCCTAGGCGATGGGAGCCCGCACCGGCGCCCCCGACGCGCAGCAGGGCGCAGACCGCTGGCACCTCCTCAAGAATGTCGGCGAGGTGCTCGAACGCGTGCTCCACCAGCACCGCCGGGCGATCGACGACGCGGTCTCGCTCGACGAGCCCGAGTCTGCGGAGGCGACGACGGCAGAGCCCGTGCTGGTCGCGGCGGACGCCGCGGCGGACGCCGCGGATCCGACGGTGCTCCTCGGCGGCCCGGCGACCAGCCCGCCGTCGGCGGTCGAGACGTCGTCGGCAGAGTCACCGTGGAAGGACCACGGACGGCGCGCGAGGTGGTCTTCGATCAGGTCCGCGCCCTCCACGCCACGGGGCTCTCGATCCGGGCGGTGACGAAGCGCCTGGGCCTCTCGCGCATCACGGTGCGCAAGTACCTGCGGGCGGAGCGGTTCCCCATGCGGGCGGGGCGTCGAGGCCCGAGCCCCTCGCTGTCGCGATGGGCGGGACACCTCCGGTCGCGGTGGGCGGAGGGCTGCACCAACGCGCGGGTACTCTGGGAGGAGCTGAACGCGCAGGGATTCCGCGGATCCAAGCGGGCGCTGCGGGAGTATGTGAGCGGCTGGCGAACGACCTCGAGTGCGGCGACGGACACCACCTCGTCGGCGCGTTCACTGCCGCCGCGACCCTCGTCCCAGCCCAGGTGCAGTGGTGGCTCACGCTGCCGGAGACAGAGCTGGAGCCGCAGCAGCGGGCGTTCGTCGCTCGCCTCGTCGAGACGTGTCCTACCGTCCGCGGAGGCCAGCGATTGACGCGGTCGTTCATGAGCCTGTTCGAGACGCGCGACCCAGCGCAGCTGGTCCCGTGCCTGGAGGACGCCGAGGCGAGCGCGATGGCGTCGTTTCGCGACATCGCGATCGGCTTGCGACGAGACTTCGAGGCCGTACACGCGGCGCTGACGTCGCCGTGGAGCAACGGTCAGACCGAAGGACAGGTGACCAAGGTGAAGCTCCTCAAACGCCAGGGGTACGGCCGCGCGAACCTTCATCTCCTCCGGCAGCGACTGCTCGGCGCGGCATAGCAGTCGTGCTGAGCGCGCCCAGAACAAACGAGGGCGCCGGCGGACGGTGCTCGAATGGCTGCGAGACACCCGTCCTCGAGCCTGCCGCGCTGGCGATCGACCGGAACGCACCATCGACGCGGCGTCGTCGGGCGCCCGCGACTGCGGCGGGCCCGCGGTGGTGCCCCCGCATCAGCAAGAGTGACGAAGAGCCGATGTAGTTGTCGCTCAGCAGTGATATCCCCGCGGGGTGGGGAACTCGACGACCGCGCACCCGATCTGGCGAACCTTGACGGGCGCCTTTGTGCGCGGCGCCATGCTCGCCTGGCTCGTTGTTGGCGCAGGGTGCATCGCAAATGCGAACGAGCTGTCAAGCAGTGCGCAGGCGATCACGCGCGGTGCGAGCGCGTCTGACGCGTGGGTGGTCGGTCTGGAGGACGGGACCGGTCACATCTCGTGTTCCGGGATCCGTCTCTCCGCGACCGCGGTCTTGACCGCGGCTCACTGTCTGGACGAAACGCCCTCCCCGCACACGGTGATTGTGAGCACCCCGACGTCGGCGGTCAGGGTCGGCATCGCTCACGTTGTGGATCACCCGGCGCGCAACCTCGTGGTGGGGGGCGTCGACCTCGCAGTGCTCGAACTCTCCGGCGAGGTTGGTGGGGCCATTGCCCCGACGGGGTATGACGGCGCTGTGGAGGGCGGCGTCGCGATTGGCCAGGAGGTGCGCGTCATCGGGTTTGGGCACGCGAGCGCGCTCGGCGACGACCCCCACGTTCGCCGCGAGGGCACCAGCCGCGTCATCGCGCTCGACGAGGCCACCATCACCGTAGCGCCCGCTCCCTCGCTACCGTGCGTCGGGGACTCGGGGGGCGCGATCACCCTGCGTCTGCCTGTTGGCGAACGGCTCCTCGCCATCGTTGCGCGGGGCGACCGCGAGTGCCGGACCTACGCGACCGGCATTCGCCTTGACGCCGTCTCAGCGTTCCTCGACGATCAACTTGAGGGAGTGGCTGTGCACCAACCCGAACCCGCGTCCTGCCGCGTGCCTCCCTACCCCGGTCGACATGGCGGTGTCGACCCTGTCGGCTGGCTGAGGGCCACCGCATTGGCTGCGTTGCTGGTGTCCCGGAGGAGAAGATCATGCTGACCAACGACTCTCGCCAACTGTGGGCGTGGTGGCTTTGTTGCCTCGTCGCCTGCCTGTTCAGTTGTAGCGGCGGTGGACAGGGAACAGGGAACGCTGGCGACGGTGGGCTCTCGAGTTTCGACGGTGGGTTGTTGCTTGCTTCGGGCGAACTTCGCCTCGACCACGCGGACCCACAACGCGGTCTGTCTGGGCGCTTTGACGGCAGCGGGCGCACCGTACAGTTCAGCGCCCAGCGCGATCCAACGTCCGGGGCGGTTACGGCCCGCTATTGGATAGAGGGTGGGGCTGAGGTCCGGAGCGTCGTGCGCTCGTACGATGACGGGGAAGTCGTGTGGCAGGGGCGTCGTTTCCTCGGGCGGGGAGCGATCGACGCGGGGGAGACGCGGTCGCTGACCGAGCTGGCGCGCTCGGACCTGGGCGCTGCGTTGGGTCTCGTGCCGCTCGAACTCGGGTGCTTGGACGGCGCGGACCAAACGGACCGCCACCGAGCGGCGCTGGTCCTGCCGTTTCAGATGGTGTTGAAGTACGTCCCCTCGTTCCCCCCGCCGGGACGTTTCGAACGCCTGTCTTCGTGCCGATACTTCCCCTCGACGTCGGGGACTGACGCTCGCAGGCCGACCCCGCGCGGGCTGAGCTTCGACACCGACAATGTCATCCCCAGTGTCTTCGGCTATTTTACGTTGGACGCGGTCGGCTCCGTCGATCGACCGATCGAGCTGAACCACCAGGCGCGGTCCCCGTCCTGTTACGGCTCGGGTGAGTGCCCCGGAGCCTGTGGGCCCTCCTGCGCGGCGGAAGCCTGCGACACGACGCACTCCTGGCGTTGCCTCCAGGATTCCTCCGGAAGGCGGACCGGGATGATTCAACGCACCACCATTCGCGCCTGTATCTCGCACGAGGGCTGTCGCGAACATGACGCCTGCCTTTCGGATTGCGACGTGCGCCTGGGCTGTTTCTCGGGGCGACTTGAGCTCTTAAACGCGGTCTCGTTCTTCGGGCTGGGCGCGTGCCAACAGGCCTGTCACCTGGGATGTCTCGCGCACTATCCGCCGGTGATCGGCGCCGCCGTATGCGTGGCGTGGGCGACCGGGAACGGACCGTCCGACAGACAACTTCGGTTCGAAGACACCGACGACGCAGTGTCGTGCGAGGCCTGCCGGGGCGCCAATGTTGGTGTCGCTGAACGCGAGGGATGCGAGGCGGCATCAGCTCTGGCGGAGCCTGTCCCGTGTCCCGGCGCGGCGGGATCCCCGACCGCCGGGTATGCGATCCCGCTCCGCTGTGGAGGGCGGTGCGTCGACGCTGGCTCGAATAGCGACAACTGCGGGGCTTGCGGTGCGCGATGCAGCAGCCCCCCCGCGGATCGTTGCGTGGGCGGAAACTTCCGTCGCTACAGCCGCGTTGGAACCTGCCGATCGGCGAGCTGCGAGTACCTCTACCGCGACGAAACCTGCTCCGGCGGTTGCGACGACGCGCGAGGCTGCCTCGCGGACCCTTGTGCGGGTGTCACCTGCAACGCCCCCCGCGCCGATGAGTGCGCCACTCCGACGCAGGTCCGGCGCTACTCTGCGATCGGCCAATGTCGCGCTGGCGGCGCCTGCTGGTACCCCTCCACGGTCGCGCCGTGCGCCGGCGGCTGCACCGGCGCGGGCAACTGTCGCGGCTGCGCGGCCTCTTGTGCCGGTCGGTGCGGAGGCGAGTCAAACGGATGCGGCGGAACCTGCGACGTGCCGTGCCCTATCGCCCGGTCCATTCGCGTGACCTCACCGAACGGCGGCGAGAGCTTCGTGGTGGGCACGCCGACGACGTTCCGGTGGAACTCAGCAGGATCGATCCCGATGGTCCGCGTTGAGCTCTTCGAGGGCGCCGCTCAGGCGGACGTGCTGGGGGCGGCCGAGGCCAACGGCAGTACTGGAGGAACGCTCTCCTTCACCCCGCTCGCGCGCCACGCGGGGCACAGCTATCGCCTGAGGGTCAGCGCGACCGGCGCGGGCGCTGTTGAGGACTACAGCGACGGGACCTTCTCCGTCGCCGCGTCCTGCGCGGGCGACGCGACGATCGGCGGCGCGTGCGCCGAGGGGATCGGGGCGTGCCGACGTTCAGGCACCTACGTGTGCACCGACGGGGCGAGACGATGCTCGGCCACGTCGGGTCCTCGGGGCACGGAGATTTGTGAGAACGGCATCGACGAGGACTGCGACGGGATGGATCTCTCGTGCCCCCGCGCGTGCGCTGGCGACTCGCGCATCGGTACGACCTGCAGCATAGGCGCGGGGACGTGCCTTCGTACCGGCACGTGGGTCTGCTCGGGCGGCTCGGTCGCGTGCGACGCGGTCCGCCCCACCACCTCGCCGGAGACCTGCACGAACCGTATCGACGACGACTGCGACGGGGTGGTTGACTGCGGCGATCCGGACTGTGCGGCCGATGTGGCCTGTCGCATCTGCATGTACAACGGCTGCTTCGACCGGGGGCTCACGTCGGGTGGGTGGTGTGACAACCGCGTGAGGGTCGCGTGCACCACGTCGGCGGGTTGTGCCGTCGAGGGGACGCGAACCGACTGCACGACGCTCTACCCACACGCGGCGGGGGCGAGCTGCTTCGGCGGGAGCTGCCTCCTGTCCAGCAACGGCTGCGACGCGGGCTACGGCAACTGTGATTCCAATGACGTGAACGGCTGCGAGACCGACCTTCGCACGACGGTCGCGAACTGCGGGGTCTGCGGTCGGGTCTGCACGGCGCCCACGGGGACGGCCGTCTGTCAGGCGGGTGTCTGCGGCGTCTCCGCCTGCCCCGCGGGAACGGCCAGTTGCGATGGTAGTCCGACCAATGGCTGCGAGGTCAATACCAACTCTGACAACTACAACTGCGGAGGGTGCGGCGTGATCTGCGGCCCCGGGGCAGGGTGCGTCAGCGGCACGTGCCGTTGCCCCACAGGGCAGACCTACTGCTCGGCGGGATGCTTCGACGTGCAGACCTCCGCGAGCAACTGCGGGGCATGCGGCAACGTCTGTCCGGTGGGCACGCGTTGCTTCGGTGGCACCTGCTCGGGGTCGTGCCCGGGTACGCAGGTCGACTGCAGCGGCGCCTGCGCGGACTTCCAAACCGACATTCGCCACTGCGGCAGGTGCCACAACAACTGCCCCTGGAACCCGCACGCGACGCCGACATGCACCGCGGCCACCTGCGGACAGACCTGCGACTCGGGGTTCGGTGACTGCGACGCCAACGCCGCCAACGGGTGCGAACTTGACCTTCGAAGCGACCCCAATAACTGCGGCGCATGCGGACGTCGGTGTGGCGTCGGAGTCGCGTGCTCCGTCGGCACCTGTGGTACGGACCCGATCACTCAGGTCTCGGGTAGCATGACCCACACCTGTGCGCTTCGACAGTCAGGACGAGTCCTCTGCTTCGGCTCGGGCGGCGGCGCGCTCGGCAATGGTGGCGTGTCCTATTCCCTCACCCCGGTGGCTGTCGTCGGTCTCACGGACGCGATCCAGATCGACGTCGGGCAGTACACCTCGTGTGCGGTTCGCGCCGGCGGGGGTGTGATGTGCTGGGGGAGCAATGGGATGAACGGCGATGGGACGACGACCACAAGGCTGGTCCCCACGACCGTCGTCGGTATCACCGACGCGGTGCAGGTGTCGGTCGGCTACAGCTCGGCCTGCGCGCGGCGTTCGGGTGGGAGCGTGGTCTGCTGGGGCGTCGGCTCCGGCGGGCTGTTGGGCAACGGCGCGACCGTTTCGAGCTCCACGCCCGTACCCGTGAGCGGTCTGGCCGACGCCGTGCAGATCGCCGTCGGACGATCGAACGTCTGCGCCCGCCGCGCGGGTGGGGGTGTCGTGTGCTGGGGGTCGGGCGGCAACGGGGCGCTGGGGGACGGCAGCACGGTGCTCTACGCCACGACGCCGGTCGCGGTGTCCGGGCTGAACGACGCGGTCCAGATCGCTCTCGTGAGCGCCTCCGCGTGCGCGATCCGCGCCACGGGCGCGGTCGTCTGCTGGGGCGAAAACACAGCAGGTCAACTCGGCGACGGGACGACGCGCGACGCGCTCACGCCGGTGACGGTCATGCTCGGGAGTATCTCCGACGTGACGGGTGTGGCGTGCGGAGAAGACTTCACCTGCGTGAGTACACGCGCCGGTGCGGCCTACTGCTGGGGCCGGGCGGCCTACGGCGTCTTGGGGGATGGCAGCACGGTCAACCGCACGACGCCCTCCGCGCCAGCCCTCACATCCGGGGTGGCTTCGATCGCGGCGGGCGACCTGCACGTCTGTACGGTCACGGCCCCAGGGAGTCTGCTCTGCTGGGGCAGCAACGGTGGCAAGATCGGCGACGGAACCTCCACGGACAGGAGCAGCCCGACGCCACCCGTCGGACTTTGAGACTTTGAGGCTCCGTCAGCAGAACGACCGAGAGCGGGATCAGGAGTGGGAGCGCGAGCACGAGAGGGAGAGAAGGCACTGAGGGCGGGGCTGTCATGACGAGGACAGGTGGTCGACATCATCGCCGCCTCTGCAAGCGCGTTTCAAACGTGATTCTCGCTAGTTGCACCATCTCCCGCACTACCCCTGCGGCACGTGCACCAGCGGTTCCTGCCCCCCGCAACCAACAGTCGTATACGGCCGGATCCGGAGTAACATCCGGGTCCGGCCGTAACGCATTTGGGGTTGCGGCGATGTGCGCGGTGCGACATGCGACGGCGTGATGCGCGCGTAGGTCAGCACCCACGACGACCACATCGTCGACGGTCCCACCAGCGATCCTCGGCGCTGTTGAGACGGCGCGCAGGACGAACCCCGTGCAGCCCTGAATGCAGGTGTTGCGTGAGGCCCTCGTAGCGCCCTTCACAGAGGCATCGCCGTAGGCGCTACCTGCGCGACCTGGAGGTCGCCAGGTCGCCAGTGGGGCCGTTGCGGTACGGAGCTTGAAGTGGCGCGCCGTCGAGGAGGCGACGATGACGACCCATTCGGGAATCAGGGGAGCGGTGTCTGCGCGGGAGGCCGCGGCGCACGGAGAGCAGGTGGGGCGAGCGCCACGACGGGGGCTGAGGGGACTGGGGGGGTCGGTGCTCGTTGCGCTCGCGCTGACGGGCGCTGGCAGCGGGTGTTATCGGCACCTCGCGGTCACCGCGGGCACGGTCCCCGAGGCGATGCCGCGCTCCGCGCAGTGGCACCACCACGTGCTCTGGGGGATCGTGAACCTCTCGGAGCCGGAGGTGCTCAACGCCATCTGCCCGCAGGGGGTCGCGCAGGTCTACACCCGGGTGACACTGCTCAACTGGCTGCTCTCTGCCATCACCGGGGGAATCTATTCGCCCACCCGCGTGGACGTCTGGTGCGCCCAGGGCGGCTCTGCCTCGGCGGCATCGCCGATCGGGCCGGTCAGCCTCGTGCTTCGGCCGACGGCCGAGAACATCGCCCGCTGGCGCCGGGCGTACCCCGACCTCGAGGCGCGGCTCCGTGAGCTCGGCGCGACGGCGCAGGCCAAGCCGACGGACTGACCGCCGCGGACGTTCGCATGCGCCGTGAGCGCGCCGTCGGGGTGTGGAACACTCCGGCGGACCGCGCCCCCGACCGCGGCGGAGGCCTCCGCAACCCGATGACCAGATCAAGCTCGAAGACCCACGGACTCCGCGTCGAACGGATGAGCGCATCGCCGCGCTACGCCGACGGCAGCTTCCACAACACCCGACCCGTCTCGCCGGGCCTCAAGAAGGGCAGCGTCGCGCCGACGGTGAAGGAGTTCCTGCTGGGGGGACAACGACGGACGCCGCCGGGACCGCTGCCCTCGGTGAGCCCGCTGGCGCAGTGGGCGCGGCCCGTCGAGACGGGGCTGCGAGCGACCTGGCTCGGTCACTCGACGGTGCTCCTGGAGATCGATGGCGTGCGGGTGCTCACCGACCCCGTGTGGGGCGAGCGCGTGTCGCCCCTGAGCTTCGCCGGGCCGAAGCGCTTCCAGCCCGTGCCCGTCTCCCTCGACGCGCTGCCGCCGCTCGATGCCGTCATCATCTCCCACGACCACTTCGACCACCTCGACCACCCCACCATCCTCGCGCTCGCGCGGCGCGACGTGCCCTTCTTCACCTCGCTGGGCGTGGGCGCCCACCTGGAGGCGTGGGGCGTCCCGCCGTCGCGCATCACCGAGCTCGACTGGTGGGATCGTGTCGAACTGCCCGGCGCCGAACTGTCCATCACCGCCGCGCCCTCGCAGCACTTCTCCGGGCGGGTGCTCGGTGGCCGCAACGCCACGCTCTGGTCGTCCTTCGTGCTGCGTGGGCCGCGGCACGCCGTCTTCTTCAGCGGCGACACCGGGCTCACCCCGGAGTACGAGGAGATCCGTCGTCGGCTCGGCCCCTTCGACCTGGTGATGCTCGAGGTGGGGGCCTTCCACCCGGCCTGGGGGGACATCCACCTCGGTCCTGCCAACGCGCTCGAGGCCCTGTCGCTGCTGGGCGGCGGGAGCCTCCTGCCCGTGCACTGGGGCACCTTCAACCTCGCCATCCACGCCTGGGACGAGCCCGCGGAGACCCTCATCGAGCTCGCGCCCACCCAGGGGGCGCACCTCGTCATGCCGCGCCTCGGCGAGCCCGTGGAGCCCTCGCGGGCCGAGCGGGTCACGCCCTGGTGGCGCGGGGCGGCGGCGGTGCAGGGCGCGGCGGTGCAGGGCGCGGCGGTCGAGGCCGAAGCGCTGACCCCGGCGGCGGAGGGAGACCCCGACGCGCGCGTCGAGTGGCCCATCGACTGAGCGCTACCAGACGCCCGCGATGCTCTGGCCGAAGCCCGTGCGCTCGGCGAGCGAGTAGATGAACACCGGCGAGGTCGGGGAGGTGGAGCCCATCGGCACGTAGCGGCCGACGCTGAACGCGACCGGCGCGCCCACCACGAAGGAGTCGCCGAGCGGGTCGACGCTGGCGACGCTGGTGCCGAAGGCGCCGCCCCCGGTGAGCCCGTTGTAGACCGTGCGGCGCAGCGCCGGGGTCACCGAGCGCGCGCCATACACGATGGTCACGCGCCCGCCGAAGCCCGCCGAGGGCGCGCCGATGGCGAAGTCGCCCACGCCGTCGTCGTCGAGGTCGCCGAGGCCCGCGATCGCCGCGCCGAAGAACTCCGTCGGGATGGCGGGCGCCGGGAGCATCGCCGCAGGCGTGGGCGACACCCCGACCCCGGAGCCGACGAAGAGGAGCACGCGCCCGCCGTGGGTGCCGTTGCCCGGAGCGCCCACCCCGAAGTCCGAGAAGCCGTCGTCGTTGATGTCGCCGAGGTGCGCCGCCACCGCGCCGTAGCGGCCGTCGGGGTCGCCGTCGGTCGCGAGGATGTTCCGCGAGGCCGCGCGAACGCCCGCGGCGCTCCCGAGGTACACGTACGCCCCCCCCTGGCTCACCGGCGCGCCCGGACCCGCCACGAGCACGTCGGCGAAGGTGTCGTTGTCGACGTCGGCGCCGCCCGCGACGGCGTACCCGAAGCGGGCCCCGGGGAGGTCGCGGCCGGTGAGGGAGAGGGCGATGGTCCCGCCGAGGCCCGCGGCGCCCCCGAGGTAGATGTGCGCGCGGCCGTGACCGCTCGCGGCCTCGGGCTGGCCCACGATCACGTCGGCGTAGCCGTCGCCGTCGGTGTCGCCCGCGCCGTCGAGCGAGTACCCGAAGGTGAGCTCGCCCGGCGTGGTCAGGCGACGGCCGCGCACCGCCGCGAAGGCCGTGTTGCCCTGGAAGATCTCCACCGCCCCCTGGATCTCCGTGGGGTCGTAGCTGGTCACCCCGAGGTCGGTGATCCCGTCGCCGTCGACGTCGCCGACGCCGGTCACCACCTGGCCGAAGCCTACGGCGCTCTCGTCCGCGGCCGTGAGCACCAGGGGCGAGCTCGCGGTGGAGAGCGGCCCGCGCCACACGAAGACCCTGCCTGCGCCGGGCCCGGGGGAGGGCGAGCCGACGGCGAAGTCGGCGTGACCGTCACCATCGAGGTCGAGCACCGAGCCGTACGCGCTCTCCCGAGGCGGGCGAAGCGGGGAGATCCAGAACTGCCAGGTGGCGCTCGGGGTGCTGAGCCGGCCGCCGCCCGTGAGGCCCCGGAGGCGCCAGAAATGGGGACCGGTCGGGAGCTCGACCGGGAGGGTTCCGCTGGTGCCGGTCGCGTCGAAGGCGGACTCGACCATGGTGCACGCGCGGTCGCGGCAGACCTCGAC
This sequence comes from Myxococcales bacterium, assembly GCA_030652255.1. GTDB lineage: Bacteria > Myxococcota_A > Polyangia > Polyangiales > SCUS01. The sequence continues at coordinate 13,824 of JAUSAZ010000176.1, read as the reverse complement.
GGCGGCGCCCACGAGCGTCCCCCCGAGGCGCCATCGCAGCGAGGGCCGAGGGGAGGTCACCATCGCCCCGACGGGCGGACCAACGGGACGCGGTGGCGCCACGCCGGTGTCGGTCGGGACCGCGCGATCGAGCGGGACGTCCGCAGCAGGCACATCGATCGCTGGCACGTCGACCACGTCGATGGCGGGCACGTCGACGGAGGGCACGTCGATGGCATCGATGGCGGGCACGTCGATCGGGGGCACATCGACTACGTCGATGGCGGGCACGTCGGCGACGTCCATGGGTGATGCGTCGATGGCGGGTACGTCGGCGGAATCGATCGGCGAAGCATCGACGGCATCGATGGATGCTACGTCGGAACCATCACCCACAACGATGGCATCGATGGCTGCGTCGATCGACGAGTCCAGCGCGGGGACGTCGGCGTAGCCCGTGCGGAAGCCCGGGCAGCCGGTCGCGAGCAGCGCCAGCAGGAGGGGCGAGAGCCGGGGCGGGAGCTTCGATGGGGCACGATGGTTCATCGGGGGGCGCGCTCAGAAGCGCAGCGCGCAGGCGCCGCCGGTGGGGGAGGGGAGGCACGACCAGGCGACCGCGGACCCGGCGGACGAAGCGCCGCGAGAGCGCACCCACGCCACGAGCGCGCCCACGGTGAAGGCGCCTGCGGCCACGCCCGTGATGATGGCCGCGGTGCTGGCGGCCTGGACGTCGTCGTGGGCGCCAGCGCAGCCGCTGCCCCCCGCCGGGGCGCCGGTGCCGAGGTCGACGAAGCACCCCGGGTCGCGCTGGAAGTCGTCGTAGCGCACCTGCCGGAAGACCAGCGCCCCTACCGATGAGGCCGCGAGCGCGGCGGCGGTGACGGTCGACGCCCAGGCGACGGTTCGCCACGCCGGGTCGGGGCGCATACGCGGCGGCGCGACGCGCGGCGGGGGACTGCCCACGGCGGTGGGTGGGGCGAGCACGATCGGGGGCGACACCACCGGCACCACCACCGGCACCACGGGGGGCGCAGGGGGCTCGGGGCGCATCTGGACCTCCTCGCGCGCCACCACGCCTGCGGTGATCGTGACGTCGCGGCGCACCGGGTAGTAGCCCTCGCGCCGCAGCTCGACCCGCGCGGCGCCCACCACGGCGGGCACCGGCTCGGTCATCGGGAGCGTGGCCACCACCGCGCCGTCGAGCAGCACCTCCGCGCCCGCGACCCCGCCGGTCACCTGGAGCTGACCGAGGTGCTCGCGGATGCGGAGGAGGTCCTGTTCGAGGCGGGCGCGGCGCTGCTCGACCCAGGGGTCGTCGCGTGTCGCGAGGGCCGCACGCAGGTCGCGCTCGGCGTCGACCCAGCGGCCGACCGCCTGCTCCGCCCACGCGAGCTGCACCCGCACCCGCGGCTGCGCGCAGCGCTCGACCACCGAGCGAAACAGCATGAGCGCCTCGGCGTCACGGCCCGCCCTGCGGAGCGCAACGCCATCGCGGACGCCGTCGACGCAGGGGTCGGCCCACGCGAGCGTCGGCAGCATCACCAGGACCACCGGCCACCACCGTCCGCCGCGCACGCTCACTCCTCGATGGGGGCGCCGTTGGCCCCGATCTGGCGCCTCGGGCCACGGGGCACCGCACGGGTTCGCGCCACCGGACGCGCCGCCGCGATGGCTGGCGCGGCGGTCGGCGGAGCGATGGTCGGCGGAGCGACGGTCGGCGGCGCGACGGTCGGCGGCGGCGCGACGGTCTCGGGTTGCGGGCGCGCGACCGCGACCGGGGCGGCTCGGGGCGGCGCGCGGAGGACCCACCAGCCGAGCCCGAGGCCCAGGGCCGCGACGGCAGCGAGGCCCGCCACGGCCGCGCCGCGGGGCCGCGGACGAAGAGGCCGCGCGATGGGCGGGATCGTGTCGCTCGAGACGACCGCGGGCGCGACGACGGCCTCGAGCGCAGCCGTCGGGGCGGGCGTCGGGGGCGTCGGGGGCGTCGGGGGCGTCGGCGCGGGGGCCACGACCGGCGGCTCGTCGACGGCGGTGGGGTCGGGCGCGACGCCGAACACCGGGCGCCACGAGTCGCGGGAGAGCCGCGGGGCGTAGGGGAGCAGGGCGCGGGCGAGGTCGTCGACGGAGTCGTAGCGCGCGCTGATGTCGACGTGGGCGGCGCGCAGCACGACGGCCTCGAAGTCCTCGGGGAGGTCGGGGCGCAGCGAGCGCGGCCGGGCCATCGCGCCCATCACGATGTTGCGCAGCACGGGGTAGAGGGACTTGCCCTCGAAGGCGCGGCGGCCCGTGACGCACTCCGCCAGGATCACCCCGATGGTGTACTGGTCGCTCGGAGCGCGGGCGTTGCGCGGGTCCTGCGCCTGCTCGGGGGACATGTACCAGGGCGTGCCGATCAGGGCGCCGGTGGAGGTGAGGCCGTCCACGTCGGGGCTCTCGATCCGGGAGACCCCGAAGTCGAGCACCTTCACCTGCTCGCGCCCGAGGCCGTCGCGCGAGAGGAAGATGTTCGCGGGCTTGAGGTCGCGGTGCACGATGCCCTGCTGGTGCGTGGCCGAGACCGCCGCGCACACCGGCAGCATGATCTCCGCGGCCCGCGCCACCGGGAGCGCCCCCTCGCGCGCGATCAGCGCCTCCAGGGTCTCGCCCTCCAGGAACTCCATCACCAGGAAGGGCACCCCGTCGAGGATCCCGTGGTCGGACACGTCGACCACGTGCGGGTGGCGCAGCCGCGACGTCGCCCTGCCCTCCGCGAGGAAGCGCGCCCTCGCCCTCGGATCGACCGCGACGCGCCGGTGCAGCGCCTTCAGGGCCACCCGCTTGCCGAGCTCGCGGTGGCGGGCCTCGTACACGGCCCCCATGCCCCCGCGGCCGACGCAGCGCTCGACCGTGTACGCCCCGAACGACGCCCCGGGCGCCAGCGCGGGGTCGCCCTCGACGTCGAGCTCGCCGCCGCTCCCGCGGGCTGATTCTGGTTCGTGGAGAGCCACCGGCGTCGTCTCTGGCCGGGCAGCATACCCGATTGCCGCGCGGCCCACGCATGACCCTGCCCGCCCGCTGCGGCCGCCGGGGGTTCCGTTCTATCTTCCCGCCCGATGTCGGCGCAGGACCAGACCGTGGACGTGAGCCTTGGCGACGGCCCCGAGCATTCGGCGCCGCGGCGGCCGGGGGTGATGGTGGTCTTCTCCGGGTCGCGCCCGGCCTGCGCGGCCATCGCGCTGCGCGGCGACGCCCTGGACATCGGCCGCGGCGCCGTGGGCGACGCCACCCTCGACGACGCGCGCCTCTCCCGGCGGCACGGGCGCATCGCGCACACCGCCGGGGGGTGGGTCATCTCCGACCTCGGCAGCCGCAACGGCACCTGGGTCGACGGCGCGCCGGTGGCCGGCAGCGTGACCACCCCGGCGCCCCGGGTCGTGCGCATGGGCGACACGCTGCTGCTGCCGGTGGCGGACGTGACGCCCTTCGTGGGGCACCAGGCCGGGGTCGGCGACGGGCCGGTGGCGGGGCCGACGCTCCTGCGGGCGTGGCAGTCCATCGCGCGGCTCGCGCGCATCGTCGAGGCGCTGCACGTCACCGGCGAGAGCGGCGCGGGCAAGGAGCTCGCGGCCCGCGCCTTCCACGACGCCGGGCCGCGGAGCGGGGGGCCCTTCGTGGCGGTCAACTGCGCAGCGATCCCCGAGGGCGTGGCCGAGCGGCTGCTCTTCGGCGCCCGCAAGGGGGCGTACTCCGGCGCCGCGGCGGACGTCGACGGGTACCTCCAGGCGGCGCACGGCGGGACGCTCTTCCTCGACGAGGTGTCCGAGCTGGAGCTGCCCGTGCAGGCGAAGCTGCTGCGGGTGCTGGAGACCCACAAGGTGATGGCCCTCGGGGCCACGAAGGCCCAGGACGTCGACGTGCGCATCGTGTCGGCGACGCACCGCGACCTCCGCGCGCAGGTCGCCGCGGGCAAGATGCGCGAGGACCTGTACTTCCGCATCGGGCGACCGGTGGTGGCGCTGCCGCCGCTGCGGGAGCGCGGCGACGAGGTGCCCTGGCTGGTCGAGCGCGCGGTGCGCCGGGCGCTCCCCGGGGCGACGCCGCACGTGACGCTGGTCGAGGCGTGCCTCGTGCGCGAGTGGCCGGGCAACGTGCGCGAGCTCTTCGCGGAGGTGCAGGGGGCCGTGCAGGAGGCGCTGGGCGAGGGGCGCTCGGTGGTCGAGGGGCGCCACCTGCCCGAGACCGCAGGCCGGGCCTTCGCGGCGCCGACGCCCGCGGTCGAGGGAGCGGTCGAGGCCGTCGCGGGCGCGCGGTCGTCGGTGCCGCCGAAGGTGGCGCGGGTGTCGCGCCCGGCCCCGGAGGCGCCCGAGATCATCGCGGCGCTCCAGGCCGAGCAGGGGAACATCTCCCGCGCGGCCCGCGCCCTCGGGCTACACCGCACGCAGCTGCGGCGGCTGTTCGAGCGGTACGACATCGACCCCCGCCGCTTCGGCGCCGACCCCGAGGCCGCCGGGGGGTGACGGCGCGAGCCCGGGTGTCCCGCATTCCTCCCTCCGCTGTGGCGGGTCATTGACCGGGCGCGAGCGCATCAGGTACGCGAGCTGACAGGTAGTCGCGCCGTCGACCGAAGGGACCTGTACGCCGTTGACCGATCCGCTGTTGTCATCGCGCTTCACCCTCCTCCGGAAGCTCGGGAGCGGCGGCTTCGGGGCGGTCTTCGAGGCCGTCGACCGGGCGCGCGACCAGCGGGTGGCGCTGAAGAAGCTCGTGCGCATGGACCCCGCGGCGATCTTCCGCTTCAAGCAGGAGTTTCGCGCCCTGGCGGAGGTGCGGCACCCCAACCTGGTGCGCCTCCACGAGCTCTTCTGCGACGACGGCGAGTGGTACCTCACCATGGACCTCGTCGACGGCGCCGACCTCCACGCGTGGCTCCGCGGCGTCGAGACCTCCGAGCCGCGACCCCCGCCCGCCCACGGGGAGCACTCCCCCGACGACGCCACGCAGCCCCTGGAGAACCGCACCACCGCCCCCTCCATCAGCATCCCCTCGACCCCGGCGCCGCGCTCCGGCCGGAGCATCCCGTGGCGCCTCGACGAGGCCCGCATCCGCGCGGTGTTTCCGCAGGTCGCGCTCGGCGTCCAGGCCCTGCACGAGGCCCGCTGGCTGCACCGCGACCTCAAGCCCTCCAACGCCATGGTGACCCGCGACGGGCGCGCGGTGCTGCTCGACTTCGGCCTCGTGGCGAGCACCCAGGCCGACGCGCAGCCCTCCTTCGACCACGAGGTCATCGGCACCCCCACGTACATGTCCCCGGAGCAGGCCTGCGACGGGCCGGTCACCGCCGCGAGCGACTGGTACGCCTTCGGGGTCATGCTCTACGAGGCCCTCACGGGGTCGGCGCCCTTCACCGGGTCGATGTTCCAGGTGCTGCACCACAAGTGCACCCGCGAGCCGCCGGACCCCCGCCCGAGCCGCCCTGGTCTGCCCGACGACCTCGTCGAGCTCTGCCTCGCCCTGCTCTCGCTCAACCCCGAGCAACGGCCCACCGGCCCGGAGGTGCTCCGCCGCCTCTCCCCCGATCGCGGCTCCCTCGAGCCGCCGTCGTCCCGCTCCCGCGAGCTGCCCTTCGTCGGCCGCTCGCGCCACCTCGACGCGCTCCGGGCCCGCCTCGCCGAGGCCCGCGCGGGCCGGGCCAGCTTCGTCGAGGTCTCCGGCCGGTCGGGCATGGGCAAGAGCGCCCTCGCGCGGCACTTCCTCGCCGAGCTCGCCGCCGACCCTGACGCCCTCGTCCTGCGCGGCCGTTGCCACGCCCACGAGGCCGTCCCCTACAAGGCCTTCGACGGCGTCGTCGACGGGCTCACCCGCCACCTGCGCGCCCTCGGGGCCGCGCGCTCGTCGGTCATCCCCGACGACGCCGTGGCCATCCTCGCGCGCCTCTTCCCCGCCTTCGCGCGCCTGCCGCGGGAGAGCGCCGCCGACGAGGCCCCGCCCGCCCGCGACGCCGCCGAGCTCCGACGGCTCGCCTTCGCGGCGCTGCAACGCGGCCTCACCCGCCTCGCCGCCCGCGGCACCGTGGCCATCGTCGTCGACGACCTCCAGTGGGGCGACGCCGACAGCGCCGCGCTCCTCGTCGAGCTGCTCGCGCCGCCCTCCGCCCCGCCGGTGCTCTTCGTCGCCTGCCACCGCACCGAGGAGACCGCCGCCGGGCCGATGCTCCGGCTCCTGCGCGACGCGCGCGACCGCGGCGCCCTCGCCGAGCCCTTCGTCGTCGAGGTGGGCCCGCTCGACGACGACGACGCCTTCGACCTCGCCCGCGCCCTGCTCCCCGAGGCGCCCGAGGCGGCCGTGCGGGCGGTGGTTCGGGAGGCCGGCGGCAACGCCCTCTTCGTGCGCGAGCTCGCCCGCTCGGTGGCCGCGGGCGGCGAGGCGGAGGGCGCCCTCACGCTCGCGGGCGTGCTCGGCGCGCGGGTCGGGCGCCTGCCGCCGGACGCCCGCACCCTGCTCGGCGTGGTGGCCCTCGCGGGGCACCCCCTCGACGAGCGCCTCGCCCGCGACGCGGCCAGCCTCGACGCGGTGGCCTTCGACCGCGCGCTGCGGGTCCTGCTCACGGCGCAGCTCCTCCGCTCGGGCGGCGCGGGCGCCCGCTCGACGCTCGAGGCGCGCCACGACGCCATCCGCGACGCCGCGCTGGTGGGCCTCTCGCCCGAGTCCCTCGCGGCGCTGCACCGCAGCCTCGCCCGGGTGCTGGCGGTCGACCCCCACACCGAGCCCGACGCCCTCGCGCTGCACCTCCGCGCGCTCGGCGAGCACGCCGAGGCCCAGCGCCTCGACGAGCTCGCGGGCGACCGCGCCGCCGACGCGCTGGCCTTCGACCGCGCCGCGGTGCTCTACCGCCGGGCGCTCACCCCCGACGCGCCGCCGCACGCCCGCGCGCTCCGGGTGAAGCTCGGCGACGCGCTCGCCCACGCGGGCGTCGGGGGCGAGGCGGCGCGCGCGTTCCTCCTGGCGGCGGTCGAGTCGGCCCCCGCCGCGGCGCTGGAGCTCGAGCGCCGCGCGGCCGAGCAGCTGCTGCGATCGGGGCACGTCGACGAGGGGGTGGAGGTGATCCGCAGCGTGCTCGACGCGCTCGGCATGGGCTTCCCCGCCTCGCCGGCGGCGGCGCGGGCCTCGCTCGACGCCCGCCGCGCGTCCCTCGACGCCCCCGCCGGGCGCGCGCCCGCGGTGCACGACCCCTCCGCCCTGGCGCGCCTGGAGGTGTGCTGGTCGGTGGGCAACGGCCTCGGGGGCGTCTCCCCGGTGGTGGGCGCGGACTTCCACGCGCGCCACGTCGAGCTCGCGCTACAGGGTGGCGACGACTACCAGGTGGCGCGGGCGCTCTCCTGGGGGGCGATGCTCGCGGCGATGGAGGGCGGCGCCGGGGCGCTGCGGGCCGAGGCCCTGGCGGAGCGAGCCGAGGAGATGGCCGAGCGGGCGGGGCACCCGCACGGGCTCGGGTGGTCCGTGGCGGCGGCGGCGGTGACGGCGTTCTGCGAGGGGCGCTGGCGGCGGGCGGCGCAGCTGTCGGAGTACGGCTCGGCGCTGTTCCGCGAGCGCTGCGTGGACGTGGCGTGGGAGCTCGGCGAGCTGGAGGTGCGCTGGCACCTCCCGGCGTGCGCGTACCGGGGCGAGCTCCACGTCCTGGCCGAGCGGGCGGCGCAGGCGGCGCGCGAGGCGGCGGCCCGCGGCGACCGGTACAACCTCACCAACGTGCGCATCACGCTCCTGCCGCTGGTGCACCTCGCGCGCGACCAGGCCGCGGAGGCCCGCCGCGGGGTCACCGAGGCGATCGCGTCGTGGTCGTCGGGCGGCTTCCACCTGCAGCACGGCAACGCGGGCCTCGCGCTGGCGATGGTCGACCTCTACGAGGCCCGTCCCGAGCGGGCGCACGCGGGGCTCACGGCGCTGCGGCGGCACCTCGACGCGGCGCAGCTCATGGAGCTGCTCACCGTGCGCGCGACGTGGCACCACCTCCGCGGGCTGGCGGCGGCGGCGGCGGCGGGCGCCCAGGCGGGCGCGGCGCGGCGGGCGTTGCTGCGCGAGGCCATCGCGTCGGCGCGGGCGCTGCGGTCGGAGGGCCGCGAGTGGACCGACGGGCTCGCCCTCGCGGTGGCGGGCGCGGCGCACCGGGCGCGCGGCGGCGCGCTGCGCGCGGCGGAGGTGTGGCGGCGGGCGGAGGCGCAGTTCGTGGCGACGGACATGGCCCTGCACGCGATGGCGGCGCGGCGGGCGCTCGCCCTGCAGACGGGCGACGCGGACGCGGCGGACGCGGCGGAGCGATCGATGCGCGAGCGGGGCGTGGCGGCGCCGGCGCGGTGGAGCTCGCTGGTGGTGGGCGGTGATGGACCCTGAGGTGGAGAGTGAGGCTCGCGGAATGGACGACCTGAAGACCGCTGACCTGGTGATCGAGGTGCGGGAGGAGCCGATGCCTCCGACGCTGGTGCTGTCATGGCGGGGGCGCAGCGCCGACCGGTACCCCGGCCGGGTGCTCGGGCCCTTCTTCGCGGAGGCGCTCGAGCGCGCGGCCGCGACCGGGGCGGCGGTGGAGATGCGCTTCCACGCGCTGGAGCACTTCAACTCGTCGACCATCACGGCGGTGATCGAGCTCATCCAGGACGCGCGCGCCCGCGGGGTGCGGCTGGTGATCGCGTACGACGGGGCGGTGAAGTGGCAGCGGCTGAGCTTCGACGCGCTGCGGGTGTTCAACAAGGGCGACGCGCTGATGGAGCTGCGACCCTCATGAGCGCGACGGACTTCCGGTTCTTCATCGACGTCCCGGTGAGCACGCAGTGGCGCAACATCGAGCTGCTGCGGGCCTCGGTGCAGAACTGCCTCGCGGCGGTGTTCTCGGACGTGGAGGGCAGCGACGCGATCGCGATGGTGACCGGCGAGCTCCTCGAGAACGCCGTGAAGTACGGCTGCTGGACGCACGGCGACGCGGTGTTCCGGCTGCGGGTGTGGGGCGACGCGGAGCTGGGCCACATCGAGGTGGAGAACCCCGTGCGCGCCGACGACGAGGGCCCGCGGCGGGTGCGCGAGCTCCTCGCGTGGATGGCGGGCTTCGCCACCCCGGAGGAGGCCTACCAGGCGCGGATGCTACAGGTGGCCGCCGCGCCCCGCGGCACCGCTGGCGGACTCGGGCTCGCGCGGGTGATGTACGAGGGCGGCTGCCGGCTGCGGGCCGAGCAGGCGGGGGAGATGTTCCGGGTGGTGGCGGAGATGCCGATGCAGCGCGCGGAGGGGGCCTGAGGGCTACTCGCAGCCCTGCGTGGCGCCGTGGTCGGTGAGGGCGTCGTAGGCGCGCTCCTCCTCGCGGGCGCGCTCCGAGAGGCGATGGACGGTCTCGCGGGCGAGGGCGTCGAGGTCGTCGCGGGCGGCGCAGGGCGGCAGCGCGCGGAGGGCGGCGAGCACGGCGCGGCCCGCCTCGGCGGCGAGCGCGACGTGGCCCTGCTCGTGGAGGGTCAGGGCGCCGAGGTAGCGCGCCCAGGCCTCGAGCAGGCCGGGCTCGGCGGAGGGGACCGGTGACCAGCGCGGGAGCGAGCGGGTGACCAGGACGGCGACCCGCACCGCGGTGGTCTGCCACCCGTCGGGTGACACCCGGTGGGCGTACGACCAGCGGAGCTCCCAGGCGGTGTAGGCCGCGTGGCGCCGGCCGTCGCGCAGCGGACCGAGCAGCGTCGTCACCTCGCGCAGCCGGTGGAGCGTGGCGCCGACGACCTCGTAGGGCTCGTCGGTGATCACCATGCTGAAGCCGGGCGGATCGGCGGCCGATGCGATGACCTTGTCCATGGCGAGCCCCCCCTCAGCAGTTGAGCTTGATGGGTGTTCCTTCGATGGTCACCACGGAGCCGTGGATGGTGATCCCGTCGCTCGTCACCTTGATGAACGAGCTCCCGGCGGTGATGGTGAAGCCGTCCGGCGCGGTGATCTCTCCGCCGCCGAGGATGGTCATCACGGAGCGCTTCTCGGCCTTCGGGTCCTTCGGGTCGGGCTGCCGGGTGAACACGTTGTTGCCCGCCCCGCCGCCCCGCTCGACGCCGCCCACCCGCGACCCCGTCGCCTCGGCCACGGCATCGGTCACCTGCTCGGCGATGCCCTCCGCGATGGGCGCGTGCTCGGGCCGCAGCTCGGTCACCAGCTTCGCCGCGTCCGCCGCCGGACCCCGCCCGAGCGAGCGCGCCCGCAGCAGCAGGGCCGCCGTCGTCTTGCCGCCCAGCACCGCGAGCGCCGCCGCGACGTGGGGCTCTCCCGCCACCGTGGAGATCGCCTCCACCAGCCGGGGGTGCCCCGCGAGGGCCTCCAGGGCCTCGGCCACCCGGGGCTCGGCCGACACCACCGACATCGCCGCGGCCACCTTCGGCGTCGCGATCATCGAGGCCAGCACGGACGCCGCCGGGATGCGCGTCGAGTCGAGCGAGCCGCCGTCCTCGTCGGTCGCTGCGGCGCCCCCGGTCGCCGCCGCGCTGCCCGTCGGGCCGTCGTCCGCGCCCGCTTCGTCGGCCGCATCCGCCGGGTCGCGCCCGTCCACCTGGATGATCTGCCGCCCGACGATGTGCATCACGAGGTTCTTGTGCACGGTGACCACCTCGTTGCCCTTCACGGTGCGCACGTGGTCGCCCTCGACGCTCACCCGCTGCGAGTGACCGATGGCCACGGTCTCGTGGCCGCGCACGGTGCGGCTGCGGTTCTTGTCGACGGTGCGGGTCTCGTGGCCGTGCACGACGTCGCTGCGGTTGTTCTCCACCACCGCGTCGAGGTCGCGCTGGGCGTGCAGGTAGAGCTGCTCGCGCCCCGCGGCGTCCTCGAAGCGCAGCTCGTTGGAGCCGTGGCCGCCTGGCGTGCTCGAGGTCTTGATCCCGCTCCGGCTCTTGTGCTCGGGCAGCGCGTACGGCAGCGGGTGCTCCCCGTTGAACACGCAGCCGGTCACCATGGGCCGGTCGAGGTCGCCGCCCAGGAAGGTCACCAGCACCTCCATCCCGATCCGCGGCACGAACTGGAAGCCCCACCCGGCGCCCGCCCAGGTCTGGGCCACCCTGATCCAGCACGAGCTGTGTTCGTTGCGGCCGCCCTCCCGGTCCCAGTGGAACTGCACCTTCACCCGGCCCTGGGCGTCCGTGTAGATCTCCTCGCCGGGCGGGCCCACCACCACCGCGGTCTCCACCACCTGCTGCGACCGGCGCTCGGGCGGCGTCGCGCGCCAGGCCACGTCCGCGGGCGCGCACTCGAACCTGTTGAGGTAGTTGGGCTTCGTCCGGCCCTGCGCGTCGCCGGGCTCGGTGAGCGTGTTCTCTCCGCGGTGGCCCTCGTGCGACACCGCGGTCACCACGTAGTCCCGGTTGAGCCGCGCCACCTCGTGATCTCCCAGCCGGAACACCCTCCCCGGGCTCATCCGTCGGCACCCGCTGCGCCCCGTCCCCACGGTGGCGTCGGCCCGCAGCGCGCCGAGCATCCCCCGCGCGAGCGAGCGCCGCACGTCCGGGTCGTGGTGCTCCCCGTGGTGCTGGTACACCTCCAGGTGGCGCTCGTCGATGCGCCGCGCGGGCTCCGCGAGGCGCTCCTTCGCGGTGAGGTCGAGGAAGGGACGCGCGGGGTCGTAGTCGCGCAGGGTCACGGCGCCCGATCGCACCCGCCGCTCCAGCTTGAAGCGGTGAACGTGCTCGCCTGCGCCGACCATGCCCTCGGCGGGCTGGTACACCAGCGAGGGGTTGCCCTCGATGGGGAGGTAACCCTCCGCGGCGTCGAGGCAGACGATCACCTCGCGCCCGCCGCCCTGCGCCGCGGGCTCGGCGAAGACGTAGAAGATCCCCTCCTCGGCGAGCAGGCGCTGCACGAAGTCGAGGTCGGTCTCGGCGTATTGCACGCAGTAGGTGCGCGGGGGATAGCGCTGGTCGAGGCGCCACTCGCACGCGACGTGGTGTTCGCGCAGCACGGCGTCGACGATCTCCGTGACCGCGAGGTTCTGGAAGATGCGCGAGTTGCGGCGCAGGGCCGCGAGGCTGAGCCGCGCCTCGATGCGCAGCCGGCACTGGTGGCGCTCGTGGGGGAGGAGGTCCTCCATGGCGCGCACGCCGGTGACGACGCCGTCCACCACGCGGGCGCCGCCGTCGGGCCAGTGGAGGGTGAAGCGCGCCGCCGCCCCGAGGAGCTCGTCCTCCAGGCCGTCCGCGTCGACGGTGGTCGCCACGGTCACCTCGAAGGCGAAGGGCTGCGACACCGCCTCCGTCGCACGAAATGAGCGCACGTCCAGCTCGCCCGCGGCGTACGGCCCGGCGGCCAGCTCGAACTGCACGCCCACGATCCCGGTCGTCTCTTCATCCATGTTTGTATCCCCTGCGCGGTCGCTACCAGATCGGGTCGCGGGTCACGGTCGCCTTGAGCTCGGGCTTGAGCGCCCCGCGGAGCTGATCGCGGCTCACGCGTCGGCCGCAGCCCTTCGCGGTGTCATTGGTCACGTAGCCGGTCACCTGGCCGTCCTCGCCGTACTCCACCGCGGTCACCAGGACGGCGTGGTCGCCGCGGTCGCTGGTGCCCCAGAGCGGGCCCGCGCGGGTGCCCACGATCACCCCGTGCCCGCGGCCCACGGACTCCTCCAGCTGCTTCATGTCCTCGTCGCTGCTCGGGTCCTGGGACACCTCGGTGGTGGCGACGCCGTGCCGGTCGAGCACGCTGCGCTGCTGGTCGGGGAGGGTGCCGCCCGCCCAGTAGCGGTTGGGGTCCTTGAAGTCCTTCGTGCCCGCGGCGCTGGCGGCGCGCTGCTTCTGGCGCTCGCGGGCTTCGGCCGCCTGCTCCTTGATGCTCTCGTCGGCGCCCAGGCTCGCGCCGGAGTTCGGGTCCACCAGGATGCGGTTGCTCGCGTCGTCGTACTCGCGCTTCGCCTTGCGCTGCTCCTCCAGCAGCGTCGGGTCGCCGCTGCTCAAGAACCAGATCGACTCGTCGAAGGCCTTGCGCGCGTCGGCGTATCGCCTGCGGTAGGGCTCCATCTCCTTGTCCTTCTGGATGATGGTCGCGTCCCACTGGTCGGCCTTGCCGTTGGTGACGTACGAGTCGCCGTGGGTGAGCGTGTCGTCGAGCAGCGCGTCCTCCGAGAGCTCGGGCTGCCCCTCGCGTCGGCGCTTCGCGTTGATGATCTGCCGCATCGACTCGACGCCGCAGTTCTGTCCCGACTGGTGGGGGCTGTTCCCCTGTCGCTGCTGCGGCAGCATCATGCACGCGGCCGTCGCCGCCGCGACCGCCCCGACGGTCATCCCGCCGCCCATCAGCACCCCGACGCTGCCCCAGAACACCGCCGCCGTCGGCGCATCGGGGGGCCCCGCGCTGTGCGCCGTCGCGTGCATCCACCCCGCCGCGGGCAGCCCCTTCACCAGCACCTGGGTGGCCCCCGCCATGATCGTGTTGGGGGCGCCCGGGCAGTTGCAGACGTCGCCCGTCGCCGAGGCGTGCAGCCCCGCGCCGCCCACCAGCACGTCGCGGTCGGGCGACTCCACCACCCCGCCGCCGTGAAGCGGACACAGCGTCGGGACTCCCTTGTAGGCCAGCATCCGGATCATCGCGGACGGTGCTGTTCACGAAGCGTACCGGCGCGCGTGGGCTCCACCCCAGGGCGACGGTGCCAGAACGCCTTGATTTCGTCGGCCCCCTCACCGCGCTGCCGCGCGCCCTCACCCCCATCGGATGATTTCATCGTTGCTCTCTTCGAGCGCAACTCGCTTTCAGGCTGGGGTTCCGCGCGATGGCGCGTCACCCCAGGCAATAACAGGAGGGCCGCCCCGGACGGTGTCCGGGGCTCCGAACGGCCGTCTCTGTGCGCAGGTCGCCGGGGCCGCTGTCGAGCGA
>JAUSAZ010000167.1 GCA_030652255.1 Myxococcales bacterium | reverse complement strand
CGCCCCTTGCGCCCCTGCGTCACCCACGCGGCGAACACCGCCATCTCGGGCGGGCCCTTCGCCAGGATCGCCTCCGCCTCGGCGGGACCGAGGAGCAGCACGGTGGGCTCGACGCCCCAGCGGGTGCCGCCCCTCCGATGCGAGGCGACGCGGCGGGCCCAGCGCGCCACCGACGCCGACGCCGTGATGACGATGAGCTCGCCGTCGGGCCCGTAGCGGTCGCCCATGGTCGCCATCGCCAGCGGCCACCGCCTCGCCTTCTCCGCGTCACGCTGCCGCTGCACCTCGATGAGGACCCAGCGACGGACCTCGTGGGACGCCGGGCTGCGCAGCACCAGGTCGGGCGTCACGTCCACCGTGAGCCCCTTGCGCAGCGCCGAGTCCTCCACCTCCAGCTGCGAGGGGCACGGCGCGTGACCTGTCAGGTCGAGCAGCGTGCAGAGCTGCGACGGGTCATCCCGCAGCCACAGGAGCACCGATTCGTGGACCGTCGTGGGTGGCATTGCCGCAGCGCCTTCGCAGCGCGCATGCCACGTGTTTTCATCGAGAAGTGAAGCGCTGACGGGGTGGCGGCGGGTGGCGGCGGGGGTGGCGGCGGAGGTGGCGGCGGGGGTGGCGGCGGCGAGGTCGTCGAGCTTCGCGCGTCGCATTGTCGCCGTCGGCGAGCGCCGACGAACTGCGCTAAGAGACACCGATGTCCGCCACGACGTCCGCGCTCCCGGCCGACCACGACGCGCGCCTCGCCCGCGCGCTGCGCTCGCTCGATGGGCTGTCCCTCGGCGACGCCTTCGGTCAGCGCTTCTTCGGGCACGCGCTCACCGTCGAGTCGATGATCGCGCACCGCGCCGTCCCCCGCTCCCCGTGGCACTACACCGACGACACGGAGATGGCACTCGCGCTCTTCGGCGTGCTCGCGCGCCGCGGTCGCGTCGAGCAGGACGCCCTCGCGGCGGCCTTCGCGCACCGCTGGCGATGCGACCCGACGCGCGGCTACGCGGGGACGGCCATGGGCATCCTGCGCGAGCTCCACCACGGCGGCGACTGGCGCGAGGTCTCCGCCGCCGTCCACGGCGGGACCGGCTCCATGGGCAACGGCGCGGCCATGCGCGTGGCACCGCTGGGCGCGTACTTCGCGGCGGACGACGCGGCCGTGGTCGCGCGAGAGGCGACGCTCTCCGCGGAGGTCACGCACATGAACCCCGAGGGGCAGGCGGGCGCCGTCGCGGTGGCGCTCGCGGCGCAATACGCGTGGCGCCTCGCGCACGACCCGTCGTTTCGCGAGGCGGCGGGATCGCTGTGGGCACACGTCCTGGCGCACACGCCCGACTCGGAGACCCGCGCGACCATCGAGTTGGCGCGCGACCTCCCGGCCGACGCCGGCCTGCGCCTCGCCGCGTCGGTGCTCGGGACGGGCTACCGGGTGATCTCGCAGGACACGGTCCCGTTCACGCTGTGGTGCGCGGCGCGCTCGCTCGACGACTTCGAAGAGGCGATGTGGCTCACCGTGGAGGGCCTCGGCGACCGCGACACCACCTGCGCCATCGTGGGCGGCATCGTCGCGCTGTCGTGCAGGGAGGATACGCTCCCCACGGAGTGGCTGGTGGCGAGGGAGGCGCTGGCCTTCGAGCCCGAGCTGCGCCCCGTCCCCTACGAGCTGTAGCGACGCCGCTCCACCCCGCCGGGGGAGCGTCCGCGACAAATGATCTGCGGATGTGCTCGACTCCATCGACGGAGAACACCCATGGGACACGCGACCTCGACCCCAGCGATCGCCGAGCGCCGCCGCGTGGCCGCGCACCTCGCCCGCGCCGAACGCTCCGCCCGCGCCGCGCCCCCACGGCTCACTCCGTCGCAGCGGCTCGTCCGCGCGCTGCTGCTCGACGAGCTGGCGCGCTACCGATCCCGCGCGGCCTTCCCGAAGAACCGCGACTTCCCCGCGGGGCTGCGCCCCTCCTTCGTCGACGCCGAGGGCACGCGCTGCGCGATGGCGCACCTGCTGGAGTTCGGCGGTGAGGGCGCGCTGGTCGCTCGCATCGCGCGCGAGCGCAACCACGCCTACGTGCGCGAGCTCGCCGACGAGGCGCGCCTGGTTGCGTGGCTCACGGCCGCGGGGATCACCCTCGCCGAGGCCGCGGCGATACAGCCCTCGTACGGCTGCTACAGCGCGGCGAGGGTCGTGTGCACCGGCGACAGCCACTTCCCCTCATATCGCGCTCCGGTCCAGCGCGTGATGGAGGTGCAGGTCCCCTCCACCATCGACGCGTCGGGCATGTTCCAGCACCAGACCGTGCGCGGGACGGTGGTCACGGTGTGGGGCGATCCCGGGACGTATGCGCCGGGCGGCGGGGTCGAGGTGATGGGCGTCTTCGGGGCCGCGACGAGCATCCTGCTGGTGCACCCGTCCCCGGGTGATTCCGTCGGCGTCCGGTCGGCCTACCACCTGCTGGACCAGGCGGGGATGGTCACCTTCACGAGCGTCACGGGGGAGCGGATCAGCCTCACGAAGCGGCAGTTCGCCGAGGCCGTGCTGGGCGGTCGGTGCGAGTCCTACCTGGGCGACGTCGACGAGCGCTGGACGCAGACCGACTGCGGCGACGGCTGCACCGTGGCGCGCCCGGGCATCGCGGGCGGCGACCCCACGACCGCGGGCGTGCTGGCGGCGGTGCTCGGCGCGCTCGTCCTGCGACGCGGCGCCCGACGAGCGCGGCGCTGACCCTCCGCGCCCACGAAGGTGCCGCGCCGCTCGTCTGCGCCCCGATGCGAACCCGATGGTGGCTATGATCCCCCGCGCCGTGACCCACACCCCGATGAACACCCGCCCCCTCCTCGCCCTGCTCTCCCTCCTCGGCCTCACGGCCTGCGCCCGGGTGGTTCGCAGCGGCGACGACGGCGGGTCTCCGGCGAACGATGGCGTCCGCGTGTACGCCCACACGACCCTCGCGCTCTTCACCATCGACCCGCGCACCCTCGGCTACACCCAGGTGGGCGCCTTCCGCTGGCCTACGCGCGTGCCCGACGAGATGACCGACCTCGCCATCAACGCCGAGGGCGAGGCGTGGGGCGTCACGTTCACGGGGCTCTACCGCGTCGACCTTGCCACCGCGGAGTGCACCTACGTCGCGCCCCTGGGCGGGTCCTACAACGGGTTGGCGTTCGTCCCCGCGGGGGAGTCCGGGGCGGAGGAGGTGCTCGTCGCGACCGACCGTGGCGGGGGGATGTACCGCGTCGACACCACGACCGGCGCGACGCAGCTCATCGGGTCCTTCGGCTATGCGATCGGCTCGTCCGGCGACATCGTCGCCGGCGGCGACGGCGAGACCTTCGCCACCGTCATCGACCTCGAGACGGGCGACGCCGAGGTGGAGTACCTGGCGCGCATCGACCCGGCGACGGGCCGCGCGACCCGCATCGGCCCCACCGGCGTCCGCCGCACCTGGGGCATCGGCCACTGGCGCTCGATCGTGTACGGCTTCACCGCCGATGGCGCCGTGGTGAGCTTCGACGTCACCACCGGGCGCGCGACCGAGCTGGACCGCAGCCTCCTCTCGTGGACGGGCGTCGCGGTGACCTACGCCGCGCCCTGATGCACCGCCTCGGCGGCGCATCTCGATCACCCTGCGCGCCTTCGGCGCGGGCTGAGGCACCGCCGATGAGTCGCCCATCGGTCGCCCTGGGCCTCGCGCTCTTCGCGGCGGCGGCGCCCGCCCGCGCGCAGGAGGTCACCGTGATCGCGGGCGGCGACGTGTTGATCCATCGCAGCGTCGCGCGCACCGCCGCCTCGCACGCCGCCGATGGGGGCTTCGGCTGGGTGCTCGCACCCCTGCGGGCGGAGCTGCCCGACGAGGCGGTGGCCTTCGCCAACCTGGAGACCCCGCTGTCCGAGCGCCGCCGACGCCCCGGTGACTTCCGCTTCCCGATCCTGGGCGCCGACCCCTCGCTGGCCCGTGCGCTGGCGGGCGCGGGCTTCGACGTCGTCTCCGTCGCCAACAACCACGCCTTCGACCAGACGGCGGAGGGGCTCTACGAGACCACCGAGGCCCTCCACGCGGCGGGCGTCGCCACCGCGGGCGCCGGGCGCAGCGACGCCGAGGCCATCGGCGTGACCGTGATCGAGCGCCGCGGCGTGCGCGTCGGCGTGGTGGCCTTCACCGACCACCTCAACGCGAGCACCGGGCACAACCCGCACCACACCTTCCTCGCGCTCGCGAGCGGCGGCGCGCGCGTGGCCGCCTCGCTGCGCGCCGCCCGGCGCAGGGCCGACGTGGTGGTGCTGTCGATCCACTGGGGCCGCGATTTCGCCTACGCCCCCACGGGCGCGCAGCGCGCCCTCGCGCGCCGCTGGGTCGACGCGGGCGCGGACGTCATCGTCGGCACCGGGCCGCACGTCCTCCAGCGCGTCGAGCGGGTGCGCTCCCCTCGCGGCGACGCCGTCGTCGCGTGGTCGCTGGGCAACCTGCTGTCCAACCAGGGCTCTGGCTACCGCGAGGGCGCCCCACCCGCGCCCCGCAACGACCCCTCGGCGACGCCCTTCGCGCGCGACGGGGCGCTGCTCCGGGTGACCCTCGAGCGCCTGGCCGACCGGTCGATCCGGCTCCGCGCGATGGAGGCCGTCCCCCTCTGGACGGAGCACGCCGACGACGGGAGCGTGCGCGCGTCGCCCCTGCGGGACGCACCGCCGTCGCTGCGGGCCGTGCGTCGCCGGGCGATCGCGCGGGCGCTCGGCCCGGACGTCACGCTCCGCCACTGACCGGGCGGGCGGAGGCACCCGCTGCGGGAGCCGCGACGACGGCCGGCCAGGTCAGGGCCGGACGGGCTCGCAGCGGGCCCCGAGCTGGTCGGCCGTGACCTTCAGCTCCACGGCGACGACCCGGTTGTGGAGGTACAGTCCGAGCGTTCCGAAGGCCTGCACCGTCAGGAAATCCTGTTCCTGATACACGAAGGTCTGGGTCACCCGGCAGTGCCCCTCCTCGGCGTCCTCGATCGTGAAGGTGGTGTAGCCCGCGATGGGGGTCCCCTCCCGGTAGTCGTAGCGGACCGAGCAGGGCGCGGACCCGAGGTTCAGGGAGGTCACCTGACCGTAGTCGGTGGGCGGGCGGCGACGGTAGTACGTCATCAGGATCCGCTCGACCTGATCCGCGAGAACCTCCGCCGGGACCCCATCGAGGTTCGGCGGGAGCCTCAGCGCACGGATCTCCTCCTCCAGTTCGGGCGTCACCTGGAAGCTCCCCTCGAAGAGGTCTCCCACCTTGAAAGGGCTGGTCCGGTCCGGGCGCCTGAGCTTGAAGATCCCGAAGTCCTCTTGTGTGGAGAGCACCTCGTGAAGCTTCCGCGCGAAGGTCACGGCGTCCCGGTCGACCATGAAGCAGCGGACGTCCTGCTTGATCGCGATGACGTTCATACAGTCGAGGGGCAGCAGCCGGCGCGACGGCGGGAGCGGCCGGCAGGCCTCCTCGTCGGTGGGCTTCTCCATGTCGGGCACCACGGACAGGTTGAGGCGATGCGCGGTCGCCTCGACCTCCAGGTAGGCGACAACCTCGGTGAGGCGCAGCCCGAAGGCCTTCATCGCCGCGCCGTGAAACCGAGAGATGGGCCAGTAGCTGAGCGTGTGCGTCACCCTGCATCCGCCCGTCTTCAGGTCGACCACCTCCCAGCGGATCGAGCCTCCCACGGGCGAACCCTGGAGGAACACATACTCGCACTCGGGTGATCCCCCGGCGTCGGTCTTCGGCCGTAGCCTGGTCACCTCGCAGTAGTTGGCCGAGAGGAGGTCCGCCAACCACTCCGCGAACTGGTCGACCGCCCGGCCCCGCGCGATGAAGTCGAGCAGGTCGCGCAGCAAGTCCGGGAGGGGCTGCCGCGCCAGGGCCGCACGCAGCCGGGCATCGAGGCGGGTGCGCCCCTCGAAGCGCTCTCCCACCTGGAAGTGCTCCCCATCGCGACCGTAGTCACGGACGAGCTCGAGCGGCCCGAAGCGGGTCTCCCGGCTCTTCAGGGCGAGGAAGGTCTCCGCGAAGCGGTCTGCGGTGCACCCGAGCTGGAAGCGGGTGACCTCGCGCATCAGATTCGACGGATCGACGCGGATCCGGTCGCGCCCGTCGAACCTTCCCCTTGGTTTGCGATCGTCCTCCGCCTTCTCGGGGTTGGCGGAGGTGAGCCCGAAGGCGTCCGTCATCGCGTTGCCGAAGCGGTTGTCGGGGTCGCGCTGCGCTCGCACCCTCCGCCACGCGTCGAGCATGGGATAGCCGAGCCGGGCGATGTCCCGCATGTGGTTGTTGCGCTGGCCCCAGTGCGGTCGACCGACGCCCAGGGAGGCCCGCTGGAACTCGTCGATCGCGCGCTCGGAGCCCTTCACGTCGTAGAGCGCGAGCATCTCGACCATGCAGAACACCTCGCTCGCGGGGTCGCCGTGCTGCATGGCCAGGTAGTGCGGGCTCGCCTTCGTGAAGCGCAGGCTCATCGGCAGCGAGTGGAAGCTCCCGTTGAACCTCCGCTGCGCCGCGGCGCGCGCGATGACCCCGTCGATCGCATCGATGAGCGAATCGATCCCGGCATCGCTCGTCGCGAACGCGATCTCCGTCGCGACGCCCTTCACGCGATTGGTCGGTCCGAGGTCGAGCACTTCATGGCTCGGGCCCCCGTAGACGATGCCGTCACCGTCACCCTCGTGCACCGCGCCCGGGTTCCGGCTGTACAGTTCGACGGCCCCCAGGACCAGCACGGGACCGAGCCACGGCATGTAGTTGACGGCGATCGCCAGGACGTCGCCGAGACCGGGAAACACCTCCGCGGCGAGAGTGGTCGGACGACGCCACAGGGGAAGGGGCCGGTGAACGTGCGGTGCCCGCTTTCGCGTCAGGATCGTGCAAGGCACCGAACCGTCGGGAGCCCTGTAGGGCGAGACCAGCACCTCGTAGTGCGGGGCCTCCCGGAACGCTCCGCGCCTCAGCTCCCGCTTGACCTCGTCCCAGGTCGAGCCCTTGCGGACCTCGCTCAGCAGGAACGCCGGCACCACCCGCAGCACCACCTCCTCGACGACGCCCATGCACCCGACCCCGACGACCATCGAGAGGAAGTCCTCGTCGTGCTGGAGGAGCACGGAGTCCTTGGGCTGTCTGCCCGGCCACTTCTTGGGGTCGGTGATCGGCTCCGAGGCCAGCTCCGCCCTCACTCGCTTCCCGTCTGCCTGGACCACCGTGATCGACGCGACCAGGTCGCAGAGGGGCCCCGTCCCCGCGCCCGACCCGTGGGCGGCGGTGTTGAGGACGCCGGCGACCGTGAGGTCCATGTATGCGGGCAGGTTCTCGAGCGCTCTCCCTTCGTCAGCGAGCAGCTGGTTGAGATCGCGCAGCAACATGCCGCCCCAGACGCGGACGTAGCGCTCCCGCTGGATTCCCCCGACGAGGGCGCCGTCGTCCAGGTCGAGCAGCTGGCGCTCGGTGCGCTCGCGCCGCTCGGTTCTCAGGAGGGTGCCGCCAGGCCGGCCGTTCGCCGCCTCGGAGGAGGAGTGGCGCGCACCCAGCGGCCGGGCCTTCTCCTCGATGATCCCCTCGATCGGTCCGACCGTGATGCCATGACTGCAGTCGGCGAAGTTTCCGCACACGAGGCGCTCGCCGAGGTAGTTCCAACGCTTCTCGGACCCGGTCGTGTCCCCCCCGTCGTCCAGCGTCACGCCCTTCATTTTGAGGGCGAAGCGCAGCGCGCGGCCGACCAGGGGGTTGCCGATCTGCCTCATCAGCAGCTCGGTCGCGGCGTCGTCGTCCGGCACGGCGTCCAGCCGACCGATGAGCGCCGCTACCTGTTCCAGATTCAACCACTTGTCGTTCATGGCAATGCTCCTTCTCGTCCCAGCGCGAGACGCTCGGCCTGGACCCGCCAGTATCCAGATGGGGTGTCGGCGAAGAGGACCCGGGCGCGCGCCAGCGCCGCTCCGCGGCGGGCGCCGGGCGCGAGGCCCCGGCCGAGCTCGACGCAGGCCCGCCCCTCGGTCGCGCCCGCTCCGATCGCCAAGGCCTCGGCGCCGCTCCACGCCAGCGCAGAGGTCGCCGCCGCGTCCGCGCCCGCGAGGCGCAGGAGAATGCCCGCGCACCGCGCAGCCGCTGCGCGCCCGACGCGAAACACCCGGGCGTGTACGGCGACGTACCGGGCGCTGACGAGCGCGCGGCCGAAGAAATGGCGCCACTGCCGGGCTCCGCGAGGCTCGCGCGCGCAGGCCGCAGCGAAGGCGTCGAAGGTCCCCGACCAGCCGTAGATGCCAGGGAACCCCGTCGCCGGCTCGCCGCGAAAGCGCCGCAGGTGCGCCTCGGCGAAGGAGACGGCCTCGTCGACCCTATCAAGGTGCAGGTAGGCCTCCGCGACGTTGCCGTGCGCGAGCAGCTCCGAGGGCCCGAGCTTCGCGCTGCGGAACGCAGGCGACCCGTCGTACAACGCGAGCGCCTCCTCGTCGCGACCGTCGGACATCCAGCACCCTACGATGCCCGAGAGCGACCACGCGAGCGCCTGCTCGTCGTCGCTGCGCGCCGCGGCCTCCCGCAGCCGCTCGTAGTGCCCCAGCGCCTCGCCCGTCCGACCGCGCCAGTACGCGACGTTGCCCAGGAGTGCGATGGCCTCCCGCTCGCGTCGACCGTCGTGGTGCGCGCGGGCGATGGCCTCCGCGCGGTCCAGGCTCGCCTCCGCCGCGTCGAGCGCGCCGTCGCCGAGCGCGATGAGGCCCGCGAACAGCTCCACGACCGCGGCGGCGTCGGGGTCGGGGCTCTCGCGAACGGCGCTCGCGGCGCTCGCGAGATAGGCCTCCGTGAGCGGAGGCAGCGGCACCGAGGACCACGCGACCGCCAGCGTGGCGTGGGTGCGGGCCAGCGTCGCGGAGGGCCCCAGCCGCGAGGCGAAGCGCGCCGCGGTGAACGCCGCCCAGAGCGTCCGGCCCGGGTCGTGTTGGAAGAAGTAGCCGTTGGACAGCTGCTCGGCGGAGAGGGCAGCGTCCTCCGCCGCGGCGCGCGCGGCCCCCACCGCGGGCGGATGGACCGAGAGGCCCGCGATCCGCAGCAGCTCCCCCGCCGCCAGCCGGGAGGTGGCCAGCAGCAGCCGCGCGCCCGCAGGCTCCGCGGGGACCGCGAGGGTCGCCGCGGTCGGCACGTCGGGCCGCGAGAGGCGATCGAGGGCCGACCCGCAGGCCCGCATCATCCCCGGGATGTCGCCGAGGTGGTGGCGCGCCTGCCCCAGGAGGCGCTCCACGCGTGCGAGCCCGTGGCTGGAGATGGTCACGCCGTCACGCACCGCGATCTCGTGCGCGCGCTGGAGGCGTTCGGCGGCGTCCCGGGTGGCGCCGCTCGCGAGCGACCGCTCGCCCGCCCGCACGAGATACTCGAGGGCGCGGCGGAGATCGCCCGCCCCCTCGCAGTGATCGGCGAGGTCGGCGTACCTCGGCGCGAGGCCGGGCGTGCCGCGCAGCACCGCCTCCAGCGCGCCCGCCGCGCTCGCGTGGCGCGCGCGGCGCTCCTCCGGGGAGAGGTCGTCGTAGACGTGCTCGCGGAGCTTGTCGTGGGAGAAGCGCACGCCGCTGGCGCCGCGGGGCTCGATGATCTGTCGGGAGAGCAGGTCGTCCAGCGCCGGCTGCAGTTCGACCCCGTCGACCATGGCGCCGAGGACATCCAGCGGGACCTCGCGCCCCAGCACCGCGGCGGCCTCGACGACCCGACGGGCAGCCGCCGGCAGCCGGTCGAGGCGCCCGCGGAGCACCTCCCGAAGCGGCCGGGGAACGCCCAGGACCCCGCGGACCAGCGGCGCCTTCGCGCCCGGCGAGTGGAAGGTCCAGGCCCCGCCGGGGGCGCGTTGCAGGAGCCCCGCCTCGACCGCGGCGCGGAGGTACTCGACGACGAAGAACGCGTTGCCTTCCGACTCCTCGGCCAGGAACCCGGCGAGCTCCTCTGGCGGCGCCTCCGTGGCGAGCATGTCGGCCACCATCGCGCCGATCGAGGCGTGGTCGAGGCGATCGAGCACGACCAGCGCCTCGGGCACCCGCTGCGCCATGCTCACCAGGTCCGGCGGAGCCGCGCTCGCGCGCAGGATCCCCAGCACGACGACCCTCCCGCAGCGCTCGACGGCCGCGTCGAGCGCCGTGAGCACCGCCAGCGAGAGCTCGTCGGCCCACTGGAGGTCGTCCAGGATCAGCATCAACGGCTCCCGCTCGGCGAGCGCCAGGACCATCGCGCACATCGCGGCCTGGAGGCGACGCACTGCGGCCTCGCCGCCGAGTGGCGGGGGCTCTCCGACGGCGACTCCTGGGAGCCCGCGAAGGCTCGGCTCGTAGGATGCCAGCAGCGTTGCGCCGGGACCGAGGAGCCGCGCGGTCTCGTCCGCGCCGCACTGCCGACAGCGATCGGCCACGGCGAGGAGCAGCGGACCGAAGGCGTGCAGCAGCGGACTCGCCGGGAGCCTCCCCGGGTCCGAGCGCCCCCCCTCGCAGGTGCTCTCGATGACCGTGAACCCGCGGGCCTGCGCGACGCGCGCGACCTCCAGGGCGAGCCGGGTCTTTCCGACGCCGCTCTCCCCGACGAGGAACATCGTACCGCCGCGCGACCGGACGACCTCGTCGATGCGCCTCGTCACCCGCGCGAGGGGAACCTCCCGTCCGATGATGGCAGGGCGATAGAGGTAGGTCGGCCCCGGCACGACCCCTACGTCCGCGCCGAGGCGGACGAGCTCCTCCACGACGTCGCTGGCGTACCCGATGCGGTCGCGGGGGTCCTTCTCGAGGAGGCGCAGCACGAGGTCGTCGACGCGGAGGGGAATGCCACCGCGCACCTCGGAAGGCGGGGATGGGCGCGTGTGAACGTGGGCCCACAGCACGCTCATCGTCGGGCCCTCGAAGGGGGGGGTGCCGGTGAGCATCTCGTACAGGATGCAACCCAACGAATAGAGGTCGGCCCTCGCGTCAGGGAGCGCGCCGCGAATCTGCTCCGGCGACACGTAGAGCGGCGTCCCGGCCTGCCTCCCGCCGGTGTCGAGGATCTCCCGGCCGAGGCTGCCGTCGAAGCGGGACGCGAGGCCGAAGTCCGCGAGCACGGGTGTCAGCGGGTCGCGCAGGAACACGTTGGATGGCGTGAGGTCGCGGTGGACCAGGCCAGTGGCGTGGATGAAGTCGAGGGCCTGCGCGATTCGCGCGGCTAGGGTCAGTGCAGTGGGCACCAGTGGTTGTGTCGCGAGGAGACCCCGCAGCGTGTCCCCGGAGAACAGCTCCATCGCGTACCATGGCTGGCCGCGGCTCACCCCCTCGTCGAGCACCCGGACGACCCCCGGGTGGTTCACCCTCAGGAGGGCTGCGACCTCCCGGCGAAGGGCGGCGAAGGACTCCGCGCGGGGCACCGAGACGGTCTTCAGCGCGACGACCTCCCCCGAGTGCGGATGGCGCGCGCGATAGACGACGCCCATCCCGCCGCGCCCCAGCTCTTCCAGGAGGTGATAGGGGTGCGTCGCGGCACGCCCCGACTCCCCGACCGACTCCGATGTCCCCCCGGGCTCGAGCACGACGCGACGCTAGCTGAACCCGCCACGCAGCGGAACTGGCCTGAGCTGTCCCCCACGCGCGAGCGCGCGGCGCGCGAAGCTACCCTCGCGTGGATTGTCGACCTCGACGCTGTCTCGCCCGGTGGGTCCTGAGGAGCTGGCGCTGATCGAGGCGAGCGGGTGGCGCCGCTTTCCCCCGCGGCTGCCCGACCAGCCGATCTTCTATCCCGTGTGCGATGAGGGCTACGCGCGGGAGATCGCCGAGCACTGGAACGTGCCCGCCTCGGGGAGGGGCTACGTGACGCGCTTCGCCGCGCGCACCGAGGTGCTCGCTCGCTACGAGCGGAAGGTGGTCGGCGCGCGCCGCCACGCCGCCGTTGGGGGGCGACCGCGGTGGGTGGACCATCCTCATCGAGCCCGAAATGCACCTCAGGCCCCGCCCCGACGTGCCGATGAGGGTGCCGCGTTGTTCGTGCCTATCAGCTCTTGACATCATGATTGCTGTGGCAATCTCAGAGAGAGTCGTCGGTCGTGCGACACGCCCCTCCCTCGCGCCGATCCCCCCACCAGGCAGGGGCGACGACCATGGGCGATGCAGCACGTCGTTCAGGAGAATCCCAATGAGAGCGACTCGTGGTGCGTGGTGGCTGATGGCCCTGGGCGGCTGCACGGGAGGCAACGGGGGGACGCCGCCCGCGGACGTGCCCGTCGCGCAGGACGTCCCCGTCGCGCAGGACGTCCCCGTCGGGCAGGATGTCCCCGCGGTGCGAGATGTCCCCGTCGCGCAGGATGTCCCCGCGGTGCGAGATGTCCCCGTCGCGCAGGACGTGATCCCTTCGGACCGACCTGCGGTGGCCGCGCTCGCGCCGCTGCCCCCACACGGCGCCGCGTCGCAGGGGCGCTTCATGACGCACGAGCAGTGTGCGAGCTGCCACGCGCAGGCGACGGGCGTGTTGACCGACTCGGAGGGGCGAGACGTGAGCCCGCCGCGGCTCTGGCGCACGTCGATGATGTCCATGTCGGCGCGCGACCCGTACTGGCTCGCCGCCCTGGAACACGAGATCGCCGCGCAGCCTGCCGGTCGCGCCTATATCGAACGCACCTGCACCCGCTGCCACGCGCCGCAGGGGGCGATCGCGACCGAGGACACCGGGGCGCGCCTCCACTTCGACGATGTCACGCGTGGGACGACGGCCGCCGCGCACCTCGCGCGGGAGGGCGTCGGGTGCACGGGCTGTCACCAGATCACCGCGGAGGGCCTCGGCGCTGCGGGGAGCTTCACCGGTGGCTTCGTGGTCGACACGGGCCGACGCATCTTCGGCCCGCACGCCTCGCCCTTTGCCATGCCGATGCAGAACGCGGTGAACTACACGCCGACGCAGGCCGCCCACATGACCGGCTCGGCGCTCTGCGGGAGCTGCCACACGGTGATCACCCGCAGCCTCGATGGGCTGGGAAATCCGACGGGGCCGGAGTTCGCGGAGCAGGCGCCGTACCTCGAGTGGCGCAACTCGGCCTTCCGCGCCGAGGGGACACCCGGGGCCACGCCCATGACCTGCCAGGGGTGTCACATGCCCACCCGCGACGCCGCGGGGGTGGAGATTCGCACGCTGCTCTCGAACCGCCCGAGGATGCTCTCCGCGCGGAGCCCCATCGGTCGCCACATCTTCGTGGGGGCCAACGGGTACATGCTCTCGCTCCTCGCCGACGAGTCGGCCTGGACCGGCGCGGTGTCGTCGCCTGCCGAGCTCCGAGAGGGGGCCGCGCTCGCCGAGGCGATGCTCCGCAGCGCTGCGACGGTGCAGGTCAACGCTCCGACGTCCGAAGGCGGCGCCTGGGCCTTCACGGTACGCGTCGCAAATGCGGCGGGCCACCGCTTCCCGACGGGGTACCCTTCGCGCCGCGCGTGGCTGCACGTGCGCGTGCTCGACGCGGCGGGGGCGGTGCGCTGGGAGTCCGGCCGCACCGACACGCGGGGTCGCCTTGTTGCGCGCGACGGCCGCTCGCTGGAGGTGCCGGATGACGTCGTGCGCCCTCACTACCGCGAGGTCGCCCGCGAGGAAGACACGCAGGTGTACGAGACGGTGATGGCTGACGGCGCAGGACGGCCTACGCACGTGCTCCTCCGCGCGGAGCGCTATCTCAAGGACAACCGCATCCTCCCGCTGGGCTGGCGAAGCGACCACCCCGACGCCCCGCTCACCTCGGCCGCGGGCGTGGCCGGTGACGCGGACTTCGTCGCCGGAGCGGACGCAGTGCGATACCGGATCACCGCAACGGGATGGGCGCCCTCGCGCGTCGAGGTCGAGCTGCTGTTCCAGTCGGTGCCGCCGGGCGCCGTGGAGGCAGTGCGCGACGGGACCAGCGCGGCGGGCGAGCGCTTCGGCATCATGGCCGAGGCCCACGCTCCCGCTCCGCGGGTGGTGGCGACTGCGAGTGCGACCGTGCCGTAGCGCGGCGGGCGAAGGTCGACCCTCGCCCATCGACCACCGTCGTCAGCGTCGCGGCGCGCGAGGCGACGATCGGCGTCCGCGGGGGGGAAGGTCACCCGCGGGTGACGCGGCCGTCGCCTCCGATAGGGATGCGCGGGCCCAGGTAGCGTGGGCGCGGCGTCGCGAGGGCCTGGACGGCGGCCTTCACCCTCGCACCCGACTCGCGCACGTTGGAGCGCACGAAGCTCACGCCTCGGGCGTGGGCGCGTGCGGGATTCGCAGCGTGAAGGTCGCGCCGCCGCCTTCGGTCTCGGAGTATGCGACGGAGCCCCCGTGCGCGAGCGCGACGTTGCGCACGATCGCGAGGCCCAGCCCCGTGCCCGCCGGCCGCGACGAGTAGAACGGCGCGAAGACCTTCTCCCGCATGGCTTCGTCGATGCCCTCGCCGTCGTCCGACACGCAGAGCGCGAGCCCGTCCCGGTCGCCCTTCGCGCTCACGCGAACGGCGTGACAGCCCGGCGCGCGGAGGGCGTTGTCGACGAGGTTGACCAGCGCGCGGCGGCAGAGCTCGCCGTCGGCCCGCACCGGGGCGAGGTCCGGCGGAACGCTCTGCGTGACGGTGGGCATCGGCGACAGGTCCGCGACGCCCGCGCGGGCGGCGTCGACGGCGGTGGTGACCAGCGCCTCGACGTCCATCTGCGAGGGGCGGAGCGTGCCAGGGCGGCTGAAATCCAGCAGGTCCGACACGAGCCGCTGGAGCCGCCGGGCCTCCTCGTCGATGATCTGGAGGAGCATCGCCTGCTGCTCGTCGAGGGGGCCGCGGCGCACCGTCGAGAGCACGTTGAACATCACCGTGAGGGGGTTGCGCACCTCGTGGGCCACCATCGCGGACATCTCCCCGAGGGCCGCGAGGCGCTCCTGCCGCACGAGGACCTCGCGCGTGTCGCGGAGCGCGTGCAGGGCCGTCTCCAGCGCGCGGGCGTTCTGCACGAAGCGCGCGCTCACGCTCACGCCCACGCCCACGATCACCGCCAGGAACCCGACGCTCAGGAGGTACGGCGAGGCCAGCGCGAAGGAGAACGCGGCCGCGTCGTGCAGGGCCGTCGCGGCCAGGAAGAGCAGCGCGATGCCCTGCGCCCTCCCGCCGGGACCCGGGTCGCGGAGATTTCGCGCGCCGAGCACCGCGAGCGCGACGACGTAGTAGATCGAGATCGCGCCGCCGATGGGACTCGGGACGACGTCGCGGTACGTGAGCCCGAGCCACGAGACCTCCCGGGCGACGACACGGTCGGTGATCGTGAGTCCGGGGATGAGGTTCGCGAGCGCCGCGACGAGCGCGACGCCGACCACGGCGCGCTCCCAGGGCGCGAGCTTGCGGCCTCGCTGCGCGGCGTCGAAGAAGAACCAGCACGCGCCGTGGAGCCCCGCGAGGAACATGTTGAAGCGCGCGAACAACGCGTACCAGTGCGAGGGCACCGCGAGGGTGGTGATCGCGTCGCCCGCGGTGAACAGCGCCGAGAGCACCGCCGCGAGCGCGTACCAGCGCAGTGAACGCCAGCCGGGCGCGGTGGAGAAGCCGAGGCTCAGCCCCGCGAAGGTGAGGGCCGAGAGCGCGGCGCAGAGAGCGATGAGCGCAGGGAGTGACAGAGCGCCCACCATACTCCGGCATGGTACCCCCTCGTGGGCCCCGGGCGGACGCGCTCCCCGCAGCCCTCCCCCAGCGAGCGCGGAGGCCCATCGCGCGGGCGCTGGGCGGGCGCCCCGCTCACCCGCGGGTGACGCGGCCGTCGCCTCCGATGGGGATGCGAGGGCCCAGGTAGCGCGGGCGCGGCGTCGCCAGCGCCTGGACGGCGGCCTTCACCCTCGCGCCGACCTCGCGCACGTTGGAGCGCACGAGGCTCCCGAGGGTGTAGGGGCGGCGGTCGGCGACGAAGCCCTCGGCGTCGAGGCCCAGCGCGTTGGCCACGAAGAGCGAGCGCGTGAGGTGGAACCGCTGGGTGACCACCACCGCGCGCCGCACGCCGAAGACGTCACGGGCGCGGTAGAGGGTGTCGTAGGTGGTGAAGCCCGCGTGGTCCATGAAGATGTGCGCGGCGGGCACGCCGCGGGCTTCGAGGTAGCGCCGCATCGCGTTGACCTCGTCGTAGGACTCCGTGCCGTGGTCGCCGGAGACCAGGATGCGCGGCGCCTTCCCCGCCCGGTACAGCGCGAGCGCGGCGTCGAGGCGATCGGCGAGCATGGGCGACACGCTCCCGTCAGCGTAGACCCGCGCCCCCAGCACGATCACCGCGTCGGCGTCGGAGAGACCGTCGAGGGGGTGGATGCGCGACGCTCCGCGGGTCTCCACCCAGACGTTGACCGACGCCGTGAGGGCGGCAACAGCGGCGAGCGCGAGGGCGGCCCGGCGGAGGGAGGGGTTCATCATGGGAGGACCACGATACCGCCGACCACGAGGTGCGGCTCAACTCCGCTCACATCGCCAGGAGCTGCGCGAGCCACCCCCGCTCGGGGTGCTCCACCTGCCCGCGGTGGATGCGCCACAGCGTCGTGACGCACCAGAGCGTGGTCGGCGCGAGCATCACGAGGCTGATGTCGACGTCGAGGCGCGCGATCACGGGGTTGCCCTCGCGCCACGGCCACAGGGGGGAGAGGTCGTGGTGCATGAGGCTGTCGAGCGCGACGTGGGACAGCGTCCCGGCGAAGAAGCCCGCGGCGTAGGGGGCGCGCCGGGGGAGGCGCCATGCGAGCGACGTCAGCGCGGCCGCGATGAGCGACGCGCCGGGCAGCGAGTGCGTCCACCCGTGCACGTCGACGGGCACCCCGAAGCCGAGCGCCAGCACGGGCTGGATGTCCATCACGGCGTTGGCCAGCACGAAGGCCACGGTCGAGAAGCGATCGCGGAGCGCGAGCTCGAAGGGGAGCGCCGCGCCGAAGTGCAGCGGCGTGATGGGCATCGACGCCGACGCTACCACCCGCAGCGAGAGCGCTGTCCCCTGCGAGGCGACTACCAGCGCGCCCACGGAGCGACGCCCCGAAGCCCGGGGACGGCGTCCAGCACGAAGGGCAGCAGCAGCGCCGCCACGAAGCCCACGAACACCAGCGCCGGGAGCGCGGTGCGCCGACCGTCGTCCCCGTCGGGAGGCGCGGGCCAGCCCTCGTGCAGGAAGCCGAAGGTCACGCCCGTTGGGGGACGGTAGACGAGGCTCCAGCAGAGCCCTCCGAGCGCGTAGAGCACCGACGAGGCAGCGAGGTTGGCCGCCCACGACGCGGGGTACGCGCCCAGGCGGACGAAGTTGTAGAGGTCGTACGACCAGCTCGCGGAGAAGAGCCACGCGCACGCCGCGACGACGAGGTGGCGCCGCGGGAGCTGACCACGCAGCGCGCGCACCACGGCGCCGACCGACCACGGGGCCGTCACGTAGGTGAGGACGCCCATGAAGAGGCCGACGGGGCGGTCCCAGGTGGGGTCGTTGGCGTAGGGCGCGGCGCCTACGAGGAAGAGGGTCGCGAGCGCGCCCGTGGCGAGGCGCCAGGGCGCCAGGAGGAGGCGGCGGTAGCCACGCGAGAGGAGCGTCTCCGCGCGGGGCGAGCGCGCCGTGAGCGCCGCCGCGAGCGCGCAGAGGGCGACCCAGGCGGCGGTGTAGAGGGCTCCGTGCGCGGTCGACACGGGCAGGGCTCGTACCACGCCGACGCGAGCGCCCGGCTGGCTCTGCGGGCGAGCGGCTGCGGGACGGGGGCGGGCGGTCGTCAGCCCCCGCGGGTGAGGTGGGGCGTCACGGCGATGGGCCAGGAGGTGCGACCCGAAGCGTGCGCATCGGGCTCACGCGCTCGCTCACCCCTCATCGAAGAGCGGCCGTACGCGGTCCCGCTCGGCGCGCGAGGCGCTCGCGACCTCCACGACCTCGAGATCCTCGGGGGTGCTCTCGCCCTCCCGGGCCTCCGCCGCGAAGAGTTCGGCCTGCTCGATGTAGATCGCAAGAACCTCGCGTGCGCAGGGCGGGCGCGCGTCGCCGAGCGTCGGCAGCGCCTCGCGGATCGCCTCCACCGTCCGCATCTCGCTGTTCGCGGCGTAGTCGCCCATCAGGGTCATCAGGAGCCCGACGTCCCCTCGCCCGGTCGCCCACCGCGCGACCTCTGGCAGGCGCTGGTCGCCGTCCGCGATCATCGCCTCGACCCATTGCCCGAGCTCACCCGGATGCTTCGCCCGCTGCTCGATCTCGCGCCGCGTGTCGGAGCCCATCCCCGGGACGCTATCAGGCGCGGACCGATCACCCTGCGCGGCGCCGGGGTCACACTGCCGGTGGGACGCCCAACGGGCATACCATCGCGCCATGATCGCACCTCATCGTGTCGCGCGTCGTGGCCTCGTCGGCGTGTCGCTCGCGGGCGCCGCGCTGGTCGGCTGCCTGTCGACGGAAGAGTCCGACGACGACCCCGGCATGGACTTCTCGGCCATCGCGGTGCCCGGCGCGTGGCGCCTGCCGAGCGACGTCCACGCGGCGGGTCAGCGACAGTACGTCCGCTACGACGGCGCCCCCGCCTGGAGCGGCGGCAGCAACTGCGGCAGCGGCCTCGGCGCACCCGCGCGCGCCCTCGGCGACCACCTGCGTCGCGCCTTCCCGGGCAGCGTGAGCAGCTACGGCGGATTCAGCTGCCGGCCCAACACCGCCAACACCAGCCAGACCTCGGTGCACGGGACCGGCCGCGCCATCGACGTCTTCATCCCCACGACGGGCGGCCAGGCGGACAACACCCGCGGCGATGTGGTGGCCAACTGGCTCGTCACCAACGCCCAGCGCCTCGGCGTGCAGTACATCATCTGGGACCGCACGCAGTGGAACGCGAGCCGCTCGGGCGACAAGGTCTCTCCCTACGGCGGCCCCCACCCCCACCACGACCACCTCCACGTCGAGCTCAACACCAGCGCCCGCCCCATCGAGAGCTGCACCGCCCACTGCGAGGCCGGCGACGTCATCGTCGACACCAACTGCGGCCGCGGCGACTGCAACGCCTTCGGGGCGCGATGCGTGAGCGACGGGCTCGGCACCCGCTGCGTCTTCGGCACCTGCCCCGCGGTGGGGAGCGCCACCATCTGCGTCAACGACCGCACCCTCGCGACCTGCTCCAACGGCGCGGTCCGCACGGGCGACTGCGGGGCCTTCGCGGCGTGGTGCTCGACGGCGGGGCGGGCGCGCACCGAGGCGCGCTGCGTGTCGGCGTTCTGCGTCTCGGGCCCGAGCGAGCGACCGGTGGCCCACACCGCCTGCTGGATCGAGGGCGGCCAGCTCCTGCGCTGCGACGCCAACGGCGGGGCGACGCCCACGGCCTGCCCCGCGGGCCAGGCCTGCTCGGTCATCGGGGGCACGGCCCGCTGCGCGCCGCGCGTGTGCCCCGCGACGGGCGAGTCGGACATCTGCGTCGACGGCCGCTACATCGCCCACTGCTACGGAGGCTCGGTGGGCCGGGCCACGGACTGCCGCGCCATGGGAAGGGTGTGCAGCGCCTCGGGGTCGGGCGGACCACGCTGCGTGGTGCCCGCCGTCGACGCAGGCGCCGTGGACGTCGTCGTGGCGGACGGCGACGGGGTCGACCCGCCCATCGACGACGAGGACGACGCCGGCGCCCCCACGGACGACGCGGGTGACGTCGATGCGGGCCCCGCCGACGCGGGGGCCTCCGGGGCCGACGCGACGGGCGTGGGCGCGGACGCCGCAGACCGCGCGGACGTCACGGACACCGCGGACGCCGGGGAGGTGCTCACGGAGGCCACCGTCGAGGGGGGCTGCTCGTGCCGGGCAGGGGCGCCGCGATCCGCCCGGGGCGGGGCGTGGGCGATCGTGGGCCTCGCGCTCCTCGCCGTCAGCGCCCGGCCTCGCCGTCGCGACGAGCACGACCGCCCACGTTAGACCGCAGGAACATTGGGGGCCTGAGCCGAGCGACTGCCCACACTCGTTGGGGGCACCGCTGCGGCCCCGTCGGAGGAGAAGAACCGCCAGGGTCGCAAGGGTCGCAAGGGGGGGGGAGACCCTGGTGGCGCTCGCAGGGGTGGGGCGATCAGCGCGCCGAGAGGCAGGCTTCGAGCTCGGGGGTCGGGGTCCAGCCGCACTGGCCGTCGGGCTGGCGCTCGCAGGTCGCGCTCCGGTAGCAGGCGTACTCCTCACGCCACTCGCACGTAGAGGCCCGGTCGCCGTCGGCGCAGATCTGCCCCGAGCAGCCCGTGCGCCGACACGCTGCAAGCGGGGCGCCCGCGTCGACACACGCGCGCCGGGTGCATGCGAAGCCGCCGCTCGCCAGGCACGTGCAGTCGTTGCAGCCGTCGTTGTAGCTCTCGCCCACGCGCAGCGTCCGGCCGTCGGCCGTGCGGCACACGCCCGGCGACCCGGCATCCACGCACGCCCGGAGCGTGCACGCGAACAGGCCGTTCGGCTGGCACCCGCAGTCGTTGCAGCCGTCGTTGTACGACTCGCCGGGGCGCAACGTCCGGCCATCAGGGGTGCGGCAGACGACGGGCGCGCCCGCGTCCACACACGCCCGCCGGGTGCAGGCGAAGCCGCCACTCTCCAGGCACGTGCAGTCGTTGCAGCCGTCGTTGTACGACTCGCCCACGCGCAGCGTCCGACCATCGGCCGTACGGCACACCGCCGGCGCCCCGGCGTCCACGCACGCCCGCCGGGTGCAGGCGAAGCCGCCGCTCTCCAGGCACGTGCAATCGTTGCAGCCGTCGTTGTAGCTCTCTCCGGCGCGCAGCGTCCGGCCGTCCATGGTGCGGCACACGCCCGGCGACCCGGCGTCCACGCACGCCCGGAGCGTGCACGCGAGCAGGCCGTCCGCCTGGCACGTGCAGTCGTTGCAGCCGTCGTTGTACGACTCTCCCGCCCGCAGCGTCCGGCCGTCCATGGTGCGGCACACGCCCGGCGCGACACCCC
Organism: Myxococcales bacterium; assembly: GCA_030652255.1. GTDB lineage: Bacteria > Myxococcota_A > Polyangia > Polyangiales > SCUS01. Next base: position 13,973 of record JAUSAZ010000167.1, on the reverse strand, counting down.
CGTCGGTGCCACCACCCGTGAGGCAGGCGCGCAGCGCGGGGGTCGGCGTCCAGCCGCACTGGCCGTCGGGCTGGCGCTCGCAGGTCGCGCTCCGGTAGCAGGCGTACTCCTCACGCCACTCGCACGTAGAGGCCCGGTCGCCGTCGGCGCAGATCTGCCCCGAGCAGCCCGTCGGGCGGCACGCCACGGTAGCCCCGCCGTCGTTGCCGCCGTTGTTGTTGCCGCCGTCCTGTCGGTCGTTGCCGAAGGGCACCTCGAAGAGGCACCCCCCGACGAGCGACGCGAGGAGCGCGAGCGCGCCAACCGTCCCCATTGAAGCGCTTCGTTGCGTCATGGCCGATCTCCTTTGATGAATGTGAAGCATCCTTCCCGCTCAGTGCAGCGAGGGGTCTGCGCCCGTGACGGAATCGTCGGTGTCCGCCTCCGCGCAGCTGCTTCGCACCCGGGCGACAAACACCGAGCGCGGCGCCTCGCGCACGAAGCGATCGGCCGCGGCGCGCGCCTCCGACCGACGCCCTGCATCACAGAGGGCCACGACCCGCAGCGCGAGGCGCTCCTCGCGCATGGCCCCGTCGGGGTAGCGCGAGGCGTGCCGCTCGATGAGGTCGAGCGCACGCACCGTGCCGCCGCTCTGCAGCGCACGCTGCGCCTCCCGCAGGAGCGCGACCTCCTCGATGAGCGGCCACGCGGGCGCCGGACGACCCGGGCCGGGCCCGACGTGGGCGCGAGGGGCGCGGGGGGCCACGCGCGCGGGCGCAGCGACGGGGTGTAGCGCCTCGGGGACCGTACCCACGCTGGCCGGGGCCACGCTCGCGCGGACGATGGGGGCCTCCGGGAGCGGGGCGACCTGCGGGCGATCGGCGGGGGCCGGATGGGCGGTCACCGCCGCGGCGCGCGGGGCGTTCGCGGCGCGCGTGAGGACGGCGGTGCCGGCGCCGCCCGCGACGATGAGCGCCACGACGGCGAGCTTGGTCGAGAGGCTCGTCGCAGTGGTGGCCACGGTCGCGACCGCCACGGCAGAGGTCGCGCCGGCCGCGCTGGCGGAGCCGGTGGCCGTGGTCGACGCGAGGAGGGCCGCCGCGCCGAGCTGGGCAGCGAGCCCGCGGCGGATGCGCTCACGGTCGTCGGGGCGGGGGACGTCGGCGGCGCGCGCGGCGTCGACGAGGGACTGCAGGTCGGGGTTCAGGTCGCGCATGCCAGGCCTCCACGCGCCCGCGCCCGCAGGCGAGTCATCGCCGCGTCGAGGTCGCGCCGCGCGGCGCGGAGCCGGGCGTAGACGGTGTTGACGTTGGCGCCCACGGCCTGGGCGGCCTCCGGGGCGGTCATCTGCTCGAGATCCATCAGCACGAAGACCTCTCGCTTGTCGGCGTCGAGCTCGTCGAGAAGTCGGTAGAGGAGCCGCGCCGCCTCGGCCTGCGCGGCGCACTCCAGCGGGCCGCTCGCGGTGTCGGGCAGCGCCTCGAGGGTGCCCGGCTCGGCCGGCGTCCGGCGGGGCGAGGGCCGGTGGTCGCGCACCACGCGCCGCACGATCGCGAAGAGCCAGGTCTTGATCGACGCGCGCCCCTCGAACTCGCCGAGCCGGCGGTGCACCACCACGAAGACGTCCTGGACGGCGTCGTCGACCGACGACTCGGGAACGCCCAGCCGGCGGACGCTGCGCCACACGAAGTCGAAGTGCTCGGCGTAGATCTCCGCGAGGTTCATGGGGGGTGCGTCGCGGGCGGCCGGGGCGCAGGGCCGACCGCCGACGCCCGCGGGGGCTTCGTCTGTTGAGTGCAACGTCATCGACCGCTCCGTGATCAGAAATGCACCTCGACGCCGAACAGCCCCCGGAACCCCACCGCAGGCAGGCGGTGGACCGTCCCGAGGTTTTCGAGCTGGTAGTCCGGCCGCAGGACGGGCACGACCGCGGCGGCCTGCACCCGGAGCGCCACCCGCGACGCGACCCGCAGGGCCCCCGCCACGCCCACGGTCGCGGCCGCCCACGGCGCGCTGGCGGTCGCTGGCGCCGTGACCCCGTACGACGTGCCCGTGACCGCCCCGGCCTCCACGCCCGCGCACAGGCCGACCCCGACGACGCGCCCCGCCGCGAGGTCGCGGCACACCGTCGCCCCACCCGCCGCGAGCGAGAAGCGCCCGCCGACGTCCGGGCGCGTCGGATGAGCCACGCCGTTTCCCGGCCAGTACTGCCCGGAAAGCTCGACGCGCCACGGGCCGACCACGATCCCCGCGGCGGCCCGAACGCTCACCGACGCCCCGGGCAGCAGGGCCACGTCCACGCCCGCGCCCGCGCCGACGACGAAGCGCAGCGGCGTCCTCGCCGTCGAGGGCGCGGCGGCCGGGCGTACACCCCGCGCGCGACGTCGGCGCGGCGCCTCCGCGGGGGGTGGGGCGGGTGTCTCTGCCCGGGGCCGCTGCGGGTCGTCGCGGCCGTCGGGCCCGGGGTCCGCGACGGCGGGCGTGGGGGCGGCGGGCTCCGGGGTCGCGGCGGGCTCCACGTCGGGGTCGACCATCATCGAGATGATCAGCGCCGCGGCGTCGGCGAGCGGGGCGCACGCGGGGCCCTCGAGCGAGCGCGACGCGTCGAGGCCTCCGCGCGTCGTGCGCAGCTCGAGCCGCCACCGGCCGGGCTCGTCGGACGACACCGAGGCCCGCACCCGCAGCGGCGCTCCGCCGCCCACGGGAGAGCGCGTCAGGCGCGCGACCTCCGCCCGCATGAAGCCCTCATCCGGACACTCCCCCGGCGCCGACCACGACAGCTCGATGGGCGCCGCTGCGGAGGGTTGTGCCACTGCGGGCCAGGTCGCCAGCCCGCCTGCCGCAGCGACGATCACGGCGGGCCCGCGGCTGCGGGTGATCGAAGGGCCTTTCTGCGGCATCTCCGGCGGAAAGTGCAGCGCGCGTGCCACGGACGAGCGCTCCACACGAGCGCGCCGTGTCAGGTCAAGGTCGCGTGCGAGCGCGGCGCAGCACCGCGCACCTTCACTCCGCGGCCCACACCACCCCGAGGTCGAGCTCCACCGCGTCGAAGGGCTCCGCGCGCACCCTCTCGTCTCCTGCGAAGGTCGCTACCAGCAGCCACCCCAGGTCGTGACGGCGGAACACCTCGACGGTTCGTAGGACAGGCGACACCAGCCAGACGTGCCCGACACCCTCGCGGCGGTAGACGTCCAGCTTGCGGCCCCGGTCGGCCTGCTCCGTCGAAGGGGAGAGCACCTCGCACACCCAGTCGGGCGCGAGGTCGATGAAGGCCGGGGTCTCCCGCGCCAGGAAGCCGACCGGCAGTCGCGTGCGACGCCACCCGGCGATGTCGGGCACCAGGACATCAGGGCGGGGCCCGAGCCGCAGCTCCGGCTCCACCATGAGCATCCACCCGCCCGGCCCATCACGGCCGCGATCGAAGGGTCCGCGCAGCTCGCCGTGCAGCTCTCCCGCGGCGCGCACATGCTGGCGGTGCGGGCGCGGCATGAGCGACAGCTCCCCGCCGATGATCTCCGCGACCATCGTCTCCGGGGCGCTGCGATAGCCCGCCACCACGTCGGGGTCGACGTGGGGAAACTCCGGGTCGAGGGTGCGCGCGGCGTCGCCTGCCATGGCCCCAGGGTAGCCCACACCGCGAGGCGACGGGACGGCTCCCACGAGCAGCCGCGTGTCCGTCCGGGCGCTTGATGCTGCGACGGGCCGCGCGGCGATCGCAGCATTCTTGGCGTCCACCGCCCGCGTTGCCGAAGATCGGCGCCATGCCCTCGATGGAGCTCAGCGCGGCGGGTCTCGAACTGATCAAGCGATGGGAGGGTGAGCCGGGGACGGGCTCGTTCTCTCCCCGGGTCTACGCCGACGTCGCCGGCTTCCCGACGGTCGGGTACGGGCACAAGCTCACCGCCGCGGAGGTCGCCCGGCAGGCCTTCAAGGACGGCGTCGACGAGGCGACGGCCACGGCGCTGCTGCGGGCCGACGCGGCGACGGCGGTGGGCGCGGTCAACCGGCACGTCGTGGTGGCGCTCACGCCCCGGCAGTTCGACGCGCTCGTGTCCTTCGTCTTCAACGTCGGCTCGGGCAACTTCGCCAGCAGCACCGCGCTCAAGAAGGTGAACGCGCGGGACTGGGCCGCGGTGCCCGCCGCGCTCGCGATGTTCAACAAGGTCCGCCGGGAGGGGGAGCTCGTGCCGAGCAACGGGCTCACCGCCCGGCGCGCCGCGGAGGGCGCGATGTTCCTGGCGGGATCGCCTTTGCCCTGACCCGCGTCACCGCTTGCGCCGCTTCGGCCGCTCGGCCGGCTTCGCGCACTCTCCCCACATCGCCCCCGTGCGTCGGTCGATGAAGACCTTCGCACCCTGCTGGCTGGACTGCGGCGGCGACCAGACCCACGCGCCGTCGACGAGCGCGACCTCCGCCGACGCGGCCTCGTAACAACGGTTGACGCCGCGGCAGCGGTCGACCGCCTCGTCGCGCTCCACCGGCCCTGCGGTCGTCCACGAGGCGACGCGCTCCAGGTAGCGCACCAGCGCGTCGGCCCAGGCGGCGCGGCAGTGGGGCAGCAGGCTCGCGCTCCGGGCGATGCAGGCGCGCACCGCGTCGGGCCCCGCGAAGAGCGAGGCGTGGAGCTGATCGCGGACGTCGTGCGCCACGATGGAGAGGGCGTAGTCGCGCTTCGGACACTCCCCCGCGGCCTCCTCCAGCAGCGGGACGTGGTTGTCGTCGCCCATGAGCATGAGGTCCTCGTCCTGGTCGAGGCACACCCAGCCCTCGATCCAGCACCAGCGGCGCACCTCGTCGTCCGACTCGGGGAAGCGGGCGTCCCCCGGCGAGGGCCACAGCGGACCCGGGAGCGCCGCGGCGAGCGCGCGTCGCAGCGGGCGCAGGGCGTCGGGGTGCGTCGCCCCCCGGGAGAGGCGCGGCTCCAGGCGCCCGAAGATCCACTCGCGCACGAGCCACGCCGTGACCTCGCGCCGCGCCGACTCGCCGAGCGAGGCGAGCTCGGCGGGCCACGCCGAGGCGTCGGGAGGGAGGCCGTCGAGGTAGTCCACCAGCGCCATCATAGACCGCGGGGCCGCGACCCCGGCCCGACGCGATCCTCCATGCCGTACCCTACCGTCGCGTCATGACCTCCACCCCCTCTCGATCGGGTTCCTCGCCTGGGCTCCTCATCGCGGGCGCGTTCGCCGTCGTCCTCGGCGGCATCGGCACCGGCGCCGCGTACTTCCTCACGCCCAGGGGCGAGCGCGTCGGCGCGATCGACCTCGCCGCCCCCGCCCCCGCGGCCCTCACCGTGAACCTCGCCGCGCGGAGCACGCTCTCCTTCCGCCTCGACGCGACCCTCCCCTCGCCGAGCAGCGAGAGCAGCTCGCGCGCGAAGCGCAACGCCGTGTACGACACGCTCGGCGAGTCCCGGCTCGTGCTCACCGCCACGCGCGAGGGCGGCGCACGGCGCACGGCCCGCTGCGCCGCCTACGAGGGGCGCTTCGTGTCGGCGAGCGACACCGAGTCCGAGGTCGCGGTGAGCGGGATCCCGCTCTCGTGCGCCTTCGCGGACGCAGACCCGGGGCGGTACGCGATCACCGCGGAGGTGACCTGGGCGCGCGGGGTGACGGCGCGGCGGGCCTCGCTCGAGGTGCGCGCCGCGCCGCGCTGAAGCCGCCAGGCTCGCCGGCGGTGGCCATGCAGGCGTCGAGCGTGGCCCGGAGGACGACCGTGAGCGCGTTCGTCATGGTGGGGCCCATCACCGGGCCGCTCGCTGCGACAAGAGTCCCCACCTGCGTCGTCTTTCCCCAGGTGCCTCCATCGGCATGCACGGCGCGAGCGTCTTCGCCCTGCGATTCGCTACCGTGGCCGGGGGATTGCAAAGCTGTGGGAGCCTTCGCCAACCCACCCGACGGAGAACACCGATGACCATCTATGAAGAGCTGAAGAAGGACCACCAGACGGTGCTCGCGCTGCTCGACCAGCTCATCGCGAGCGAGAAGGCCGGGCCCGAGCCGTGGGGCCGGCTGGTGCAGCAGATCCGGGACGAGCTGGTGCCCCACGCGCGCGCCGAGGAGGCCATTCTCTACAACGCGCTGCGCGACGCCGACGAGTCGAAGGACGTCGTCCTCCACGCCTACCGCGAGCACGCGCAGGCCGAGACCGTGCTCCGCGGGCTGCAGATCTCCGACGCGCTCGACCTGACCTGGGTGGGGGCCGCGAAGCAGCTACGCGAGGACCTCGCGCACCACATCGCCGAGGAGGAGGGCAAGGTCTTCACCGCGGCCAAGCGCGCCTTCTCCGACGAGGAGGCCACGGCCATGGGCGCCGCCTTCGTGCAGATGAAGCCGAGGGTGCGCGGGGAGAATTTCGCGGAGACCACCGCGGAGATGATCGCCAACATGCTGCCGACCCGCCTGCGCGAGTCGGTGCGCAAGTTCGTCGCCGACGCTGGCACGCCGCGCCGCAGCGCCTGAACCCGCCGCGCGGGGCTCAGCCCTGGCGTATCGTCGCAGGTACCGTGCAGCCCCCGCCCCCGATCACCCGCTTCTGCCTCGACGGCGCACGCGCCCCTCGCGCCTCGCGCGCCCACGTCATCGGCGTGTCGGGGCCGCAGGGCGGGGGCAAGTCCACGCTCACGGCCCAGCTCGTGGCCGCGATGGGGAGCGCGGGGCTGCGGGCCGCCACCGTGTCCATCGACGACTTCTACCTGACGCGCGCCGAGCAGCGCGACCTCGCCGCGCGGCACCCGGGCGATCGCTGCCTCGAGCACCGCGGCTACCCCGGCACGCACGACGTCGAGCTCGGCGACCGCGTCCTGGGCGCGCTCGCCACGCAACGACGGGGCGCCATCGCCGTCCCGGCCTACGACAAGTCTGCCCATGGGGGTCGCGGCGACCGCGCGCCGACGGAGGTCCGTCTCGAGGCGCCGCTCGACGTGGTGTTCGTCGAGGGCTGGATGCTCGGGTTCCGCCCGCTGCCGAGGGCCGGGTGCCCGCCGCTGCTCCGCGCGTCGAACGAGCACCTCGCCGCGTATGGGCGCTGGCACGCGCACCTCGACGCCTTCGTCCACCTCGTCGCGGGCGACCCGGCGTGGATCGTCGACTACCGCGTCGACGCAGAGCGGGCGCGCCGCGCGGCTGGACAGCCTGCCCTCTCGGACGACGAGGCGCGCGACTACATCGAGCGCTTCCTCCCGGCCTACGAGGCCTACGTCCCGCCGCTCGTCGCCGCGCCGCCGTGCGCGCGTTGGCTGCGCGCCACCCTCGGACCCGACCGCGCGATCGTGTCGATCGTCCAGTCGGGAGACGACGGCGTCTCCGACGTCGTCGGCGCGGTGGGCACCAGGCGCGCATAGGCCCACCTGGGGAGCGCCGGGGACCTCGAGCCGCAATGCGCGCGTCGCGGTTTGACAGTCCGTCCGGTGCTCCGCTGAACTCCACCCATCATGCGGCGCCCCATCCCAACGCTGGTCTTCGTGGCCTCCGCGGTCGGCGGGTGCTGCCTCGGGGGTGACGACTACCTCACGCTCGGCCTCGGTCCTGGCACCAGCCGCACGTCGCCTGCCTGGGGCGGCACCGAAACCTACGCGGTGCGCCATCGGCCGATGATCGAAGCCGACTCCCGCCCCGAACGCCCTCTCGCTGGGGCCCCCTTCGAGTGCTTCGCCGACGACGGTGCCACCGCCGTGCCCCTCACCTGCGTGACCCGTCGCATCGACAACGCGAGCCGCAACGGCTGCGGCTTCAGCGACCAGGTGACCTGCGACCTGAGCGTGCTCCCGCCCGGCCGCTACGAGATCGTGCACCGGCGCGCCCGCGGCAACGGCGACCCGCTCAACTGCGTCGGCGCGTGCCCGTGGACGACCTTCCAGGGCGAGGCCGCCCTGCGGCTCACCCTCGTGCTCGTCCCATAGGACGGCGCGGGGCCCACCGCGCCCACCGATGGGCCATCATCGCGCGCATGAGATTCCTCCACACCATGCTGCGGGTGCGCGACCTCGACGCGGCGCTCGACTTCTTCGTCGCGAAGCTCGGGCTCCGCGAGCTGCGCCGCACCGACCACGCGTCGGGCCGCTACACCCTGGTCTTCCTGGGCACCGGCGACCCCGGCGACGACGCCCAGATCGAGCTCACCCACAACTGGGACCACGCGGACCCGCACCCCACGGGGCGCTTCTTCGGGCACCTCGCCTTCGCGGTCGACGACATCCACGCGACCTGCGCGCGGCTGATGGCGGCGGGCGTCACCATCCATCGGCCGCCGCGCGACGGGCGCATGGCCTTCGTGAAGTCCCCCGACGGCCACTCGGTGGAGCTGCTCCAGCGGGGCGACGCGCTCACGCCCGCCGAGCCGTGGACCTCGCTCCCCAACGTCGGGGAGTGGTGAGCGGCCCTCCTGTGGGGGGAGAGAAGCAGCGGGATTGATGGGCGGCGGGCGCGACGCCATCGGTCGATGCGGCAACCCCGACAGCCCATTGGGTGTGAGCGTCAGCGCCGGTAGCGGTCGAGCACGTCGCCGCGGCCGTACTGGCTCATCATCCAGGTGGCGTAGGGGTGCGGCTCCAGCGCGAAGGTGTAGCTGCTGCCCGCGTCGGTGTGGGTGAGCTCGACCTCGTCGCTGAGGAGGAGACCGCCCGCGCCATCGGAGACGTAGGTGCGGACGAACTGCAACCGCCCCCGCGCGTCGTAGAGGTGGGCGGTGTGCGAGCGGGCCCCGAAGGACACTTCGCGGACGAGCCCGCCGGGGCCGTAGAGGTAGTCCGCGTGGGACGTGGTGCTGTTGCGACGGAAGTCGTAGGCCCGCAGCGCGCCGTTGGGCCAGGCGACGTACGTGAACCCGCCGGCGTCGGACCAGCTGCCGGTGGACGACGAGCGGTCGCCGCGGCCGAGCCCTCGCAGGCGCCCGTCGGTCTCGTAGGAGAACGCCTGATAGTTCGAGTTGTAGAGCGCCCCGCCCGAGGAGGGGACCTGCCAGAAGCGCCGCCAGGTGGGTCGGCCCTCGCGCCACTCCCAGACGTAGCGCCAGTTCTCGTTCCAGGCGGTGGTGGTGGCGGAGGGCACCTCGTGGTGCTCGATGGAGCGCTGTCCGGCGCTGTCGTACTCGTAGCGGAGGCGCTCCATCGGGCTCCAGGCGGGGCCGTTGGGGATGCTGGTCTCGGTGCGATCGAGCCGGCCGCTGGCGTCGTAGCGGTACGCGGTGCGCGTGAGGATGCGCCACGCCGGGGCGGTGGCGGGCACCTCGACGTCGACGGTGTCGACCCGCCGCATGGCGTCGTAGGTGAAGACGGTGCGCCGATCGTCGATGAGGGCGCCGCTCCCGTCACGGCGGCGCTGGGTGACCGTCAGCGGGGCGAAGCCGAAGGGCGGCGGCGCTGGGAGGGTGGGCGCCACCTCGACGACGTCGACCACGGTCGGCACGTCGATGGTCGCGGGCCGATCAACGGGAGGCGGGATGTCCGATGAGGAACCGACGTCGGCGGGGGCACCGGTGTCCGATGGGAAGCCGCGGTCGGTCGGGGCGCCGATGTCCAATGGAGAACCGATATCGGTTGGGACGGCGATGTCCGATGGAGAACCGAGATCGGTCGGGGCGGCGGTGTCCGCGGGAGAAGCGACGTCGGTCGGAAGGCCCGCGTCCAACAGAGAACCACGGTCGGCGGTGGGGGCGGCGTCGTGCGGGGTGACCGCGTCGGCCGCGGGGGCGTGGTCGTCGGCCGCGGGGGGTGAGTCCGTCACCGCGGCGTCCCCGTTGAAGCCCGAGACGCCCACCGGCGTGCACGACGTGGTCAGCGCGAGGCAGGCCAGCATGACGGGGCCGTAGGTTCGCATCGGCGCGACCATAGCCCCGGGGCGCGCCGGGTGTCCTGCCGGTGCTCGCGACCGGGTTGCCGGTTCGCCCGGGCTCCTCGCCACCCGGGCTCCCGACGACTACCGTCGACACCATGAGCGACCTCCCCTGGCTGCTGGTGTACGGCGGGTATGTCTGGCCCGCGGCGATGGTCGCCGCCGCCGCGCTGACCTGCCTCCTGGCCTGGGCGCAGGCGCGGCAGCGCGGCCGGCAGTCGGTCGCCTGGGCGCGCGGCGAGCTCGCGCGTCCCACCGCGCAGCAGGGCCTCGCCGACAACGCCCGCGCGGTCATCTCGGGGATGCTGGTGCTCGACGGCGACGGGGTCGAGGCCCTCGACGCCCCCGTCGCCGCGGCGGCGACCACGGCCCGCGCCGAGCGCCGCCCGGACTCCCTCAAGGACGCCCTCGATCGCTCGTCGAGCCTGCGCGCCGGCTCGATCGCGCTGCGCGGCGACGACGGCGCGCTCGTGCACATCGACGGGCCCGTGGCCGTGCTCGCGGGGTCGCGCGAGGTCTGGACGGGCTGCACGCTGCCGCGGCTCCCGCGCGCCATCCGGGGGCGGGTCGAGGCCGCGGACGAGGCCGGCGCGGCGATGTTGAGCAACCAGCACGTGGTGCTCGCCAGCGTGGCCGCGGGCGACCGGGTGCAGGCCTTCGGTCGCCTCGTGGCGCGGCAGGACATCCGCTCCGTGGCCGTGCGCTGGACGCTCGCGCCGGCGCCCGAGCTCGCCGCGGGCCCCGACGACGCCGCGCTCGCGGCGGTCCCGATGGTGTACGAGGCGCCCGGGAGGGTGTCGGGGCCGATGCGCCGCGCGCTCGCGCGGGCGGCCCTCCTCGGCGCGGCGGGCTCCTTCGCGGGCGCGGTGCTCGTGGGCGAGCTCGCCAACCTGGCCTCGAACGGCGCCGTCGCGGCGTCGGCCACCGTGCACTCGCGCGCGGGAGAGCCCCTGGCCTTCCGCTCCCTGTCGACGGACCTCGTCGCCGCGGCCACGCCCTTCCGCCGCGACGTGGCGGTGCGCCGCGTCGCGCGCCAGGTACGGAGCGAAGCCCGCGGCGAGCGGGACGTGCGGGCGGTCGCGGCGCTGTGGTCGCTCGGCTCGGACTGCCACGTCGGCGTGCAGATCCTCGCGCAGCGCGGGCGCTTCGACGAGGCGATGACCCTCGGCGAGCGCTGCCGCGACGCCGCCGCCCGGTGGACCACCGCCCAGGTCGCGATGCTCGCGGGTCAGCCCGCGCGCGCCAGCCACGCGATCGACGACCTCGACGCGCCGCCGCCGGGCTTCCTCGGGCAGGAGGTGTTCGGGGCGCTCGCCCACCTCGGGGCGGGTCGCTTCGCGCTCGCGGCGGCGATGCTGCGACGGGCCGCCGATCAGGAGGGCACGCGACGGGGGCGAGGCAACGACGAGAGCGAGCGCGAGCAGGCCCTGCGGTGCGCCGTCGCGGCGGTCGAGGTCCGAGCGGGGCGCCCGGAGGCGAAGGGCGAGCTCCGGGCGCGCGTGCGCGGCCGGCAGGGGTGGCGCTGCGCGCTCTTCCTCGCAGACGTGCTGGAGGGCTCCGATCGCCTCGCGACGCTGCGCGACGCCCGAGCGCGCCTCGGTCGCCCCTACGGCGTCTGGACCTCCCTCGACGCGCTGCTACGCATCGAGGGAGGGGAGGCGCTCGACGGCCCTCCGGAGCTGCTCCGCGTCCGCGCGGACACCCTGCTGATGAGACCGGGGCAGGCCTTCGACGGCCACATCCCCGCGCTGGAGCGGAGCGCGTACGAGGCGCTGACGAGGGTTCCCGACGCGGCGGTCACCCCGGCCGTCCGCATCGGGCGGGCCCGCCTCGAGGTGGCGCGGGCGGCCTTCGAGATCGCCTTCGGCAGCGGCGAGGAGGCCCGCCGGCTCCTCGCCATGGCGCTCGACTCGTACGCCGCAGCCGAGCCCTCCGGGAGCGAGGATCAACGCGACGCCGTCGAGCTCGGCCTCGCGCTGGAGAATCGCACCGGCCTCCCCTTCCCCCACGACCAGCGGCGCCTGCCGGACGCCGGAAGATTCGACCCCTCGGCCCTCGCGCACCTCGGCGACCTCGACTCGCTGGGCGCCTCGATGTGGGGCGACGAGCGCGGGCGCGGGCTGGTCCCGCGGTCGGGAGAGGTCGACGGCTACGCGCTCGCGGACGACCTGTGGCGGGCGCGCGACCGCGACGTGTTCGTCGACGCCACCGTAGCCCTCGGGGTGCGGCGGCTGTCCTCGGGCGTCGAGTCGATGCGGGCGTGGCTCGCCTGGGGACCGCGGGCCCCGTGCTGGCGCTGCCAGATGCGCTACGCCGCCGCGGACCTGTCCCACGTCGCGATTACCGCGCGCGTGCTCGGGATGCGCGAGGAGACGGCCGCGGCGGAGCGGGCGCGCGAGGCGATGCGCGCGACGATGCTGCGACGCGACGCGGGCGTCGCGACCATGCTCATCGAGTCGATGTAGCCGCGCGCGACCGCTCCACCGCGGCCGTCCCCCCCTGGTGCGCGAGGAGCGCGTCGAGCCCCTCGCGCACCGACGCCGCGTGCGCGCGTTCGAGCGCGGAGTCGGCGCGCACGGTGAGGTTCGCCGCGGCCTCGACGAGCGCCGGGGCGAGCGAGCCGTCGAGCGCCACACAGAACGCCAGCACGTCCCAGCCGAGGTCCGCGTGCCCGGCCTCGTCGCGGGCGATGGTCGCGAGCACCGCTGCCACCGCGGGGTCGGCAGAGCCCTCCGCGGCGGCCCGGAGCGCCGCGAGGCCCTCGCCGTAGGCCCCATCGACGAGCGACTCCAGCGCGACGCGGCGCAGCGTCCCGGCTGGGCGCTCGGCGGCTTCGGCATCGAGGGCCTCGGGCCAGGCCGCGGGCCCGACGGGCTCCCCGGCGTAGGCGCCCGCGAGGGCGAAGGCGAGGCGGGCGTGCAGCACCTCGTCGAGGGCCGCGCGGTGGGCGCGCTCGACCAGGCCGGGGGGCGCCCCGAGGGCGAGCAGGTCGACGGACAGGCGGGCGAAGGCCGCGATGGAGGCGTGCTCCTCGCGGGCGTCGCGGGTCCACCGGGCGGCCTCGCGGGCGCGCTCGTCGGCGGTGAGCCGCGAGGCGTCGGGGAGCGCGCCGGAGGGGTCGACCGACCACGCGGTGTCGCGGCGCGTGGGTGCGGTGCGCGGGCGCCCGCGGACGCGGAGCGGGCGGCCGTGGGCGCCGCCGCCGGAGAGCAGGATCAGGCCGAAGGCGGCCGCCGCCGCCGCGGTGACGACGGAGAGCACCGAGACGATGAGCGCGGCGATGCCCCCGGCGCGCGAGGCCCCGAGCCGCCCGCTCACCAGGATGGAGCGGATGGAGAGGACGAGCGCGGTGATCCACAGCGCGAAGCCCACCGCCATGGCAACGCCGAGCGGCGTGAAGCTCGGGCCGCCGCCGAAGCGGTGCCCGAGCAGCCCGAACGCCAGGACGACGTACACGACCGGCATCACGAAGCACGACACGAGCGCGACCCCCACGGCGACGCCGGTGTGGGGGCGCGCGGCGGGGGCGGCGGACCCCTGGGCATACGGAGGGGGATAGGGCGCAGGAGGTTGCATGGGCGCCGATGCTAGCCCGGAGGTACCGCGGTCGTTGCACGGAGGGGCTCCGGGCATAGGCGTCGGGCACTTCCGGTGAATTGAGCAGTTTCGTTCCAGGCGGAGGGCGGGATCGATCGGTGTCGCCTCGACCGCTCGGTGCGAAGCTCGCCGTATTGCCGACTCTCGAAGGATTCCCCCCATGACGCCCCCGACGTCTCGCCTCCTCCTGCCGCTCGTCGCCGTGCTCGCCTGCGGACCGGTGAGGGAGGAGCTCACGCTCGACCAGATCTGCGTCGTGGCCAACGTCGTGGCCGTCGGGGGGCCGGCGCTCGTCGCCGACCAACCCATGCGCGTCACGATCGGACTCGCACCGTCGCGGACGTGCCGCACTCCCTGCGACACCCACGAGATGCGCAACTGGTGTCGTTCGGGAGTGGCGCAACCCGCTGCGGGCCGGGGTTCGGGCGTTGGCCCTCACCCCGGGCAATAACAAGCGGTCGCCCCGGACAGGGTCCGGGGCTCACGAACAGGAACTCGCTCGGCCTTCCGAGGCGTCCACCGACACCCGTTGGGTCGGAACGAAGCGGTGTTCCTGTTCGCGAGCCCCGG
>JAUSAZ010000095.1 GCA_030652255.1 Myxococcales bacterium | reverse complement strand
GGAAGGCGTCCTCGGCCGGGATCCGGGCCACCGGGCCGCCACGCGCGGTGCGACGGTGACCGCTCGACCGGTGAGCCCGGCGGGCTGTCCTCGATGCATAGCGGAGCGACGGGTCGCGCGGATCAAGGGGGCGACGCTCCTCGCCGGCAGTCTGCTCATGGCCCTCGGCATCGTGACGTGCCTCGGCTGGTTCTGGCTCGGCGGTGCGAAGCTCGCAGGGGTCGGCATCTTCGGGGTCGGTTACCTCGTCGCGCTCCTCGCCCCCCTCCCCCACCCGACCGCTCCGCCCACGCTCCCGCTCGCCGCAGCCCCGCTCGCGAACTACCGCAATGCGCCGGTGGAGTGCCCGCGGCACCCGTTCGCCCGGTGAGAACTCACCCCGCCGCGGGGTCCTCCGCGGGGAGGTAGACCACCGCACGTCGCGGCGATGCGCGCCCTCCATGCGTGGGAGGCGGGGGTGCGCGAGGATGCTCGCTCTCGCCGCAGGAGGTGTTCATGGCCGGGTACGAGCGGATGGTCTATCGCGGTCGGCAGGTGCGGGCTCACCAGGTGATCCTTGAGGTGCTCGTGCGGATGCTGGTCGACGAGATGGACCGCCTCGTCGACCCGCCCGCGTGGGTCCCCGCACACCGGGCTGAGTGGTTCGCGGTGGCGACCGAGGAGTGGGGGTTCTGGGCACTCGACGATCTCGACCGCGAACTGCCGGACCGGGAGGGCGCGTTGCTCATAGCGCGACTCGCACGGGACGTCGTGGCGCGGCTGGAGGCGATGGGCGACCCGATCAGCGCCGAGCAATTGAACGCGATCGGTGCGGGACGGCCGGACGGCTTCTTTGGGGGCGAGCTGCCGGCGGAGGCGCTTCTCGTACCTGCGCGGGCGCTCGTGGCCGTGCTCGAAGAGCGCGATTGACCGCGCCTGCAGCACCCGTTCGGGCAGTGGGCCACGCGGCGCTGCCTCACCCCGTCGCTGGGTCCTCGGCCGGGAGGTCGACCACCATCCTCCCGCGCCCCGCCTTGGCCTCAATGCGCGCGATCTCCTACTCAAGCGCCGCATCGCCTGCTGCGCCCACCGCGAGCGCCCCGGCGAGCGTACGCTCGCGCCCATGGACCCGACGGGCCGCCCTCGGTGCGTGGCGGAGCGGCGGGCCCGGTGGTCGGGCGTGGGAGTCAATGTCGCGGCCGCTCTCGCGATCGCCGTCATCCCCTTGGGGTGCCTCCTCTGGCTCCGAGAGCCAAGCCTCTGGAGCGAGGCACCGGTGGACGGCTCCAGGCCTTCGATGGTGTGGGTCGGCGTGCTGGCGTTCCCGCTCGTGGCTCTCATGGCTGGTCTGTACGCTTTGGAGCGTCGATCTATCTGCCTCGCCTCGACGCCGCTCCTTGGGCCAGTTGCCGACCCGCTGGCGACCTACCGCGAGGCGCTGGCGGAGTGCCCGCGGCACCCGCTCGCGCGGTGAGCACTCACCCCTCCACCGCATCCTCCGCCGGCAGGTAGACCACCACGCGCCCGCGGACTGGCCGGGGGGCTGATTCCGACACCGCCTGACACAAGCCAGACGCGCATCAACGGATGCTCCGTGCGGCTCGCATCCAGCGTAAAACGACCATTCCATTCGTACGAGGTCTTCGATGAACGCACGCCGTCTTGCTTGCTCGCTCGCCTTCGCCCTGCTCGCCGCGCCCGCGGCGGCCCTCGCCTGCCAAGACGGGGGGCCGCCCAACAGGGCGTGCAACGACGGCGGCGCGCAGTGGATCGGCTGCACCGATCACGCGCAGTGCCCCGAAGGGCAGTACTGCTCTGCGCAGGGGGCCTGCGGCTGCGGCTCGCGCGACGTCGGCGTGTGCGACGACACGGGGTGCCACGACTGTGCCCCGCGGGATTTGGACGGGGGCCCCGACTCGGGGCTCCGCTGCGTGGGGCTGGCATACGTGTGTCCTGCCCCGGGGGCGGCCGACGCGGCCATCGACACCGGCACGGTGCTCACCGATGGCGCCGTCGATGCAGGCGTCGTCGACCCCGGCACAGCGGTCGACGTGGTGTCGGTCGACGCGGGCGGTGGCGGCGGCGGTGGCGGTGGCGGCGGCGGGGGATGCGTGGTGCACGCGCCCGGCGATCGCGCGGCGAGATCTCCCCTCGCCGTGCTCGCGGCCCTGGTTGGCATCGCTGCCCTCGCTCGCGTGCGCCGCCGCTGACACGCACGTCCGCGGTATCGCCCGCGCTTCACCGGGCTGGGCATCGTGGTCGAGGGGCTGCGGGGGGCGACGGTGCTGCGGGGGTGATCGGAAGGGGGAGTAAGTACTACAGCCGTGGTTGATTGAAGAGGTTCAGCGTCCGGCCCCGCGGCAGCGGCCACTGAGCTTCCCATCGAGTTCGCCGGTAGCTTCACGCGACAGCGAGGGACGCCGCGAACTACGTGGTCTGGGTGTTCTGTCGCGTGGAGCGGATCCGTGCCGGTGACGGCGCCGCGGTGGGTTCCCAATGGACCGAAGGACCATGGATCGACTCGACGACGGCGACGCACCGTGGTCCATCCTGGGCGGGCGCCTCGGGTACCGGGTCGGCGGCGGTGAGGGAGCGTCGATGATCAAACGATACGGATCGTGGTGGCGTGCAGTTCTGGCGGGCACGATGCTGGCGACTGCGTCGCTCGGGGGCTGCAGCGGGACCATCGTTCATGCTCCGTCCGACGCGGCGGTGTCCGACCTCGTCGTGATCGACACGCCCTTGGTGACCTGCAACACGGGCACGATCCGCTGCGGGGCGACCTGTGTGGACACCGCGACGGACGTCTCCCACTGCGGTACCTGCAACCTTGCCTGCGAGACGGGGTGGTCGTGCGTGATGGGGACGTGCGCGTGCACGGCAGGGCGGCATCGGGTGGGCGCCGTCTGCGTGGCGGACGACGCGCCGAGACCCCTCGCACCCATCTCGCTGGGCGACGTGACGCAGCGACGACCGACCCTCCGGTGGGCGCTCCCTCCGGGGATCGACGGCGCCGTCGTGGAGCTGTGCCGCGACCGCGCGTGCATGAGCATCCTTGAGACGCTGCGGGTCACCGGCACGAGCGCGAGACCGACGGCCGACCTCCCCGCGCGGAGCACGGTGTTCTGGCGGATGCGCGGGCGCGCGGGGACCGTGGAGCGCACCGGCGCGAGCCCGACCTGGATCTTCCATGTACCCGCGAGGAGCGCGAGCACGACCGTCGACACCAGCTTCAACCCCCACTTCGACATCAACGGCGACGGCTTCGATGACATCGTCGTCGGGGCGCAAGCCAGCCTTGGCAGGCCCTATCGCGAGGGCGCGGCGAGCGTGTTCTACGGGAGCGCGACGCGGACCCAACCCGCCGCGGGCACGGCGCGCACCCCGGACCGGTTCCTCCAAGGCGCGGCGGAGGGCGACGAGTTCGGCATTTCGGTGGCGGGCGCGGGCGACGTCAACGGCGACGGATACGCCGACCTCGTCGTCGGGGCGCATTGGGCCGACCCAGGCGGACGCACCTCCGCGGGCACGGCGAGCGTGTTCTACGGGAGCGCGACGTGGACCCAACCTGCGGTGGGCACCGCGAGCAACCCGGACCGCCTCCTCGAAGGCGCGGCGGAGGGCGACGGGTTCGGCTGGTCGGTGGCGAGCGCGGGGGACATCAACGGCGACGGGTACGCCGACCTCGTCGTCGGGGCGGATACCGCCTGGCCGGGCGGGCGCGTCCGCGCGGGCACGGCGAGCGTGTTCTACGGGAGCGCGACGTGGACCCAACCCGTGGCGGGCACCGCGAGCAACCCGGACCGCCGTCTCGAAGGAGTGGCAGCGTTTGACTTCTTCGGCCTTTCAGTATCGAGCGCGGGGGACATCAACGGCGACGGATACGCCGACCTCGTCGTCGGGGCGCGTCGCGCCGACCCGGACGAGCGCATCGCCGCGGGCACGGCGAGCGTGTTCTACGGGAGCGCGACGTGGGCCCAACCCGCGGCGGGCACCGCGCGCACCCCGGACCGTCTCCTCCTCCTCGAAGGCGCGGCGGCGGACGACGACTTCGAGGCTTCGGTGGCGAGCGCGGGGGACGTCAACGGCGACGGATACGCCGACCTCGTCGTCGGGGCGACTCTCGCCGAGCCGGGCGGGCGCCGCTTCGCGGGCACGGCGAGCGTGTATTACGGGAGCGCGACGTGGACCCAACCCGCGGTGGGCACCGCGCGCACCCCCGACCGCCTCCTCGAAGGTGCGGCGGGCGAAGGCTTCGGCGCGTCGGTGGCGAGCGCGGGGGACGTCAACGGCGACGGGTACTCCGACCTCGTCGTCGGGGCACCTCGCGCCAGCCCGGGCGGGCGCGGCTGGGCGGGCACGGCGAGCGTGTTCTACGGGAGCGCGACGTGGACCCAACCGCCCGCGGGTACCGCGAGCACCCCGGACCATCTCCTCGAAGGCGCGTCGGCGGAGGGCCGCTTCGGCGGGTCGGAGTACCGCTTCGGCGCGTCGGTGGCGAGCGCGGGGGACGTCAACGGCGACGGGTATGCCGACCTCGTCGTCGGGGCACCTCGCGCCAGCCCGGGCGGGCGCGTCCGCGCGGGCACGGCGAGCGTGTTCTACGGGAGCGCGACGTGGACCCAACCGCCCGCGGGTACCGCGAGCACCCCGGACCGCCGTCTCGAAGGAGTGGGAGCGTATGAGTTCTTCGGCCGTTCGGTGGCGAGTGCGGGGGACATCAACGGCGACGGATACCCCGACCTCGTCGTCGGGGCGTATTTCGCCGGCCCGGGCGGGCGCAGTCGCGAGGGCACGCCATTCATCCCGGACCGCGTCCTCGGAAGCCAGTGCCTCCACCCCAGCAGACAATTCTCCCACGCGACCGTCAGCCCCTCGAACCCGGTCAGACCCTTCCGGCGACCATGCCCGATGCGGGAGCGCTGGACGTGCGCCACCGTCGACTCACAGCACGCCGACCTGCCACAAGACGCCTTCACCCGCCCTGTGACCGATGCCCTCGTCGTGGACCGACCCCACGACCGATCGCCCCGGCGAGTACGACCTGCTGAGCGACCTCGTGCAAGAACGGCGATCGGGTTGATGCCCACGTCCGTGTTCGCGCAACGGATGCCTGGGACGCCAATGAGCTCCCCACCGACGCTCGCCGGGAGCTCGACGCGACAGCGTGGGACTCCGCGAACTACGTAGTCTGGGCGTTCTGTCGCGTGGAGCGGATCCGTGCCTGTGACGGCGCTCCGCGAGTTCGCAGGCGGAATCGATCGCCTCTCGCTACGGGCAGAAGTGCTCAGTGACGCGGCGGGCGACGGCGCGCAGGGTGTCCTCGTAGTCGTTGCGACAGATCGATCCGAGGACGCCGTTCTGGTAGCGCTCGTCGAAGCGGCGGACGACCTGGGCGACGCGACGTGACGGGAACGCATAGGACTGCCGATCGCTGCCGCACGGAGGATCGGCCGGGTCATAGTCGCTGCCCTCGCGGCGACACGAGGGCACCACACGGGCGCTGCAATCGGGGTCGGGGTTGCGCTGTCGCATCGACACGGGGCCTTCGGGGGACATGCCCACGTAGCCGTCGGAGCCGTCGGTTCGGGTGCCGAGCAGGGCGTCCCAGTCGAGGGTGCCGTCCGCGTGTTGCGGCGTCGACATGGGGACCCCCGCGATGGCGCCGAACACCACCATCTGCGGGGCTCCCGGCTTGACCGCGGTGAGTCCCTGCGACGGTCGCGCGGGGTCGAAGTAGCGGTCGAGGTTCCAGGTCGGGTCCTGCGGTGAGCCGGGGGTGTAGAGGTAGAAGCGACCGGTCAGGCTCGCGTCGGCCCAGGACGCGTTGGTGGAGTCGAAGACGCTGGTGGCGTCGGTGCACGGGGCGCCGGGTGTGGCGTAGCGGCAGTCGCGCACCGAGCCGTCGTCGTCGTCGGTGAGGACCACGACGGCGAGCACCGCATCGGCGCGGACGAAGCCCGCGTTGGGGCTCTGGTTGCCGGGGGTCTCCCGGGCGTCGTGGAGGACGAGCGCGCGGTACGCCGCTTCGAGCGGCTGTTCGAGGCCGCAGCCGCCGCGTCCGCTGAGGAAGCCGTAGCAGAAGAAGTCCTCGCGGAAGCCGTCGCGGTCGGCGCTCGCGGCGTCGAAGGTCAGGAAGCTCGGATACTGCGCGAAATCGGGCGCGCACCGCGCGGGTCGCACGACCGCATGATCGGTGGTCCACGGCGGGTGCGACCCCATCGCCTGGCCGTAGCGGATGGGGTTGAGCCGCGCGTCGTCGCCGACGTCGCTGTTGGCGCACGAGGGGACGGTGCTGCCGGGCGTTCCGAGGTCGGTGGAGATGACGCCGATGCGGAGGCTGGTGGCGGGTGCCGTCGGCGGGGCGAGCGCGTCGAGGAAGGAGCGGAACCCGCGGAGCAGGGTGAGCTGGCCGTGGGACGCCATCTGGCCCTGGTTGTCGATGACGAAGAGGAGGTCGACGGCGTGCCCTCGCGAGCAGGTCGAGACCGCGGGCGCGGCGTCGGCTGCGACGGCACCGTCGGTCACCGCGGCGTCGATGGCGGGGCGGTCCATCGTGGTGGTGGAGGCGCACGAGAGCGAGAGGAGCAGAGGGAGAGGGAGCTTCACGGCGCCGAGCCGAGCCGACCGATGACGTCGTCGGCCTCGTAGATGACGTCCGAGCGCATCGCATACTTGGCTCCGCGGAGCACCGGGCGACCCTCATGGCGGATCTTGTGCTGGAAGACGGCGACCCGTCCCGCGCGGGGTGAGACGACGGCGTCGAGCTGCTCGTGGAAGGCGGTCTCGCCGCCGTCGAAGTCGTCGTTGAAGTACGCGAGCACCGTGTGCAGCGTGACGCGGCGATCGTCGTAGCGATGCCAGTGGTCCATGTGCGGGTCGAAGCGCTGGCCCGCGCGGTAGCGGTAGAACCGCAGGCGCTCGTTGAGCCCGTAGAGCCGGAGGGCGCCCATGCGCTCGGGGAGGCGCGGGCGCAGGCGGTCGAACAGGTCTCGCGCGACCGCGGGGTCGTCGCGGATCACGCGGTCCTGATCGCGGTAGAGCGGGTTGTCGGTGGCGAGCGTGGGTGACGAGCGCTCGATGAGGTCGACGAAGGCCGCGCACTCGGCCGCGGTGTACACGTCGTCGACACACCACAGCAGCGCCTCGCCTTCGAACCGCATCGGGATGTCGATCGCCATTGGCTCCTCGCGCGGAGAGTACCCTGTATGGTCCGCGCCCGATGATGACCGCACCCGTCCGCGCGGTGCCCTTCGACCTCGACGGAACCCCGTCGACAACATGCCGTTCCACATCGAGGCCGCGAGATCGCCGCCGCCGAGGTGATGCGCGACTTCGCCGGGGGTCGCAACGAGGAGATCCTCCCGGCGCTGCTGGGCCGTGCGATGTCGGCGGCGGAGATCGCCACCATCGCCGACGCCAAGGAGGCGCGGTACCGCGAGCTCTTCAGTCTGCACGTGGCGCCGGTGCGTGGGGCCGTGGCGTTGCTCGACGAGCTCGACGCGCATGGCGTGGTGTTCGGCATCGCGAGCGCCGCGCCGAAGCCCAACCGGGACTCGCGACCGCCCATCGTGGTCGGCCCTACGAAGGGCACGCGTTGCTGGTGCGCAACGGCCGTGTCGTGTGGCGGGACGAGACCGACTGGCTGAAGCTCCGTGAGACGCCCGCCATCGTCGACCTCGACCTCGACGGTGCGCCCGACCTCATCGGTGACGGCCTCGTGATCGCGCAGCGCCCGGAGGCGGGCAGACAATGGATCGGGTTCGCCTTCGTGGGGCGATCGCTGTCGGGTAGCACCGGGGTGCTGGAGGACGAGACGGGTGGGCGGAGAGCCTTCGCGATGGCGTCGGACGGGCGCGGCCAGCCGGGCAACCTGCTCACCATCGGGCTCGGCGCCAACGCGAGGCCGCGACGGCTGGTGGTGCACGACGGAGCGAGCGGCTGCGAGCACGTGGTGGATCTGCGCGGGCAGGAGTGCGGGCGGTACTACCAGGTGACGGTGGAGTGACCGCGAGCGCGGCGACGCAGCCGATGGACGAACGAACATCGCGCTCCCCTGCGTACCGACGCTCTCCCTGCCCTACGAGTTCCGTTGAGCGGCGACACGAGGGGCGGGGCATCGGCCGCCCGGGGGTGAGGAGGCTGCCTCGTCGGGCGACGCGCGGGTACGCGACGACACCTGTGTCCAGGTCCAGGTCTCGCCGCTCGCGCTCTCGGAGGACATCATCGACCGCCTCGAAGACGTACAACGACGTCTCTCCACGGCGACCAGCGCGAAGGTCTCGACGGTGAAGGTGCTGCGCGAGTCGTTGGTCCGAGGCCTCGCCGCCCGGGAGCAGGCCCAGGCGGGCGTTGAGGCCCTGCTCCAGAAGTACGCGCGAGAGTTCAGCGCGCTCGGCTTCGGCTCACCCGCGCAGTTCACCGTCGTCGCGTCGGGCGTGACCCAGCGCTACGCGCAACCGGCGGGTGCGGCGAACCCCTGGAGCCACCCGGTTCGCGCGACCGCGCCGAAGCGCGCGTCCGCACCCCCTCCCGCGGCAGCGGACGATCGCTACGCCCCGACGCCGGCCACCCCGAGGAGCGTGCGGGTCATGCTGCCTCCGTCCACGAGCATCTCCTGCATGGCGTCGCGCACGTGGCCGTCATCGACCTCGGGAGACTTCGCCCCCGGCGAGGCGTCGGCGGCGATGAGCGCCGCCCGGCGCAGCAGCTCCTTGATGAAGGCCGCGCTGGTCCCCTCGGTGCGCGCGATGACGGCGGCCCGGTCGGTGAGCGCGAGGCGCATGCCCTCGCCGTAGCGCGCGATGAGTCGATCGCGGCAGTCCTCGTCGGGCAGCGGGATCTCGATGGCCTGGTCGACGCGCCCCGGTCTCGCCGCCAGCGCGGGCTCCAGCACCTCCGGGCGGTTGGTGGTCAGCACGAAGAGCACGTCGGCGTCCTCGGCGAGGCCGTCCATCGCGTTGAGCAGCTCGAACATCACCGGGGTCGCACTGGCGTTCTGCGTCGTGCGACGGTCCTCGGCGATGAGGTCGACGTCCTCGAAGACCACCGTCGAGGGCGCGAGCTGCCGCGCCATCACGGCGACCTGCTCGATGAGGCCGACCGCCCGGCCGGTCACCATCAGCACCGTGCGGTCGGGCATCTGGCTCGCGAGGAACATCGCGCTGAAGGTCTTCCCCGTGCCGGGCGGACCGTAGAGCAGCAGGCCCCGCTTCAGGTCTGACCATTGGTCACCTTCTCTTGGCGGCCTGCTGTTTCCGCAGCGTTTGCAGTGCTTTCGCAGCCGGCACGACCTGATCGAGTCCCCTCGCGATGACCTTCTGCCCTGGCGGTCCTCCAGAGGACTTGCCCGTGTAGCCGCCGAGGTCCGCGATCCATCGCACGACCTTGGAGAGCGTGAGCGGCCCCTGTTTGTCGACCTCCTTGGGCTCGCGCAGCAGCAGCACCGCCTCGATCTCCTCGGGCGAGAACTCGGCGCTCGCCAGCACCTCCGGTTCTGCGCGCGAGCGACTCTTCAGGTGTTCGGCTCGGACGGCCACGGTGGCCAGCAGCGTAGCCCACTTCTCGATGGCCGCCGCGCTCCGCAGCTGCGTGTCCTCCACCGCGCACAGCCCGCTTTTCCAGGTCCTGTGAAATTCTTCAATGGACCACCTTGCGGTGTACCCCCTGACCACCGCCAGCACGTCCGCGTCCGTCTCGATCGGGTGTGTGGTGAGCAGCATCCACTCCACCCCTGCTTCGCCCTTCGGCACCGTGCCCACCTCCTGGACCAACACCGCGCCGAGGGTGAATCGCCGCTTCCACGAGCTCGACCAGTCCTTGATCTCGATGCACACCGACGCCGCGCGAATCATCAGCGTCGCGCCGCGCGCCGCGCGCGTCTTGTTGGCGGGCAGCGTGACGTGCAGGAAGGTGCACGGGAGGCGGCGGCCGAGCGCCTCCCAGAGCTTGCTCCCCATCGGGTCGATCACGCGTCGATCGTGCGTCGCGCGCACCGTCAACCAGGCGTGGTCGGCGATCGCCCAGCGCAGCAGTTGGTGGACGTCGCCGCCGCGATCGACCTGGAACCAGGGCCGTGTGGCGACGCCCATCGCCTTCCATCGCTCGTGGATCCGTCGGCAGACGGTGAGCAGGTGCCGGGTCTCCTTGTGTCGGAAGAGGCGTCGGTTGTGGGGCGTCCGCGCGACCTTCTCCTGCCGGTGCCAGAAGAGCAGGTCGGCCAGGCCGAGGGGCACGTGTTGGGGCGACAGGGCCATGGCCGAAGCGACGAGCAGGCCGCGCGTGGGAAACTTCCGCGCTCCCAGAGGCCCGGTGCCCTTGGTGTGCCGCGGATCGGTGAGGGTGAGGCTGGTGAAGTCGACCGGGACGTAGGCGAACGGGTGAGCAGCGACGCGACGGGCGCAGGCGCGCGCGGGGCCCTCGCGGATCTGGGCCGGGCTCAGGCTGGCGCGCTCGACCTGCCGGTAGGCGGCCTTGCGAGCGGCCTCGGTCGGGAAGACCGCCGGGATGGTGCCCGCCGGTCGATGGGCCGCCGCGCAGGCCATCTGGACCCACCGGCGCGCGGTGCCTGCGTGGCCTGCGATGCCGCCGAACTCTTCGGCGGCCCATCGGGAAATGCTCGTTGGGATCATCCAACAGCCAGAAGCGCGGGGACCCGAAGAGCAAGCCGAGGGGAGTCGAATCTCTTCTGGTTTCAGTCACTTCCAGCCCAACCTGTCCAATGGTCAGGCTTCAGGTGGCGACCCATCGCGTGCAGGACCTCGGCGCGCTGGGTGAAGCGCACCGTGTTGCGCTCGATGCGCTCCAGCACCCCGGGCGGCAGGATCACGTCCTCGCGCGCGACCCTCGGCAGCGCCTGGAACCGCACCTCCATCTCGCCCTGCCGGTCGGCCCCGATGCTGAGCGAGCGCCCGCGGAAGATGCTCTGACGGCGCATCCCATCGCGGAGCTGCTGGAGCAGGCGCTCGGACTCCGGCTGCGTGGCCGCGCCGACCTCGACGCGAACCTGCCGGATGTACGGCTCGCCGCACGGTCCGGCGACCAGCACCGCGAGCCGCGCGTCGCCGTCCGAGAGGAGCAGCAGTCCCCGCTCGACGCTCGCGAGCGAGCCGCCGTCGGCCAGTGGGACCGCGCTGTACTCCACCGGTCCGACGTCCGCGGCCCAGCCGTGCTTGCGCTCCGAGGGCGGCGGCGACGCCAGCGCGCCGAGGCGCACCACGTGCCGATCGGTCACCACGCCCACCATCTCTCGGCGCCGACCGGGGACGCGCAGCCAGTCGTCGACCGCGAGCTGCAGGTCGCCGATCGCCCGCAGGGGAAAGCTGTCGCCGACGATGGCGATCGACGCGGGATCGCACCCGAGGTGACGCCGCAGGATCTTCGCGAAGGGCGGGA
>JAUSAZ010000151.1 GCA_030652255.1 Myxococcales bacterium | reverse complement strand
CCATTCTCGATGAAATTGAGACCAGAGGACAGGCGTGAGCGAGGGGAAGCGACCGCCCACGCTGTCAGGCGTCGTGGGGGTCGACGGCTCCGCGCTCGCAGACGCCAGCGCCCAACCCGAGCTTCTTGCTCTGGGCGTTCGACAGGGCGGCGTCCTCAAAACTGCTTGAAGTTCCGTTGCGCCTGGCGGGCGCATGGGCCTACGGTGAACCCCGGCCGAAGAGACGGTGCACGAGCGGTCGAACGCCCAGTGGATGAACGACCGCAGTTCATCGCCCCGTGCGGAAATTCAAGCCGTTTTGAGGACGCCGCCCTGCCCGGATCCCTGCTGACAAGTGCGCCGCCGCTCTACGTTGCACTTCCGCTACTTCTGAAGGGAGTTCGGTTGGAGGGTGCGACGTGATGCGGTATGGCATCGGCCGTGACGCGAACCACGAATGGCGACGCGCCGGGCGTCGAGGATGAGGATGCCCCGGGCGTCGGCCGCAGTAAGACGACTCGGGGGTGGGGACTGCCGCACGCCCCGGCCCTCGACGGACTGCGAGGTCTGGCAGTCGCCGCCGTGCTCGGGTACCACCTCGAACTCTCGTGGATGAGCGGCGGTTTCCTCGGGGTCTCTCTCTTCTTCACGCTCTCCGGTTATCTCATCACCAGCCTGCTGCTCGCGGAGCGCGACGCGACGGGCTCGATCAACCTGACCACGTTCTGGGAAAGGCGGGCGCGTCGCCTGCTCCCCGCGGCCCTTGCTGGAATGACCGTCGCGCTCGTCTTCGCGGCCGTCGTTGGACAGCCGGAGCAGTTGATTCGCCTTCCGGCGGAGACGCTCGCGGCGATCCTCTACGTTGCCAACTGGCGTTTCATCTTCGACCACAGCGCGTACGGAGCCCACTATCTGGCGCCCTCTCCGATCCTGCACTACTGGTCGCTCGCAATCGAGGAGCAGCTCTATCTGGTGTTCCCGATCGTGGTCCTGGCCGCCACGCGGCGTACAACCTCGAACGCTCGTCTCGCAGCGGTGGTCGGGGCGTTGATGCTCGTCTCCATCGGCGCCACCTTGGCGCTCAACGTGGGCGCCGACGGCAATCGAATCTACTTCGGTACCGACACGCGCATGTTCGAGCTTCTTGTCGGCGCGGCGCTCGCGCTCGCGATGGGGTTCCCCTTGGGGGGGAGCTCGCGCGTCGCTCCGTCACCGCGGGGCGCGGGGCTCATTCCCGTGGCAGCGACGGTGGGCCTCTGGACAAGCGTAGCCGAGGACGACGGGTGGCTCTATCGCGGGGGTCTATGGGGCGTCTCCGTCGTGTCGTGCGGACTGATCGCAGGGGCGCTCAAGTCGCCGTCGCTCGGACGAGCGCTCGCCTGGCCGCCGCTCCGAGCGCTCGGACGTATCAGCTACGGTGTGTACGTCTATCACTGGCCACTGTTCTTGCTGCTCGATCGAGATCGCACTGGCCTGGACGGTCCTTGGCTCATCGCGCTGCGGCTGGTCGCGACGGGCATCGCGGCGGGAATCTCCTATCGATATCTGGAGTCGCCCATCCGGTTTCGTACCGGACGATTTCCGAGGCGGCTGCTGGCGCTGGGACTGGGGGTCGCGGCGGCGCTCCCGTTGACCGCTCGGGCCCTCGCTGTCTATGCGGATGACCGGGCCGTGGCCGTCGTCGGGCGGTCTGCAGTCGTGCTCTCGTCGCCTGCCATCGCGTTACCGCCGTTCGCGGACTCGTGGAGGCCGACCCCGCCATTGAAGAGGGTCCTCTTCATGGGCGACTCGATCCTTCATTCGATGTTCCCTACGCTTTCGCGCCGCCTGGAGGGCGCGGGAGTGCGCACCCGGCTGCTCGGCGCCCCGGGCCAGACGCTAATGACCCATCGATCCGCCTGGCTCCTCGATCTGGCGCACGCCGTCGGGACCTTCGATCCGGACGTCGTGGTGCTCGAGTCGTGTTGCGGCGCCTGGCCGACGGACGAACCCGTCAACGGAGCCGACGGCCGACCCATCGATCCCGACAGCCCGGCGTTCTACGCGAGGTGGAGAATGGAGGCCATCCGCGCCATCTCCATCGCGTCGGCGCGCGGCGCTGCGGTGCTCTGGGTCCTCGCCCCGCCGGCCCGTGCGAGCCGCGCGTACGTCTCGATGGAGCGACGAATTCCGCGGGTCAATGAGGTCTACGCGTCTCTCTCCACTTGTGGTCGCGGTGTGGGTTTCGCCGATTGGAGAGGCCTGTCGAACCCCGACGGGGCGTTCTCAGAGTCCTTGCGAAATCGGGAAGGCGAGGTGGTTCGGGTTCGGACACCCGACGGCCTACATCTCGCGGCGGCAGGTATCGACGCCCTCACCGCCGTGACCCTCCTCGCTGTCCGTCGCGAGTGGGCGAATAACGGTGGCAGGCCTGGGCCCTGGCGAGGGACCTGTCCATTCTCCCCGTAGTTGAATGAGCTGGCAGGGAGGTCGGCGCCTGCGTCACGCTGGCACGACCAACACCCGGCCCGATCGTGAGTAGGCCCGGCGCGATCGGCCGTGGGGCCACGCTGTCCCGTCAGCCCGCGTGGGACGTCGTCACGGGCGACCGCGCGTGCGCTGACGCGACGCTCACGCCGACGCGCTACCACCGCGGCGCGCGGGACTTCCTCCCTTGCACGGCGGGCGGAGTGCGACTGATACCAGCGCTACATAACCTGGACTCTACCGGCGGTGACGGCGCCGCCGATCGATGCGATGTCCTCCGACCATCCACCCGTGGCTGAGTGAGCGTGAGCCATCCAGCGTCCGCTCCCTCATCTTGCAAGCACAATAACCTGCAAGTACGATAGGTTACAGAATCTATCTTGCGCGCGGTAGTAATCCGTGGGGCGCTTCTCGCACCGCGGCGACGTCTGATTGGGCCCAACAGCGGGGTACTCCTCAAGCCCAGTGGGCGGTGGATGCCCTATCCGCGTCGGCACGCTGGGCACCTTCCGCTACGGCGAGGTGGGACCGGCGGTGCGCCGGGTGGAGGAGCGCGCGGCGCGCCTGGGATTCCCCCTGAAGGTGCTGGTGCTCGAGGTCGACGAGGGCTGAGACCGCGATGCGGACATGGCCGCGAGGGCTCTGGCGGGCCCCGGGTCGGATCGGGTCGGCGCGGGCGCCGTCGAGGGTGTTGTCCCGCATTGCTGCCCGAGCGGTCGACGACGAGGGTCGTTCTATCCCTCCGCGGGCCAGGCGATTCCCAGTTCGCGCCCCAGCCCCAGCGCGGGCCCCACGCCGGGCGCGCGGGACAGGTACATCCGTCGGCGTTCTGGCGTGGAGACCTCCGCGAGGTGCAGCGCGACGTCCGCGAGCGCCTCGCGAGCCAGCGCGTGGGCCTCCGCGCCCGCTCCGCACGCCAGCAGCACGCCTGCGATGGTGGCGCGCGGACGAAACGCTCCGCCGTCGAAGTGCCAGCGCGGGTGCAGGAGCTGGAGCCCGCGGCGCGCGGCCGCCTCAGCCTCGTCGCGGCGACCGAGGACCACCCACGCCGACGCGAGCACCGCGTCCGCGAGCGGTCGCATCCCGCGCATCGCGGACAGCCCCGCCTCGGCGGCCTCGACGGCCTCGACGGCCTCGCGGTGCCGCCCGAGGGCGGAGAGCACCTCGGCGCTCCGGATCGCCAGCCGCGTCACCTCGCGCTCGTAGGGACCACCGAGCGCCCGGAAGGTCGCCGTCGCCCCGTCGAGCAGCGCGAGGGCGCGCGGAAGGTCGCCCGTCGTGACGGCCACCTCCGCGTGGCAGTGGGCGAGCTGCGCCGCCATGTACGACCGCGGCGAACGCACCAGCGCCGCGCACGCCGCCACCTCCTCCCCGCACTCCTCGACGCGCCCGAGGTGCCGCAGCAGGTAGAACCGCCACTCGTGGTAGCGGAAGACCTCCGTGTCGCTGGCCCCCGCCGGGGCGCGGGCCTCGTCGAGCGCGCGTTCGAGCTGGCGCCGCTGCACGAGCGCCGAGGTGGGCCAGGTCCCCGTCTGGTGGCGGTCGATGAGCGCGAGGATCTCGCCCTGGTGGCGCAGCGCCGCCGCCGCGTTGGTCACGTTGAAGATGCCGTCGAGCGGCATGAGCAGCCGCGGGTCGGGGGCCGCGAGCAGGCGCAGCTCGGCGACCGCCTCGCCGACGGTGTCGTCATCCGGGCGCGCGCCCACGAGCCGAGCGAGCAGCAGCGGGCGCCTGGGCGAACCCGGTCCGAGCATGGAGAGCGCGTGGCGCGCCGCGGCCTCGCGGGCGGGGCCGTCGCCCCCGAGCAGGCGGTCGGTCAGCATGCTCAGCAGGTCGACGCGCGTGGGGTGCGTCGGGGAGAGCGCCGCCACCTCGGCGTCGATGCGTTCGACGGCGCCGCGGTCGCTCGCGAGCACGGCCTCCTGCGCCGCATCCCGGTAGCAGGCGATGGCGCGCTCGACCTCGCCCGCGCGCGCCAGGTGGTGGGCGAGCACCGCGGGCGCCGCCGACCCCTCGGCCTCGATCCACCGCGCCGCGCGGCCGTGCGCCGAGGCCCGATCGCGCTCGGGGATCATCGCGTAGACGGCGTCGCGGGTGAGCGCGTGGCGGAACGAGAAGCCCTCCGCTCCGTCCTCGCGGACCGCCTCGGCCCGCACGGCGTCGTCCAGCGCGTCGGCCGCCGTGCGAGGGTCGCCGCCGAGCACGGCGAGCAGGGCGGCGCGGGTGAAGCGCTGCCCGAGGACGCTCGCCGCCCTCAGCACGCGCCGGGCGGACGGGGCGAGCCGGTCGACGTTCGCCTGCGCCACGCCGAGCACGCTCGCCGGCAGCGCCGAAGGCGTCGCGCCCTGCGACGCGCGCACGAGCTCCTCGACGACGTAGGGGTTGCCCTGCGCGCGCGCGACGATCGTCCCGGTCGGGTCGCCGCCGAGGCGCGCCACCAGCTCGCCCGCCGCTGCGGCCGTCAGCGGGCGCAGCCGCAGCTCGACGGGGCCGAGGCGTTGCAGCGCCGCGCCGAAGCGCTCTGCCGTGGACGGGCGCCCCTGCACCACGACGAGCAGCGTCGCGTCGTCGCAGCCGTCCAGCGCCCGCACCAGGGCGCGCACGCTCGGCTCGTCCGCCCAGTGCGCGTCGTCGACCAGGAGCACGACGAGACCCCGCTCCGCGAGCGCCTGCAACCACGCCGCGAGCTCGACCGCCACGTCCTCGTGCGCCGGGGCGGCGCGCCGCTGTATCGCCGCCAGCGCGGGCCCGACCTGCACCGCGCCGTCCACCCGGCGAGCGAGCAGCGTCCCGAGCAGCGCGTACGGGACGTCCACGTCGAGGGCCTCGGCCGTCGCGTCGAGGCAGACCGCGCCATCGCCCCTCTTCGCGACGAGCCCGCGGAGCGCCCGCGCGAGGGCCGACTTGCCGAGGCCCGCGTCGCCGAGCACCAGCACCGTCCCGGCGCGGCCCGACGCCGCGTCGTCGAGGGCCGACTCCAACACCCGCAGCTCGCGGTCGCGCCCGAGGAGCGGCGCGTCCGCCGCCGCGGACGGGGCGTGGGCCGACGCGGCGCGCGGCCCGACGAGGCGTCCGCCCCGCGGGTGACGCTCGACGGCGTAGCGCTCCGCGGACAGCGCAGCGGACAGCGGGTCGAGCACCACCTGCCCCGGCGGCACGTCCATCAGCATGGCGCTCGCCCGGTCGACGGCGGGGCCCGTGGCGCTCGCGGCGTCGTCCTCGGCGTGGTCGGTCGCGACGGAGACCCGCGCGCCGGGGTCGGCCCGGACGAGGTCGAGCGCGTAGCGGCAGGCGGCGATGCAGTGATCGCGCGGCGTCCCGAGGAGGGAGAAGAACGCGAAGCAGGTGCCGTCGGCGAGCCGCTCGACGCGCAGGCCGCTCGTCCCGTCGGGCGCCGCCGCGCCGGGGCCGAGGGTGTCGCCGAGCGGGTCGAGGCGCGCGGTGGGAAGGTCGGGGAGGTCGGTCGCGCGCCAGAGCATCACGGTCGTCACGCGGCGCTCGCCCGCCCCGAAGGCTCCGCCCTCGACGGCCTCGAGCGGTCCGCCCCGGAGCACGCGCGTGATGAGCTCGGCGAGCGCGGCGCCGTCGGGGGGCCGGGCCGTCGGCTCCTTCGCGAGCATCGCCGCGACCAGGGACTCCACGGCGGCTGGGGTCTCGGGCGCGAGGTCGGTGAGCCGGGGCGGGGCGTCGATCAGGAGCTTGACCAGCACCGCCATCGGGTGGGGGCCCACGAAGGGCGCGCGGCCCGCGATGCACTCGAAGAGCACGCAGCCGAGCGCGAAGACGTCGGTGCGCGCGTCGACGGACGACTGCCCGCGGGCCTGCTCCGGGGACATGTAGCCGGGCGTCCCGATGACGGTCCCGGTGCCGGTGCGAACGGCGTCCTCGACCCGCGCGATGCCGAAGTCGAGCACCGTCACGGCCGCGAGCTCACCGCCCGCCAGGAAGAGGTTCGCGGGCTTGACGTCCCGGTGGACGACACCCCGGCGGTGCGCCACCGCGAGCGCCTCCGCGGCGCGGCGGACGAGGTCGAGCGACGCGGCGACGCCCAGGCGGCCGCGCTTGAGGCGGACCGACAGGTCTTCGCCGTCGAGCCAGGCCATGGCGAGGTACCCGCGGCCGTCGACCTCGCCGTGCGCCACGTGGCGAACGATGCCCGGGTGGTCGAGCGAGGCGAGCACCGACGCCTCGCGGGCGAAGCGCGCGAGGTCGGCCGTGGCGTGGGTGAGCTTGAGGGCGACGGGCTCGCCGGTCGACGCGTCCCGCGCGAGCCACACCTCCCCCATGCCGCCCGCACCGACCATGCGTTGAAGCTCGAAGCGACCCGCGATGCGCTCCGTCATCGCGCGAGGGTACCGCGGGCGGGTCGGAGCGCCTCGATGACGTGACCGCCGACGAAGCCCGATCTGCCGGTGACGAAGACCTTCACGGGAGCCGCGCGCAGAACGCCGCGAGGCGCGCGGTGCTGCGGCGAAACAAGCCGTCGAAGAGCGGTTGAATGAGCGGCAGCAGCGGGCGCGTGACGGCGAGCGCCTCGGACGAGATGGTCCAGCGGAAGTCGGTTCCGCCGTCGGGCGTGGGCTCGAAGGTGACCTCCTCGACCATCCATCGCGCCAGCGGGAGCGAGCACGCCTCGACGGAGCTCACGAGCCGACGTCCCCGCTCGGCGACGACGACCCGCACCCGCAGGGTCATGAAGCGGAACGTCTGGTCCGACGGGCGACCGAGCACGCGGGGATCGGGCGGCACCGGGGCGGGCGCGGCGCCCTCCCACTCGACGTGGAGGTAGTGCTCCAGCCACTCGCGTCCGTGCGCGAGGGAGACGAGCTCGTCGAAGACCACCTCCGGCGGCGCCGCGATGTGCGCCCGATGGTCGATGACGCTGGTGGCGCGCGGCGCGAACGAGAGGTCGCTGGGCTGGAGGCGGAAGAGCATGGGCCAGGCGAGACGCGGCATGGTGCGCGACCGTAACGGAGAGCCGCCTCGTCGCACAACACAGGGGCTGCGCCGCGCCGCGACCCTCGGGTAACATCGGCTTCCGCGACCGCAGCATGAAGGAACTGTACGACCGCTCCCCTCCGTCGCGTGGCGACGACGGCTACTACCACCCCGC
The DNA here is from genome assembly GCA_030652255.1 of Myxococcales bacterium. Classification (GTDB taxonomy): domain Bacteria; phylum Myxococcota_A; class Polyangia; order Polyangiales; genus SCUS01. The sequence goes on along the minus strand of JAUSAZ010000151.1, from coordinate 17,045 downwards.
CTCGGAAGACGACCTCGTCGCGCTGGTGCGCCTCGCGCGTTCCTTCGGCGGCCAGCTCCGGGTGCGCGGCGCGGCGCACTCGGTGCCCGCGGCGATCGCCACGGACCGCGGACCGCGCGCGGCGCCCGACGCTCGCCACGTCGACGTGATGCTCGACCGGTACGTCCGGGTGACCTTCGACGACGAGCGGCGCCAGGTGACGGCGCAGGCCGGCTGCCACCTCGGGCACGACCCGCGCGACCCGACGCGCACGTCGCGCTGGGAGAACTCCCTCCTCGCGCAGCTCGACGCCCGGGCCTGGGCGCTGCCCGACCTCGGCGGCGTCACGCACCAGACCGTCGCGGGCTTCTTCGCCACCGGGTCGAGCGGCGGCAGCGTGCGCCACGCCCTCTCCGACGCCGTGGTCGCGTGGCGGATGATCGACGGCCGCGGCCGCGCCCGTGACGTGCGCCGCGAGCGCGACGACGACTTCGACGCCCACGGGTGCTCGCTCGGGCTGCTCGGCGTGATCTCGACGGTGACGATCCAGTGCGTCGCGCGCTACGACGTCGTCGGCCGCGAGGACATCACCGGCGAGTCGGCGAGCCCGCCCGCCCTCTTCGGCGACGGCGCCGACGGGCTCGAGGGGTTTCTGCGCGACGCCGAATACGCGCGGCTCTTCTGGTGGCCGCAAGAGGGCGTCCGCCGGGTGGTCACCTGGCAGGCGCGGCGCATGGTCGAGGCGGACTACGACGCGCGCACCGGCCCGCCCGGGGCGCTGCGCCCGAAGGAGTACTCTGCCCTCGGCGACATGGTGACCGACCCCCGGCTGCGCCCCGTGGCCAACCTCGCGTCGCAGGCCGCAGCGGGGATCATGTACGACGGCATCGCGCAGGCGAGCGCGCGGCTCGGCTCCGGTGCGCCCCGCGGGTCGCTGGCGCGGCGGGTGGGCGCGCTCGTGCGGCCCGCGCTCACCGGCACGCTGCTCTCCGCGGCGCTGCGGGAGTTCGTTCCGCTGAGCCCGACGCAGCACTTCTGGGACTCGTGGTGCCACGGCCTCCCGATGGACAACCAGATCTCCGAGCGGTGGCTGCCGACGGAGTTCACGGAGATCTGGCTGCCCCTCGAGCGCGCCGGCGAGGCGATGCGCGCGCTGCGGGCGCACTTCGACCGCGGCGGCTACTCGGCGACCGGGGCGTTCATCTGCGAGGTCTACGCGGCGCGACGCACCGCGGGCTGGATGCACCCCGGCTACGGGCGCGACTCCGTGCGCATCGACCTCTTCTGGTTCGGGCGCAACGCCGGCGACCCGACGCGCGGCTGGTTCGTGCAGTTCTGGGAGCTGCTGCGACCGTTCGCGTACCGGCTCCACTGGGGCAAGCACCTGCCCGCCGACCCCGCGCTCGGGCACGCGTACCTGCGACAGCACACCCCGCGCTGGGACGACTTCCTCTCGCTGCGCGCGCGCCTCGACCCCGACGACGTCTTTCTCACGCGCTACTGGCGCACCGCCCTGGGGATCGGCGCGTGAACGAAGCCTCGACGACGCTGCGCGCGGGCTTCGGTCGGGCGTCGCTGACCGTGTTCGAGCCGGGCATGTGCATGTTCGGCTGGGGGCACCCCGGCAACGTGTGCGAGGGCGTGGCCACCGAGCTCTACGCCCGCGCGATGGCCGTCGAAGATCCGGCGAGCGGTCGACGGTTCGTCTATGTGTGCTGCGACCTCGGGATGATCTCCGAGTCGCTGCGGCAGGCCGTGGTGCGGCGGGTCTGCGCGCCCGGCTCGGGGCTGACCGAGCACGACGTGATGCTGACCGCCACGCACACGCACTCGGGGCCGAGCGGGTTCTCGACCTACTTCTTCTACGCGCTGTCGGGCCCCGGCGTGTCGCCGCGGGTGCACGACGCGCTCGCGGACGGCGTCGCGGCGGCCGTGCGCGCGGCCCTCGCGGCGCTGCGCCCGGCGCGGGCCTGGGTCCACGCCGGGTGGATTCCCGCGACGGAGGCGCTCTCGTTCAACCGATCGATCGAGGCGTACAACTGCAACGAGGACGCCATGCCGGTGTCGTGGGAGCGCCGCGACGAGGCCGTCGACCGCACGATGACCGTGCTCCGCGTCGACGACGAGGCGGGCGTGCCGCTCGGGCTCGTGTCGTGGTTTCCGGTGCACGGGACGTCGGTGCACTCGGACTACCAGCGGCTCCACGGGGACAACAAGGGCTGCGCGGCGCGCGCGTGCGAGGCGTGGGCGCGCGAGCGTGGGCACGCGGGCTTCGTGGCGCTGTTCGCGCAGGAGTCCGCCGGGGACGTCACGCCCAACTACCGCTGGAGCCGCAGCCGCGGCCGGATGATCGGTCGCTACCAGCACGACGAGGAGAGCGCCGCGGCGCACGGCGACGCCCAGTCGCGCCACGCGCGGGCGCTGTGGTCCGCCGCGCGCGAGGACGGCGAGGCGGTCCGCGGGCCCGTGACGACGGCGATACGGTACCGCGATTTCCTCTCGCTCACGCCCGACGCCCGCTTCGGCGGCACCGTCGACGCGCGCACCTCCGCGCCGCGCCTCGGCGTGGCGTTCGCGGCCGGCACCCTGGAGGGCGCCGGACCGCTCTTCCCGGCGCGGCGGGCGATGCCGCTGCTCACGCGGGTCCGCGCCCGCGTGGTCCGCGGGTTTCCGGGCGATCCGTGGCGGGTGTCCCAGGGCAACAAGTTTCCCTTCTGGGACCTCGGCGAGGGCGGCGCGAACAAGGTCCTGGGCGTGATCCCCGTGATGAACCCCACGGTCCACCTCGTTCGCACGCGCAGCGCCGGGTACTACCGCGACGCGATGGACTGGCCCTTCGCGCGCCGAAGCTGGGTGCCGCGCTACCTCCCGCTCCAGGTGGTGCGCTTCGGTCCGCTCGTGCTCGCCGGGCTGCCCATCGAGCCCACGACGGTGGCCGGTCGACGGATGCGTGCCGCGCTCGCGGACGCCTGGGCGGGCGATGGCGTCACGCGGGTGGTCATCAACGGCTACGCCAACGCGTACTGCAGCTACCTCACGACCCCGGAGGAGTACGACGCGCAGCGCTACGAGGGCGCCTCGACGCTGTACGGCCGGTGGTCGCTGCCGGTGTACTGCACCGAGCTCGCGGGCCTGACCCGCGAGATGCGCGCGGGGCGAGCGCAGGCTTCCGTCGGCGACACGCCGCCGGTGTACCCGCTGGAGTCCTGCAAGGCGGGGTAGCGGCTCAGCCGCGCGTCATCCAGAGGGCGTGCGCGATGGTCCAGGCGCGGGAGAGGTTGGGGTCGGGCGCGCGACCGTCCACGAGGCGGTGCATCTGCTCGACGTAGGTCTGCGCCGACAGGATCTTGTCGAGCAGCGGCACACCCACCCGGTCGCGCCCCTCGATGGCGGGCTTCGCGTCGCCCGCGAGCACGCGCCGCGGCAGGTCGGGCTCCATCGCCAGCGGGCGCGCGAGGCCCACCACGTCGACCGCGCCGCTCGCCACGGCCTGCTCCATCACCGCGGGCGTGCGAAAGCCCCCGGTGAGCATCAGCGGGATCTTCGTCGCCCCGCGGGCCCGCTGCGCGAACTCGAGGAAGTAGGTCTCGCGCGCGAGGGTCGACGCGCGCAGGCCGAGCATCGCGGGCGACTCGTAGCTGCCGCCGGAGATCTCGAGCAGGTCGACGCCGCGACCCTCGAGCATCGCGATCACCGCGAGCGCGTCGTCGTCGTCGAAGCCCCCGCGCTGAAAGTCCGCGCTGTTGAGCTTGAGCATCACCGCGAAGCCCGGACGCACGGCCGCCCGCACGGCGCCGAGCACCTCCAGCAGGAAGCGCGCGCGGTGCGCGAGGTCGCCGCCGTACGCGTCGTCGCGGCGGTTGCTGAGCGGCGAGAGAAACTGGCTCACGAGGTATCCGTGCGCCCCGTGCACCTGCACGCCGGCGAAGCCCGCCTCGTCGAGCGCCTTCGCGGTGTAGGCGAAGCGCCGCACCACGTCGGCGATCTCGTCGACCGACAGCGCCCGCGGGGTCTGGAAGAACGGCCCGACGCCCCGCATCGCGACGGCCGACGGCGCGACCGATCCGCGGGGCGCGTAGAGGCCCTGGCGCCCGGGGTGACTGATCTGCGCGACCAGGGGCGTGTCACCCGCCGCGCGGGCCCAGAGCGCGAGCGCGGGGCGCGAGGTGCGCTCGTCGACGACGACGTTGCGCGGGTGCTCGCGGTGGTCGCGGTGCACCATGACGTTGCCGGTGATGAGCAGGCCGGCGCCCCCGTCGGCGAAGCGCGCGGTGAGGCGACGGAGGCGCTCGTTGGGCTCGCCGTCGAGCGCGAGCTGCTCGGTCATGGCGGCCTTGCCGAGGCGGTTGGGGAGGACGAGACCGCAGGCGAGCGTGAGGGGCGCGGCGAGGTGCATCGGTGGGGTCCAGAGTGTCGCAGAACGCGCGGCGACTGCGGAGGGCGGTTCCGCTCGAGTCGTCGAGGAGGAGGAGGCAGTCAGCGCGGACAGGTTCTCGATGTCGACGAGGTCCTGCGGGCACCCCGCGACGCGCTTCATCCTGATGAGCCCACCGACCGACACGACGGGGACCCTTCGACCCTCCCACTCGACCAGCACCCGCGTGCTCCAGACGTCCTCGAAGCTGGGCGACGCAACGATCAGATCGAGCGTGAGCAGGTCGGTGCCCTCCGCCTTGGAGACACGCAGGATGCGGCGCTCGAGGGGGTCCGCTGGCGTCGAACACCATCGGGTCCGCGGGGAGGTCGAAGCCCGCCAACGCGACGGCGTCGACCGCTCGCGACTCGTCATCTGCACGAATCAGCAGATCGATGTCGCGTGGCCGACGGGGCGGTCAGGTCGCGGGGGGGGTGGGCGCGGCGCGGTGGCTCACCAGCGCGCCGAAGAGGGCGGCGGTGAAGAACATGATCAGCGAGTAAACAAGGGCATTTCAGACCCGAGCAGCCATCCATTTCACGGTGATGTGATCGTAGTCGGCGGTGAAGACAACAGTCGACTCCCCAGCAACGGGATCGTCCAAAACGAGGGACTGCCGGGGGTGGAGTTCGGTAGAGAGCCGGTCCCCGACACAGACGTCCACGATCGCGCGGAGCGCGTGACGTTCCTCGTCGAATCGGGTCACGGGCGGCGCTGATCCCCTGGTGATCCCTCGCGCCGCGAAGGCGCCCGCCAAGACGACCCGCCGCTGAGTTGCGCTACTCCGAGGCGCGCGCGGAGGGCGTGAGCGTCACGTTCCGGTACACGCGATCGACCTCCAACGCGCCGCCGAGCGCCTCCAGCGCCACCGACTCGCCGTCGGCCCCTTCGCGGAGCACCCATCCCCCCTCCGGCGTCGCGCGAGTACACCTCGATGCAGCGCGCGTGCTGCGACACCAGCACGTAGTGCTTGAGCGGCTCGAGCTTGCGATAGCGACGAAATCCACCCGCGCGATCCCACGACTCGGTGCTGTCGGAGAGAACCTCGACGAGCACCAGCGGGTTGACCACCGCGTTGCGATCCTCTTCGTGCACGAGGGGCTCACCGGACACCACCGTCACGTCGGGGTAGGCCGCGAGGCCCACGTTGCGAGGCCTCGTGCGCTGGTCCGACGTGAACACGCGGCACGGCCGGTCGCCGATGAGCCGCTACCGCTCAACGATCATCTGCGCGCTGAGCTGGTTGTGGGCGAGCGTGCCGCCCGACATCGCGTACACGACGCCGTCGACCCACGGCACCGATGACCAGCGGCACCACGCGGCCGTGGTGCGCCTCTACGCGACGATGGCGCTCTACGTCGACGGCCACACCGTCGGCCCGCGCCCGCTCAGGGCGCCGCGCTGATGCCCCGCAGGAAGCCCACGTCGGCGAGGGGCAGGCTGGTGACGGCGGTCTCGGTCTCCGCCGGCGCGGGAGTGTCGGTGAGGGCGCGGTAGAGCACGCAGGCCGCCAGCCAGCTACCGGCGGCCGAGGGATGGCTCCCGTCGGGGTCGTAGAGGTCGATCGTGGGTCGGGCGTCGAGCGCACGCATCCAGGCATTGCCCACGGCCGCGAGCCCGCCGGAGGTCATCGCAGCGACCTCGCTGTAGGCCGCGTGCATGCGGGTGTTGAAGCCCTGGGGCGTGCCGCCCGACCACGGCTGCGCATAGAGGGCGTCGCCCGCGCGCCTCGGCCAGGTCGCGAAGAACACGGGGCGTGCGCCGTGGGTGCTCGCGAGCCCGCCGAGGCGGAGGGAGTAGGTCCGGAACTCGGAGGGATTGAGCACCGGCTCGACGCTCTGGCCCTGGAGCACGACGGCGTCCCAGGATCCGACCATGATGCGCGCGGGGGCCGTGCCGGTGTCCCAGTGGTTGCGCATCGAGGCGCCGCCGACGGTGACGGTGTCGACGGCGATCTCGGGGCCGCGGCCCGCGCGCGCCGCGGCGGCGCCCATGCGCGCGATGAGGGCGGGGAGGTCGTTGTAGAAGGTGTAGCTGTTGCCGACGAAGAGCACCCGCAGCGACGCGGGCGGCGCATCGGGAGGAGCGTCGAGGGGGGCGTCGAGGGTGACGGCGGCGTCGGCCCGGGGAGCGACGTCGGCCGCATCGACGGCGTCGGCGCCCGCGTCGGAGGCACGGCCCGACGGCAGGGGCCGCGCGTCATCGGGTGACGACAGGCAGGCCGCGAGGCTGAAGGGGAGCACCGCGACGAGGAGCCTGCGCATGGCGTCGAGACTGGCCCGCGAGGGGGCGCGGCGGCAAGGGGAGCCGGTCGTGCCGGAGCGCGGAGTCGGGGCGCCACGAAGGGATGCCCGCGGCCACCGCCGCGACGAGCATTGCCCTGCTTGCATCGGCATGGCGAGGCTGACTAGAACGTTGGCGTGATGGGTCGCGGACACGCCGGCGCGAGCCTTCCCGCAGCGGGTGGGCGGCAGGTGCAGAGACGTGTCCATCAAGAGGCGATGTCGGCGGACGGCGCGGAGCTGTCGCAGCGCTTCGGGGGACTCAGAGTGTGTTTGATCGGTTTCTCAGCGAACTCGCTTCAGATCCACGTCGCCCGGCGGCGTCCGGTCTCCCTTGCGTAGCAGGGGCTACGCGCGGTCGACCGTCCTTGCCGGACTCGTGTCTCTTCGCGACTTCCCCAAGAAACCGATCAAACACACTCTCAGGCGGGACATGGCGTCGGGTCGCGCTGGCTTCGCGCGAGCAGGGAGGTCGAGATGAGCGAGTATCGATACCAGGTGGTGGTGGAGCGTTGGAGCGAGGGGGAGGCCGAGGCCCTGAGCGAGCGCGCGGCGCAGTGCGGGCTCGACGCGCGCGGGGTGCGGGCGATCCTCGCGCGGATGGGAGTGCTCGATCGCGCGGTGGAGGTCGACCTCTGCATTCGACAGGTGAAGCCCGACGTGCCCCTCGAGAGCATCGAGCACCGCTTCATGGTGATGACGCTGCGCGCGGCGGGGGGTGAGTTGCAGCGGCGGATCGACGAGCACCTCGGAGGCTTCGATCGCATCGTCTCGAACGAGCATGACGTGGGCCCGCAGGACGCGTGCTTCGCGTTCTCGATGATCGAGCTTGGGAAGGAGGTGGGGGATCCCTACGCGTACTACCCGCTCGGGGAGGTCCCTGACGACTTCAAGCCGCCGAGCTGGGACCGGGCCAGGGTGCGCGTGTGGATGGCGTGGGAGCTCGGGCGCGAGCTGCGGAACGTCGACAACTGGGGGTCGGGGGCGTGGGTGCCGAATCGTCCTGGGCTGTGGGTCAACCTCGTGCCCGCGGCCGACCTTCCGATGCTGGGTGACCATCGCACGCTGCACCTCGGTGAGATGCGCGAGCCCTGGTCGCTGGCGATGGCCGACGGCCGCGTGCTCGCGGTGGGCGAGGGGGGCACCGAGGTGGTGTGCCATGCGGTCGAGGCCAGCGAAGCAGGCTGGCGGAGCGTGCCGCTCGCGCCGAGCGACGACGAAGAAGGGTGCGTGGCGGAGACCGCCGTGTCGGTGTCCGCGGATGGGCAGCGGGCCTACGTGACGGGCGGACGCAACGCGGGGCGGCTCGACCTCACGACGTCGGCGGAGCGCCGCTGGGTCGGCACGTGGCCCGGTTCGATGTGCATGACGCTGCGCGAAGACGGCGAGGGGCGACTCCTCGAGGTGGTGGAATGTGACGAGGAGCCGCCGGCGGGGGAGCCCGAGGGCGGTGCGCTGTGGGAGCGCGACCGGGCGACGGGCGCGCGCGCCCGGCTGATCTGGCGCGGCAAGGCGTGGGCGAAGCTCCCTGCGGCGGCGCGGCGCGCGCCGGTGGTGGCGGTGGTGCTGGGTGAGCCGGGTCGAGCGTCGCGCGCGCTGATCGTGGAGCGCGGGCAGGTGGTGCGCGAGCTGGGTGACCTGGGCGCCGCGGTGCAATCGATCGCGCTGTCGGACGGGGGTGACGTGCTGTACGCGCTGATGGCGGACGACGCGCAGCGCAGCCGGCTGGAGGCGTGGGACGTGGCGACGGGCGAGCGGCGCTGGAGCGCCCCGCTGGTGGTCATGACCCACCACGCGAGGGAGCTGTGCGCGCTGCCGGGCGACGGGGCGGTGGCGATCGCGGACGCGCACCGGGTGGCGCTGTTTCACCTGGGGCGGCGGTGTGAGGTGTACGTGGCCGATCTGGGAGAGAGACTGCGCGGGCTGACCGTCTCCGCCGAGGGCGATCACCTGCTGGTGGCGGGGACGCATCAGCCCAGGGTGCAGGTGTGGTCGCTGACGATGTCCCATCGCGCACAGGAGGGCGCGTGACCCGAAGCAACGGCAAGACGCTGGAGGTGGTGTCTCGCCCCGCCGCGGCGGTACACGCGCAGGTCTTCACCGAGCTCCGCGGGCATACGCAGTACGTGCAGGCGCTCGCCTTCTCGCCCGACAGCCGCTGGCTGGTGTCGGGGAGCGAGGACGGCACGATCCGCGTGTGGGACGTGGCGACGGGCGCGCTGCGCGTGCAGCTCTCGGAGCACAACGCCGGGGTGAACAGCGTGGCGTACTCCGCCGACGGGGCGCGGCTCCTGTCGGCCTCGGACGACGACTCCATCCTCGTGTGGGACACGGCGACATGGACGGTCGAGCGCGCGCTGCCGTGGCACCAGTGCAGCGTGTCCGAGGCGCAGTTCGCCGGGCCACACTGCGTCGTGAGCGCGGCCGGAGACGGCAGCGTGCGGCTGTGGAGCGTCGGGAGCGGCGAGAGCCTGTTCGAGGTCCGACACCTGGAGTGGGCCAACGCGCTGGCGGCCTCGCCCGATGGACTGTTCGCCCTCGTGGCCTCGACGGACGGCGCGGTGCGCGTGTGGGACCTCTGCGAGCAGCGCGTCGCACGCACCCTCGACGGGTTCCTCGGCCCCGGCGTCGTGGCGCACGCGGTGTGGAGCGCCGACGGTCGACGCGCCTACACCTCGTCGCACGTGCTCGTCGAGTGGGACACCGAGACGTGGGAGCAGCTCGGGCGGACCAACAGCAGCGGCACGAAGATGGCTGGCTTCGCGCTCGTTCCGGGCACGCGCCTGGCGGTCGTGGCGCAGCTCGCCGAGGTCTGCGTGTACGACCTCGACACGCGCGCCCGGGTCGCCTCGGTGGCGTGGCAGATCGGCGAAAACCTCTACACGAGCAGCGTGCACATGGCGGCCGTCTCGCCCGACGGCGTGTGGGTCGCGTGCGGCTCGCAGCGCGGCGTGGTCGGCCTCGGGCGGGTCGAGTCGCTCCTGCGCGCGGGGCTGTACGACCGACACCTCGTGGCGCCCTCGTACGTGGCCGTCGCGTCGACGGGCGAGTCGGCCGTGTCGGGTGGACAGGGCCACGAGGTGAGGCTCTGGCGCCTCGCCGACGGCACGTCGACGAGCTGGGCCTTTCCGGGCCTCGGGCAGGTGGACGGGGTGTGCTTCTCGCGCGACGGCGCCCGGGCCTACGCGATGAGTGACAGCGGGGCGATCGCGGCGCTCGACGCGCGCACGGGCGAGTACCTGGGCAGATCCATCACGTGGCGCTGCCCCTGGAACGCCCAGCGCTACGAGCGCGCGTTCGGGCTCCGCGACGGGCGGCTGCTCGGCCCCAGCACCACGGGCAGGCTGTTGTTGTGGTCCGAGCCCGACCTCTCCGACTTCGAGGCGCTGCAGGGCGTCGCGGGGCACGTCGCGACCTTCGACGTCGACCCGCGCGAGCAGATCGTGGTGGCGAGCGAGGCGGTCGACGCCCCCACGCCCGCGCGCATCACCGCGTGGAACCTCCCGGACCGCACGGCCCGCTGGCAGACCGAGGTCGCGACGTCCGCCTACGCGGCCGACCTGGCCATCGTCGGCGCGTGCGTGGTCGGCGTGACCGGGGAGGGCGACGCCTTCGCGCTCGACCTCGACACCGGCGCGCCGCTGTGGGTCGTCCCCCTCGGGTCGGGTTGCTTCACCGCGGGCGCGATCGTGCGCAGCGGCGACGGTCACGTGCTCATCGGCGCGGCCACGCCGGTTCGTGTCGAGCTCGCCACGGGGCGCGTGGTCGACTCCGTGGTGATCCCCGCCGGGGCCATGCTCCGGGCCATCCCCGGGGACGGCGGCGCGCTCGTCCTCACCCGCTCTGGCGTCCGCGAGCTCGACCCCGTCGCGCTCACGCTCGGCGACGAGTTCGCGGTCGCGCACTCCTTCGCCGTGTCGACCTCTGTCGATCGTCGCTTCGTGATCGTCGCGCCGGTCGACGCCGAGCACGCGGGCGCGGTCGTCGTGCTGCGCCGCTCGCCCGTCGACCCGCCGGCCTCCGAGGCGCCGCCGCTCGAGCCGCGCGCGATCCGTCTCCCCGATCCGCTCCCGAAGCGCGGCGAGTACACGTACGGGGTGTGGACGCTGGCGGTGAGCACGCAGCCGAGAGAGCGCGTGGTGCTCTGGGCCGACGGCGGCGAGGTGGCGCTCGCGCTCTTCGGCGACCTCTGCGAGGGCTGGCACTACCGCCAGGGCGACCGGTGCCGCGCCGTGTGGTCGGCGGCGCCGTGCGACGCAGAAGGGTCGTTCGGTGATGCGCCGTGGACGCCGAAGAAGACCCCCGCGCGGCCGGAGCAGCTCCGAGACGGCGACAGCTTCGAGGTGCGCGAACGCGGCGGGCGCCGCACGGTGCTCCGCTTCGGCGCGCGCGGCCTCGAGGTCACGGTCTGTGACGGTCGCACGATCACCGTCGCGCGCGACTCGGGCGCGGTGGCCTTCGCCGAGGCCACGACGCCCGCGCCGTGAACCTGCGTCGGCCGCACGAACCCCGCGCTGACGGCCCGCATGTCGCTGTCACCCGTGTCGAGTACCAGGGGGGCTCGTACGGGATGGCGCTGGCGACCCTCGGTGGGCCCGGCGGTGTTGCTGCTCGAGGTCGACGAGGGCTGAGCACGAAGCGACCGGGGCGCTCCAGCGCGGCCGGGCGTTGCGGTAACGTCACCCCCGTGAAGCGCACGCAGCGGTGCCCGAAGTGCAACGGTCGCAAGCTCTGGGTGATCGACACCTTCCGCGTCCCGGGTGAGTCCGCGGCGGGGGCGGTGCTCCCGGTGGTGACCCACCAGGAGCAGTCGACGGGTCGCTTCTCCCTGGGGCGCTCGGTCCCGCAGGGGAGCTTCAACCTCTGGCTCTGCGACGCCTGCGGCTACAGCGAGCTCTGGGCCGAGAAGATCTCCGGCCTGCGCCACGACCCGGCCGCGGGCGTGCGCTGCGTCGACACCACCCCCGACCCCGAAGGGCCCTTCCGATGACCGACATGACGAGGCGGCGGGCGCGGGCGATCGCGGCGGCGGTGGTCGCGCTGGCGGGGGCGGCGCTCTTCCGGCTGAAGCTGGGCGCCGACCCGAAGCCCGTGGCGTGGCTGCCGGTCGTCGGTCCGGCGGTGGCGGCGCTGCTGGTGCAGTTCCCGTCGCTGGGGGCGCAGCTCCTGGCGCGGGGGCTGTGGTGGTCCAACGTCGTGCTGGGGGTGATCCTGGTGTGGGCCGGGACGCGCAACGAGTCCCTGCTCGGGCTCCCGCTGGTGCTGGGCTGCGGCGCCGCGCTCGCCCTGGTCGACCGCCGCGCGCTCGCCGCCGCCGCCGAGCAGGCCGACTTCCGCCCCGTCGCCTACGCCGGGACCATCCAGCTCCTCATGGTGCTCGCGCTGGCCGACGCGCCGACGCTGCTGCTCTTCACGCAGGTCGAGTCGCGACGCGGCCTCACCCCTGGGAGCGTGGCCCTCGGGGTCGCGGCGCTCGGGCTGCTCGTGGGCTTCGTCGGGCTCTACCGGGTGTCGCTCTGGGGGGTGCTCGTCACCGCGGGCACGTCGCTCGCGCTGGGCGTCGCGCTGGCGTCGGGCGCCGTGCACATCGACCACGACCTCGACCGGCCGCTGACGGCGATCTGCGCCGTGCAGGTGCTGGTGGCCGCGCCGATGCTGCTGTCGCTCGCGACGCGCCGACCGCTGCCCGTGGTGCCGCCGCGGGTGCGCGGGGCGCTGGCGACCGCCCTCCTCGTGGCGCTCGCGCTGGGCTCGGTGGCGGTCGCGGTGTACCGCAACCAGCGGGACTGATCGGCGCGCAGGGCGAAGCGGTCGCCGCGAGGCAGGCCACCCGCGCGGCCGCAGTGGGTCTGTGGCTCCGACGCTGGCATCGCTCAACCGGCTTCGTGCGGCGCCGTGCTCCGGGCCCTGGCGAGCGCGAGCAGCCGGGCGGGGCCGACCGGCTCATCGGGAACCCACGGGACGATCGCTACCTTCTTCGCGTGACGCCCGCGCACGACCTCGATCTGCTCGACCTCCGCCGCGACGCGCTGGCCGAGGCACGGGTCCGTGGAGCCCGCGGCGGCGAGGCTGCTGTTGATGACCCAGCCGAAGGGCTCGATCGCGGCGCGGCGCAGGTCGTCCTGCAGCCGGGCCGCCTCGGAGACGGGCGTGGTCTCCGCGAGCGTCACCAGGAGGATCTTCGTGTAGCTCGGGTCGCGCAGGCGCATGAGGGGCGTGACCGTCCGCCCGGACGCCTGCTGCGCCTCCGGCCCGGTGCCGAGGATCTGTCGGTGATAGGAGCCCGTCGTGTCGAGGAGGAGCAGCGTGTGCCCGGTGGGCGCGGTGTCGAGGACGACGAAGTCCGAGCGGGCCTGGCCGATGGTGCGCGAGAACGCCGCGAAGACGGCGACCTCCTCGTAGCAGGGCGAGCGCAGGTCCTCGGCGAGCAGCGCCCGCCCGGCGTCATCGAGGCGAGCGCTGCGCGTCGCCATCACCCGCTCGACGTAGGCCTTCGTCTCGGCGGCCGGATCGATGCGGCTGACCGAGAGGTTCTCCACCTGCCCATCGAGCGTCGAGGCGATGTGGGCCGCCGGATCGGTGGTGCTCAGGTGCACGCGGTGACCACGCGACGCGAGCTCCGCCGCGATCGAGGCCGCGATGGTGGTCTTCCCCACGCCCCCCTTCCCCATGACCATGACGAGTCCACGCCCCGGCGCCGCGATCTCGTCGATCAGCGTCGAGAGCGGCGGGAGCGAAGGCATGGCGAGCGGCGCGGCGGCGCGCGCGAGCGCCTCGGAGGCGCCGTCGTCGAGGAGGGCCCGGAGCGCCGCGAGGCCCACCATGTTGAAGCCGCGCATGGGGACGCGGAGCGCCGGCAGCCCCTGCAGCCGTAGTGGCAGCGCGTGGAGCGCGGCCCTCCCCCGCTCCTCCAGCGCGGCGGCGACCCGATCGCCCCGGTCGGTCGCGGTGAACACCGCGTTGATCGCGAGCTGCTGGTTGCGGATGCCGATGGCCTCCAGCTCGCCAGCGGTCCGATCGACCTCCCGGAGCGCGGCCCGGTCGGGGCGGGTCACCAGCACGATGGTGGTGCGCGCGCCGTCGGCCAGCGCCTCGACCGCCGCGCCGAACCTCGCCTCCTGCATCTTCAGCCCGGTGTGCGGCCCGAGGCACGAGGCGCCCTGGCTGGTGGACTGGAGGAAGCCGGTCCAGGCGCGAGGCAGGCTGAGGAGCCGCAGCGTGTGCCCGGTGGGCGCGGTGTCGAAGAGCACGTGGTCGAAGGGCACGCTCGCCTGGTCGCCCGCGAGCAGCTCGGCGAACTCGTCGAAGGCCGCGATCTCCACGGTGCACGCGCCGGAGAGCTGCTCGCGAAGCTCCGTGAGCTGCCCATCGGTCCAGAGCGGGCGATAGGGCGAGATCACCCGCTCGCGGTAGTCGTCCGCGGCCCGCTCGGGGTCGATGTTGAGCGCCCACAGCCGCTCGACACCAGGGACCGGCGTCGCCTCGTTGGAGAGCGCGACGCCCAGCATCTCGTCGAGGTTCGACGCGGGGTCGGTGCTCACCAGCAGGATGCGCTTCCCGGCGCCCGCCAGGCGGATCGCGGTCGCGCAGGAGAGCGCCGTCTTCCCGACGCCGCCCTTGCCCGTGAAGAAGAGGAAGCGGGTCGGCCGGTCGAGGAAGGTCGCCTTGGGGCGCTCGTGCGCCTCGGGACTCGTCGCGCTGTTCATGGGGTGCCTCCGCCGACCGGGGTAGCACGCAGCGCCGCTCGCTGTCGTTGCGCCGCGGCTCCGGCGGTGGCCTCACCCGCCGTCACCTGGACACCATCCGGCCGCTGTCCTGATAGGCTGACGCCCGCGGAGCCGCCCGGGGTCAAAGCATGACGACGAAGCGCCACGACGAGACCCTCCGCTCACCCCTGACGCCGCACGGCGACGCGCAGCCGCGCATGCCCCCGTCGGCCTGGGCTCGGTGGCGCCTGCCCGTGGCCTTGATCGCCCTCACGCTGTTGCCGATGACGGGCGGGGTCATCCGGCTGTCTCAGCTGACCGGCGGCACGGAGATCACCCCGGCCAATGCACGGTTCATCGCCTCGCCGGCGCCCGCCGTGCTGCACATCGTCTGTGCGACCGTGTACTGCCTGCTCGGGGCGTTGCAGTTCGCGCCGGCGTTTCGTCGCAGGCGGCCCGACTGGCACCGCGCCGCCGGCCGGGTGCTGATCCCGCTCGGGCTGATCGCGGCGCTCTCGGGACTGTGGATGACCGTGTTCTATCCGAACGCCCCCGGCGACGGCGCGCTCCTGGTGGGCATCCGGCTCGTCGTGGGCGTGGGCATGGCGCTGTCCCTCGTCCTCGGCTTCACCGCGATCCGCCGGCGGGACATCGCCAGCCACCGTGCATGGATGATTCGCGGCTACGCGATCGGTCAGGGCGCGGGGACGCAGGTGCTGACTGGACTCGTGTACGCGCTGTTCGGGGGTGTCCCCGGCGAGGTGACCCGGGCGGTGTTCCTGATGGGCGGCGCCTGGGCGATCAACCTCGTGGTGGCCGAGTGGTTCATCCGCAAGCGGTCGGGGCCGTGAGCGAGTGGTCAGACCGTGATGACGACCTTGCCCTGGGCATGGCCCTCTTCCAGGTACGCGATGGCCGCCGAGACCTCCTCCAGCCGGTAGGTCCGCCCGCATCCGGTGCCAGTCGGCCGCGTTCACCGAACTGCCGCGGACCCTGACTAGCACCTGGTGATTCGCTGCCCGACCTCACCGCGCTCTCGATGGAGGGGCGTCGCCCGTGGGGCCTGGACGTCGTCCCGTCCGCTGTTGGCGACGCGCTCCGCAGGACCCGCTGCCACCGGTCTGCCACCGGGTATCCCGGGCCGATCTGTTAGTCCGTGAGCGCTGCGCGCTCCGCTCCGGGTCACGACCCTGTGGCGGCGCGGACCCCTCCACAGAACGGACCATCCCTTGAACTCCTGCAACCTCCGCTCGCTCCTGCTGCTCGCCGCGCTCGCGTTGAGCGGCTGCGGCGACGCGGCCCTCGTCGACGGTCCGTCCGACGGCGGGGGCATGGACGCGGCGGGGCTCGACGGCGGGTCCATGGACGTGAGCTGCGCGGAGGCCCAGCTCTCCTGCGGCGGGCGCTGCGTCGACCCCACCGTCGACCCGGCCCACTGCGGCGCGTGCGGGGCGGCGTGCGCCGCGGGCCAGGCCTGCGTGGCGGGCGCGTGCGTGATGAGCTGTCCCGGCACCGAGGCGGCGTGCGACGGCCAGTGCTTCAACCTCCAGACCGACGGGTCCAACTGCGGGGCGTGCGGGAGGGCCTGCGCCGCGGGCCAGGTGTGCAGCCTCGGTCGCTGCGCGGCGACGTGCGACGCCTCGCTCGCCACCTGCGCGGGCGGCGCCGACGGCGGGGGGGCGTACTGCGCCGACACCCGCACCAGCGGGCTGAATTGCGGGGCGTGCGGCGTCGCCTGCGCCGCGGGCCACGTCTGCGTCGACGGCGCGTGCGCGCTCTCCTGCGCGGGGGCGCAGCGCGACTGCGGCGGCGTCTGCCGCGACCTCGCGACCGACGACGCCAACTGCGGCGCGTGCGGCAACGCCTGCCCGCCGGGCAACACCTGCGCGGCGGGGGTGTGCGAGGTGTCGTGCGGAGCGGGCCTCTCCCAGTGCGGCGAGGGCTGCTTCAACCTCCAGACCGACAACGCCCACTGCGGCGACTGCGCGACCTCCTGCGCCGCCGGGCGCGTGTGCTCGGGCGGCGCCTGCGGCACCACCTGCGCGGCGCCCGCCACCACCTGCGGCCCGAGCGAGGCGCGCTTCTGCGCCAACACCGCCATCGACCCGGCGAACTGCGGCCGCTGCGAGCGGGAGTGCGCGCTCGCCAACACCCAGATCCAGGGCTGCACGGGCGGCGAGTGCGCCGTGGTGCGCTGCGCGGTGGGCTTCGGCGACTGCGACGGCGCCGCGGCCAACGGCTGCGAGACGGGCACCGCGTCGAGCGCGGCGCACTGCGGCGGCTGCGGCCGGGCGTGCCTGCTGGCCCACGCGACCCCGGCGTGCGCGGCGGGCGCGTGCGCGGTGATGGCCTGCGACGCGGGCTTCGCCGACTGCGACCGCGTGGCGAGCAACGGCTGCGAGGTCGACACCCGCACCGACAACGCCAACTGCGGGACCTGCGGCGTGGGCTGCGCCGCGGGGCAGGTGTGCTCCGGGGGCGTGTGCGGCGCCACCTGCGCGGCCCCCTTCGCGACGTGCGGGACGGCGCCGATGGCGTTCTGCGCCAACACGGCCATCGACCCGACCAACTGCGGGGCGTGCGGCACGGTCTGCGCGCTGGCCCACGTGGCGGCCAACGGCTGCGCGGGCGGGGCGTGCACCCCGGCCCGCTGCGCCGCGGGCT
>JAUSAZ010000149.1 GCA_030652255.1 Myxococcales bacterium | reverse complement strand
TGTCGTTGTGGCTGGTCACGCTGGCCAAGGACGAGCCCTTCACCTTCGTCGACCACGCCCTGCGGCACGGCGACTCGCTGGTGGGCCTGGACGTCGAGCAGATCCGCTCGTTCCACTGGAAGCCGGGGGCGCAGATGGAGCGGGCGCGGGACGTCATCGACACGGCCCTGCACGAGGCCCTCGACGCGCGGCAGGGGATTCTCGGGCTCGCGGCGAAGGACGACACCCGCGAGAAGGAGCGGCTGCTCTGGGACGCCAACGACGCCTTGCAGGACGTGCGGCTGATCGCCGACCTCGTGGTGGGGGCCTTCTTCGCGGCGGACAAGGACAAGGCCCGGGAGGCCGAGCGCGTCCGGCGGCGGGACCTCGTGGTGAACTGGCTGGAGAGCCGGGAGGCGCCGCCGGCGGAGCTGCTCGCGATGCAGGCGGCGCTGCGGGAGCGGGTGCCGGCGTGTCACTGGTGGGTGGAGTTTCCCGAGGTGTTCTATGGGGAGCGGGCGGACCCGCTCGACGGCGATCGGGTGAACCGGGTCGCGTGGATGGACGCGTTCGTGGGGAATCCGCCGTTCATGGGGAAGAACGGGATCACCGAGAGTGGTGGGCCGGGATACGTCGAGTGGTTCCTCGCGAACTACAAGGGATCGCATGGGAACGCCGACCTCAGCGCCTACTTCTTTCGCAGAGTGTTCGATCTCCTCGGCAGCAACGGTTCTGCTGGTCTGATCGCGACCAACACCATCGCAGAAGGAGACACACGAGCGACTGGCCTTCAACACATGGCAGTCAATGGGTCGCACATCTACGATGCGATCCCCTCGATGGCTTGGCCGGGCGTCGCCGGCGTTTCTGTCTCTGTCGTCCACTTTGCCAAGGGCGAAGTCGGACACGACATCGGGTTCAGCCGCCTCGACGGCAAACGCGTTGCGACGATCAACTCGCGGCTGCGCCCAGGCAACGAACGCCCGGACGCAGCATCGCTGGCGATCAATAGGGATGCCTGGTTCATGGGGAGCAAGATCTACGGCGACGGCTTCTTCCTGACTCCCGAGGAGCGCCTCTCCCTCCTGGAGAGCGACCAGCGCAACGCCTCCCGGATCTTTCCGCTCATCGGAGGTGAGGAGGTCAACACGGAGCCAACCCTGGCGTTCCATCGCTACGTGCTTTCCTTCGGCCAGGAGCCACTTGCCTTTGCAGAGCAGTGGCCCGAGCTGATGGCGATTGTTCGCCAGCGCGTGAAGCCTGAGCGCGACAAGGCGCGCGAGTCCACCGCTGACGGAGCCCATCGAAAGAAGTACTGGTGGCAGTTCGCGCAGCCTCGTCCCGAGCTCTCGGAGGCGATCGCGTCGCTTCCCCGTTGCATCGTGAACTCCCAGGTCTCGAAGCACCTCGTGTTTGCCTTTCAACCGACGGATCGGGTGTTTGCTCACACGCTCTACGTTTATCCGATCGCTGCGTGCTCGGGGTTGGGAGTGCTTCAGAGTCGCGTCCACGAAGCCTGGGTCGAGCTCCACTCGTCGTCGATGCGCACCGACACCCGCTATAGCGGATCAGAGTGTTTCGAGACCTTCCCCTTCCCCGAGGCTGACCCACGGGCGGTGATCCCCGCGCTGGAGGACGTCGGCGAGCGGCTCTACACGGCGCGCGCGGCGTACATGGTCGACACGCAGCAGGGGCTCACGCAGACGTACAACCAGCTCAAGGACCCACGCTGCCAGGAGCCGCGGGTGGTCGCGCTGCGGCGGCTCCACGAAGAGATGGACCGCGCGGTGCTCGCGGCGTACGGGTGGGACGAGTTGGTGGTTCCGCCGTATGGGACGCCCGGGACGGACGCGGAGACGCTGGCGGTGGCGCGCTTCGAGGATGAGGTGATCGATCGGCTCTTCGCGCTGAATGCGCAGCGGGCCGCGGAGGAGAAGGCCGCGAGCGCGGCGGCGGGGGCGACCGCGGGCGGGAAGGCGAAGGGGGCGAAGCGGGGGAAGAAGGCGGACGCAGAGGGTGGCAAGGGCGGGAGTGGACAGGGGGAGTTGGGAATTGGGTGAGGGGGCAATGTCATTACGTTGACGACCAGTATTGACTGGCCCGATCAAAGAGATCAAGCACCCGCAATCAAAGCCGATAGATACCAGCCGGGCTGAAGGAACCAGATGGGAGGCACAATTGGCGAATGAAATACCAAAGGAGTACCTCGACAATCTCGCCCAGAGAGGATTCGCACTCGCCGAAAGAGTCGGAAGCGGAGCGTACGGCACCGTTTACAAAGCAGTTCAAAGCACCCTGAAGCGACCTGTGGCTGTGAAATTTTTCGACAACCCTTTCACAAAAGGGGAGTCAAATCGAACGAGGTTCGGCCGTGAAGCACCGCTTTTGGCGCGCGTCCAGCATCCATCGATCCCGTACGTCATTACTACCGGCGCCGTGGTCCTCCGTTCAGGACACAGCATCCCATATATTGTGATGCAGTTCGTAGGAGGAATATCACTCTATCATCGCATCGATAGCCGAAAGCCCCTTGAGTCGACGCTAGTATATCAGGTCATGCGTGATCTCTTATCGTCCCTGGACTGTGCTCACCAGCACGATGTTGTTCATCGAGACGTAAAGCCAGACAACATCCTGCTCGCGGAGCACTGTGTTTTTCTTATCGACTTCTCAATCGGGTTCACTACAAAACTGGACGCCGACCTCTCCCGAGCGACGGCGCTCGGAGAGCGAGTTGGTACCGCGGCATACGCGGCGCCGGAGCAACTCACCGACTCATCATCTGTGGACGCACGCGCAGACGTATACTCCGCAGGGGTAGTGTTGGCGGAAATGCTTGGAGCAAGGACACGACTGCGCCTCGATACGCTCGACACCGAACTACAGCGGGTTCCTCTCGCCGTGCGCAACGTAATTCGCCGCGCTTCGGCGGAGGATCCAGACGATCGGTTCCCACGTGCGGCCGATTTCTGGGCTGCTCTCGATGCAACTCGTGGCCAGCCAGACCATGGCGGAGAGCCTGGGCAGAGCAGTTCAGTCGAAGGTCAGATCTCTGACGATGACGCGCTGGTTCTGGGAGTTGTAGCGACGGCTTGCGCGATGCCCGATGATGCGACCGACTTCGCGTACATCGAACAACAACTCCAGAAGGTGATGTCGCGATTTGCGATGACAGTTGCCGTCCGACGTCTTCTTCGCCTGGAGATGCTAACTCAGTTTCTCAAGGATGGATGGAACGGAAATGATGGCTATGGCCTCCGGCTAACAGAGACGGGCGCGTACTGGGCCGAGACACATCAGAAACGTGTCGAATCTCTAGTTGATCTTCTCTACTCGAAGCCCATGAAGACATTCGCAGCGGACGACGATATCCCATTTTAGCAACTTGCCAAGTTCATTGCTCCCGGGCACCATCTGCTCCATACAAATGAGAAAACGAAGCGCTCAGGGTTTCGATAGCGACGCAATCGGCCGGTTCGGAGAGTTGGCTTTCAACAGCTGGTGCTCTTCGTTGGGTTGGATCGTAAATCCATCGACAGTGGATCGACGAGGCTTCGATTTTTATGTTTACGTTCCTACTGACGCGTCCGCTCACTCGAGTGTCTTCCAGCGAGACCTGCTTCCTCGCGAAGAGCACCTCGTCTCCGTTCAGATCAAGACTACTGCGTCGGGACGCCCTCCGGTCGTAAGCATCAAAGTTCTTCGCGACCTCGTCGAGCATCCAGGCCCCGCCTTCATTGTGATCCTTGAGGTTGATCCGCTGCTTCGCCCCTGGAGCGTGAACCAAGCCCATCTGATTCATGTTGACCGATATTGGATCGAGGAGGCAGTCCGTCGTCTGTGGAAAACCGAAGACAGCGTTTTGGATTCTAAAGTTTCTATTCCGGTGCCTTTCGAGAAGGCCAAGAAATTGAGTCTGCCCTGTGCGTCGGCGTTCCAGCATGCCGTTTACGAACTTGCCCTCGGAGAGCCCGACACGTACATCAAGAACAAATCGGCATTTAAGAGAACTGTGGGCCAGTCACAGCGGCCCTTTGTCGCAAAAATCACATTCGGATCGAACGCCGATGCCTTTTCTGAAGTCGCGGATTGGAGTATTGGGCTCAGGTCAAAAGCACGTCTCCCAGTAGACGCGTTGCAGCTATTTGAGGCCAGATTTGGAACGAGCCGTCAGATCGGATCCGCAGGTGGCCAGACAGGCGAATCTGTTGAGATCGAAGTTCAAGACGCGTCGGGTTTTCAGCACGGCCAGCCTTGCTTTCTTGAATTTGTACAATCAAGAACGTCGCAACGAGTCATCGTCGCGGCGAGACTATTTAGCTCAAAGTCGAGAGCGGCATTTCTGCCCAAACAATTTGAGCGAATTCGTATCGCTGCCCCGGGCCTTGAGATCCTAGCGACATGGGACGATCAAGGCGATCTGACATTCTCATACGAAATCGGCTTTCCCTCCGACGGAGTGACCCTTCGCGAGTGCATCCCCATCGCACGCGTCATCGTCCTATTTAAGGGCAATGCGGGCGTCAGTCTTCGGATTTCCATGGACGACTCTCCACGGGAGTTCAGCTCGTTGATTAATGGCGCACACATGGAGTTTACTAACCTCTGCGTAGAGACGGCCGACGCCGTGGCCTGCGCACAGCGCTTCGCCGACTCTGCCGGATTCGACGACGTCACGTTCTCATTCAAGGAGATCGCAACCCAACGCAGCATTCTGCGGGCCATTGACGGAGTGACATGGCTTGGCGAGTCGAGTAAGACTTGGATGTCAGTACATCCATTCGAAGACGTGTCGCCCAAGCATGCTAGTCGGCTCGTCGTGCTTTTAGCCTGGATTTTGTGTCTTGGCGGCAGGCGAGTAGTCTCTCTCGTGGCCTTCGACGGGGAGTTCGCAATTGGTCGAGGCACGATCCCTACTGTGACGTCGAAGCGCGTCCGGTCCCGACTCGTTAGGGCCTACCCGCTCTCCGACAATGCAGAAGATTGGCTAGCCGATCTTCGCGGTGCGCTTGACGCAGCAACGATGCAGCTGGAGTCGGATGAGTATTACGTACTTGCCCCGCAGGCTGAGGAGACTGTGAGTATATGGCGCGCCAAGTACTCACCCAACCTGGTGCACCGATCTCTCATTGGCTGACTGATTCGGAGAATATGAACTGGTCGCGTTCGAGTTCTATGTTGTCGACGGGCAGTACCGACGCGCTGACGAGATGACATGGCAGAGATCGAGCTCTCCGAAAATCATGCTCCGTCTCTGCTGGGGGGATAGACTCGCACCAAGTCTGGCATGCTGATCCGACATCTCCATCTCCGAGACTTCCGCGGCTTCGTGGACGTTTCCCTCAATTTCGCCGACTCGCTCACAGTGTTCGCAGGGGTCAACGGTGCGGGCAAGAGCTCGGTGCTCGACGCCGTGGCGGTGATCCTCGGGACGATCACGGTCGAGATGCTCCAACGTCCGCTGCTGGTTCCCGCCCTCCGTCCGACGGACATCCGGCGTGAAGCCGCCGATGCCGCCATTCAGGCCGGCCTTCTCTTCGGGTCGTCCCGCGCAGCCGTGGACGTCGGCGCCGAAAGGATGGGGCAACTTGCGACCCTTTCGAGCCAGGTACGGTCACTCCCGGCAATCCGCGATATCTCGGCACGGCCTGCGCAGTGTCTCTGCATCTACTTCCGCTCCGGCCGCAGTGCCTCGCCCGATCTGAGCTCTCGCTGGAAGAACGTAACCGCTGCACGAGCCCGCGTTCTCGACGGGGCGACTCCGAGTCGCCACGATGCGCGGACGCATGGACCCCCAGCCGTCACTCCGTCGTGGTCTGTTCTTCCGTCGCGCGCGGCGGGGGGACGGTCACGTGCCCGAGGGGCCGCGCGAGCTCGCCGGCGTCGAGGCGCCCACGGGTCTCGGCCCAGTACCGGGGGGCGAGCTCGAGGTACCGCTGGCGGGGCCAGTACGGCATCACCCGGATGACCTCGGCGAGGTAGCTCTCGGGGTCGAGCCCGTGGAGCTTGCAGGAGGCCACCAGCGAGAAGAGGTTGGCCGCGGCTTGGGCGTGGTCGTCGCTGCCGAAGAAGAGCCACGATTTACGGGCGGCGGCGACGGGACGCAGCGCCCGTTCCGACCCGTTGTTCTCCAATCGCAAGCGGCCGTCCTCCAGGAAGCGCCGCAGCGGCCCGACCTGGTTGCGGGCGTAGCCGAGCGCGGAAGCGGCGTAGCCACGCGGGCGGGGCACGACGGCCTCGGCCTCGACCCAGGCGAAGAAGGCGTCCACGAGCGGGCGCACGCGCTGCTCGCGACGGAGCTTGCGGGTGGCCGGCGGCAGGTCGGCGAGCGCGCGGTCGGCGGCGAAGATCGCGTCGATGCGGCGCAGGCCCTCGACGCCGATCGTCTGCTTGCAGACGGCGGCCTCCCAGAATCCGCGGCGGCAATGGCTCCAGCAGCCGACCTCCTTGGGCGGCGGGCCCTGCTCGGGATCGGGGGGTCTTCCGGCCGGCGGGCGCCCCGCGAAGAGGGCGTCGTAGACCGCGTGGGCGTCGGCCTGGAGGTAGCCCGAGTAGCCCTTGAACATCGAGCAGACGGCGGCGGAGGTGTGCCGCTCCTGGTACTCGAAGAAGACGTGGTCGCGGTCGGCGAGCACCACGAAGAAGTGTCCCTTGTGACAGGGACCTCGTTGGCGCTCCTGCAACGGACCGGGCTGGATGCGCACGCCGGTGGCGTCGGTGGAGAGGCAGAAGGCGGTGCGCATCGCCTCGTCGCGCATGGCCTCGACGATGGCGCCGAGGGTCGCGCCGACGTCCTCGGCGTAGCGGCTCATGGTGCCGCGATCGAGCGAGAAGCCCTGGAGCGCGAAGCTCTGCTCGAGGCGGTAGAAGGGCACGCCCAGCAGGTACTTGCTCACCAGCACGTGGGCGATCATCGAGGGCGCCAGCAGGGCCCGCCGGAACAGCTCCCGCGGCAGCGGCGTGGTGACGAAGCGCGGCGGCGTCTCGGTCGCCGGCGACGACTCCGCCGGCGCGTCCGCGGTGGCCTCGACCGCGGGCTCGGGGACCTTGTAGACGACGCGCGCGACGACGATGCGCCGCGCGCCGCCGCGCTCGTAGCCGAGCCGCGAGCTCTCCTCGAAGCCGATGCGCTCGGCCTTGCCCTCCAGCTCCGGGTCGGTCAGCTCGACGCGCACCACCGGCAGGTCCGTCTCGGCGAGGTCGCGGCGGCCCGTGGGCGGGGTCTTGCGCTTGCGCTTCGTCTTCTCTCCCTCGTCGTCCTCGTCGCCCGCGGCCGCGTCCAGCTCCTTGGAGAGCGACTGGACCTCCGCGAACAGGGCGTCGAAGGCGAGCTGCGCGGCGTCAACCTCGGCACGCTCGGCGGAGGCCAAGTAGATTCGTCGGCGCATCAGCTGGAGTTGCTCGAGCGCGTGCGTGTACGCGCGGCGCAGGCGCTCCAACGAGGCCTCGGTGTCGTGCAGGCGCTCGGTCAGCGCGGCCTTCTCCCGCTCGAGCTCGGCGAGGCGCGCCGCGTCGGTGCGCGGGGTCGAGGGCGTGGTCCGATCGGGCACGCGCGACCCAATAGACACCGCGTCTCCCGTTGTCGAGTGAATCTTACAGGGTCACGTAAGTTTCATTGAAGTCGGCGTCGCGGCGCGCGTTGGACGGTCTCCTGCGGCGCGATGGCGAGCCCGTCGAGGAGCGCCTCGAAGGTCGCCTCGTCGATCTCCAGATGCGTCGCGCCGGGCGCGGGCGTCGGGGGTACGCGGAAGACGCCACGATCGAGTCGCTTGTGGAACAGGCACAGTCCAGTGCCGTCGAAGAAAAGTACCTTCGCGGCGGTGCCCCGCCGCCCGACGAAGACGAAGAGGGCGCCGCAGCGGGCGTCGTAGCCGGTGTGCTGCTGGGCGAGCCCGGCGAGTCGATCGAAGCCCGAGCGCAGATCGACGGGCTCGAGCGCGACGAAGACCTGGACGCCGGCGGGGATCATCGCGCTCCCTCCGCGAGGGCGCGGATCACGGCGGCGAGCAGGGTCGGGTCGAAGCCTGGCGCGACCCGCACGCGCGCGGGGCCGACCTCGACCACCAGGTCACGCGACGGCTCGGGCGCGGCCGCGGCCGGTCGCGGTACGAGCTCCAGGAAGGAGACCGCCGGCGCGCGTCCGAGGCGGCTCGACCACCACCGGAGCGTGCTCGCGGAGAACGCCTCGCCCGACGCGAAGGCCTCGGCCGTCAGGCCGCTCGCCCGCCATGCACCAACCCGCTCACGCCACCGCTGCGCCGTGGAGGGAGCGGAACCCGAGGTCTTCCTTGAAGAGACAGTCGCCATGCCGCCCACCGTGCATCCGTCGAATCGACAGCGGAAGAACGCGGGCTCGTGCAGCGGTTACGGAAGAACGGCGCGCCCGACGCGACCACTCCCCTCGACGCTCTCGATCGCGCCCTTGTCGAGGGCAGCGTCGGCTTTACCGCCCTCTTCCGCTGGTTCCGCGATCGTGAGGACAACGAGAACGCGGAGAAGGTTCAACGCGCCTCGCTCGCCTGGTTCGACCTGCAGCTGAACGCGGTGCGCGCGGCCGTGACTGCCTTGTTCCCTGGATTCACCGGGCTGCGCGTCGATCGCAGCGCCCTCCGCATGGCCGTCGACAAGGACAGCGCGCCCCTCTTCCTCGACCAGCTCTCCGACGCCGAGCGCAACCTCCTCGCCCTCACCGCCGACGTCGCGCGGCGGCTCGCCATCGCCAACCCGGAGCTCGCCGATCCGCTGACGGGCGAGGCCGTGGTGCTCATCGACGAGATCGAACTGCACCTCCACCCCTCGTGGCGCGCCGCCGTTGGTGCAGATGAAGGTCGAGCACTGGCAACCGCAGTCGCGATTTCCGGCGCTCGGCCTGTCTTGGACGAACCTCCTGGGCGCGTGCCTGGGCGGCGTTGGGGTGTCGCCCGCTGATCAGACATGCGACGCCCGCAAGGGCGACGCCCACATCGCGCTGAACCACCTGGCTGCCGCGCACGTCGCGACGCTGCACTGCATCTCCAACGCGTTGACCCGCGCCCGTAGAGACGGAGGATGGCTCGGTCAGGGCCGCTTCTGAAAGTACGTCCGCGATCCGATGTCGCGGCCGTTCAGTTCGAAACGCCCCGAGTACCAGTCCTCTGATCGATTCATGAAGACCACGTACACGAAGAGGCCAAAGCACTTCCCGGCGAGAGAGGTGTCTTGCTTAGCGGACTTTGTGTAGATTGGCTCGAAAACCGTCCCTTGCCAGTTTGCTCCCGGCATCCAGCCCGCAGTGTGGATCTCGTTGCTATCGATTCGGTTGTTGATCCAGTCCACGATCGCCTGCCACTCACCCGTGGTGAGTCTGCTCTGGTAGGTCTGGAACTCGCGAGCGAATGGAACCTTTGTGACCTTTGTTCCGTTGAGCTCATAGAGCGGCATATCGCGTCCCTTTACCTCTGGTCGATACAAAGCGATCTCTCGTGCCGAGGTCGATCCGAGAGACTCTCATGGTGCTATAGGTTGGACAAGTCCGAGGACGGTGTGCCGCACCGGCCTGCCGCGAACACATTCGGTCGCACCAACGGTCAGACGTGCCCGCCATCGAATCATCGCGAGGGGGCATCCGAATGTCACGCAGGGCGCGCTCATCTCTGGCCACCGTCGCCCGCTGCACGCGATGATCCCGCCCATGACTGCACCGCCCTCGGGAAGCGCCGCCGTCCGCACCCACCTCGTGGACGCCCTCGCGGCCGACCTCGTGGGCCCCTTCGACGGCGATCCCAACTCCGCCGAGGTGCTCCCCCGCCCGCCCTCGCGCTTCTACCTCACCGGCTTCCTCGCCCCCTCCGGCGACCGCGACCCTGGCAACCCCACCGACGACGACGAGTTCGGCGCCGGCAACGACGCCGACGACGAGGAGCAGTCCGAGTCCGCCCCCGAGCCCAAGCTCCGCAAGCTCTTCCCCGCCTCCATCGGCCTCTCCGTGCTCCTTCCCCCCGGCGACGCCACCGACGCCGTCGAGCTCTTCCTCCACTACGCCGACTACGAGAACACCCCCGCCGAGGACCCCGTCGAGGGCCGCAAGCGCCCGCCCGAGCAGTGGCGCCGCGTGGCCATCCTCCCCCCGCGCCTGGTCGTCGCGCTCGACCCCGCGGCCCTCGCCCGCCCCACCGAAATCGCCGGAACCGACGGCCTCTGGATGGAGGGCAAGCTCACCCCCTCCGACGCCCCCGGCCTCACCCCCGGCACGCGCGCCCTCTCCTTCTTCGTGGTCAACCACCGCACGCCCGTCGCTCCCCCCGGCGCGGCCGACACCGCCTTCGTCTTCCAGGTGGGCCTCGAGCTGCGCTTCGCCCGCGGCCTCGTCGCCCGCCCCAACCGCCGCGACGAGCCCTCCGACGACCTCGACGACCGCACCGCCGACCTGCAGTACCGCGACGCCGTCGAGTGGGCCGTCGGCCACGGCATCTCCGCCAAGCCCGTGCGCGACGAGGCCGGTCGCGTGGTGGGCGCCCGCACCTGCTGGCTCCCCCGCGCCGAGGTGCGCCCCATCGAGAGCCACGAGATCGACGGCGTCCCCACCGCGATGGCCGAGCTCGCCGCGATGCCCGACGGCGCCGCCCTGCGCGCCGCCCTCGCCCCACTCGGCGAGGCCTACGCCGCCTGGATCGCCGCCGAGCGCACGGCGCCGCTCGACTCCCCACGCCGCAAGGACACCCGCGACCGGCTCATGGACGACGCCGACCGCGCCCGCCAGCGCATCGCCGAGGGCCTCGACCTGCTCGCCACGCGCCCCGAGCTCTTCCGCGCCTTCGTGCTGGCCAACCGCGCGATGGACCTCCAGGCCCGCAAGCGCGACCCGGCCCGCTACACCGCCGCCGCCCCCCGCTGGCGCCTCTTCCAGCTCGCCTTCGTGCTGCTCAACGTCGCCGGCCTCGACGACCCGCGCCACGCTGACCGCGAGCGCGTCGAGCTCATCTTCTTCCCGACCGGCGGCGGCAAGACCGAGGCGTACCTCGGCGTCATCGCCTTCGCCCTGGTGCTCCGACGCCTGCGCGGCGCCTCGCGCCCCGACGGCGGCTACGGCGTGGCGGTGCTGCTGCGGTACACCCTGCGCCTGCTCACGCTCGACCAGCTCCAGCGCGCGGCGACGATGATCTGCGCCCTGGAGACGATGCGCCGCGACGACCCGGCGACGCTGGGCGAGGTGCGCTTCTCGGTGGGCCTCTGGGTGGGCCGCACGGCCACGGCCAACACGCTCGCCGAGGTCGCCACCAAGATCACCACCTGGAAGCAGCACCGCGACAACGACAAGGCCCCGTCGCCGCTGCCGCTCACGCAGTGCCCCTGGTGTGGGACGAAGCTCGACGCCGACACCGTCACGCTGGTGCCCAATGCGAGCGCGCCGACGCATGTGCGCATCCTCTGCAAGAACTTCCGCGGCTGCGACTTCGGCCAGGGGAACAAGCGCCACGCCGAGGAGGGCGTTCCGCTGGTCTTCGTCGACGAGCAGGTCTACCGGGAGCTGCCGTCGTTCCTGGTGGCGACGGTGGACAAGTTCGCGATGGTGCCGTGGCGCGCCGAGGCGGGGATGCTCTTCGGGCGCGTTCACTCGCGCGTGGGCGGGCGCTTCTTCGGGACGCCCGACACCGCCATCGCCGAGCGCGCGGCGGCGCTACTCCCCGACGGCCTCCCTCCCCCGGAGCTCATCGTGCAGGACGAGCTGCACCTCATCAGCGGCCCCCTCGGCACCATGGTGGGCCTCTACGAGACGGCCATCGAAGCCCTCTGCGAGACGAAGCTCGCCGACGGGACCAGGGTGCGCCCGAAGATCCTCGCCTCGACGGCCACGGTGCGCCGCGCCCGCCGCCAGGTGCTCTCGCTCTTCGGCCGCGACGCGGTGAGCCTCTTCCCCCCGCCCGGCCGCGACGAGGGCGAGACCTTCTTCGCGCGCGTCGCCCGCGCCACCGACGGCCGCCTCTACCTGGGCGTCGCGGCGGGCGGTCGCCCGATGAAGGCCGTGCTCCTGCGGGTGTACGTGGCGCTGCTCTCGGCCGCCCAGAAGCGGGCCGCGCTGCCTGCGCGCGACGACGACCCGGCCGACCCCTACTCCACGGTGGTGGGCTACTTCAACGCCCTGCGCGAGCTCGGTGGGATGCGCCGCCTGGTCGAGGACGAGGTGCGCTCGCGCTGCGCCCGCATCGACGAGCACCGGCCCTTCGGGGAGAAGGGCGCGCACCGCTGGTTTCGCACGCGCGAGCTGGGCGAGCCGGTGGAGCTCACGTCGCGCGAGAGCACCCACGCCATCGCCCGCACCCGGGGCCGCTTGAAGCTCTTCGCGAGCGAGAAGGAGCACGTGGACGTGCTGCTCGCCTCCAACATGATCTCCGTGGGCGTGGACATCGACCGCCTCGGGCTGATGGTGGTCGCGGGCCAACCCAAGACCGCGAGCGAGTACATCCAGGCGACCTCGCGGGTGGGCCGCGACCCGAAGCGCCCCGGCCTCGTGGTGACGGTGCTCAACCTGCACAAGGCGCGCGATCGATCGCACTACGAGCGCTACAGCGCGTGGCACGACTGCTACTACCGACACGTCGAGGCGATGAGCCTGACGCCCTTCTCCGCGCCGGCCCTGGAGCGCGGCTTCGCGGGCGCGCTGCTGGCGATGGCGCGACACCTGGCGACGGCGCTGCAATCGTCTGGCGGTGTGATGGACGTGGAGGCCGAGCGGGCCGTGGTCGAGACCGCCATCGAGGCCCTGGCCCAGCGGGCGGGCCGCGAGCGCATGGGGCTCGATGCGCGCGCCCACGAGGCGATGGTGGAGACGCTGCGCCACCGCGGTCGGAGCATGTTGGACGCGTGGATCTCGCTGGTGCGCGCGAGCCGCGAGGGGGCGGGCGCGCGCTGCTGGTCGCCCTTCGACCGGGGCCACCAGGGGAAACCGTTGCTCTTCAGCGCGCTGGAGAAGGAACCTCCCCCCGAAGGGCAGCGACGACGCCCGCTTCGCCGCGCCGACCTCGATGCGCGACGTGGAGGCGAACCTGCACGGCTGCGACAACCGCCGGAGCGGCGGGGTCTGCGTGCCGGTGCGCTTCGTGGCGGCCTGCGTGCGGGGACACCTGCAGGAGTTCCCGTGGCTGTCCTTCGTCCACCAGGAGCGCGGCCCAGAGCGGTGCGAACACCCCCGGCTGACCCTGGAAGAGGGCGCCTCCGGGGACTTCGCGGACATCTGGGTGCGGTGTCGTGGGTGCAGGTCGAGTCGCCCGCGCTCTCGGGCCCGCGCGAGGCACGGCGGGCGGCTGCAAGGGCGAGCGCAGGCGGGCTTCACGCAGCTGATGCCGGTGAGCTCGGACCTGCAGGGCGAGTACAAGGTCGTGCCCGCGATCGCTGCGCAGGCACAGAGCGATCAGGACGCCGCAGTCACGGGCCTCGTAGCGGAACACGCGAAACGACTGGGCGAGATCGAAAGGGAGCACCGGCGTCGTGCCGGGCCTCCGGGGAGGGGACGACGCGGCGATGGCGTACGAACAACAGCGTGTCGCCGCACGGCACCGCCAGGGTGACCGAAGGCTCGGGAGGTAGAAGCTCCCGGGCCTTCAAGCCACCGCAGGGAGCCCGACGAGTCACCCCGCCGTCGGGCCCCTCACGAAACCTCCGCTTCTACGCGACCATCAACAGATCGACCCGGCGATGCCTACCGGCGGCCGCGAGCCGCGAGGGTCGCCGTCATTGTCGAGGCGAAGGGCGACGACCGCCACGCCTTCACCCTCGGGCCAGCGCGCGCGCGGCCCGCTCGTGGACGGCGCTCCAGCCGACGTTGCGCCAGAAGGCGTCGAAGTAGCCGGGCTTGTTGGCGCCATAGTCGATCGCGTAGGCGTGCTCGTAGGCGTCCAGCACCAGCAGCGGCGTGGCGCTCCAACCGCCCATGGCGTGGCTCTCCGTCTGGACGATCTCCAGCGTGCGGGTCGTGCCGTCGGCAACGAGCACGATCCATCCGTTGGCCGCCTTGGCCGCCCCGAGCATCTGCGCGCGCAGGCGGTCGAGCGAGCCGAAGCGCTGCGTGATCATCGTCGCGAGCGCGGCCGGCGGCTGCTGCCCAGCGGCGAGGTTGGCGAAGTAGAGCTCGTGCAGGAGGGCACTGTTGCGCGCGGCGAGCTCGGCCGCCTTGAGCGAGCCGTAGAGGCTCCAGTACGCGCCCGACTGCGCCGGGTCGGCGCCCGCGAGCTGCGCGCGGATCTCGTTCAGCTTGCGCACCGCGCCGCCGTAGTTGTTGTCGTGGTGCGAGACCAGCATCCGCTCCGAGAGCCCCGGCAGCGACGCGGGCGCGAAGGGCAGCGGCACGATGGCAGCCGCCGCCGGGCTCGGGCTGCGGGGCGCCCCGGCGTCCGAGCGACGCGGCTGGGCTGCGGCCTCGCGGTCATGGAGGAGCGTCGCGGCAGCGGCGCCCAGCGCCACGGCACCGAAATCCCTGCGGTCGATGGTGTTCATACTGCTGTCATCCCCTCAAAGGTCCGGCGGGCGATTCATGCAGCGTGTCGGGCAGGGCGCCGACGCCGACCGTCTCGGGGCGTTGTACCGTGCATCCTCGAAGTCGTGGTCGTCGTCCCAACGCTCTACCCCCTGTCTGGCCTGTCCGTGCGAAAGCCGCGGCAGGTCGCTACGGCGTCCGTCGGCGAGGCCTGCGCGTGAGCCGCGCGGAGGCGCCCAGGGGGGCGGCGCTGGGGCTCCTGGCAGCGGCACTCTTCGGCGTGTCGGCGCCGCTCTCGAAGCGACTGCTCGGAGACCTGAGCCCGCAGGTGCTCGCGGGCCTGCTCTACCTGGGCGCGGGCCTCGCGCTGACGCTCTTCCGGGCTGTGCGCCCGGCGACGACGGAGGCGCCGCTCGTCAGGGCCGACGTGCCGAAGCTCGCGGTCCTCGTGCTGGCGGGCGGCGTCGCGGGGCCGCTCCTCATGCTGCTCGGGCTCCAGCGCACGAGCGCCGTCACGGGCGCGCTGCTGCTCAACCTGGAGGCGCCCTTCACGATCGCGCTCGCCGTCCTCGCGTTCCGTGAGCACCTCGGGCGCTACGCGGCGGGGGCGATGGTGCTCATCCTCGCGGGCGCCGTGATCCTCCGGGTCCAGCCGGGGGCGCACCGCGCGGACACGCCGGGGGTGCTGCTGCTCGCGGGCGCCTGCGCGGCCTGGGCGCTCGACAACAACGTCACCCAGCGGCTCTCGCTGCGCGACCCGTTCGCGCTCGTCCGGGTGAAGACGCTGGCCGCCGGATCCTTCAACCTGGCCCTCGGCCTGGCCCTCGCGGGACGGCTCCCCTCCGCCCGCATCACCGCGGCGGCGCTCGCCCTGGGGAGCGTGAGCTACGGCGCGAGCGTGGTCCTCGACGCCTACGCGCTGCGGCTCGTGGGCGCCGCGCGGGAGGCGGCGTACTTCGCCACGGCGCCCTTCCTCGGCGCGCTGGCCGCGACCGCCCTCACGGGCGAGCGCCTCGGGTGGTCCGACGGGCTCGCGATGGCCGTCATGGCGGCGGGCGTCGCGCTGCTCCTGCGTGAGCGGCACGGCCACGGGCACACCCACGAGGCGCTCGACCACGCCCACGCGCACGTCCACGACGAGCACCACCGGCACGCGCACGTCTCCGCCGACCCGCCGGGGGAGCCCCACGCCCACGCCCACCACCACGCGCCGCTCGCGCACGACCACCCGCACACCCCCGACGCCCACCATCGCCACCGCCACTGACAAGACGCAATGCTGGCGCGTCGGTAGTCACAAACACGAGAGCCCCCGGATCGCCTCGTCTCGCGACGATTTGATCCGGAGGCTCTGGAGTGGAAAACCCGCTCTCACACGGGTGATTCCTTCGGTGACCCCAACGGGTCGCGGACATACCCCGTAGGCCCGGCCGTGCGTCTGCATCGTCAGGTGGCGTAAGAATCCTGACGCCATGCGCCCCCGCTGCGAGCAGTACACGATCACCAGCGCCGCCACAGCCCGCCGCTGCCGTCGCCGCGCCCGCTGGCGCCTGACGACGCCCTCTCGCGCGTGGGCGGTGTGCCCCGGGTGCAGGGAGGGCGCGCTCGCCGTGCTCCGAGCGCGGGGCGTCGTGGGCGTCGAGGGGATCGGGTGAGCGTCAGCCCGCGGCGTAGGCGCGGAGCACGACGCCCGGGGGGACGGTGGGGGCGGCGAGGATGGCGACGGCGCGGTCGACGTCGGCGTCCGTCAACCCCTCCGCCCACGTCGGGCAGACGAGGCGGTCGGGCCCCCATGCGCGCGGCTCATCGTCGATCACCACGAAGCGGTCGACCATCGCGTGGGCGTCGAGCCATGCGCGGATCTCCTCGCAACGGTCGCCCGTGACGGGCGTGCGGTCGACGTCGTAGGCCGATCGCAGCGGGAGCCCGCGCCGTCGGAGGTGCCGCGCGAGCTGCCCGGTGCTCATGGTCTGGCGCCACGCCGAGATGACCACCACCCGCGCCCCCGTCGCCTCCATGATGCGCCCGACGCGCGCCACCGCCGCAGGGTCGAGCCGGTCGGACCACTCCTCATCCTGCGGCGAGTGGTGCTCGACGCCGGGCAACTGCGACGCGAGGTAGCGCGCGTGCGTCAGCGGGCCGTCGAAGTCGAGGAAGATCACCGGACGGTCGGGCGCCCGCGCGTCGTCGGCCGTCACCGCTCACCCCGCAGCCACGCCCCGGCGGCGGCGATGGCGTCGGGGAGCGGGTACACGTCGCCGATGCCCTGCGCGATCGTCCAGAGCGTCGTCAGGTTGCCGTCGCCCGCGCGCAGGAACACGCCGTGCGCCCCGCGGGAGAGGCACACGCCGTGGACCATGGCGCCGTCGTCGGGAGCGCCCGGCGCAGGCCACCACGCATCGGCGCGGGCGTCGGTAGCGTGCGACCACGACGGCTCGCCGAACGCTACCACGCACGCCGCGAGGGCGTCGGCGTAGGTCGGGGCGGGGGTCACGGCGCCACCGTCGCGAGCGGCTGCCACACGTCGCCGTCACCGTCGCACCGCGCGCAGTCGGCCATCACCGCGCGCCCGTCGGGCGTGGTCGCCGCGAGCCGACGCGCGCCCTTGCAGTCGGGGCACTGGACCATCTCGCCCGTCGGCGCCGGTTGGTCGGCCTGCCGCTTCGCTTCGCAGGCAGCGCAGGTGCTCTGTCACATACGCGATTCGCGTTCGATCGTGGCGCCGCAGCCGCCGCAGACGCAGTGCCCCGCGGCTTCCTCGCGGCTGCGCTCCAAGACATAGCGTTGGTTGGCCGCGCCGTGGAACTGCGGCGCCATCACGCGGCGGCAGTGGACGCAGGCATACGCGCGCACCACGCCGCGAGGGTCGCGAAGGGGGATGGGCGCGTGCGGGTCGCGCGGCGGCTTCGGCGGGCGCGGGGGCTTCGGGACGCGCTTCGCTTTGCGCGGGTGTTCGATGAGGGGCAGTAGCAGCGGGGTCATCGTCTCTCCTCCGTCCGTCGTTCCATCGCCGCGAGCCCCGGGTACCTCGCCCGCCCCTCGTCCTCCCACCACAGCCGCAGCGCGTCGTCGCCCAGCGCCAACACCAGCGGCCCGCCGTCGAGCGCCGCCGCGACGCGCCACGGGGCGCGGGCGCAGGTCGCCGCCCACTCGCGCTCGACGCGCGCAGCCCGACGCCGACGCCACGCCGCGCGCAGCCACGCCGCGAGGGCGACGAGGGCGACGGCGGCGAGTAGGGAGAGGGCGGTCATGGCGCCACCGGCCAGGCGCAGGGGGTGCCGTCGCTCATTCGTCGCCTCGTAGATCGCGCGGGCAGTGGCGGCCGGTGGCGTGCGGCTCGTTGTCGCGGATCTGCGGGCACTCGGCCCACTCGCAATGCCCGTCGTCGTCCGAGTGGCACCCCGGGTGCTCGTAGGCCGGGGCAGCGACGGGCAGGGCCACGCGCGACGGCGCCACCGCCCGCCCCGCGACCACAGCCCGCGCCTCGTCGCGCTCCGCACACGCCGCGGCGAGCTCGCCCCGCAGCCGGGCGCATTCGGCCTCGGCGGCGTCGGCGCGGGTGCGCTCTCGCCCGATCGCGCGCTCCCGTTCGTCGAGCGCGTCGATGACCTCGCGCATCTCGTCGGCGTCGAGGTGCACCCCGGCGTCGTCGGCGTTGATGGCGGCGCAGACCTTGGCGACGGCGTGGGTCACCATCCACCTCCGTCCCATCGGCCCCGTCCGCTGGGCGACGCGACGATGCTGTCCTGGTCGGCGCCCCCGTCCCCGTCCTCGTAAGGATCTCCGTCGGGCGCATATGCCATGACGTGCGGGCTGCCGCTCTCCGAGAACACCCACACCTCGGGCGGCATGTCAGCGCACAGCTTCCGCAGGCGCTTCACCCACCGCTGGACGTGCGGCATCGCCGCGACCTCTTCCGCCCGCTCCTTCGCCGCGCTCACGTCGCCCCCAGGGCCGCGTCGAGCGCGGTGCGTGCGGTGCGCTCGGTCGCACTATCGCCGGGGAGAGCGTCGAGCGCCGCGAGGTACCGCCGCACCACGTCGGCGGGGACCACCGCGGGCGCGGGGGCGCCTGCGAGGAGGGCGTCGAGGGCGGTACGCAGTCCCGCGCGGGCAGTGGCGAGGGCGGTGTCGGCGTCCGTGAGGTCGCGCTTCGCCAAGTCGAACGCCCGTTGTGTGCCGCGCAGCAGCCGCTCGCACTCGGCCGTGGCGGCGCGCACATTCTCCTCGCACTCCCGCTCCGCCCGCACCGCCCCCACGATGGCGGCGAGCCGGGACTCCGCGGAGTCGGCGCGGGCTCTCTCGACGTCGGCCACCGTCTCGGCGCCGTCGCGCTCCCCCTCGACGCGCTGGCGGTCGAAGTCCGCGCGCTCCAGGTCGGCGCGAAGCTGGGCCACACTCGCCTCCGCCGCCTCCCGCCGCGTGCGCTCCGCGGCGAGGTCGGCGCGGGCGTCGAGGAGGGCGGCGGCGAGGTCGGGCGCGACGCGCCGGAGCGTGGCCGTCGCTCCCATGTGGCCGCAGCACGCGTTGCAGTGCCCACACGCGTCATCGTCGCTGCGGCGAGCGCACGGCAGCGCAAGGGCATCGAGCAGCTCTGTCGTCCGCTCCGTCGTGACCCGCTCGCTCATCGGGCACCCGCCCGCGCGGCGATGGCGTCGGCGCCCCACGTCATCGCCGACGGCTCCATGCCCTCGCCCGCGAGGACCTGCAACGTCCACCCGATCGCCTCCATGCGGCTGTTGCCGCTGTGGTGGTGATCGTAGGTGCGCAGCCCCGCGGACTTCGTGTGGACCCGCGTCGACCAGAACAACTCGCGGCGTCCGTCGAGCACGCGGTCGACGTGCGCCACGTCCATCCTGACGGGTTCGCCGCCGATCGTGAGCGTGAACGACTGCGGCGCGGAGATCGTGTCGGAGGGCGGGTCCGTGCGCTCCGAGAGCAACTCCATGGGCCACGCGCACTCCTGCAACTCCGTCGCAGCCTCCCATGCCGTCACGCCCTCGTCGTGCAACCGCAGCCATCGGGCGAAGCGCGCCTGTTCGTCGGCGCCGCACCGCGCCGTCTCCGCCGCCACCGCAGCCGCGACCGCAGCCGCGTGGGCGGCGTCGAGGGCGGCGATGTGGCGGAGGAGCGCGGGGACGTCGGTGCGCGCGTGGGCGATGAGCAGCCAGTCCTCGGTGCTGCCCTCGTAGGTGTCACCGAGCGTGACCAGCGTGCCGCCGATGGTCGCGCCCTGGAGGGCGTAGGGGCCGTCCTCGCCCGTGTGCAGGTCGCACGCTGCGGGCGTCCACGGCGTCGCCGCCTCTGCCCGCGCGCCGATCGCCGCGAGCTCGTCGGCCGGGAGGGCGACGGGCGTGTGGGGGGTGGTCATGCGACCTCCGCGTCGAAGGCCTCGACGGCGGCACGCGCGGCGGCGAGGTCGGCCTCGGCGTCGTCCATCCACTTCTTCGCCTCGGCGTAGCGGGGGCGCTCGCTCTCGACCCGCTTCGCGGCATCGTCCGCCGCGCGCAGAAGCTGCGACCGCTTCGCCGCGCGCAGGGCGGCGAGCGCGGACTCGCCCGACCCGGGGCACGGTCGCTTGGTCCACGTCGAGCCCCCGAAGAACCCGCTCTCGCTGTGCTGCGCGAACGTCCCATCACCTCGCACCTGCCGCGAGCGCTTGCACTCCGGGCACTCCGCCTCAACCCGATTCGTCGCCATCGCCACCTCCGCCGCCCCGTCGTGGGGCTACTGGCGCTCGTCTTACCACGATGTTACCATGACGGCAATATGGCGATCCCATCGACCCGAAGGCCACGACGCGCGTACGCTCCGAGCATGGGCGCGCACCGCAAACCCAAGCACCCCACGAAGGTCTACCCGACGAACGTCCGCGCCCTCATCGGCGCCGACTTCAACGCGCTCGACGCGATCGTTGACGCCCGCAACGCGAAGGGGCAGGGCCGATGGTCGCGCGACATGGTGCTGGTAGACCTGATCCGCGGGGCCATCGCCCGCGACCCCGACGCGCCCGCGGGCTACGACCCGAAGGGCGGTGGCGCGTGATCCTCCGCACCCTCTGCCCCCGCTGCGGCTCCACCGCGGGCATCGTCCGCGGCACCGTCGCGCGGCACATCACCAGCCGCTACGTCTGCCCCGGCACGGGCGCTCCCGTGGGCGACTGGCCCGACCGCTGGCTGGCAGAAGAGACGGCGCGCGTACAGGCCCGCGTCGACCTCGCCCCGGGACGCATCGCCCGCGCGGAGGCCGCGCACGCCGCGGAGCTCGCGCGCATCGAAGCCGACCGGGCCGCGGCCGACGCCGACCTGCGGGCGCTCGCGCGGCTGGCGGCGAAGCGAGGCACGCCATGAACACCGCCCGCTGCCACGTCTGCGGCCGCACCGAGCGCGTGCTGAAAGACGGCCGCTTCTGCGCGCACACGCGCTACAGCCCGGTGGGGATGCGGCTGCTCCCCTGCGAGGGCAGCTACCAGCCCGCCGCGGACCCCCGCCTCGCCGCCCGCGGCCCGGTGTACCGCGCGGCCGACAGCGCCCGGCGCTCGCACAACGCGGCGCTCGCGGCCATCGCCCACGCCCGCGACGTGATCGCGCGCACGGAGGCGCGGCTGCCGTCGCTCGCTGCGACGCGGGCCGCGGCCGTCGAGGCGCTGGCGGCGTTCGACCGCGCGCACCCTGTGGCGGCGAGCGACGGGTGCCCCGCGCACCCGGTGGCGGAGGGCGGGTCGTGAAGCGCCGCCCTTCCCTCGCGCCCGCCACGCTCGACCGCGTGCTGCTGATGGCGCTGCGCTACGCCCTCCCGCGCACGATCTCCACGGGCGCCCCCGACGAGGAGGCGATCACCGCGTGCCTGTCGCAGCTCGCGCACCTCCCCGAGTGGGCGCTGTCCGAGGCGGTGGCCGAGTGCCGCCAGGTCGACCGCGACGACGCGCACGCGGGCGGCCCCATGGACTCCCCCACGATGCGCGCGCAGGCGTGGGAGCGGCGCGAGCGGTTCCGGGTGCGCGTCGAGGCGGAACTCGAGCGACGGGCGCGGGAGGGGCGGTCGTGAGCCAGCGCCGTCGGATGTCCCGCGCGCAGGTGGAGCGCGACCCGCGGCGCGAGGTGCGGCCGGGGGTGAGCGCGGCGACGTGGTGGCACGGCGGCGTCGATGCGCTGCGGGCGAAGCTGGAACGCCGCGACCGATGGGTGCGAGAGCGCACCGGCCGCGTGCTCGTGTCGTGGCTGATCGGGCGGTGGCGGCGGTGAGGCGCTGGGCGTGGACGATGCGCGGCGGGCGGAGGGTGCGGGTGGGCTGACGGAGGTGCCCCCCACGCGGCTGCGCGGGGGTGGGCAGCGGGGCGCCGCGGGATGCGGCGGGCTGCGGGGTGGCGGCAGATGGCGGGCGCAAGAGCGCGTCTCCGCGGAGTCACCCGCGAGACGGTGGAGAGGCGCTGAGAGGGACGCTGCGGCCGCGGGTTACATGAGGTGCTCGCCGTGTGGTTCCTGCGAAGGAAGCCGCATTACACAGCGCGCGGCGGGCGCGGGTCAAGCGGGTCGCCAAATAGACGAAGCCCCCGACCCGTGAGGGCCGAGGGCTCGTTGCCTCTGCCGAAGCGGAGGGCTTTGCTCGGGCCGGTGACCCGCCATGGGGCGGGGCCTGTCCGATGGGTGGGGAGGCGGCGCTGTCGCAGTAGTCACCCGCTGCGCCGGGCCCGGCCACTAACCGGGAGGAGCCACGATCAGAGCGCGCCACGGACCCGCCGTCAAGCCGTGCGCTACGGCGTCACCGCGGGCATCCGCAGCACCCACCGCAGCGCGTACCCCACGCCGACGACGACCACCGCGCCCGTGGCCCGCGGGGCGAGCGCGCAGCCCGCAACGAGCGCGCCGAGGGCGCTGGCGTAGCCGAGGACGTAGCCGACGGTGCGGAGGCGGTCGGTCATGGCTCACCCCACCCGCGGGCGACGGTCACCAGCGCGACGACGGCGCCGCCGACCACCGCGCCGTGCCACCACGATGCGGCGAGGAGCACGAGCATCACCGCGCGCGGGAGGTCGACGACGTGGTGGATCACGCGAGGCCCAGGGCGGCCAGCGTCCGCGGCCCGAGAACTCCGTCCACCGCCAGACCCGCGGCCACCTGCGCGCGCTTGATGGCGCCGGCCGATCGCCCATGCAGGCGTCGGGCGGTCAACACCGCTTCGATGGCCGCGATCCCGTCGGTGTCGCTGCGCGTCGGGAGCGCCCACGCCCGCGACGTGTCGGAGCTATCGAGGATCAGCGCGACGCCCGCGACGGAGACGCCGTGTGCTTGCGTGTACGCGCACCACCCGGCGCCGCCCGGCCCCACGTCCGCACGGATGGTGCCCGCGGTGACCAGCGCCTGCCACTGCCCGGTCGCCATCGCCAGCCGAGCGCGGGCAGCGCCGACGCTCTCCTGGCCCGGCGTCGCCGCGTTCGCAGGGTAGATCTGAGGGCCGTGGAGATCTGCGCCACCGGGCCCCAGGATCGCGGCCCACGGCAGCCGGTGCCATCTCGGCGCGTCGTGCGAGGTCCAGCTCACCCGGGCGGCCGGCGCTGCCTCCCGCACCGTGGCGATGAGGTTGGTTGCGAGCGCCGGGAGCAGCGCGGCATCGCCCGGGGCGTCGATCACCCAATCGTTCGGGTTGTCGCTCCCGCTGCGCTCGCCGTTGAGCTCGAGCACCTCCGCACCGAGAGCCGCGGCGGCCTTCGACCACCGGGCGCACACGTCGAGCGCCGACGCCGGGCCCTTCGTGCGCGCCGTCCTGACGTGCGGATTGGCCCCCCACGCCACCCACAGGCGCAGCCCGAGGTCGCGCACCATGCCGGTGAGGGCCCGCTCGTCGCCCGTGATGGGGTCGTGGATGCAGACGGCCAGGTCACCCGGGGCGGCGACGCGCATCAGCCGCTCGATCACCGGACGCGACCCGGCGAGCGTCGAGGCCATGGAGCCCGACGGGTACACGGTGACGACGACCGCGGGCGCGAGGGGCGCGCGGGCGAGGCCTGCGGCGATGCGCTCCGGGCGCGTCAGGGCGCCGCCGGTCACGTCAGCACCCGCCCGACGATGGCCTCGGGCGCCTCGGCGCGCAGCCACGCGAGCACGGCGAGGCCCACGTCCGTCGACACGACGCCCGCGCGGATGCTGGTGACGGCCTGCTCGAGCAGGTCGCGCGTCAGGTCGGCGTTGTCGTCGTGCTCGCCGGGCTCCGTCTTGAGCGCGTAGCCGTGGCGGCAGATGTCGATGGCGCCGAGGTCGCCGGGGATGGTGCCCGTGAGCATCCACCACACCTCGCACGCGCTGCGCTCCGCCTCGGCTTCGAGCTCCGCGCGCCCGCGGCTGGTGAGGTAGCGGGCGAGGAACGCGACGTGGTCGCGCCAGAACTGCACCCCGTGAGTGGCCTCGTGCGAGAGCACCCGCAGGCGCTCTCCGAGGGCGGTGGAGTAGCCCAGCGGCGTGAAGATCACCGGGCCGACGGTGGTCCAGTAGCGCCCGACGAAGGCGTCCCCGGTGGGCACGCCCGCGCCGAAGAGCTCGGCCACGTCGAAGGCGCGGGCGACGAGGGTCATGGGGAGGCCCGTCTTCTCGGCCACGAAGAGCCGGAAGCGCTTGAGCAGGTGGCGCGCGAGGGCCTCGCGCTGATCGGGGGAGAGCTTCATCGGGAGTCCTCGTGCGTGTCGGCGTAGCGGTTGAGTAGAGCGGCGAGGTCGCGCGCCTTCGAAGGGATGATGCGAACGGCCGCGGCGAGGTGCTGTTGCGTCGCGCGGTCGAAGATCACCTCGCGGCCCTCGGGGTCGCGGAGGTCGATCCACAGCGCTTCCATCGGGCCGCTCGCGCTGCGCAGGCGGACGCTCCCGCCGTGGATCGGCACGACGTGATCGACGTGCGGCGCGGCCATCGGGTCGGCGGCGGTCACCGCCCGGGCTCCGACGCGCCGCGCAGGGAGGCAAGGGCCTTCCGCGCTTCAATGGCCGCGTCGTGCTCCTTCGCACGAGCTTCGCGGATGGCGCCCGCGATCTCCGTTGCGACCGGCGCCGCCACGGCGAGGATCACGCTCTTGAGCAGCTCCTTCACCGGGACACCTCGGGAGAGCAGGCGGACATGGGCACGCACGCGTGGATGGACGCGCCGGTCATGGCCGACGGGGTGGCGCAGCACACGACCGCGGAGGCGTCCGTCGAGAGCCGGTTGCACTGGCGATCAGCCTGCGACCACTCGCCCGCCGTGAAGCGCCACGGGGCGCCGTTGTGGCAGGCGGTGGTGCCCGCGTCGGCGGGGGCGGGCGGGGGCTCGATCGACGGCTCACGGATGACGGAGGGACACCCGCAGAGCGCGAAGCCCAGCGGGAGCACCACCGTCAGCCCCACGGCGAGCGCGAGCAGCGACCGCACCGACGCGCTCCCCCGCTCCCCCTCGCGCCCCGTCAGCGTCGTCGCGCGCAGGGCGCTGATCGGCGCGGGCGGGGCCACGGTCGGGCGGTCGAGCACCACCTCATCGGCGCGCGTCGGAGCGAGCGTCACCCGCGGGGCGACGTCGGCGCCGATGGGCTTCGTGGTGCCCGCCTCGTCGCGCAGGCGGAGCAGCGAGTACCAGTGCAGCGCCCGCACGACGCGGCCCCACCGGGGGTGCTCGCGGGCGCTGAGGGGCAGCCGCGCGATGATCGACGCGGCGATGAGCTGCGACGCGACGAGGGCGGAGAGGATCACCGCCGCGGGGGCGCGGTAGGGCTCCGGGAGGAGCAGGATCAGCAGGCGGATGGGGTCGGCGAGGTCGAGGGGGTCCATGGTGTCTCCGTGTGGCAGCGAGTAGCAGCGGGCGGCGGATGCCCGCAGTGAGGTCAGGTGCGTCGACGCCACGCCCACCGTTCCGCGGCGTCGAGCCACGGGCCGAGGTGGGCGTAGTCGCGGCGGCGTTCGCGGGGCGCGCTGAAGTCGGGATGCGCGTCGCGGGCTCCGTCGTCGCACGCGGCGCGGAAGCGCTCCATCGCCGCGTGCGAGAGCGGGTCCATCAGCCCGCGACCGGGCGCGTGGGCGACGGGTGTACGAGATCGAACTCGCCGCAGGTGCCGTGCTCTTCGACGATCACCGGGTAGGGCGCGACCTGCGTCCCGACGGGCTGCGCCGTGCGCAGCACCGCGAGGTGGATGCTGCACGACTCCGAGCCCGGGGTGAGCCCGACCACGACGCCCTGCACGTCGTGAGGGATGTTGTATCCGCGGCCCCGCGCGATGTCGCCGAGGTGAGCCTGGGTGCCGTTCCTGTAGTGCATGGTCGTTGTCCTTCGCGAGAGCCCGCCGCGACGTGCGGCGGGGAGGTCGTTGATCAGGGCGCGGCGAGTTGCTTCCGCACGGCGCCCACCACGTCATCGAGCGACAGCGGCTTCTGCATCGCCCGCGCGTGGCAGCGCTCCGCCGCAGCGGTGAGGTCCTCGGGATGCGCCGCGCCGCTCACGAGGAGCGCGCCCGGCTGTCCGATGGCGTTCAGCACCTCGTCGCCGTCCTCGTCGGGCAGCGCGAGGTCGCAGACGATCGCCGCGGGGGCGTACCGCTGCGCCATCCCGCGCCCCTCGGCGCCAGAGCGCGCGAGGTACACGGGCACGTCGAGCGCGTCGCGCAGCAGCCCCGCGAGGATCTCCCCGGAGGCGTGGTCCTCGATCACGAGCACCGAGCGCGAGCGCGCGGAGGTGGGGCGTCGGCGGAGGGCCCGGTCGCGCAGCCGCTCGCCGTGGGCGCGCAGGTAGGGCGCGGCGACGTGGAGGATGGCGCCGCCGAGGAGCGTGGTCAGCGGGCCGATGAGCCCCGGGGGGAAGCCCGCGACGAGGTGCGAGACGTGGCCCGTGAGCCAGCCGCCGCCGATCGCGAGGAGCGTGAGCGAGCCGTCGGCGCTGTGGTGGTCACTCATCGGCGATGGCTCCGGGGTGCGGGCTGCGGGCACGCGGGACACGCCGCGCACGGCGGACACGCGGGGCACGGGGGCGCCGCCGCGACGTGCACGACGGGCGGCGGCGGCGGCGGCGCGGCGGGGCGCTCGCTGCGGGCGACGTACCAGACGCCGACGAGGGCGCCGACGACGAGGGCCGCGAGCGCGAGCCAGAGCGCGCGGATGCCGCGGTCCTGGCCGTCGTCGCGGTGGAGCTGCCCGGCGATGGCGACGGGGATGCCGCTGGGGGGCGTGGGCGTCATCGCGCCGTCCATCCGGTCGTGGCGGGCTCCACCACGAGCGCCGCGCCCTCGTCGCCCACAAGCTGCCCGCTCACGTCGTAGCGAGGGTGAGAGCCCGCGAGGTACGAGGCGACCGGGACGGCGCCACCGTCACCGGGGAGGTAGTCCGCGTGGTCGGCGCTGAGGGCCTGGAGCGCCGCATCGGAGAGGGTGCTGTCGAACGCCTGGAAGAACGCGACCTCCGCGTTGATCGCGAGGTCCGACCCGGTGAAGTTGGCGAGGACGAAGCGCGATGTGCTGATCGGCGGGACGTAGGTTCCGCTGATGACGAGCGACCCGACGGCGCCGCCCTTGACCGCCCACCGCACCGCCGTGGGGGCGACGCTGACGGCGATCGTGTAGGAGCCCGTCGCGAGGTTCGCGTGGTTGCTGCCCACCGCGTCGGTCAGCTCGATCTTGTCGCCCGGGCCCGTGGGGATGCCGCGCTGACAGAGGTAGAGCCGGTCGGCGGTCGAGGCGCGCACGCCGAGGAACCACCCGTCGGTGCCGTTGTCGTGGACCACGAGCACCTTCTCCGAGCCCGGGAGCGCGATGACGTGGAGCCCGAGGACGAAGGAATAGCCCGGGCCGCCGACCGGCCCCGCGGTCGCGCCCGCGCCCCGTGCGGCGATCCATGCGCCCGCGCCCGAGAAGGGCCCGCGTGCGGCGGCGAGCGGGCCGCCGTGGGACCACACCCACGTGCCCGCCACGTCGCATCGCAGCGAGCCCCCGACATCGGTCAGCGCGAACGTATCCCCGAAGGCGGGGGTGAGTGCGCGCGCCGCGGCGAGGGTGCCGACGGTGTGGGTAGCACCGCTCCCGAGGTCGGTGTCGCGCC
Organism: Myxococcales bacterium; assembly: GCA_030652255.1. Lineage (GTDB taxonomy): Bacteria > Myxococcota_A > Polyangia > Polyangiales > SCUS01. The sequence continues at coordinate 73,700 of JAUSAZ010000149.1, read as the reverse complement.
GGCCGCGCGTGCTGGAGAGGACCGGGTAGTCGTTGCTCATCAGATCGCCGCCTCCGTGGTCTGAATCTCTGCCCGCCAGGTCAGGTTCTTCGCGGCCTCGCCGCTCACCTGCACCACCACGTCGCTCCCGCTCACCTGCACCCGCACGTCCCAGCCCGTGCCGTCATGCTCGGCCAGCGTGAAGACGGCCGTGCCGACCACGGGGGCGCCGCTCGCAGGGCGCCGCGCGCGCACCGTGAAGGCCCACCCACCGCCCTCGGTGCCGTCGTCGCGGATGGCGCTCACCATCCCCTGGAAGGTCACGCTGGAGGACTGCGCGAGGGTCGCGCTGCACTCCGGGACCGTCGTCCAGGTCGCGTCGGTGGTGTTGACCTCGCCCGCGAGGAAGCCCGGGACGGTGGAGGTGCCGCCGCTCGACGTGCTCGCGCTCGACCCGTCGTAGAAGAGATCGGCGTGCAACGCGCCGCCGCTGTCGTTGTAGAGGCAGAGCGCGCCGTCGCTCTCGCGGGCGTAGAGGAAGATCCGGTTGGTGCCCGCGGCGAGCTCGTCGAGGATGATCGCGAACACGCCGGCGCCGATGACCGGGGGCACCCCCGCGGTGATGGCCGCGAGGTTGACGCCCGTCCAGGCGTCCTCGATGCGGCGGACGGCGATCTCCTGCGTGGGGTCGTTGCGCTTCCACACGTCGGCGCCGTGCAGGCGCTGGGCGGCGGCGGTGAGCCGCACGAAGGTGGCCGTGACGTGGTGCGAGCGCCAGTCGCGGGTGTTGTCGACGACGGCAATGGCGCCATCGAGAACGCCCGCGGTGTCGGGCGTGCACCAGTAGCGGCCGTCGCGGCCCGTGAGCGCGAGGGTGCCGGTGGGCGCGGCGACGCCGTCGACCAGGGCACGGGTGAGGACCGCAGCGCGGTCCTGCATGGCGTTGAGGGTCGCCGCGGGCAGCGTGCTGCCGCGGGCGAAGGTGGTGATGCGCTTGGACCCCATCGAACTACTCCCACCCCACGACGGTGAACGTCGCGCCGTAGGCCGGGTCGTCCGTCAGGGCTGCGGTGAGCTGGTACTCGAAGGCGGCCGAGAGGAGCGGCACCTGCACCAGCTTCTCGTCGCCCGAGTCGATCCCAGCGTGGGCGTAGGCCACGGCCGCCGAGAGGTGCCCGCCGTCGGCGCTCGATCGGCGCACCCGGAGCTCGACCCCGCCGTCGGCCGCGGCGCGCTTCACCCGCGCCATCACCCATGCGGTCGTCGCCCACGGCGGCACCAGCGTGGCGAGGCTGACCGCCGTCCAGGTGGTCGCGCGGCCGACGCCGCCGGGACCGCCGATGGTGGCCCCAGGCGCGAGCGCGACGAGCTCCGCGCGCCCCGAGCTCGCGATGTAGCGCCCCGACCGCTCACCCACGACCGCGGGCAGCGGGAAGCCGAGCAGGCCCGTCGCGAAGGCGCACACAAGGCGCTGCAGCTCGTTGCCGGTGATGCGGAAGAGCCCCGTCGGCGCGGTCGTCGAGACGACGTAGCTGTACACGCCGTCGGCGTCCGCGCGCAGGTAGAGGTAGTGGATCGTCGATGCGGTGAGCGCGCCCGGGGTGACCGTGCCCGCGGTCCGCCCCGCCACGCGCCACACGACGTTCGGGTCCCGCACCACCGCGGCCTCGATGAGGGGCGTGGCGAGCGAGGGCGTGGTCGCGTCGCCGCCGATCGTGACCGACCCCTCGCCGAAGAGGGCGCCGCGGGCGAGGCTCTGGAGGAGCGCGCGGTTGTCGAGCAGCTCGCGGGCGAGCGCGAGGTTGGCCGGGTCGCCCTGCGGGAGCGCGGGCGCGACGGCCTGCCGCAGCGCGGCGACGGCGGTGTGGGTTGCGGACATCGGTGGGGGCTCCGTGCGGGGCTGAGGGAGGGGGGCTACGAGGCGAGGAGGTCGATCCCAACGAGGGAGTCGGTGCGGTCGCAGAGGAAGTCGTCGATGTCGGGGCCCTCGCCGGCGCCGTAGGTCCAGGCGGCGTAGGAGGTCACCTGCTGGCCGAGCAGCGCGTCGAGCTCGGCGAGCAGGTTGGCGTCGTCCATCGCGGCGAGCGGGACGAGGATCACCAGGTTGAACACCGCCGTCGGGTCGGTATCAGCGACGTCCGCCGCGGCGATCGGCACGAGGACCGCGTCGGGGATCAGCGTCCGGACGGTCACCTCGAGGGCGGGGATGGAGCCGTCGCCGCGCGCGCGGTGCTTGGCGAGCAGGCGCGTCTGGCGGTCGACCGTGACGAGCGCGGCGCCGCTGGGAAGGCCGTACTCCTCCTCGAGTTCGGGGAGCATGTCCGTCGCCGTGCTCGGATGAGCCTGCGCCAGCGCGCGGCGGATGGTGGCGCGGACCTCGGCGAGCCCGCCGCCCTGCACCCGCAGGTCCTCGGCGATGAGGGAGCCGTCCCGCGGTTGGATCTCCGGGCCGCGCAGGCGGGCGAGCTGGCGTGCGATCTTGTCCGCCGAGGTCGAGCCGGACGGGAGGGCCTGGTCGGTCATCGGTTTTCTCCGTGCTGTTCGCGACGGTGCTCGGCTGAGCTACCGTCCGGGGATGCGCTTCCTGCTACCGCTCTGCCTCGCCCTCGCCGCCTGCAGCTCCGACCCCGCCCCGCCGGCCGACGCGGGCCCCGCCGACACCGGCGCCCCGGTCGACCTCGGCCACGACGTGCTCGCGCTCGACGTCACCGAGGACCGGCCGGCGCCGGTCGACGTGCCCGGGGACCAGGGCGTCGACGCGGTGGTGAAGGACTGGCCGTTCGCGGACACCGGGAGCGATGCGCCGTCCGACGTCGCGGCGGACGTGCCCGCCGACGTCGCCTGCAACGCCGACGCGGGGCGGTGCATCGACCTCCAGACGGACGTGATGAACTGCGGCGCGCTGGGGCGAGCGTGCGAGGTGCAGAACGCAACCCCTCAGTGCCATGACGGCGTGTGCGACGTGGGTATGTGCGCGGCACCCTGGGGGAACTGCGACCGTATCGTGGGCGTCGGGAACGGCTGCGAGGTCGACCTGAGTCGCGACGTCACCAACTGCGGCGCGTGCGGCACCCGGTGTGCGGCGCGACAATCGTGCGTCGGCGGCGTCTGCCGATTCTGACTATCCTGGAACGATCGTCAGGGTCGCGAGCTGGGTCACGTTCTTCGATGAGCTGACTGCCGACGAGGTGCCGTTGATGGTCACGGTCACGTCCGTCACGCCCGGGATGGCCATGATCGCCGCGATGAGCTGCGAGGCGCGAAGGGTTGCGGGTCGTCCCCATGACTCCGTCGGGAACCGACCCAGGCGGTTGCCGGGGTTGGTGTCGGCGCTGATGGTCGGCGTGCCCGAGCCCAGGTTGTCGACCGCCGCGAACACCGCCTCCCGGATCGCCTGCCACGCCGCGGTGGTCGGGTAGACCGTGGTCCCGGCGACGGGCGCGGCGGGGAGCGCCTCGGCCAGCACCACGCTGGTACCAGCCGCCGTCAGGATCTTCCCCAGCGCGAAGCCGCCACGCTTCGCTACGGTGCTGACGTTGATCGCGACGAGGTCATCGGGCACCAGCGCGCCGACGTCCGGCGACACGGTGATCCCGGCCGTCGTCGAGAACGTGGTGGTCGTCGGCGCGGGCGAGACCGCCACGACGTAGCTCCCGACGAAGCTCGGCGGGTAGTCGACGGAGGTCGTGACCGTGACAACGACATCGGCGCCCGTCGCCCCCGGCGTCACGATGGTGATGTTGTCCGGGTGGATGGGTCCGGGAAGGAACCCCTCCCGCAGGGCCTCGGGGATCTCCGCGCCGTCGGCGTCGACCTCGCCGAGCAGGTAGCGCTTCATCAGCGCCTGAGTGCGCGGCGAGCCCGTGGGCGCGTCATAGAAGATCCCGGGCGCCGTCGAGTCCCCGGCCGGCGCGCCGAGCACCACGGCGGTGAAGCACCCGAGGGCGAAGATGCCGTCGGGGCCCATACACGGATGCACGAACACCTCGTCGACGCCCGCAAAGTCGAGGAGCTGCTGCCGGATGTCGGCGGGGTTGCCGCTCCCGGGCCGGGCGCGTCGGCGCTCGACGAGCCGCGTCTGGAGTTGGACGTCGGACTCGGCCGCAGTGCCCGCGCGGGCAATGGCGCTCGTTGCTGCCGTGGCCGCGTAGCCCGTCGGCGCCGTCGACCAGGTGAGCGTCGCCGGCGTCGCGAGGTTGCCCTCGACGCCCGCCGTCGTGCACTCGACCGTGAGCGTCGCCTGGGCCGATCCGTCGACCGTGATGGACGTGAGCGCCGCCCCCGTATCCGGGTCGATGGGCACGAAGCGCAGGCCGCCGGGCTCGGAGAGCGTGGCACCGTTGAGGGCCGTCGTGCCGTTGATGCTGGGCCCCGTCACCGGGACCGAGAGCCGCGCCTTGGTGGCCTGGTCGCGCGACGTGCCGTCGTCGTGCGCCGTCTGGTCGAGCTCGGTGCCGAACTGGCCGCGGAGCAGCACGCGGGCGGCGGCCTGCCCGGCGAGGTACTCCGTGGGCTCCAGGGCCTTCGAGAGCGCGTCGGCGTCGTTGTACGCGGGCGTGCCCTCCTCGATGGCGATGTCCTGCGGCGGGGTGAGCGCGAGGTAGCGCGCGCGCAGGTCCGCGAGCAGGGCGTCTCGGATGGTGGCGGCTACGCGGGGCGTGAAGGGCATGGGCGGTGGCTCTCGGCGGAGGGGCCGGGGTAGCGTCAGCGGGCCGGGACGGTCCGGCGGGACGGAGGGGGCGTGCGGCTGTCAGCGTTGCAGTGGTTCTTGGGCGGCTGCGCGGTGGCGCTGGCGCTGATCGTCGGGGCGCTCGTCACTTCTCCGAGGCAGAGCCCTCCTGCGCCGACCCCGCGAACTGCTGCGGCGGCGCCACCCGTCCCGTCGATCGAACCGGCGCTGGCGCCGTCGACACCACCGGCGCCAGCGCCTGAGCCCGACTGGCAGCGGTTGTTCAACGCCTACGTCGCGAGCCGCTTTCGCGGTGGCGATGCTGTGATCACCGGCATCTACCTGAACCTGCGCGGCGTGCCCTGTACCCGCCGGAACCTCACCCGTATCGGCACGATGTCCGACGCCCCGGCGGCGCTTGAGATGGCGCTGCGCTCTCCAGTGGAGTTCGTCCAATGCACGCCAGAGGACGATGGCGACGCGATCACGCAGCGCTGGCCCTCGCCCGGCGTACGAATCCCCCCGAGCATCGAATGGCAACGCCGGTACGTAGTGACCCCGGCGAACGCCCGCACGGAACCGGATGCCGTGTGGTGCCTGCACGACGGCCGCGCCGGCCTGCCCGGAGCGCTTTGCTTCCGCCGGGCGGCAGACTGCCGCGAGCGAGAGCGGGGTCTCGTGGAACTCTACGATCGGCTCAACCCGGACCTCGGTACGAACGCGCGGACGATCTACCCGTGTCGCCTCACGCTCACGCTGTGGTGCTTCCCGACGCGAGGCAGCCAGCAACAATGCACCGTCGATGAGGACGCCTGTGAGGAGTGGCGGGACGACGCCGGCGACCCTCGCGGCCGGTGCGAAGAGCGCAACGCGCTGTAGCTACCGCTCGACCTCGATGGACTGCAAACGGCCGTCCCGGCCGCGGAAGGTGATGGTGCTGCGCAGCACCGTGCCCATCGGGCGGGCCTCGGGCACGGCGGTGACGACGAGGTCGCGGAGGGTGCCGCGCGCGGTCCAGCGCTTGAGCGCCGTCGCCACGGCCTGCTGGTGGCGGGCGACGGCGTTGGGCAGTTCGTTGTCGACCTCCTCGATGCCGTAGGTGCGGTCGCGCCCGGCCGATCCGAGCGGCGTGCGCAGGACGCTCACGACGATGGCGAGCTCAGGGGTGAGCGCCGCGCGCCAGGTGCGGCCGTCGAGGGAGACGTCCCCGGTGACCGGGTTGATGTAGCGGGCGATGGCCATCAGTCCTCCGCCAGCACCTTGCTGGAGCCCGCCCCGGTGCGCCCGATGAGCGAGATGTCCCCCGAACCAGCAGCGAGCACGGTGGGTGCACCGCCGCCCGCCGGGGGCGTGTAGGTGATGGAGAGCGCCGCCGCCATGCCGGGCGTGAACGCGAAGGTCAGCGTCCCGCAGTCCACCGGGTCCCCCTCGCGGTTGACCTTCTTCGTCGCCGCGGCGCCCAGCTTGATCGACGGAGCTTCGAGCACCGCGGCGCCCGTGAGCAGCCGCAGCGCCGTCGCGATGGCGCCGACGGCGTAGAGCCGGGTCTCGCCCGACTCCAGGTCCGTGGGCGTCCTGGCCTTGTCCCAGAGGCGCTTGACGTAGGGCTCGCCGCCGTCCTGCTCCACGTCCGCCCGCAGCGTCCGCGCGACGATCGGCAGCACCGCCACGCCCATCGGCTGGAGCAGCGCCGCGCGGTCGGTGGGCGCCGCCTCGTCGTCGTCGGCCTCGTCGCCCACGCCGCGGAGCTGCAGCTCGAGGAGCTTGGACACGGCGCCGTAGGCCGCGCGCACGACCTTCTGGTGGAAGCTCACGCATCCTCCGGTGCAAGCACGATGGCGCCGCGGGGCGAGAGCGCGAGCTGCGTCGTGTGCCCGCCATCGCGCGAGCGCTTCATGTCGACCTTCGCGATGAGCGCACGGCCGCGGATGCCTTCGAGGTCGTCGCGCAGGGTCGTCATGGTGTTGATCGCGTAGAGCCCGTGGGCCTGCCCCCAGCCCTGCACCGTGGCCTCGTAGAGGTAGAGCTGCTGGTTCGCGCGAGCGAGCTCGCTCCGGGCCCGCTGCTGGGCCTGGTCGAGCGTGTGGACGCGGGGGTCGTGGATGTACCGCGGGCGCGGCGCGAACCCCTGGTGGATCTTGGTGCTGAGCAGCGCCGTGTTGGGCTGCTCGGCCTCGCACCGGGCGTCCTCGTTCGCCAGGAGCGAGGTGTGCCCGTAGGCCGTCGCCACCGTCGGGACCTGCGTCGCGTTGACGATGTCCCAGCCCCCGAGGAGGTTGCCCGTGTAGTTCTCGCCGCCGTCGGTGGTGATGCGGGTGAGGTCGTAGAGCGGCTCGTCGTCGTAGGCGGGCTTGTCGAGGATGAGCCCCTGCCCCGCCGCCGTGGGCCCGACGTAGAGCAGGAACCCGTGCCGCCGGGCGAGGTGCTCGCAGAACGCCCAGACCTTCTCGCCGGGGCGGGGCTTCCACTGGTCGACGTGGGCGCGGCGCGTCGAGGTCTTCGGCGTGGCGCGGGGGTGCGCCCGGCCCGCGGCGATGCGGGTGGCCTCCGAAGCCGACGCGGCGACGACCAGCGGCAGGCCGAGCGGCGCCACCGCGCGCGTGAGGGCCTCGGCGAGGGTGACGTCCTTCAGCGAGAGCCGCGGGTCGACGTCCGAGACGAGCATCGCCGCGGAGAGGTCGCGCCCGGAGACGATGAGCTTGGCCCCGCCGCGGTCCCCACCGCTCTTGACGTGCTCGACCGTGCCGACAAACTGCAACGCGCCGTCGACCCGCACCTCCATGGGCGCCAGGCCCTGGATTACCCCGCGGGCGCGCGCCGCCATGGCGGGGGTCTGCCGGCCGCGCAGGAGCGTGACCGTGAGGGCGCTCCCGGCGGTGAGCAGGTCGTGGGTGAGCACCACCTCATCCCAGGCGGTGAGCTCGCGCCCCGCGATCGTGAGGGAGACCTCGTGCGTGTCGGCCATGGTTAGACCGGGACCAGGAGGGTGGTGCCCGCGGGGATCTCGCCGGGGTCGTCGAGCTCGTTGACCGCGAGCAGCTCGCCCATGCGCGCGGCGTCGCCGTAGACGTCGGGGTGCGCGGCGACCTCCGCGATGGACATGGCGACCGGCAGGCGGAAGGTGCCTGGGCGGTCGCCCGACCGCTCGGCGACCCGCGCGGCGACCGCGGCCTGGGTGGCGCCGAGGGCGCCGCGGAGGGGGAAGCACGACGAGGTCGCGAGCGCCGGGTCCGCGAGGTCCTCCTCGCAGCGGCGCACGAGGGCGTCGGCCGAGGCGATCGCCTGCGTCATCGTCGCGTCGGCCGAGGCGAGCTCGTCCATCACCGCCGTCACGTCGTCGACGAAGCCGAGGAAGCGGTCCGCGAGGCCGAGCGTGGCGGCTTCGACCTCGACCTCCGCTGCTGCGGCGATCGCCACGTCGGCCGGTGAGGCGGACGCGTTGAAGTCGAGCAGCGACGCCTCGCCCCGCTGCTCGGTGAAGGTGATCTCGAGGGTCGTGCCGTCCTTGGTCTTTCCGTCGAGCTGCTCGACCCACTCGTCGACGTGCACCGTCAGGAGCCCCCGGGTCGGATGCGTGAGCAGCCCCTCGCCCCGCCCGTCGAGCGCGCGCACGAGCTCCGCGTAGACGTCCGGGAAGAGCGGCCGCGGCCATCGCAGGCCGTTGTAGAGCGGGACCTTGACCTTGATGACCTTGGCGCGGGGGCCGGTGGTCTCGACGTCCGCACCGCGCTGGCGGTAGCCCGCGTGCTTCGCGGAGTCGTGGCCGGCCGTGAGGGAGGACTCGGCGGCGGGGAACTCCACGCCCTCGAAGGCGAAGGGCGAGAGGTGCTCCCTGAGCGCGTCGACGGCCATCAGCGCCCCCCGTTCCCTGCGTTGGTGGTCCGAGCGTGCACGTCGGCTCCGGCGTTGGGCGTCACGGTGAACTGCGCGCCGCGCAGCGCCTGCAGGAGCGCCGCGGCGTTCGCGCGGGCGAAGCGCTCGATGGCCTCGTCGGAGATGGCCGCGGGGTTGCCTCCCGACGCCCGGGCGCGGTCTCCGAGCTGGAGGCGCGCGAGCTCGCGCGTGCCCGCCTGCTCGATCGCAGGCTGGACCGACGAGCGGTCGGCCATCCCCGCGGTCGAGCCGAGGTTCTGCCGCACCTGACCCGTCGCGAGGTCGAGGGCAACCGCGGCCTGCCGCTGCGCTCGGGTGGCGTTCGCGGGCAATGGCGCCGAGCCGGCGTATGCGCCGGTCGACTCGCCGGTCTGGAAGGCAAGGTTGGTCGTGTCCTGGAGTCCTCGCGCCGCACCCGATCCCGGCAGCGCATCCATCACCCGCGCGATGAAGGGGTTGTCCCGCGCGAACTCCCGCCGCTGGCGCTCGGTGTCACCCGCGTAGTTCGTGCGCGCGCTGCTCTCGGTCCAGAACTGCCCAACCTCGTGGCGAGCGCGCTCGCTCGCCGGCGTGCGACTGACGCTCTGGAACGGCCGGGTGATCGTCGCCTCCGGCGTGGCCTGGAGGGACTGGTCAACGATGCCGCCGAAGTCGGAGAGGCGCCCGCCGTGCCCGCGCATGTCGCGCAGGAGCTGATCGCCCAGCGCCCGGCCGCGCACGTTGGAGCCCGCGACGGCGTCGAGGAAGCGCGTGGAGTTGCCGCCCGTGCGCGCGTAGGCCTCTTCGATGGTGCGCCGGAAGGCCTGCGACTGGTTCTCCCCGGGCCGGGTGATGATCTGGCCGTCCGAGCCCATTACGTTGCGCCCGAGAGTGCGGCGCAGGGCGTTCTGCCCGCGCGCGCTGGTGAAGTTGCTGATGAAGGCCTGGGCGCGCGTAGCGCTCACGTCGCCGCCGCCGCCCGCGCGGCCGGCCATCTGGAAGAGCGCGTTGGTGGTCGCGAGCGACTGCAGGGAGTCCTCGGGGCGGCTCGACAGGAAGCGCGCCGCGCCGCCGCCGATGGCGCCCATGTGCCGCGCCTGGTCGGAGAAGCTGATCGACCCGAGGCGGCCGCCCTGGATGGCCTGGGCGAGCGCGGTGGGGAGCTGCGCGTTGGTGACGCCCATCTGCCGCTGGAACTCGCCCGCGGCCTGCACCATGTCGGTGAGCGAACTGCCCGTGGCCACGGCCGCGCGGCCGAGCATCGGGAGCACCTCGTTCAGGTAGGTGCCCCGATCGGCCGCGGTCGCGAGGTTGGAGAAGTTGGCCTGCGCCTGCCCGATCGCGTCGATGACGCCCTGGGGGTCGAGGCCCGTCTCGCCCGAGACGCGCCGCGTCGCCGAGACCAGGGCTCCTGCGCTGTCGGCGTCGCCGATGTCGCCGGCGGCGATCTGCATGGCGCGCTGGTCGACGCCTTCGCGGGCCTGACGTCGCGCGCGCAGGTCGTCGCCGTAGTTCGCGAAAACCTCGGCGCCCGCCAGCGCCGCGCGCCCCCCGGCGGCGGGGGCTCCGCGCACGAAGGCCTCGGCCTCGCGGCCGCGGGCCCGACGACGACGCTCGCCCTCCCGCTCGGTCGCGGCCGTGCGGCGACGCTCGGACCGCTCGTGCGCGGCGACCATGGTGAGCGCCACGCTCTCGATCTGCCGCTGCTCGCGGGTCGACAGGGAGCCGCGCTTGCCGACCTCGGCCTCGAAGGCCGCGGTGGCGCGCTTGTGGGCGTCGACGTAGAGCGCGACCCAGGCCTTCTGGGCGTCGCCCTGCCGCGCGAGCTCGCGGAGCTTCGCGCGGGTGACGAGCTGCTCCGTCCGGACGACGGTCGCCGCCCCCTGGCGGTAGATGCCGCCCTGCTGGTTGACGGTCTGGGTGGTGTCGCGAACGGTCTCGACGGCATCGCGCTTGCGCCGCCCGCGAGCCCGCTCGCTCGCGGCCTTCTGGGCCGCCTCGATGCGCGCGACGGCCTCGACGGAGGCCTTCTCGATGTCCTTCTGCGCCGCCTTGAGGTCGGTCGTCGCCTTGCGGACCTCGGACGTGACGGCGCTGCCGCCCTCCACGGTCAGGCGCAAGACTGCGGTCGTGACGCTCACGGCGGTTCAGCTACTCCGGCTCGGGATCGGGGGGTCGGCGGGGCGGCAGGATCCCGAGGGACTCCAGCTCGTGCTCCGCCCACTCGATGGTCAGGTATCCGAGGAGCTGGGCACTGTCGCACTCGTCGACGCGTCGACCAGTGAGAGCATGATGGCGTCCTGCGTAGCGGGCTCGAAGGAGCGCCACCACGTCAACAGTGCCCCACAGCTTTTTGCCTCGCGCATCCACCCGACGAGCCCAGGCCCGCCGCGCTGCGCCTCAGGGACGTCCTCGAGGTCGAGCTCGGGGTAGCGCTCGGTGCGCCAGTGCCGGATCTCCCGCATCAGCGCCTCGCGCTGCGCGGCCTCCAGCCCCTCGCGCACCTCGTCGACGCTCTCGAAGTAGGACTGGATCGGGTCGTCGGGGTCGCGCAGGACCCGGAAGAGCAGCTGCCGGTCGAGCTCCGCGCGGAAGAGCGCGCCGTCGGCCGCGAGCGACAGCTCGAGCGCCGAGAGCTTGAGCACGCCGGTGAGGTGCCGGCGCGCCTCGGTCTCGGCGAGCTGGTCGTCCTCGTCGGAGGGCGCCCAGAGCCGCACCTTCTCCCCGGGTGCCCCGGGGAAGGCGACGAGCTTGTTCGGGCGGGCGCGGCTCCCGACGCTGCGCGAGAACCGCGAGACCCTCGGGGCCTCGTCGTCGTCCCGCGCCATCAGACCGCCTGCTCGTCGCCGTCGAAGTCGAAGTCGAACTCCGCCTTGCCGGGCGACCCCGAGGGGTTGCACGTGAGGATCTTGCCGACGGCGGTGAAGACCTCGGGGCCGATCTGGACCTTGAGCGTCACCTCCGTCTTGTCCGTGCGGAAACGGCGGATCCGCCGGATGTCCGTGGTCGTCTTGGCGACCGCGTGCTTGATCGACGCCGTGAAGTGCGTCGGGTCGGCGACGGTGGTCCCGGTGTTGCCGCCGAGCGTGTTCATGCGCGACCCCGCCTCGCCGATCTTCATGGAGATCTCGAGCGCGTCGCCGATCAGCTGGCCGTTGAGCCACCCGCGGCAGCCCTGTGCCCATTCCTTGCGTGCCATGTGGCTCTACCCTTCCCGCGCCCTAGGGCGCGATCAGCCCTGCTGGAGGACCTCGACCAGGAACCCGTGGAAGTGCTCGATCACGTCGATCGGCACCGTGGCGACGAGGAAGCTGTCGTCGCCGATCATCGGCTCGACCTGCACCTGGTCGGCGAGCGCGTTGACGTTCACGAGGAGCCCCTCGCCCTCCATCGTGCGCAGGATCGAGAGGATGTCCTCGCGCACCGCGCTGGGCCAGATGACGTCGCCGTTGACCTTGGCGTCGGGGTCGGGCTCGGGCACGAGGTTCTTCGTCGCGTAGGCGACGGCCGCGAAGGTCTCCAGGCGATCGGCCACCTCGTCGGCGACGGCCACCTTCGACGGGTCGAGCACCCGGTAGCTGGTCGAGCCCGCGACGTTGGTCGTGCGCGTGGTCGCCGGCCGCACGACGCGCATGTACCCCGGGTTGACCGGGTCGGGCACGAGGGGCGTGAGGCCCGCCGCGAGGCAGGCCGCGACGTCGGTGTCCGAGAGCAGGTCCTCGTTCTCGGGCTCCTCGACGTCGAGCTGCAGCCCGTTCTGCTTGGCCGCCTTGTACTGCGACTCACCCTGGCGGATGCCGTCGCCGTAGATGCGGGACGCGGCGTAGCTGGTCGCGATCTCGCCCGGGGTGCGGGGGCTCTTCCTCCCGTAGACGATGGTGAGCCGCGGCTCCGCCTGCCCCGTCGCATCGGCCTGCGCCGTGGCGACGGTGGGCTCCACCGTGGCGCAGACGGCCATGGCCCGGCGCCCGGCGTTGATGCCGCTCACCAGGTTGAGGTGGGTCTTCACCCGCCCGCGGTTGGTGTCGTCGTCGCAGGCCGCGATGATGCGGTGGTAGCGGGTGTTCTGGATGGCCGCGAGGGCGGTCGTGAAGTTGTCGGCGACGCTGCCGGCCGTCGCCGTGCCCGACCCGAAGTTGCCCTTCACCACGGCCGCGGCGGTGCCGCCGTTGAGTGCCATCGTGATGCCCGGCGCCGTGCACTCGAGCACCACCCGGAGGTTGTTGCTGCGCGTCCCGGCGTTGGCGGCTGTGAGGGTCAGGGTGACCGTGGAGCTGCCAGCGGTCGCAGGCATCTCCAGCCACCGGTCGATCTCGGCCTCGACAGCGGCGGCCACGGCCGCGGCGGTCGCGCCGGAGGCGACCGCGACCTCGTTGATGAGCTGCCCGGCGATGCGCCCGCGCACCACGCCGGAGCCGGTCGCCGTCCCATCGAAGACCACGACGGCCGTCGCCGCGACCGGGGTCGAGCCCTCGGCCACCGAGACGCCGTAGAGCAGGCCGCGCGGGGCCCGCTTGAACCACGCGCGCGCCATCTGCGCCATCTCGCTGCGGGCGCCCCAGTACGTCGCGGCGTCCTCGGCCGAGGGGATGCGCACGGGGGTGTTGACGGCGACCGTCGCGGCGCTGGTCGGGTTGCCGAGGATCACGGCCTTGAGGGTGCCGGTCGGGGAGGCGACGGCGCCCACGCCGAGGCGCACGGCGATGGCTGTGACCGGGACGAGCGACTGGGTGAAGCCGGACGGTGCGGGGAGGGGCATGGGACCTCGGTAGGGGTGTGCGATCAGGCCGTGTCGATACGGACGCCCGCGAGGGGCATCGGAGTGCCGCCCTCGTCGGAGGGCGCGTCGGTGAGGTTGGCGTCCATGCCGGTGAAGGGGACGCCGGGCGCAGGGAGCGTCGTCGCAGGGAGCGAAGCGCGGGCGCTGAGCCGGACGATGTGCGTGTAGTGACTGCCCGCGACGATCGACCAGGGCCGATGCTGGACCAGACGCACGACGTCGCCGCCGGCGAGGCCTGCGATCTCCAACCCCGCGAGCGCTTCCTTCACGAGGCGCGCGCAGCGCAGGACGCCCGGCTGCCCCACGGTGCCCTTGGTGGCCGCGGGGATCCCGCGCGGGTCCTTCACGGTGACGTAGACCCGAAAGACGTGCCGCTCGATCACCTCGGTGTCGCGCAGGAGCGTCTCGGTCTCGGCGCCGTCCTCGCCCTCGGGAACAGACTCCTCGAACGCGAGCAGCGCCGAGGGGCTCTTGCCGAGGGTGACCTCGTCGACCCCGTCCGCCTGCGTCACCTCGCCCGCCCAGCGGTCGACCGTGACGAAGGGGCCGGGCGTCGCAGCTGAGCGGAGGAGGGTCTGGAGGGTCGCGAAGATCGCGCCCTCGATGTCGTCCAGGGTCGCCGCCATCAGAGCCCCGCGCGCCGCACCGCGGTCTCCACGTGGTCGTTGAAGAGTTGCTCGACGTCGCGGTAGCGCTGGAAGGCCGCGAGCCGCAGGAAGCGGTAGCCACCGTGGATGTGCATGCGCGCGGTCCCCTCCTCGACGTACGCGGCGTAGGGCATGTACGCGCCCGCGCCGCCGTCGAGGGTGTCCTCGGTGAACCGGCCCGTCGTCGCCATCGGGAGGATCGACCGGGTGAGGCGCCCGGTCCGGTCGGTGTAGTCGTGCGAGGCACGCGCCTGCGTGGCGATCACGCGGCCCGCCTTCCGGAGGCAGTGCTCGAGCTCGACGTCGAGCGCGTGAGGGAGGCGCTGGAGCCCCCGCACGAGCGCCGAGGGGTCGAACTCGAAGCCGACGCCGCCCATCAGAACCCCACGGAGGTCCCGCCACCCGCCATGTCGGCGAACGGGGTCGCCGGCGGGTCGTCCACCGACGCGAGGGCCGCGACGGGCTGCGGGGCGCCGATGCTAGGGAGCCGCGCGTCGCGGTCGCCGGCGAGGTCCTTCAGCAGGGCCTTGCCGTCGTTGTAGAGCAGGCGCGAGGGCGCCTTCTCGTTGCCGCCCATGCCGCGCCACTGCATCGTGCACCAGGGCGTGAGCATCGCGACGATCTGCAGGACCCCGTCGGGAACGGTCCCGGTGAAGGGCGTCCCGTGCGAGGCCTTGAGCGCGATGTCGACGAGCAGCTCGGCGTGGCAGATGCCGCGCACGAGGGCCTTCTCGTCGTTGGAGTCGGTGGCCACCGTGCCGTCGCCGCTCATGTCGAAGTCGCGGAGGTAGACGTCCGTCGTGAGGATCTCCTCGAGGACGGTCTTCGCCTCCGCGACCGTCGCGCCGAGGTAGCGGGGCAAGGTGGCCATCGGAGGTCAGTCCTCGATCTGGAGGTAGCCGACGCCCATGGCGGTCGTGGCCGACCAGCCGGAGCCGGTGCGCACGGCGAGGCCCAGGCGCTGGCCCGCCGTGAAGGTCACCGCGTCCTTCGCGAAGGTGCCCGTCACGTGGCGGGTCGAGCCCGCGGCGAGGGTCGACGCCGTCGCGGCCTGCACCACGCCGTCGATGGTCGCGGCGACCACGATGGCGCTGCCCGCGGGGTCCGTGTCGAGCATGAAGCCGAGGCCCATGATGGACCCCGCCCGGGCGGCCGGGTGGGTGGCCGCGACGCCGACGAGGTTGCAGGCGACGGGGGTCGAGCTCGCCGGGGTCGCGTTGTCCCCCGCGCCGATCGGGTCGATGCTGAAGCCGCCCACGGTCTGCCGGAAGCCGCCGGCGGCGGCGATGTCTCCGGAGAGGGTGAGCGCCGTGAGGCTGGGCGAGGCCGACCAGGCCGGCGCCGTGCCGACCCCGGCCGACACGAGCACCTGCCCCGCCCCCACCGCCGCGAGGCGCGCGAAGGTGGTGGTCGTGGCCGCGTAGAGGATGTCGCCCACGGCCTGGCTGGCGATCGCCAGGTGCGCGGCGTTGAGCTTGTCGGCGACGGCGCCGATGAGCGTGTTGGCGCCGACGACGACGGTGCCCGACGCCGAGAGGATCATCGACGTCGCGAGGCGCAGGGTCCGCCAGCGGTGCGAGGCGTCGCTCCCGAGGTCCAGGTCGCCGTCGGTCTCCGGGTCGACGTCGACGGAGGTCGCGACGTCCTCAGGGAGGATGCCGCGGAAGGTGTTGCCGTCGCGGATCAGGACCTTGCCTGCGGTGACGAGGCGGCGGAGGCGCCAGAACAGGTAGCTCATCGATCAGCCCTCCTCGGGCAGGTAGCGGACGGCGCCCTCGGGGAGGGTCGCGGGGTCGATGTGGTCGGGGACCGGGTCGCCCGGGGCGAAGGTGTGGCGTGCGCCGTCGGCGTCGAGGGCTGGGACGCTCGCGTCGAAGACGGCGCGGCGGGGGCGGTCGGGCGAGGCCGCGCGGGGCGCCTGGAGCTGCGCGGCGATCTCCCGCTCGCGCGCCTCCCAGGCGGCCCCGAAGCTCTGGCGCTGCTCGCTGAGCAGGCGCTGGTGGTCGGCGCGCAGCTCTTCGAGGCGCCCGCGCTCGAAGTTGAGCTCGGCCGAGAGCCGCTGGTTCTCCTCGCGGAGCTGCCGGTTCTCGGCCACGACGTCGCTCTCGACGAACTCCGCGGCGGCGTCGATGGACTCGGGCGGCGCCCCCTCGGGGAGCGGGGGCAGCTCGCCCTCCGCCCCGGCGGGTGGCGCCGTCGCCAGGGCCGCGAGCGCGACGACGGTCCCGAGCTGCTGGCGGCTGCTCCTGCTCACTGGCGCAGCCCGGTGATGATGCCGCCGTAGGTGTCGTCGACCACAACGAGGTCGCCGTCGTAGGACACCTTCACGCGGTCCGAGCCCTTGGACCCGAGGTCCTCATCGAACCACGCGAGGACGGTGTAGCCCGCCGCGCCGCCGCGCAGCATGAAGTGCCGCACGAAGGTGCGCATCAGCGGGTTGGCCGAGACGTGCAGGATGGCGAGGGTGCCCGCGGGGTAGAGGCGCGACTGCGTGGTCGCGCCGAGCGCCGTGTAGCGCTGCTCGTCGACCACCACGTTGGGGATGCCCCAGTAGGCCGCGAAGTCCTCGCGCTGCAGGGTGCCCTTGTTGTTGATCTGCGACGCGAGGACCGCGCGCATGTCGTCGTTGATCTGCACGGCCTGCCACGCCTCGGTGCTCATCACCGCGTGCGTCGCGGGCGCGTACATCGCGCCGAGCACGGCCTGCATGTCGGCGAAGGGATCGGCCGACGAACCGTTGTTCCACTCGTAGCCGCTGGTGAGCGCGCGGCGGTTGGCGCTCGCGTAGTTGGTCGCCGTGGTGAGCTTCCGCATGACGCGGATCTCGTGCTGGCGCTTGAGCTTGCGCGCGGTCTTCTCGGTGAGCCGCGTCATGCTCATGAGCATCGGCGCCCTGTCGGCGTCGGAGCGCGACTGGTGATCGCCGAGCGAGCGCCCGACGCAGCTGAAGTTCACCGTGAGCACGGCGGAGGGCGCCTCGATCGACTGCCCGCGCGAGCTCGCGGTGTCCTCGACCTCGCGGCGCTCCTCGGTGGAGTCCTCGAGGATGACGGAGCCCTTCACCTGGTCGACGAACGCGCTGGGCGCGAACTCCTCGGCGAGGAACTCCGCCTCGTAGGAGCCGAGCGCGGCCTGCTGGAGAATCTCCCGCGTGGTGACGTCGCGGTAGTCGATCGAGTGCTCCTGCACGATCGGGTTGGCGGGCTGGACGGGCGCCCGGCGGCGCCCCTCGGTGCGCTGGCGGGCGCGGTGCGTCTCGGCGACGTCGCGGGGGTCGACGCCGAAGCTCTGGAGGCGCTCGGCGGCGAAGGGGTTCATGCCGAAGGTGTTCGGCGCGTTGGAACGGCGGCGCTGGGCCGCATCCTTGATGAGCATCGGGTTGATCTCCTGTGGGTGGTCAGCGGGTGGTCAGGGGATCAGCCCTGGTAGGTGTACCGGTGCCACCGCGTGGGCACGGGGAGGCCCGCCGTGGCGGCGATGTTCGCGGTGTTGAGCGAGCGGCCCACCACCTCGTAGTTGGTCCCCGGGGTGGGCGACGCCGGCAGGCGCGTCACGCGGCCGCTGGCCGACAGGCTGGCGCCCGCGACGGCGATCACGAGGGTGTTGGGCGGGATGATCGCCGTACCGTCGGACTCCAGCACCAACTCGCCGCCGTCGAACACGTCGATGGTGTCGCCGTTGTCCACGGCGTGCTGGATGGCGCCCGCGAGCTTGCCGAGCCCCGCGACGTCGAGGCTGTCGATCGCGCTCTCGTTGCCCGTCGCCGTGCCGTAGCCGACGAGGCGGTTGGTGGGGATGGTGGCGCCCGCGCGGTTGGTCGCGGGCTTGATCTGGGAGGGGGCCGGGAGGCGGAGGGGTCCGAGCATGGTGCTCTCCGTGAGGGGGTGGAGGGTGGAGGCGAGCGGCCCGGCTCAGCCGAGCTGCAGGTGCTTGCGCGCGGCCTCGATGGTCTCGCCGCGCTGGAGGTGGTCGACGGCCTCGGAGACCGAGAGCTCGTAGCCGGCCTCGGCGTAGACGCCGCGCAGCTCGGCGATCTGCTGCGAGAGCTCGACCTTCGCGCCGGGGGCGGGCTTGGGCTGCTCGCTGGTCTTGGTGGCCGTGGCGACGGTGCCGAGGCGCGCCGGGTCCTGGGCGCGCTGCGCGAGCTCCTGGACGCTCGCCGGGGGGTACTTCGCATCGAACGCCGCGCGGTCGCTGCGACCGAACGCGAGGAGGGCCTCGCCCACCTCGTCGCGGTCCAGGCCCTTGGCGAGGCAGACCTCGTCGACGCGGCGCGCGAGCTCGACCTCGGCGCGCTCGGCGGCGGCCCGAGTCTCGGCCTCGGCGCGGGTCTTCTCGGTCGCCTGGAGGGCGGCGAGCTCGACCTTCACCTTGGGCAGCTCGGCGCCGGCGGTGACCAGCTCGGCGAGGCGCCCGGCGAGGGGCGCGCCAACGGCGAGCTGGAGGGTGGTGCGGACGGCGGCGCCGTCGCGAGCGAGGGCGATCACCGCGGCCTGCGCGGCGTCTTCGTTGGCGGCCGGGATGTTCATCTCCGCGGCCAGCTCCAGGAACTTCAGCATGGGCTTCTCCGTGTTGGGGGCGGCGCTGCCGCGGGACATCGAGACAGCGGCGCCGTCGGCGCCGGGGAGGGTCGTGAGGGCGGTGCGGACGGCGGCGAGCACCGCGGCGGCGGTCTGCATGGCGTCCAGGCCCAGGGCGCGGCGGATCTGGCCGATGAGGTCGTCGGTGTCGACGCCGCTCGCCTCCTCGCTCTGACCGGCGAGGAACTCCAGCGTCGAGAGCTTCGAGAGCACCTCCGCCTCGGTGGTCATCACCGGCAGGTCGAGCACGCTGCGGAGCATCGAGAGCACGTCGCCGCGGCACTCGATCTCGCCGTACCAGTAGCCGTGCTCGGCGGGAGCCTGGGAGGCGGCGAGGCGCGGGAGGTCGGCGAGACGCGGGTGCGAGGTCAGCGAGACGCTGTGCAGCACCGTGCCGAGGGAGAGGCCGGTCTCCTCGTCGACGCCCTTCGCGGTCGTGATGGAGCAGAACGGCCACGTCGGCGGCGCCTGGGTAACGGGGTCGCCGACGATCGACAGGCGCACCTCCGGAGACACGTCGAAGCGGGCCTCGAGGGTGGTGACCACCTTCGAGAAGCCGCCGACGGTGCGGGTCATCGTGCCCTTGCGCAGGGCCACCACGTGGCCGCGGGGCTCAGCCCACTCGGGGTGCAGCTTCGCCACGGTCTCCCGGGTGTCGGCGTGCTCGACGACGAGCGGCGACTTCGGGTAGCGGGCGAAGTTCTTCACCATCTCGTCGATGTCCGTCGCGGTGATCTTCGCGTAGGAGCCGTCGGCGAGGCGGTAGCCCTTGAGCTCGACCTCGTACGCGACCACCGTCCACGGGCCGCCCTCGACGTCGGTGGGCGGCACCGCGAGCTCGACGGCGGGGCCGTAGGAGCGGGGCGCCGGGCGCGCGGCCGCGAGCTCGACGAGGCCGAGGAGGCTGAAGCGGTTCTTCATGAGGTGCTCTTCTCGTCGGTGGGGTCGAGGGCGGGCGGCAGTTGCGCGGGCGGCGTGCGCCCCGGGATCGGGTCGCCGAGGAGCCGCTCCCCCGCCTTGGGCTCCGGCGCGCCGAGCTGCTCGAGGAACCAGGGCTCTGCGATGCGGGCGCCCGCGTCGACCGCGCTCTTGATCGCGCCGGTGAAGACGGCCAGGTCGAGCGCCTCCTCGTGCGAGGCGCGGAGCTTCGGAGGCGCGGCGCCCTTGAACTTGTCCGGGTTGGCCCGCACGAAGCGGTGGAAGAGGATCGTCCCGACCCGCGCCACGTCGCGGCAGTCGACGCGGTAGGGCGTCATGGCCTGCGCGGCGGCGGTCTGGTGCGAGGCCCGGGCGCCGGCGACGATGTCCGTCACGCCCGTCGTGCCGTTGATGGCCTTCGACAGGTACGCGTCGACCTTGTCCGAGGTGAGGATCTGCGCGGGGTTGGGCGGGATCTCGAACTTGAGCGCCTCCAACCGCACCGTGTCGGGCAGCACCGCGCGCAGGGCGCCCGACATCGCGGCGATGGCGCGTCGGGCGGCGGCGACGTCCTCGGCCGTGGCCGCGCGGTCGCCCGCCATCTTCTTCAGCGCGCCGTCAGCCTGGGCCCCGCCCGCGTTGTAGTACCCGATGACCGGCGGCCGGCCGCAGGTCTCCAGGAGCGCCATCAGGTGCTTCCAGCTGTAGACGCCGAAGAGCCAGTACCAGCAGCAGACCGCGAAGAGGCCCTCGCTCGCGCGGTGGCCGCCCACGACGCGCGGCTCGTGCACCACGAACTTGTCCGGGTGCAGGTCCGAGACCTTCACGCCGTAGAGCCCGCCGAAGTCGCTGTAGGGGTCCTGCGCGTCCCAGATGCGCAGCGCCCAAGGGTCCGGGTCGAAGCGGTCGCAGGCGTAGGACAGGCGCCGCTCGGCGATGCGCGTGAGGGCGACCGGGGCGACCGTCCGGTCCCAGCGCTCCCAGGTCACCTCCTGCAGGCCCGCGGGGTAGAACTTCGCGCCGACGATGTCCGCCGCCCAGGTGGCCCAGCCGCGCTCCTGCCACTCGGCGTAGAGGTCCGCGCAGGCGTCGCGGGCGTAGGCCGCGCGGACCTTGGACGACCCGACGCCGGCGACGACCTCGAACTCCGTCTCCTGCACCGAGAGCTCGCGGAGCTGAAGCTGCGAGTGCAGGTGCGGGTGCGTGCGCCGGGCATGGTCGGCGAGGTCAGCCCACGCTTCGAGATAGCCCTCGTTGCGGCGGCGCAGGATGAGCCCGAGGGCCTCGGGGGTGATGTTGACGCCGAGGACGTCGCTCTCGCGGTCGGTCCACGGGCCCGGGATCGCCACGTCGGCCCCGCGCTGGGCGCGCAGGCGCGCCACGGCGGCCTCGAGCAGCGCGGTCGCGCCCGTCGTGATCTGGGTGAAGATGGACATCAGGCGAAGGGCGAGAAGTTCTCGGTCGGGATCACGTCGTCGGGGCGCACGGGCTGACGAGCAGGCGCCTCGGCCCGCGCGTAGAAGCGCAAGAGCGTCGCGTCCCCGGCGTCGGGCGAGCGCTGGAGGCGCGCGCGGATCTTCAGCTTGGGCTCGACGACGATGCGGTTGTAGCGGTCGAGCGAGTAGCGCGGCGCGCGGAGGTCCTCGCTGAGCTCCTCGTCGTCGGGGAGCGAGGCGCCCTCGCGCAGCCTCTCCTTCGCGGCGAAGTGCAGCTCCGCGCGGAGGTTGGCGTAGGTCTCGGCGTCGTCCGCGGCCTCGCCGGTGTTCACCGCGACGGCCTTGCACTCCTCCTGGGGGTGGAACTCTTCCTCGTCCCAGGTGAAGCCCTCGCCCGCGAGCAGCGACCAGACCCCGAAGCCGACGCCGTTCGCGTCGATGTTCACGGTCGGCAGCACGCCGCGGCGTCGCTCTTCCTCGGTGCGCAGGGGGCGCAGGGCCCTTAGGGTGCGCCCTGCGACCGCGGCCGAGTCGCCCGACTCGATCGTGATGAGCGGGAGCCCGAGGCGGCCGCGGCCCGGGGCCAGACGGCTGGAGTCTCCGCCGAAGGCTGCGACGTCGAGGCCCGCGACCAGGGGGCCGTCGGCCTCGGCCGTGAACGTCATCGCGGCGCGCACGAGCTCGCCGCCGAACACCTCGTCGTCGGCGCCGGCGGGGAACTGGCCGTGCACGCGGACGGCGACGAAGAGCGAGTCGGCTCCGTACTTCGCCACCATCTTGTCGACCCAGGCCCGGGTGGCGAGGCCCGGGATGTCGCGCTCGCCCGTGATGTTGGGCGAATCGCAGGAGTCGATGTGCAGGCGGCGGTAGTCCGAGCCGGGCTGCTGGGAGTCGTAGAAGGCCCCCGACGTCCTCGTCGGGTTGGAGATGAGGAAGAAGGTCGCGCCGGCGGCGGCGTTGCCGTCGAGGGCCTCGAAGACGGCGTCCTCGACGCCGGAGGCCTCGTCGATGATGAACTTGAGGTGCGCGCCGCTGAAACCCGCGATGGCCTCGGGCTGGGCGTTGTCGATGGTGAAGCCGAGGAACTCCCGGCCGTCGCCCCACCGCACGCCGGTGCCCGCGCGCTTGCCCGGCGTGGGGAGCCGATAGCCGCGGCGCAGGGCGCGCGCGTGCAGCGCCTTCACCTCGCGCCAGATGACCTCCTCGACCTGGCGCCCGGTGGGGGCCGTGACGATGGCGCGCGCCGCGGGGCGGGCTGCGGGGTCGGACGTGTACCACCAGCCCAGCACCGCGGCGCTGGTGGACTTGGAGACCTTGTGGCCCGATCGGACCGACACCCGCTCGGCGTCGCGACCGGCGGTGAGCACCTCGCGCTGCTTCGACCAGACCGTGAGGCCGAACACCTGTTCGGCGTAGACCGCCGGGTCGGCGAGGGCCTCGGGGGAGATGACCTTCGCGCGGCCCTGGCTACGCTTCTCCGCCCTCGCCTTCAGGCGCGCCTGCAGCGCCCTGTTGATCAGCGAGGTGACGTTCAGCATCGGGGTCGCTCAGGATCTCGTCGGCGACGACCACCTCGTTGACGCGGCGGAGGCACTCGGTGACGGCGCGGAGGTTCTTCGAGGTGCGCGAGAGCACCAGGGCGCGCTGGAGCAGAGCCCGCCGCACGTCGTGGGCCTCGGCGAGCCAGCCCTTGCGCAGCTCGGCGCGGAGGCGGTCCATCTCGGCGCGCACCGCTGGGGAAGGCCCCTCGTCGCCGCCGCGCCAGTTGGCGATCGTCTTCCTGTGGCAGCCGTGCATCTCGCCGGCGCGCACGTCGCCGAAGAGCTCGGCGTCCAGCAACGCCCGCGCGATCTCCTGGACCCCGCGGCTACGCGAGAAGGGGCCGGCCACGCATCACGCTGCCTGCGCGACGTCGGCGACCGCCGGGAGGCCGCGGCGCCAGCGGTAGAAGCTGAGCTCGTCGATGCGGTAGGACGGGCGGCCGCGCTTGCCGCTCTTGAACAGCACGACGCGGGGGACGCGCTTGTCGTTCTGGTTCGCCAGCCAGTGGGCGCACCACTGCCGGGCGACCCAGGCGCAGCGGCGCAGCACCCGCGCGATGTCAGCGACGGTCAGCATTCGGATGGGGGCGGCGGGGCGCAGCGCCCTCGGGACGTGATTCCTCCCGCCGCAAGACCGATGGTTCCCCACCGAAAATCGGCCGTCAACAACCCTCGCGCGAAAATCATCCGTGGTGCTGGAGGGTGCTCACCAGCTCGATCGACGGCACACCGTGCACCTCGTTGAGGCGCGTCGCCGCGAACATCAACAGCCGGTGCGCCTCGGCCGCGTGCACCAGCGCCGTCGCCTGGCGACTCGTCAGCGCGTCGACCTGCTCGACGCCCTCGGGCCACGGGTCGATCGGGAGCGTCATCACCAGGCCGCGGCGCTCGCACTCGCCCGTCAGCCGCGCGACGTCGCCCTGCAGCGCGTCGAAGCACGCGCGCCACGCCGTGGTGTCGCCGCTCGCGACGTACATCGTGACCGCCGTGTGGAGGTGCGGGTTGTGCTGCGCCGCGAGCACCACCTCCGACGGGATAAGCCACTGTCGTTCTGCCCGGGCCTG
The DNA here is from genome assembly GCA_030652255.1 of Myxococcales bacterium. Taxonomy (GTDB): domain Bacteria; phylum Myxococcota_A; class Polyangia; order Polyangiales; genus SCUS01. The sequence goes on along the minus strand of JAUSAZ010000149.1, from coordinate 50,234 downwards.
TCGATCGTCGTCCATGGTCATCTCCTCGCCCGTCTCACCGCGACGGCTCCGCCCGGCAGAACTCCCACGCCTCGCGCGGCTCGTTGGCGTAGAGCGGGCACTCGACGCCGGTGAAGTAGATCCACGACGACTCCGCCTCGACCCGCGCTTCGACGACGCACAGGGCAGCGCCGGGGCGCGCGCGAGCCCACCAGAAGCCGGGCGACGTCGGCCACGGGATCCATTCTGGCGCCCCGTTCCAGGCCGCGTGGACAGCGTCGAGCGCGGCGAGGGTGTCGGCTTCGAGCGAGTCGCTGCGCCTGGGCACGAGCGTCTCGACGTGGGTCGGATGCTCCGCGCTCAGCGACAGGCGCGTGATGCAGTCGAGCGCCAGTAGCCGCGGCACGACCGCGCGCAGCCGGGCCCCGTACTTCCGATCGAGGGTCGCCGCGGTCGTCACCAGGACGCCCTCGCCGATGCGCCAGTAGGTATCGAGTTTCTTCATCGTCCGCTCCTCCGCGCCCGCTGCGCCCGGTTGTCCCTCGTTGCGCACCGTGCGCAGCGCCTGCCCTTCCGCCGCACCCTGCGGCCGCACCGCGCGCACTGCCCCGCGAGTTCGCGGCCCTCGGCGCGGCCCTTCTGAGCGACGCGGTTGGCCTCGGTGCACCGCTCGCACCGACGACGGCCCTCGGCGAGGGCGCCCGTCGCGCAGCGGGTGCAGCGGTTGGCCGCGGCCTGGACAGCGGACCACGCGCGGTGCACTGCGGCCTTGTGGGGGTTGGGGCTCACGGCCAGACCTCGCACCCGCACGTGCTCCAGAGGTCGTCGAGGCTCCCGCCCGGCATGAGCAGCACGGGCACGAAGTCGCGATGGGGACACGCGAGCATCGGGTGCCACCGCAGGGACATCGCCTTCCTCCACGACGCCATGGTGTCGTCGCCGTAGCGGCCCACCACGGCCGCGTGGAGATCGTCGGGCGAGTCCATCGAGTCGGAGGGCACGAGGATGAAGCGCGCCCACCGACCGCCCGCGCGGCGGCGCCAGCGCACGTCATCGTCGAGGTCGAAGCCCCGCACGACCTGGTGCATCGCGCGACGAAGCCACGGGAGCGCGGGGCGCGCGAGCGGCGCGGCGGGAGTGGAGAGCGTGCGGTAGCTCACCCCCTCCCCCACGCCCGCACCGCCGCCGCCAGCATCTCCTCGGCCTGCGCCTCGGCGACCACCTCGGGCGGCGCCGACGTCCGATCCACCCGCGGCCGCCCGCCCTGGTGCCACGTCCGCACCTGGGGGCGCGGGAGCAGTTCCTCGGCCACGACCGCCACCGCCGCCTCCCAGTCGGAGGCGTCCCGCCGCGCGACGACCTCGAGCACCCGCGCATGCTCGGGCGGGAGGGCCTCCAGCCGTGCCAGGAGAGGCGCCACCCGCTCGGGATCGACCATGAGGACCTCCCGAGGCAGCGAGCGCTCCAGGCGGTCGACCAGGGCCAGCCGGAACGCCCGGCGCACCTCGACGGCCGTGGCGGTCTCGCTGGTGAGCAGGTACTCCCGGAACCGCTCGACCTGCGCGGGCGTCGCGTCCCGCGCGGCGCCGTTGGAGGCCGCGAGCAGCCGGCCGATGGAGCAGGTGGGCTCCGCGGGTCCGCCGCCCAGGCGCTCGCGCTCCTCCGAGCGCCAGCGGCGCACCAGGCGCACGTCGGCGAGCGCCGCGGCGAGCTCGCGCACCGGCGGGGCGAGCGCGACGACCTGCGAGGGGCGCTCCTCGGGCCAGCGGAAGTCGTCGTCAGCGTAGACCCGGCGGCAGCCGCTGCACACGGTCGGCTCCCCGTCGGCGAGGTACAGCGCCTCGGCGTGCGGGCAGACGTCGCAGTCGCTCGCCGGGGCGAGCGCGAGCGAGGAGGGGGCGTCGTTGACCTGCATCACTCGGGGTCTCCTGCGGGGCGGGTAGGGAGGGCGCCTCCTCGGCGGATCCACCGCAGGTCGCTCTCGACGTTGAACAGCGCTTCCTGGGCGTCGTAGCCCTTGCTCTCGAGGTTCCTCGTCGCGAGCTCGCAGCACCGCTGGCAGACGGGCTCCCAGCGGAACCACGTCGTCGCGGGCTCGCCGCACGTCGGGACGCAGCACGGACAGACCGGCGTCCAGATGCCGCCGCCCTTACTCGGCGCCGTCGTGTACCCCGTACCGGTGATCCAGCACGTGGCGCCAGGGAGCAGCGCGTCGCGGCAGGCCTCGGAGCACGCGTGCCGGTCGGGCGGGCTCTTCGTTCCGCCGTTGCCCGTGCGCACCACGAACCACTCCGCGGGGTAGCGCTGCCCCGAGGCGCAGCCATCGCCGACGGTGATCCGGGACACGCACCCGCCCGCGTCGCAGGCGTAGTGGGCTCGATACTGGACGCTCATTCGCCCCGCCCTCCCGTTCTCGGCCAGCACCCTGCGGACCTCCGCCTGGGCGTCGTTGACGTGGAGGATCGCGCCGCCCGACCGCAGCACGTCCGGGATCGCGTAGTGCGCCCGCAGCGCCAGCACGACGGCCTCGGTGCCACGGAGCGCGGACGCCAGCGACTCAACCCGCTCTCGCAGGTCGATGCGCTCGACGAGGGCGGTCTGCTGGTCACGCACGGCGGCGAGGCGGAGGTCCCGCAGCGCCGACACCGCGCGGTCGCGCTCCCCCTGGGCGACGCCGGCCGCGCTCTTCGCCACCTGCGCCCGGCGCCGGGCGTCGTCTCCCTCGCGAGCGAGGCGTGCGACCTCTGCCTCCGCTGCCACGGCGCGGGTGCGCGTCTCGGCCGCTATCGCCGGGGCCTCGTGCCAGCTCTCGCAGTCGACCGCCGCGGCGAGCGCAGTGAGCAGCGCCCGGAGTTCGCTGGCGCGCCCGAGGGCGGCCACCAGGTGCAGCACGTGCGAGCCACCGTGCTCCTCGCGGTCGATCGCGTCGTCGAGCTCACGTCGGTGCTCTGGGTCCGTCGCGCGGTCGAGTGCGGCGCGGAGGGCGGCGAGGTCGAGAGCGCTCATCGGCTCTCCCTGCACGGCCGCCCGATGCGGTCGTCGTCGCTCGTGTCGTGCGCGGGCGCCGCCTCGCCGTCCGCGAGCCAGTGCTCCCGCCCGCAGCGGGGGCACGGCGTCCAGCGTCGGGGTACGGCGTCCAGAACGGACAGCGGGGCGCCCGCGTTCACCTCGCGCAGGCGCCGGAGTGCGTCCTCGCGATCGTCATTCTTACCAGCACACGTATTCATCGCCCGCGACCTCCCACGCCAAATCCTGGACAAAGAGGGCTACGGCCCTCGTGCACGCGGATCACCGCTGCCCTCCGCCCGCACGCGGGAAGGGGTCGAATGCTGCGACCATCACCGCCCGCCTCCCTGGCGTCGCCGAGGGCCGTCGAGCAGCGCAGCGAGGTCGATGCGCCGTGCTCTGCGTGGCCCGTCGTCGTCAGGTGCGCCCGAAACTCCCTTAGCGTGACCGGCGATGGGTGCGCCCGAAACTCCCTTAGCCGGACTCTGAGCGCGGATCTCGCTAGGTGCGCCCGAAACCCCCAGTAAGGGTATATCTCTGAAGGGGGTTTCGGGCGCACCCGGAGCGAGCGCGCGCAGGGCAACAGCGGTCGCCTCGGGGATGGCCCGCTCACCGGACTCGTAGCGGCGCAGGGTGCCGTCGCTGACCTTGAGTGCGCGACCGAGCTCCCGGAGTCCCATCCCCGTCGCCGCACGGGCCGCGCTGAAGTCCGCCGCGGTCATCGCCGCCACCGTCCTCGGTCGGCCCACCGGGAGCCGCCGCACGTCCACCGGGTAGCCCTGCCAGCCGCCCGGCACGAGCGCTCCGACGTGCAGCTGCCGCCCAGGGCACGTCCGATGGATCGTGCGCAGGCGGCCGTGGGCCTGCCCGAGCTCGGCGACGGCGAGGTCATCGCAGCGTCCGTCGCAGGACAGCCCGAGGTAGGCCGCGCGCGCCGCCTGGTCGCCCAGGTTCGGGCGGCAGTCCATGAGGGTGACCGTCGCGTCGCAGTCGGCCATGAAGTCGAGGCCTTCGAGGGCCTGGTAGTGGCCGGTGAGGATCTGCCCCGGCACCGCGCTGAGGATCGGGGCGAGCAGCTCGCGCGCCCGGGCAAGGCTCTTCGCGCTCTGCCCGGCCTGGCTCCACGCCTTCCGAGGCCCGGGCGCCTCCGGGGCGAGCGTGTGCGCGATGGCGGCCTCGATGGTCTTCGGCGCGATGAGCCCGATGCGCCGGGTCGAGGTGTCCTCGAGGATCCACGCAACGACCGCGCGGAGGCTCGGGAGGATGACGTTCCAGTCGGGCACGCCGTGAGGCATCCACGCCGAGTGCGTCGCCCGGGTGACGAGTATCGTGCGCGCGATCGGCGCCCCGTCGAGCACGTCGAGCTGCACGACCCGCGGCGCGTGCCCGAGCACCTTGGTGATCGCCGGGAGGTGCAGCATCACGTCGGCGTCGAGGATCACGACGGGGCCCTCGTGACGGAGCGCGAGCGCGAGGTCGTCGTTGAGACCGACGAAGGTTGCGACCCGCGCCTCGCCGACCTCTTCGAGCACGACGGCGTAGGGCACGGCGCGGGTGATGGCGCGGTAGAGGAGCGAGAACACCCGCGACGCCTCGCCGAGCTCGTGGGCGCGCGCGGGGTTCGAGCGCGCGATGGCGACGGCGCTCCACCGGAGCGGAGGGCTCTGGGTCCGCGCGCTCGGCGCGATCGCCGACGCCACCGCCTGCAGCACCTCGTCGCCGGCTCCCTCGGGGGCGCAGCGTGCGATCGCCTCGGAGACATACTCCGGCTCGCCGGTGGCCGTGGCCCTGGCGCTGAGCCACGTCGTGAAGGCCTCGAGCGCGGGGGTCATCGCCTCTGCAAACGACGGCTGGAACTGGTCGAGGTACCGGGCCGCCGTCGCGAGCTGGTCGAGCGTGACGCGCTCGGAGAAGACGGCCTCGCCGGGTTCGTCCACGACGAGGGTGCCGGCCGCGCCCGCGTAGCCGCGCAGCTGCCGCGCGAGGCCATGCACCCCGACGACGAGGTTGGCGTGCTCGGCGCCCTCCTGGCCGGCGTAGGCCGGGCAGCGCTCCCGCTCCGAGCAGGGCTCCTTACCACGCCCCTCGCAGAACTCGCGACGCACCGACTGCCCGCCGTTCGCGAAGGCCCGCGCGGCCTCGACGTAGATGCAGCTCGGTTCCCCTTTCGGGCCCACGTGAGAGACCGGCGAGAAGAGGCGCAAGGCCCGGTCGGGTCGCTGCCCGACCACCTGCAGCGCCAGGTCGTGGCGGGGGACGCTGAGCACGATGCGGCTGCCCGGTGCGGCACGCTCGACGATCGCGGGCAGGTTGTCGGAATGCTCGACGATCGCGCGGGTCTTGCCCGTGCCGGGCGGCGCCGCGATGCAGGTGACGCCGTAGGCCTCGGCGATCTCGCGCCGGATGATGTCCAGGGCAGCCGCCGCCGTCATCCGGGCGGGGCCGGGGCGTCGCAGCTGCGCGAGCACGCTCGCCTCGAGCCCCGAGGTCGTCGCCGCGTCGAGCGCTGCAGCGACGCCGGGGAACTCGGCCGCGAGCGCCCCGTACCCGAGCACGGTCTCGCCGCTCGCGTAGCGGATGGCCGTGCTGCGCGCGAGCTCGACACGGTCGCCGAGGCGCTCCTCCCACTCTGGGTAGCTCTGGTCGATCGCGTGCGCGCGCCCGACGACCGCGGGGATCGCTTCGAGGGCGCAGCCGCGCTCGGCGAGCGCGCCGGAGAGCGCGAGGTTGCAACGGCGCCAGCCGGACCGGACGTGGTCGCGGATCGCCGCCCCGAGCGCGTCGGCGACGGACTGCCAATCCTCGGGGGCCGCGTCGACGAAGAGCGGGATCACCGCCCCGCCGCCCGGTGCGGGCTGCCGGTTCGTCCGGCGTCGCGGCGCGCTGCGGGACCGCGGCACCGCGGCCGGGGGCTCGACCGGAACCATGCGGGAGAAGTCGATGCGCGGCGAGAGGATCCGCGCGCCGGCCGCGTCGCGGTAATGCGGCACCCGCATGAGGTGTCCGAAGTCCTTGCACTCCAGCGCCGATGCCCAGACGCCCTCGGCGACGAGCTGGTGCAGCCAGGCGTGGTAGCGCGGCTCCGCTTCCTCGACGTCGAGCCAGGTCGAGAGCGGCTGCAGCAGCCGGTAGCCGCGCTGCGACAGGTAGAGCCCGCAGGTGCGGAGCGACGGCGCCGTCGCCCAGGTCGCCTCGAAGTCGGCCATGGACTCGGGCGTCCACGGGACGTGCGGCATCGTGTCGACGTCGGCGATGAGGCACGTCTGTGTGACGCGCAGCCCCTGCTCGCGGACCCAGGGGAGCGACTCTTTGGTCACGCGTGGGGTCGTCGCGAGGGGCTCGCCGTCGCGGGTGATGACGTAACCACTCACCAGGGCGGCCGTGTTGAAGCGCCGGCCGGGCAGGTCGCCGATGGTGAGGATCCGCTCGCCCCGGACGCGGTGCAGGTTCTCGGCGGAGCCGGGCTTCGCGCGCCAGTCCGAGGTGTGCACGGTGCAGCCGCGCTTGGCGCAGCCCGACGAGGGGTAACCCGGCGTATGGAGGCAGGAGACGAGCTCCTGCGGCACCCACATGAGCGGCGTGTCGAGGGGGTCAGCCATCACGCACCGCCTCGGCCGGCCGGCCGCCGTTGCGCCACCCGCAGCGGGTGCACATCACCCCGCCGGCGGCATGCTGCACCAGGTCCTCGTCGGGGTGGACGCAGGTGCGCAGTCGGTGCAGGACGATGGCCGCGCGCAGGGCGAGGATGGAGCGCTCGAGGTTCTCCTCCATCGAGAGCGACTCGTCGTAGCGGAGCTGGAACGCGATGCCTCCGGACTCGCGGATGAACTTCGCCCAGGGTCCCTGCTCCTCGGACTCGGCCGTGGTCGCGGCCTTCATCTCGATCTCCAGGCGCCAGCCCTCCGGGGCGACGATGCCGGAGAGGTCCGCGGCGCCCACGGGGGCGCACTCGACCGCGCCGCCGCGCTTCGCGAGGACGGTGCCCGAGGGCTGGCGCCAGAGGCGCAGAGGAAGCTTCGGACGCGCCGCGGTGACGGCCGTGCGGAAGTTCTGCTGGAACGTCTGCTCGAGGACGGAGAGCTTCGCCGTCATCGAGCGCCGCCCATCGGGAGCCCGCCTTCGAGCAGCGCGCGCGCCGCGTCGGCGCCGTCGATCAGGTCGACCGTGCGCACGAGCGGCAGCGGGCCGAGCGCGGCAAAGTGCATCCGCAGCCGGTGACGCAGGAGTCGCTTCGCCCGGTCGACCACCTCCGCCGGCGGGACGCCCTTGGATCCGCGCGCGGGCAGCCACCACACCGCCGCGACGACGCCCGTCGCGCGGTGGGTGAGGCGGTAGCAGGACTCGCCGATGTGGGAGCCGATCATCGGGCGCTCCTCCCAAGCCGGCTCATGTCCAGCGTCGCGTCCTGGCGGTTCGTGCACGGCCCGCAGCCCTCGACGTCCGGCCGACGCCCGACGTTCTCGGCCCCGCACGCGGGGCAGGTCCACGGCTCGCGCCGCGGCGCGGGCGTCGGCGCCCGCAGGCCTTCCGCAGCCCGCTGCCACGGCACGACGTGAGCCACCGGGGGCACGGCCACCGGGGTCGCCGCGGGCAGAAGCCCCTCGGCGCGCAGCGCGGCGACGCGGGCGGCGTTGCAGAGCACACAGTCGCCGGTCTCGCCGCGCGTGGCGTGGGCCTCGCCGCAGGAGCCGCACCAGCCGCCCTCGGGCCGCTGCGCCGTGCGCTCCTGCCAGTAGGTGCGGCCGTGGGACTCGGCGAGCCCGCGCCAGCGCACGGTCGGCGCCATCGGGAGGCGCAGGTCGAGCACCGCGACGGGCGTGCGGGCGACGGCGCCGAGGCCGCGGGCGGCGCGCAGCTGGGCGCGCATGGCCTCGATGCGCCACTGGAGCGCCGTTCGCACGACGGGCGCGAGCGAGGGCGGCGCCACGACGTCGACGCGCGCCGCGGCCAGGCCTGCCGACACGAGGGTGATGCGGACGCCGGCCTCGGCGAGCGTCGCGGCGGTGTGCGGCTGGGCGGCGGCTACAGCGACCACTGCTCGACCTCCGTGACGGTGGCGGTGAACTGCCCCTCGGGCACCGCGCTCGTGCGCAGGAGCGCGGCGAGGTCGATGCGGCGGGCGCGGACGGGCGCGGGGCGCGGGGCCTCAGGCGCCGCGATCGCCGGGAGATCCTGCGACGCGGGGGTGCTCGGGAGGAGCGGCGCGGGGAGCTCGACGGGTGCGGGCGCGGTGGACGCCTCCGGGTAGTAGAGCTGCTCGACGTCCTGGAACCGCGGCCACTTGCCGAACTGCTCGCGGTACTGATGGCGGGCGTAGCCCACCTTGCGATGGCGCTTCGCTGCCTGCTCGCAGGCGCCCGCGTACCAGGCGCGGCGCTCCGCCATCGTGGGCGGGGGCTTCGCCTCGGCCTCCATGAGCTCGCCGTCGACGTGGCTCGGGGCGTCGCGCTCCTCGACGGGGAAGATGAACCCGCACTCGGTGCACGCGAGGGTACCGCCCGGCATCGCGGCGTAGCACTTCGGGCAGGTGCGCACGCTGGGCGCGGCCTTGCGCTTCATCCGCCCGTCGAGCGACCACTCGCGCGGGTCCGAGGGGAACCCGTGCTCGTGCACCGCGCCGGCGTGGTCGAGCAGCAGCGCGCTCACGCCCTCCCAGGGCCGCAGGCCGCGGCCGCACATCTGGAGGAAGAGCGACAGGCTCTTCGTCGGGCGCGCGAGCACCACGCACTTGCAGCGCGGGAGATCCCACCCTTCGGTGCAGATCCCCATGTTGCAGAGCACCGTCGACTCGCCGCGTGCGAGGCGCGTGAGGGCGGCGTCGCGCTCGGCCTCCTCGGTGTCTGCGTCGACGTGGTCCGCCGCGACGCCCGCGGCGCGGAACGCCGCGCACAGCTCCCGCGAGTGCTCGACGGACGCGGCGAACACCACCGTCGTGCGGCCCTCGGCGTGACGCTGCCAGTGCTCGACGACGTCGCCGACCAGGCCGCCGGTGTTCATCGCCGCGGCAAGCTGCTCGGGGTTGTAGTCGCCCGCCTTGGTGAGCTTCACCTTCGAGAGGTCGGGCGCGCGCGGCGTGGTGAACACGCGCGGCACCTCGAGGAAGCCCCGCTCGGCGAGCTCCGCGAAGCTCGCGATGACGTGCAGCCGGTCGAACCACTTCCCCAGGCCCGCGCCGTCCGCGCGGCACGGCGTGGCGGTGAGGCCGACGACGACGGAGCCCCCCTCGGCGTAGTGGGCGATGACCTTCGCCCAGGTCTCGCTGGTGGCGTGGTGGGCCTCGTCGATGAACACCACGTCCGCGGGCGGCAGTCGCCGATGGGTCAGCGTCTGGATGCTCGCGACCTGCACCGGGGCCATCGGGCGGCGGGCGTTGTACGGCTGCCGGGTGACCGCGTGCGGGATCACCCCGTCGGCCATGATGACCCCGCAGTCCAGCTCCGGGATGCCCGCCTCGACGAGCTTCCAGAAGGCCTGCCCCACGATCTCGCGGCGCGGCCCGACGAAGAGCACCCGCTTGCCCTTCTTCAGCGCCCCGAGCGCGACCAGCACCGCGATGATGGTCTTCCCGCCTCCGGTGGCGAGCACGAGCAGCACGCGCTTCACCTGCGCGAGCAGCGAGCGCGCCGCCTCGATCCCTTCGACCTGGTAGGGGCGCGGGACGATGCCGGCCGCGGGCGCCGGCGGCGGCGCCTCGTCGGCGAGCAGGAAGGGCTGGGCGGCGTCGAGCATCAGGCCGCGCGCCTCCGGGAGAGCATCCCCTGCTGTGCGACGTAGACCCGGTCGCGCGCGGCGAGCTCGAGGGCCGCCTCGGGTCGGTAGGCGTCGCCGTGCTGGTCGAGCCAGTGCGCGCCCTGGCGGGTCCAGCCCTGACGAGTGAGGAAGGCCTCGTCTGCGGCGCGGAGCGGCTGCTCGGGGGCGCGGGTGATCTCCGGATCGGGCTCGAAGTTGAGGCGCTCGATGCGGAGGTCTTCCGGCCGCCCCGGCGTCCCCTTCACCGCGAGGCGTACGCGCGCCTCGGCGCCCAGCGCGCAGGCGGCGCACGGGGCGTAGCGGGCGACGCCGGTCATGACCTTGCCGCTCCGGCGGTGGCCGGGCTTGAGCTTCATCGCGAGCGTGCGCCCCGCGCAGGCCTCGGCGGTGAGCACGGCGCCGAAGCGGTCGCAGCGCACGCGGTCGGCCGGGGCGGTGACGTCGGCGTGGGCGACGACGGGGAGGTGGTGCGCCATCAGCCCACCGCCCGGCGCTTCGCCGTCCCCAGCGCCGCCCGCGCCTGCCGCCGGACGATGGCGGCCATCCGCCGGGCGCACGTCGCGAGAGTCCCGGTGTCCATGCCCGGGAGCGCCGCGAGGCGCTGGAGCGTCGACAGGGTGAGCCGCTCGGCCTTCTGGCGCTGGGCGGGGGTCATCGCCCACCCCGCAGCGCCACGCGCGCCTGGGCCAGCCCCGCCTCGATGGTCGACAGCGCCGCGCGGATGCGGTGCACGTCCGCCTCGATGGTGGCGATCTCCGCGCCGTCGAGCGAGCCGTCGGCCACGCCTGCGTTGACGCTCGCGGCGAGCTCGCCCACGCGCGCCATCACGTCGCAGACGACCTTGCGCAGCTCGCCCGCGGGGCGCGTCTTGCCCTGGCTCGTGGCGGCGGCCTCGATGGCGTCGGCGAGCGCGCGCAGCACCGCGGGCGCCACGGCCGGGCCCATCATCGCGATCTTGTAGAGAGCGACGGTGCGGCCGGAGAGCGCGTCGCACCACTCGCCGACGTGCTGGGGCTTGGCGCCCGTGCGGTCGCCGATCGCGTCGTAGGTGATCGCGGCGTCGGCCTTGTGCAGCGACAGCAGCGTCGCGCGCAGCACGTCGGCGCAGAGCGCCACGGCTCCACCCTTGGCCGCGGAGAGCGCGTCCGGTGATGAAACCTTCACGGCGTCACCATGCAGGGCTGGGTGTCCGGCCCGAGGGTGGGCGCATGGACCAGCTCGCCCGCCTGCTCGTGACCCTGGCCTGCCTCGTCGCCGGAGAGGAGAGCCCGGGCTTCGGCGGCGAGGACGCCCACGGCCTCGTCCAGCGGCACCCCGGCGCCGTCGGGCGTGGGCGCGAAGCGGGCGACCCCGTGGACGGGCCGCACGCGGTACCAGCCCCCGACGGACACGGCGATGGTCTGGCCGAGCTCGTCGCGCTGGGCGATGAAGGAGAGGATCTCGGCCGCGCGGTCGGCGGAGGTGAGCATCTACCGGGCTCCCTTCGGCGTGTGGCCGAACACCGCGGCGGCCTCGGCGACGGCGTTGTGCAGCCGCGCGAGCGCGGGCCCGAGGGCGTGGCGCTGGGCGGGGGTGAGGTCGGCGCGGTCGGCGACGCCGCGCGCGAGGGCGTCGGCGAGCGCGGCCGCGTGGTCGAGCGAGCGCTGGAGGTCGAGGCGAGACGGGGGCGGTCCGTCGGAGGCGATGTCGAGGGTGGGCATCTACGCCCCCGCCCGGGCGTGGGTGACGGCCATGGTCGCGAGGCCGAGGGCGGTGAGGACGGCGCCCGCGATCAGGTGGACGAAGAGCGCGAGGGCGGCGCCTGCGAGCACTGCGGCAGCGCCGAGGCGGTAGAGGGCGGCGGCGTAGCGCCAGAGGAAGAGGCGCATCGCTCAGACCGTCTTTCCGTGCCGCGCGAGGCGGCGCTTGCGGCGGGCGGACGTGCCCGGCGCGGTGGTGGGGGCGGCGAGCGCGCGGCCCCCGCGGTGGCGGGCGGGCGCCGGGGCGGTCGGAGGGAAGGGGCGCGACGCGGGCGGGACCGTCGCGACCATGGGCAGCGCGGCGCAGGCGAGCGCGACAGCGAGAGCAGCGGCGCGCATCTACCGCCTCCCCGCGTAGCCCGCGGCCAGTGCAGCGCTGGCGCCGAGGGCGAGGCCGGTGTGCGCGGCGACGGCCAGGAGGGCGAGCACGGCGAGGGTGATGAGGGCGGGGCGCATCTACGCGGCCTGCGAGGGGCGGACAACCTCTGGCTCGACGACGGGCGCGTGACGCTCGATCGCTGCGCGGACATGGTCCGCTGCTGGGTCGTCACCCCGCCGGGCAAGCACCCACCCCGACGGAACGTCGAGCAGCGTAGCGATGGCGTCGACGGTGGCACCCGACGGCTCGGTCTTCTCGCCGTTCTCGAGCAGGCCCCACATGCTCTCTGACAGCCCGGCCCGCCGAGACATCTCCCGCGCGCTCAAGGGCTTCGCCGAGTCGTCGAGTGCGGGCTTGGTGGTGAAGCGGGCCCACCGCAGCCGATCGCCGAGGGTGTCTAGCTGTTCCATGATCACGAGCGTAAACGTAGTTACGGACGTAGTCAAGATCGACGGCGATGACGAGCGTAGTCACCCGTGCGACGTTCGCAGTGTGAAGACGTTGACCGAGCGCCTGCGCTGGCTTCTGGCTGAGCGAGGGGTCAATCAGCGAGACCTCGGCGAGAAGGCTGGCCTCTCCAAGTCGTTCACCGGGGTCTATTTCAACCGCGCGAAGAAGGATCCGACCGCGGGCATCGGCGCCGACGAGGCGGCCGCGCTTGCCGCGCGCTGGAAGGTGTCGATGCGCTGGCTCGTTACCGGCGAAGGCTCCCCCGACGCCCTCGACGCCGACGAGCCCTCGCGCACCGAGTCCTCCGAGCCCATCGCCGAGAACATCCCCGGGTACGCCGACGTCGAGGCCGCCGACCGCCAGGCGCACACCGGGATCGACGAGGCGCACTGGCTCGCGGCGCGCAAGGCCGCGGCGTACGTCATCCACGGGCCCGCGGCCCCGGGCGACGCGCTCAAGCTCGCACGCCTCGCTCAGGAGTTCGCCGACCCCGAGCGCGTCCGCCGGGCGTTCGCCGAGCAGGAGGCGCGGCTTGCGGCGATGCGCGACGAGATGGAGCGGGAGCGGCTGGAGTTCCAGCGGCAGGTCGCGGAGCTGAAGGCGGGGAAGAGGCCGAAGAAGCCCCCGGCGGGGAAGTGAATGGGCGATTGGCGCCCGGGAAACGCTGCTAGAATCTTGCAACCCACCGGATACCCGTGGGCGTTGACCGATCCGTCCCCCATCCCGCCTACTTATCGAAGAGGTTACCGAGCGTGTCGAAGGCGAAGCCGAACTGGCGGATCCTCAAGGATCGCGGGCTCACCAAGCCCGACGACATCCTGACGACGCTCTACGCCTTCGAGCCGCCGGTCGACGTGAACGCGATCGCCGAGCATCTCGGCGTGGTCGTCCACCCCGTGCCCGAGCCGGGATGGTCCGGGGCGCTCACGGTCATCAACGACCACGCGGTGGCGTGGCTGCACATGGGCGAGGTCGAGGAACGACGGCGCTTCACGCTCGCACATGAGCTGGGGCACCTGATGCTCCACGACGTGACGAAGGCGTTCCGGGACGTGAGCTTCGACGGCTCGGTGCAGGAGAGCGAGGCCAACCGCTTCGCGGTCGACCTGCTCATGCCGATGTGGATGCTCGACCCCGTGTTCCACCATGCCAAGACCGACGCCGGGGTCGACCACCTGGCAGCGATGTTCAAGGTGTCTCGCGCGGCGATGACGCGGCGGCTCCATGAACTCTTCCACGGGGTGATCCCGCTGTGACGACAACCCCGACGATCCCGCTCAAGCCGGATCCTCTGGTCTCCCCCTCCACACCCCCGGCGCCTCTGAAAGCCGAGGAGGGTCCAGGGGCTGGGAGCTTCCCTAGCGAGGCGCAGGCTCGCGAAACGCGACTCTCGACAGGGCGGTACGTCGGAGGGCTTGGCGTCGCGATCGTCATCGTCGTGGGCTACATCGCCTTGGAGAGGATCAGCGCCGATCAGCCGATGGACGTGCGCAGCCAGCACGGCGTTTGGATCTACGCGATCCGTATGTTGGCTGAGGCACTCGTGTCCATTGCCCTGATCTTCTTCGGCTACCAACTGCTGCGCGTTGCGGAGCGCATGCTCGCGCCGCCGTCGCTGCTCACGCGTGACAACATCGAAGTGCTGCGCGCACTCATCGGCATCGAGACGCCAGCGGACGGCGCCAGCCGGATCATCAAGAGCGCGACGGACCTCGCGAACAGCATCAGCCGGAAGAAGCCGGACGCCTGACATATCCCGTCCCGTCAGACCGTTGACGCGTTGACGCGCTGCCTCGGCGCCGCCGACGCTCCCCCACAGTGGCCTTCCGTCGACACCCCAAGCGCCCGCGCGGCGACGCGACGCTGCCGCTGTTCGCTGAGCTCGCGGCGAACAACCAGGCGACGCCCCGGCCCTGTCGGCACCGCCCGCGCCACGCCGACCCGAGCGCGTACAAGCAGGTGCGCGCCGAGCTCGAGGGCGAGTGGAAGCTCCCGCTCCGGGATGTCGAAGACCTCGCCGAGGCTGCGCACCGGGAGGGCGCGCTGGAGTTCCCGTTCCTGTCGCCGGTGCTCTTCGCGGCCACCCTGGGGTACGCGGCGGACCCCTACGACGGCGGCGGCTGCGGGGTCACCGGGCTCTCCCCGTACATCCTGCACTGCCGCCGGAGCGCCGACGTGCTGCGCTGGAACCTGCGGGTGCTGCACGAGCTTGCGCACGCGCTGCTCCGCCGGTGGCGCGAGGCCCGCGAGGGGCGCGAGTACACGCACGCCGACGTCTGGGGCCTCACGCTGATGCTGGCCGTGCCCCGGAGCGCGCTGAAGCTGATCGACCTCGCCCGCCACGTCCCGCAGTACGCGCTCAAGCTGCGCGGGCAGCTGGCGCGGGCCGTGCGCGCCGCGGCCTGAAACGTCGGGGAATCGGGGCGCGGAGGGGGCGCGTCGATTTTCTTTTGCGTGGGGTTTGACTACGTCCGTAAACACGATTACATCTGTGACCACCGCAGCGGCTCAACCCCCGCCGCGGCCCGAGGCCCCGATGTCGACCGTCGCCCCCCACGCTCCGCAGCCCGCGTACAACACCTCCTCGATCGTCCTGACCCGCCTCGTCGGCGAGCTCCGCACCAACCTCGCGGTGGTCGGCCCGACGCTCCGCGTCCCCGCTCACTACGTCGTGCGCTACGGCCGCGACGAGGCCCCGGCCTCCGCGATGGGCCTCAAGGAGTTCCCCTGGACCGCCGACGGCGCCCGCCGCGCGCACGCCGCGTTCACGGCCCTGGTGTCCGCCGCCTCCGTGGCGCAGTCCGAGATGCCCGCCGCCCGGGCGCAGGTGCAGGCGTGAGCCCCGACGCCCTCACCCGCCAGATCCTGGCCGTCGCCCGCCGCGTCTCGGGCGGCGACTGCGCCATCACCGTCGCCAACCACCCGCACGCCGGCGACCTCCTGCGGGTCACCGTCGAGAGCACCGACGAGTCGGGCGGCGAGTACCTCCGCAGCGCCGTGGGCCTCACCTACGAGCGCGCGCTCCGGTCGCTGCTCAGCGTCCTCGCCCAGGACGCGGCCAACGACTGCGACGACGAGCCCCCGCCCCCGGCGCTCACCCTGGAGCTCGACGGCGACGACGGCGGCTGGCCCGCCCACGCCTGCGAGGCCTTCGACTGCGCCCCCGGCTTCACCGCCGACGACGTGGACGGTTTCGCGATGGAGATGGCGGCGCGCGAGGCCGACGTCGCGGGTGAGTGGCGGGTGGCATCGTGATGGAAGACATCCTCACCCGCGGCCGCGCCCTCGCTCGCACCCTCCGCGCGGGCAGCCGCGACGAGCAGGCCGAGACGGTCAGCGAACTGGTCGGCGCCGTCGCTGAGCTGCGGCGCCAGCGCGACCTGCTCACTCAGGAGCTCGGCGCCACCGTCGCCCGCGAGGCCCGGTCGTGACCGCCTGCCACTCCTGCGGCCGCGCCGTCCCCGACAGCGCCCTCGACCGCATCCTCTTCGGCTGGGTCGCCGTCGCGGGCGCCTGGATCTGCAAGCCCTGCGACAACGCGCCCCGGTGCCCGCGGCCCGACTGCGACCGGATCACCACGCGCGTCGGCGTGCCCTGCGGCGCGCGCGGCGGGGAGTCGCGCCCGTGCTGACCCTCCGCGACACCCTCGTCTGGACCCTCGTCGCCCAGGGCCGCGCCCCCTCGGGCGCCCGCGTCGCCCTCTACCGCACGCGCACCTCCGCCCGGCACGAGCTCGTCGTCGGCCGCGAGGTGGTGCGCGGCTTCGGGCCGGGGCTGAGCGCGGAGGCGCGCGAGGCCTTCGACGCGGCGTGCGTGGGCGCGCGGAGGGCAGCGTGAGCGCCGTTCTCAACATGATGGCGATGGGGTCGTTCCTCGCCGAGCGGATGCGCGCGGGCGACGCCGCGGCGCTGCTCGATCAGATCGCTCCGCTCGCCCCGGCCGGGGCGAGCGAGGGCGAGGTGTTCGCTAAGAACAGCGTCCGCCGCACGCGGGTCTGGGCGATGGACTGGCACAACAGCGGTTTCCCGAGGGTTCACCTCGGACACAGGCACGCCGCGGCGCTCATGGCGACGAGCACCCGGGCCGAGAGCATCCCCGACGCACGGCCCCCCTGGAACGCGTTCCTGCTCGACGTGCCGGACGGTCTCATTGAGTGGCCGCTGGCGGAGACGACGACTTGGGAAGGCGGCCCCCCGCTCAAGAGGAGCATCCCGCAGCCGATCGCGCTCGTGTCGGTCATCGTCGAGGCGGACGGCAGGATCGAGTTCTACCCAACGACGGCCGGAGGGCAGATCGTCGGCATGGGGGCGGCGGCGTCCGTCGCTGGCCTCGGGGACTTCAAACACGGCATCCCCGCGTGCTCGCTCCTCGGGCGTCTGGTCCTGGGCGTCTGCATGGAGATGACGTCCACAGGCTACAAGGGCGGCGCCCTCGGGCCGCGGCCCGTGAAACGCGATGGGCGGACGGGCGAGCCGAAGACGTGGACGTTCCACCTCACGCGCGACGTCAAGGTCGATTGTCGGGCGACCGTGCGCGACTACTGCACCGGCGCCACGCGCAGTGCCCCCGCGGTGCAGTGCCTCGTGCGCGGGCACTGGAAGCAGCAGCCCTGCGGGAAGGGCGGCGCCGACCGCCGCAACATCTTCGTGGAGCCCTACTGGCGCGGGCCCGAGGACGCTGACATCGCGCTGAGAAGCCACCGAGTGCGCGCCGAGAGGGCGTCACCGTGACCGCCTGCTGCATCTACTGGCCCCTCTGCGGCGCCGACGTGATCGGGCACTGCCCGACGCCGACGCACTCCGACGACGACATCGCCGGGGTGCTCGCCAACGACGCGGACGCCGCCGACCGGCTGCTCGCGATCCACAACCGCACGCGCGGCCCCGTCGCCACCGTGTCGCGCGATGACCTGCGCCGGATCATCGACGCCCACTCCGGGGCGCTCTCGTCCGCGCAGTCGATGGGGGCGCTCCCCGCGACCGTCCGCCCGCCCGACGCCGAGCTCTGCGACTGCGGCCGCATCGCCGTCGAGGGTCACCGGTGCCAGTTCTGCGCGCTCGCGCGCCTGGACCCCGTCGACCAGGCCTTCGCGCTCGCCCGCGCCGCGGCCGCCGCCGAGGAGGCCCTCACCTCGCCCCAGCGCATCGAGCTGCGCCGCCGGCTGATCGCCGCGGAGCGCGAGGCGCTGCTCGCCCGGCTCGCCGGGGGCCCGCCCTGACGCCCCGGGGACCCACCGAGCGCGCGGCTTCCCCAGGCCGCCCTTGGCTCGACGGGTCCCCAGGACAGCAGGCCGATTACACGAGTTCGTAAACCAAGAGGAGACCACGACGATGACCATCAAGTTCGACGCCCAGCAGTTCGACGCCCTGGAGCGGGTGGCCGAGAAGATCTACCGCAGCGGCGTCTGTCCGCCCGACGTGAAGAACGCCGATGCGGCGTTCGCGATCATGCTGGCGGGCGCGGAGATGGGCTTCGGCCCCATGCAGTCGATCCGCTCGATCTCGCTGGTGAAGGGCAAGGTCAGCCTCAACGCCGACGCGCAGATCGCCATGTGCACCCGCGCGCCCGAGGTCTGCGAATACTTCCGGCTCTCCGAGTCGACGGCGGAGCGCGCCACCTTCGTGACGCAGCGCCGGGGCCACCCCGCGCCGGTGGAGCTCACCTGGACCTTCGAGCAGGCCAGGGCCGCCGACCTCGTCAAGTCCTCCACGTGGAAGGCCCACCCCGCGGCGATGCTGCGCGCCCGCTGCGGCGCCGCCCTCGCCCGCGCCGTCTACCCCGACCTCGTCGCCGGCGTGTACGACCCCGACGAGGCCGACGAGATCCGGCGCGCCGACTCGCCGCCGCCAGACTTCTCCCGCCCGCAGCTCGCCGCCCCCGACCCCCTCGCGCACTTCCGCGAGCGCGTCACGACCGCAGCGACCTCCACCGAGTTGGTCGCCCTGGTACTCTCTCTCCCGACCGCGCAGCGCGAGGCCGCGCGCCCCGTCGCCGAAGCGCGCGCCCAGGAGCTTGGCGAGACCGACCTCGCCGCCCGCGTCACGAAGGCCGAGGCGCTCTCGCGCGAGCCGTCGGCGTGGTCGCTCGCTGGCGACGTGCTCGCGGAGATCGCCGCGGCGAAGACCGACGAGGACCTCGCGGCCGTCCTCCGTCTCCGCGGCGCTGCCGTGGCGAAGCTCCCGCCGACCGTGGGGGGCGTGCTCTCGGCCTGCTACAACCAGCGGCGCAAGGCGCTGGCGCCCGTCTCGCTCGCCGCCGGCTTCGAGCGCGAGCTGCGCGCCGCCGCCGACATCCCGGCCCTCGACGAGATCGTCGCCCGCGTCGCCGATGCGTTCAACGCGGGCACCGTCACCCGCGAGGAGATGGCGCAGCTCTCGCGACTCCAGGGCGAGCTCGAGACCGCCATGGAGCGGGACCAGGAGCAGGCCGCGTGAGCAACATCACCGCCAGCCGCCTCGAGCTCGTCGAGCGCTGCCCCGCCGCCCCGGCCCTGCCCGCCGTGTGGACCGAGTCCACCGACGACCAGGTCGCGGGCACCGAGCGGCACCGATTCCTCCAGCGGGCGGGCGAGGTCGGCCGCGAGGCCGCCGTCGCCGAGGTCCCGGCCGACGCCCCGTGGCGCGCGCAGGTCCTCGGGATCGACACCGACGAGATCCCCGCTGGTGGCCGCTACGAGATCGCGTACGCCTACGACGTCGCCGCCGACACGGCCCGCGAGCAGGGCCAGTGGGTTGAGCGCGCCTACGACGCTGGTGCCACCGAGGTGAGCGGCACGCTCGACCTCGTGCTGCCGCCGGGCGAGGGCCGTCCGCGCTGGACGGTGATCGACTTCAAGGGCTTCGACGAGGTCGCGCCCGCCGTCCGCAACCTCCAGCTCGGGTTCGGCGCCGTCGCGCTCGCCCGGGTCTACGACCTCGACGAGGTCGACGTGGCCATCGGCTACATCGGCCACGGCGGGGACATTCGGTGGGACCGCGCGACCCTCGGGGCGTTCGCCATCGAGGCCCACGCGCTGCGGATTCGCTCGCTCTTCGCGGCGGTCGATCGCGCCCGGGCGACGCTGGCCGCGGGCGGGCTGCCCGACTTCTCGACGGGCACCCACTGCCGCTACTGCGCCGCCCTCCCCTTCTGCCCCGCGCAGACCGCCGCGGTGCGCGCCTTCCTCGCCGACCCGCCGACGCCCGACCGCCTCGCGCTCCTGTCCGACGAGGACGCCGGGCGCGTGTGGCCGCTGCTGCTGGCCGTCGAGGAGATGACCAAGCGCGCCAAGGCCAGCGTGCGGGCGCGCGCCGAGCTCTCCGGGTTGCCGCTGCCCGGCGGCGAGCGGCTCGTGCCGGTGCTCGTGCCCCGCCGCAAGATCATCGACCTCGACGGGATGCTGGCGATCCTGCGCGAGCAGTTCGGGGCGCAGGCCGACGCGATCGTCGAGCGCTCGCTGTCGTTCGAGTCCGTCGGCGAGCTCGTGCGCCAGGTCGCGCCGGGCCGCGGTCAGAAGAAGGTGTTGGATGCCCTTACGGCGAAGCTCCTGGCGGCGAAGGTCGTGCAGTCGACGTCGTTCGTGCAGCTGAAGACGCGCAAGGCGAAGGGCGACGCGCCCGCGCCCGCCAGCGGCGAGGAGGCGGCCTGATGCGCCTCCTGCTCTGCCGCGACGTGACCGCAGGCAAGCGCCCGCGCCCGCCCACACCTCCGTCAGCGCCCGACCCCGGGCCCGCGGACCTCTCCGACGACCTCCCCTTCTGACGACCCCGACGAGGACCCACGACCATGGACACGACCGTCCCCAACGACCTCACGACCCGCGATATCCCGCTCGACCTCATCGACCCGAGCGCGACGAACCCCAGGAAGACCATCGACGCGGACTCCATCCGCGAGCTCGGCACCTCGATGGCCTCCCCGGTGGGGCAGATCCACCCCGCGCTCGTGCGCCCCCGGGGCGAGCGCTACGAGCTCGTCGCCGGCGAGCGCCGCTGGCGCGCGGCGAAGCTCGCGGGGCTCAAGTGCCTCCGCTGCGAGGTGCGGGAGATCCCCGACGACCTCGTGCGCGAGATGCAATTGGTGGAGAACGCGGGCCGGGAGGACGTGCACCCGCTGGAGGAAGCGATCGCCCTCGAGGCGATCATCCGCGAGGACGGCCGCACCCCGGAGTACCTGGCCGACCGCCTCGGGCACTCCGTCCGGTGGGTGCAGCGGCGCCTCGCGCTCCTCGGGCTCACCGAGCAGGCCCGCGAGTGGTTGCGGGACGGGCGCCTGCCCATCGCGCACGCGCAGCAGCTCGCGGCGGTGGACGCGGCGACGCAGGGGCGGGTGCTGGAGGTGTGGAGCGGGCGCGACCTGCCTCCGGCCCGCGCCTTCGCCAACACCATCTTCAACCAGCTGCACAGCCTGGACGCGGCGCCCTTCGATACGGCCGACGCGAAGCTCCCGGGGCACGGCGTCTGCGGGAAGTGCCAGCACCGCTCGGACACGCAGGGCGACCTCTTCGACGGTGGCCGCGAGGGCGTGCAGTGCCTGGACGCCGCGTGCTGGGACGGGAAGGTCGAGGCCGTCTGGCAGCGCGCGGTGAAGGCCGCGCCGAAGCGGCACCTCACGGTGATCGCGGAGCCCGGCACGGTGTTCCAGTGGGCCGACAACCTGCGGTGGGACTCGGAGTTTCAGAAGGAGCCCGCGTCCCCCGACTCGAAGCCCGTCGCGCTGGCTCGCACCAACGGGGGCCACGTGGTCGAGCTCTACGCGAAGCCGAAGGCCGCGCCCCGCGACGGCGACGCCGAGGAGGACGACGAGAACGAGGGGGACGACGGCGAGGGCGCGCCCCGTGGCCCCGACAAGTGGGAGCTGAAGCGTCAGGAGCGCCTCGCGGCCACGGAGCGGCGCCTCGCGCGGCTCTGCGCCATCGTCGACCACGCCCCCGGTGGCGCCATCGTCGTGCTGCGCAACGCGCTGCGCTTCGAGATCGACAACGCCTCCGCCGACGGGCTGCGCACGATCCTGCGCATCCGGGGCGCGGCCTGGGC
The DNA here is from genome assembly GCA_030652255.1 of Myxococcales bacterium. Classification (GTDB taxonomy): domain Bacteria; phylum Myxococcota_A; class Polyangia; order Polyangiales; genus SCUS01. The sequence continues at coordinate 28,917 of JAUSAZ010000149.1, read as the reverse complement.
GGAGGGGCTCTCCGACGACGCGCTCGTCGACGGGCTGCCCGCCGAGGACCTCGCGCAGACGCTCGGCATCCTGCTGGCCGACGACCAGCTCCAGGCACTGGAGAGCGCGCCCACCCCCGACGAGCGCCCGGCCTTCGAGGCGGAGCTGCTCGACCTGATGACGGGCGAGGAGCCGAGCGCCGCGTCGGCCGTCGAGCCCCCGCCCGTGCTCGTGCGCCTCTGGCTCCCGGCCCGCCCCTTCGGCGAGCTCAGCGACGACGGGCGCGCCACCTACGAGCATCCCGACGTCGTCGCTGACCTCACCTGGGAGACCCGCGGCGGCTGGGTCACCACCGAGATGCCCGAGGGCGTCGCCCGCATCGTGCGCGACCTCGCCCGCGACGACGGGTTCGCGCTGCACGAGGGTCAGGACGCCCCGCCCGACACCACCGTGGAGCTGCGGGTGAAGCGCAGCGACTGGCAGCAGCACCGCTCTGGGCTGCGCGACTGCGCCACCGGCTCGCTGCACAAGCAGTGGCAGCCCGACGGCGAGGACCGCATCGTGCGCGTCGAGCGCGGGACGGGCGTCTTCGCCCAGGTGGTCGACTACTGCCGCGCGCGCAACGTCGCACTGCACGTCAACGGCGAGAGCCTGCTCGCGCCCGGACAGCCCGCGAAGAAGAGCCGTAGCGCGAAGGCGGCGACGCCGTGAAGTCCACCCGAGAGTCGCGGGGGGGGGCTTTGATCGTGACCACGCAACTGTCGCTGCTCACGGAGGTCCCGGAGCGCACGCTCGTGCATCGCGGATCGAAGCCTGCGGTGCGACCGGACGTCGAGAAGGCGCTGGTGACGCTCGCGCCGTCGCTGCCGTCGAACATGCTCCCGAAGTTCCACCGTGGGTGCGTGGAGATCGCGGTGCCGCCCAAGCACGCCGTCGAGAAGCTGCTGCGCAAGGTCGGCTTCAAGTCGCACAAGCACCCCTTCGGCTGGACGAAGCCCGAGAAGGCGAAGCGCGCGGCGAAGCCCAAGCAGACCGCGGTGCCCGAGGCCCCGCCGGTGGTGCTGCGCTACTGGCGCATGGAGTTCGTGCGGTGAGCACCCACCTGCGCACCAGCCCCCTCGGCGCCGAGCTCGACGCCGCGCGCGAGGACGCGACCTGCGACGTGGTCGCGCACGCGACCCGCCCCCGCCGCACCCGCCGTCACTCGACGGTGCTGGTGACGCGGCTGCCCGGCGACCCGCGCGTCGAGGCGTTCCGCCAGGCGATGGCGGACCTCTTCGGGGACCGGGACATCGAGGTGGGACCATGAACATCGAGAGCAACGACGAGCTGCGCGCGCGGTACGACGACCTGCGGCGCCTGGTCGCCCGCTGCCCCGACGCCGCGGCCCTGATCGCCCTCCTGCAACGGCGTCTCGCGGCCAACGACCGGGCGCGCGAAGAGCTCGTGATGGAGGTGGCGGCGCTCGAGGGGATCAACGAGCAGCTGCGCGCGGAGATCCACAGGGCGCAGACCGCGCTGCGGCGCCGGAAGCTGGAGGTGTGTGATGTCGGGTGAGTCGTGGATGGTTGAAGAGCTGAGGGCCGCACTCCGGGACGCCGACCCGCTGGCGACGTCGGTGGTGGTTGAAGCGTCCTCGCTGCGCGACGCGCTGGAGCGACTTGCGACGGCGGAGGCTGAGTGCGCGCGCCTCCGCGGTGACTACGAGGTGGGATGCGACGAGGTGCGGCGGCTCTCCGACGAGCTCGCCACGTTGAAGAATGCCTCCCGCGCGGTCCTGTCGGCGCTGGAGTTCTACGATCCCGACGGCGACGACGAGACGGAGGAGGAGCTCAACACGGCGGCGGGCGCCCTCGACGCCCTACTTGCAGGCGCGCCCGCGGTGGTCCCCGCCGACGGAGATGACCGATGAGCCGCGACACGCTACGGGGCGAGGTCGAAGCGATCGCCGTCCTGCTCACACCGCGAGGTGCCGGGCGCGTCGAGCTCGGCTCGATCCGTCGCGAGCGTGAGGGCGTTGTCCAGTATCGATGGGAGGTCGAGGTCGATGACGTCCACGTCGCCCAGGGCGACTGGGACGAAGGCCTCGACGACGCGCTCGACGACCTGCGGCACACGCTGATCAGCAAGCTGCGGCAGCGACAGGCGAAGCTCGACGCGCTGCTGGGCGTGGTGCCGGTGACCTCGCAGGCCATGGCCGATGCGGTCGCGGCTGCGCGCGCCGACGAGCGCGACGCCTGCGCCGCCGCCTGCCGGGACGTCGCGAGCGACATGGCGGAGGTCGATTGCTGCGCCGAGACGGCCGACGCCTGCGCCGAAGCGATCGAGGGGCGATACGCCGCCCCGGCGAAGCCCGAGGGTTTCTACATCCTCTCGCTCAAGTGGTCGCGCGGGGAGTCCCTCGTGTGGTGGCGACCGGGCGCCGCGGGGTACACGCTGCGCCTCGACGACGCGGGGGTGTTCACCGCTGACGAGGCCGACGCTGCGTGCCCGCCGGGCTACGACGACAGCGCGGCAATCCCCGTCGCCGATGCACTGACCCTTTGCTCGCGGGTGGTGCTCGACAGCGATCGCGGGCGGGTACTCGCCGTGCGTCGCCCGGCGCGCGCAGGCGCTCCGACGAAGGCAGGTGGGTGATGCCTGACCTCATCGTCCGCGACCGCTACGGCTGGACGTGGCGCCGCGCGATCGTCGGCGGGCGCCGGGTGTGGGTGGAGGTGTCGCGTGGGTAGACCGGGGACCGTTCGGGCTCTGTCGAGGCGACAGCGGTTGCTGCTGGAGCAGGTGCGCCGCGGCACCGACCGCGAAACGCCGCTCCACAAGTCGGGCGAGGTCACCGTCGGTGGCATCTGCGCCCGCGGGTCGACCATCGCGAGCCTCGTGCGCCGGGGCCTCGTGACGTGCGGCGGCGTTTGTGCCGAGGTCGACGGCGACGGGTTCACCACGGCCGACGACGTGCCGTGGTACGCGATCACCGGCGCGGGGCGCGCGGCGCTTCGCGCGCCGGCCAACGAGGAGGCCTCCCGTGGGTGACGCCGCCCGCAACCTCCCCGCGCACGACCCGGCATGGCGTGCCCGGGCTCAGAGCGCGCTCGCGCGGGTGCTCGTCGCGGCGGTGCGGCGCAGGATGGCCGAGGCCGCGGAGCCCGCCCCGGCCAACGACGCGATAGAACGGGAACCGCGATGCGAGTAGCGATCTACGTCCGGGTGTCGACCGATGAGCAGGCGTCGAGCGCGGAGGCGCAGGAGTCCGGGGCCCTCGCGTGGGCAGCGGCGCAAGGGCACGACGTCGTCGCGACCTATCGAGACATCGGCCACAGCGGCGCCGAGTGGGTGCGCCGGCGTGGCATCCTGGACCTGCAGCTCGACGCCGGCCGCTCCCCTCGCCCGTGGGATGTCCTCGTCGTGCGCGACCTGGACCGCCTCGGGCGCGACCAGGCCCGGCTCCCGCTGCTGCTCGCGACGCTGGCCGATCACGACGTGCGGGTGGTCGAGTGGTCCACGGGGCGCCCGGTGGAGCTCGACGTGGTGGGGCGCATGGTGGCGGGCGTTCGCGCGGCGATGGCAGAGCTCGAGCGCGAGTCCATCGCCCACCGCACCCGCACGGCCCTGCGCCAGCGGGCGGAGCGCGGGCTCTGCGTCGGCGGCGCGGCCTACGGCTACGCCCATCGCCGGGATGCCGACGGCGTGCGGGACGTGATCGTCGAGGGGGAGGCCGCGGTGGTGCGCGAGGTCTACGACCGGGCAGCGCGCGGCGAGTCCGTGCGCGCCATCGCCCGCGACCTCAACGCCCGGGGCATCCCCTCCCCCCGCGCGGGCCGTCGCGGGACCGGGACGTGGGCCCCGTCGGCGCTCTGGGAGATCGTGCGCAACCCGCGCTACCGGGGCCGCATCGTGTGGGGCGAGGTCGGGGCCCGCTACAAGGGCGGCTCGCGCGTGACCGTCGACCGCACCGACACCGTGGAGCGAGATGACCCCTCCCTCGCGATCGTGGATGCCGCGACCTGGACCCGGGCGCAGTCCGAGGCCGACCCCGTGCGGGTGGCGCAGGGGCGGGCGATCCGCCGGGGTCCGACACCGCGGCACCTGCTCATCGGGCTCGCCGTCTGCGACCACTGCGGCGGCCCGCTGGGCAGCGCGCGGCAACTCGCGGGTGGGGTGAGCGTCCCGGCCTACTGCTGCCTCTGGCACCGCGACCGGGGCGACGCCGTGTGCCCCGCGGCGTACTGCCGCGTCGCGGCCCGGCTCGACGCCGTGGTGATCGACTGGCTCGTGACCGACGTGCTCGACGCCGACCTGATCGCGGGCGCCATCGGCGAGGCCCGCAGGCTGATGCTCGACACGACGCCCGACCCGCGGGCGGAGGCCCTGCGCGCCGAGGAGCGCGAGCACGCCCTGGCGGTGTCGCGCCTCGGGCTCGCGATCGAGACGGGTGCGGGTGAGGTAGGGGAGCTCGCCGCGAGGTACGCGGCGCGGTCGAAGGCGTTGGCGGATGTGCGGGCGCGGATCGCGCGGGAGGCGCCCGGGGCGTCGGTGGTGCCGATCGACCTGGAGGCGCAGCTGCGGGCGGTGGCGGAGGACGTGCGGGCGGAGCTGATCGCAGACCCGGCTGGCGCTCGGGACGTGCTCTCAGTGGTGCTCGCCGGCCGCGTGCGAGTGTCGCAGCCGGTGAAGCGCGGTCCCGTATGGCTGACCGCCGAAGCGATCCCCGGGGCTCTGCTCGCCTCTCGTGAGCAGAGCCCCGGGCATACGGGGTATGTGGGTGACCCCAACGGGATTTGAACCCGTATTACCGACGTGAGAGGCCGATGTCCTAACCGTTAGACGATGGGGCCTTCTGACAAACCTGCTCGGGGACTAGGATTCGAACCTAGATAGACGGCGCCAGAAACCGTCGTCCTGCCATTAGACGATCCCCGAAAGAGCGAAGCCTCGCCGGACCGGGATTGGCCTTGTACAGAACACTCCGCCCCCTCGTCAACAATCTTTGTGAAGATTCTTCAGTGCCCTGCGGCCGCCGTCCGGCGAGGCGCGCGGAGCACCCCGCGGATGTAGCCCTCCAGGGCGCCCCAGCGCGCCGGAGCGGCGTTGAGCAGCGCCACGCCGTGCGCGTCGGAGCCGGCCACCACCGAGCGCTCGATGCGCATCCCCGGCGCCTCGGTGGCGAGCGTGCCGAGGTCGCGCGCGCTCTCCACGTCGCCCGCCGCGGCCATCATCCACGCCGTGCGCGCCGGCAGGGTGGGCAGCACCGCGTACGCCCGCATCGGGCCCAGCGCGTCGAGGCCGTGGTACGCGACCCCCGGGGAGATCATCGCGAGCCCGACGACCCTCGGCTCGTCCGCGAGGCCCGCCACCGCGGCCGCCCCCCCGATGCTCGACCCCACCACCACCAGCGAGCGCACCGCGCCCGCGTTGGTGGTGAAGAGGTAGCGGGCGCCCGCCACCGCGTCGCGAGGGAGGCCCGCCCAGCGCGCAGGGTCTTCGCCGAAGCCCTCCCAGGTCTGCCGCGCGGACTGCGGCCCCTGCACGCTGTCGCCGTGCCCCCGGAGGTCGAGGGTCAGCACCGTCACCGCGGGCGGGCGCTGGAGCAGCGCCACCAGCGGCTGCCACTCCCCGCGGTTGGACCCCAGCTGGTGCAGCAGCAGCACGGCGCCCGTGGTGCCGTCGGCGCCCGGGTGCAGCGTGCCCACCAATTGCCAGCGATCCTCCGTCGGCAGCTCCACCGGCGCCGGGCCCCGCGGCCCCGCGTCGACCGCCCCCGCGTCGGCGCCCCGATCGCGCCAGCGCTTGCAGCCCCCGAGCAGCGCCGCGGCGACACACGACCACGCCATGATCCGCTCCGCGCTTCGCATTGTGCGCACTCTACCCTCGCGCCCGCCCGCTTGCGACCGCGCGCGTCGCGGCCCTATGGTTCCGGGCGATGAACCGTACCGCCGCGGCCCTGGTGATCGGCAACGAGCTCCTCAGCGGCAAGGTGCACGACGCCAACACCCACACCCTCGCCCGCGCGCTCCGCCCCCTCGGCATCGAGCTGCGCCGCGTGGTGGTGATCCCCGACGAGGTCGAGCTCATCGCCGCGGAGGTCAACAGCCTGCGCCTCGCGCACGACTTCGTGTTCACCTCCGGCGGCGTCGGCCCCACCCACGACGACGTCACCGTGGAGGGCATCGCGCTCGGCCTCGGCCGCCGCGTCGTGCGCAGCGCCGCCATCGAGGCCCTGCTCCGCGAGCACTACGGCGCGCGCCTCACCGACGGGCACCTCCACATGGCCGACGTCGTCGAGGGCACCGAGCTCTTCCCCGGGGCCTCGCCCTCCTGGCCCACCATGGTGCTCGGCAACGTGTTCGTGCTGCCGGGCGTCCCGCAGATCTTCGCCTTCAAGCTCGAGGGCCTGCTGCCCCGCCTGCGGGGCGACGAGGCGCCCTTCGTCCTGCGCAGCGTCGAGTGCGCCATCGACGAGGGCCCGCTCAAGCCCTACCTCGACGCCATCGTGGCACGCTTCGCCGACGTCGCCGTCGGCAGCTACCCCCACTGGGGCGACGACGCCCACCGGGTGCGCGTCACCTTCGACGGGCGCGACCCGGCGCGCGTCAGCGGCGCCCACGAGGCCTTCGTCCGCGAGCTCCCCGCGGAGTGGGTGGTGCGCAGCGACTGAGCGGCACGGCGCGCTTCGTTGTCTCGCGATGCCGTTGTGGTACGAACCGCCGCCATGAAGCGCTTCGCCCTCGTCACCGTGCTCGCCGCCGTGGGCTGCCTCCGCCAGCCCGCCCCGACTGGTCCCGCCGCCGCGCCGCAGGTGCAGCCCGAGAGCGCCGCGGCCGCCCCGACGGCCGCCCCCGCGCACGCCGAGGCGCACGCCCAGGGCGCCCCCGCGGAGCCTGCCCAGGGCGTCGCCGCCGCCCGCCTCGGGACGCCGCTCACGGTCACCGAGCGCACGCCCCTCGCGGACATCGTCGCTACCCCAGGCCGCTTCGCGGGGCAGACGGTGCGCGTCGAGGGCACGGTCACCGCCGTGTGCCAGGCCGCCGGCTGCTGGATGCAGCTCAACGACGACGAGCACCGGGTGCACGTGAAGATGCACGGGCACTCGTTCTTCATCCCGCGCACCGCCACGGGGCGGCACGCGCGGGTGCAGGCGACGGTCATCTCGGGCAACCCCAACGGGCACTGTGAGCAGGAGGCCGCCGAGGCCACGGGGCAGCCGGTGGCGCGCCTCGAGCTCGACGCGACGGGCGTCGAGCTCGACTGATCGATCGCTGGGGGGTGTGGTCAGGCCTTGATGTCGCGCTTGACGTGCAGCTCGGCGAGCTGCGAGTCGGCGACGGCGTTGGGGGCGTCGGTCATGAGGTCGGTGGCGCGCTGGGTCTTCGGGAAGGCCACCACGTCGCGGATGCTCTCGGCGCCCGAGAACAGCATCACGACGCGGTCCCACCCGATGGCGATGCCGCCGTGCGGGGGCGCGCCGAACTTCAGCGCGTCGAGCAGGAAGCCGAACTTCGCCCGGGCCTCCTCGTCGGCGATGCCCAGCGCGCGGAAGACCTTCGCCTGCACCTCGGGGTCGTGGAGGCGCACCGAGCCGCCGGCGATCTCGAAGCCGTTGAGCACGAGGTCGTAGCGGTGGCAGAGCACCTTGCCCTGCTCGCTCTCCAGGTACTGCACGCAGTCGTCGTGCGGGCGCGTGAAGGCGTGGTGCGCCGCGGCCCAGGTGTTGGTCTCCTCGTCGAACTCGAAGAGGGGGGGATCGACCACCCAGAGGAAGTTCCAGTCGTCGTTGGTGCCGTACTCCGGGATGAGCTTGAGCTTGCGCCCGAGGTGCAGCCGCAGGTTGGCCATCACCGTGTGCACCATCGCCGTCGCGCCAAACTGGAAGAGCAGCAGGTCGCCCGGCTTCGCCCCGGTGGCCGCGTTCACCGCCGCGCGAAACTCCGGCGTCACGGTCTTGGCCATGGCCGACTGGGTCCACGTCCCGTCGTCGGCGAGGCGAGCGCGGGCGAGGCCGCTGGCCCCCATGCCCTTGCAGAACTCCTCCAGCTTGTCGACGTCGGCGCGTGACAGCGTGGCGCTCGCGGGCACCACCATCGCCTTCACGATGCGCCGCGGGAGGTCGTGCCGGTCTTCGCCCTTGAGGTACCCCTCGGCCACCTCCGCGAGCATCGGGACGCCGCCGCCCTTGTGCTCGACGACCAGCGCCGTGAGGTCGGTGTGGGCCATGCCGAAGCGCAGGTCGGGCTTGTCGTTGCCGTACTTCTCCATCGACTCGGCGAAGCGCATCCGGGGGAACCTCCCCTCCGGGTAGCGGTCGCGCAGGTCGGTGCCGAAGACGGTCTTCCACACGGCGAAGAGCAGGCCCTCGACGATGGTGAAGATGTCCTCCTGCGTGACGAAGGACATCTCGATGTCCACCTGGGTGAACTCCGGCTGCCGGTCGATGCGCAGGTCTTCGTCGCGGAAGCAGCGGGTGATCTGGAAGTACCGGTCGAAGCCCGCGACCATGTACAGCTGCTTGAAGAGCTGCGGGCTCTCCGCGAGCGCGTAGAACTTCCCCGGGTGGATGCGCGAGGGCACCAGGAAATTGCGCGCGCCGCCGGGCGTGTACTTCACCAGCACCGGCGTCTCGAGCTCGAGGAAGCCGTTGTCGTCGAGGTAGCGCCGGGCCGTCTGGTTCATCTTCGAGCGCGTGCGCAGCACCCGCTGGAGCTTCGGCCGACGCAGGTCGATGTACCGGAACGCCAGGCGCTTCTCCTCGCTGGTCGCCACGTCGTCGGCGATCTCGAAGGGCGGCGTCTCGCTCTTGTTGAACACGAAGGCCTCGTGCACGAGCACCTCGACCTCGCCCGTCGCCATCGACGGGTTGTGCATCGAGACATCCTTGCCGAGCTTCTTCGAGAACTGCATCCCGCGGTCGCGCACGACCCCGCGGACGCCGACGACCCACTCGCCCTTCATCGTCGCCGCGAGCGCCGTCGCCTCGGGGTGCGCCTCGGGGTCGAAGACCAGCTGGGTGATGCCGTCGCGGTCGCGGAGGTCGACGAAGCGGAAGGCCCCGAAGTCGCGGGAGACCTGCACCCAACCGAACAGCACGACCTCGCTGCCGATGTCCTTCGCGCGGATACCCCCACACGAATGCGTACGCTTCAACTCGTCGATGAACCTGGCCACGACCGCTCTCCTTCACTGCCGCCATCACCGCGAAACGCGGCGGGCGGCGCACCATACACCAATCATCCCAGCGTCGAGTCGCCGAGGGTGAGCACCGGCCCGGCGAGGGGCAGCTCCAGGGTGAAGCGCGTCCCCGCGGGGCCCGTGTCGACGGCCATCGAGCCCTGGTGCTCGGTGACGATGCGGTACGCGATCGCGAGCCCGAGCCCGGTGCCCCCTCTGCCCTGCCGCGTGGTGACGTAGGGCTCATACAGCCGCGCCATCACCGACTCGTCGATGCCGCCGCCGTTGTCCTCGACGGTGATCCGCAGCGTGCGCTCGCCCGGGTACTCCGCCGCGACGCGCACCCACGCGGGGCCGCGCGAGGGGTCCCGGGCGGCGGCCTCCTCCGCGGCGAGGACCGCGTTGCCGACGAGGTTGATGAGCACCTGCGTGAGCTGGTCGCGGTCGGCCCGCAGCGCGGGGAGCCCGGCCGCGGGCTCGCAGCGCACCGTCGCGGCGGAGGCCCGGTGGAGGTCCGCCGCGTGGCGCAGGAGCTCGGCGACGTCGACGGGCTCGGGCCTCGGCCGCGGCATGCGCGCGAACTGCGAGAACGCGTCGAGCAGCCGGCGCAGCCGCTCGACCTCCTCCAGCACGATGGCGGTCTCCTCGTCGAACATCTCCTCGAAGAGCGCCGGGTCGCGCCCGCGCGCCTTGCGCAGGCTCTCCACCGCGAGGCGGATGGGCGTGAGCGGGTTCTTGATCTCGTGGGCCATCTGCCGGGCGATGTCGCGCCAGGCCGCGAGCCGCTCGGCCCGCCGCGAGCGCTTCTCGGCCACCGCGAGCGCGTCGGTCATGCGGTTGAAGGCCGTGACCAGGCGCCGGGCCTCCGGGTCGTCGGCGTGGTCGAGGGTGACGCGCACCCCGCGCTCTCCGTGGGCCACGCGCTCGGCCGCCTCCGCGAAGGGCGCGAGCGCCGACGGGCGAGAGCGGAAGAGCACCCACGCCAGCGCCATCACGCAGCCCAGCGAGCCCGCGGCCACGGGGGCGAGGTAGCCCCCCTCGAGCGCCGCCACGAAGGTGGCGCCGAGGGCGGGGAGCGTCGCGATGGCGAGCGCGAGGACGCGGCCGCGCGGGGTCACGTCGCTACTTCTTGTAGAGGACTTCGAGGATGGCGGTGCGGCGCGAGGCGTGCTCGTCGAAGGTGACGACCTCGTCGTTGGCGAGCGACTCGTGCCCGTGCGAGCGGGCGTAGATGTAGTCGTTGCCCGGGTCGGGCTCGGGCTTGTTCCAGCACACCTTGAGCGCGAGCTCGGGCACGCCGAGGGCGAGCTCCTCCAGGATCATGTACCCGCGGTCGGCGGTGTTGTTGTGGTGGTAGTAAGCGCCGCGCAGCGAGGAGTAGTTCATGCTCTTCAGCGCGCCGTTGTAGCGGGTGTACTTCTTCCCCTTCTCGTCGACCGCGGTGTTCTCGCCGGAGTCGGGCCAGCAGGGGGTGTGGTAGATGCCGAGGCCGAAGGTGCGCCCGGTGACGTGCACGCCCTTCGGGAGGTTCTTGGGGAGCACCAGGCCGGTCTTGCAGACGCCCATGAGGTTCTCCGTCCGGGTGCCGTGCCACCCGGGGATCACCCCGGTCGCGCCGGGCTTCTTGGCGATGCTCGCGGCGTAGCTGTCGAAGGCCGACCGGCGCCCCTGCTGCTCGACCTTCCAGATCCGGCCCACCTTCAACAGGTTGTAGAAGTTGGAGTTCTTCGGCGACTGGCCCTTATCGAAGAGCTTCTGGATGTGCTTGTACTCGTCGCTCTTCGGGTCGAGGTGCGACACGTCGCACTTCAAGCCGTCGTACCAGACCTCCGTCGGGTCATCGACCTCCGCCGCCGCGGAGAACACGTCGCGCTGCAGGAAGGCGTCGCGCAGCAGCGTGATGAACTTCCGCTGCTCGCTGATGCGCTCGTCGGAGTTGATGACGATGGCGTCGAGGTCGAGCTTCCCCTTCTTGCGCGCGCTGTCGATGTTGCGCGGGATGTTGGAGAGGTACTCGTTGGTGAGCTCGATGTAGTCGTTCTTGGTCGCCTTGACGGTGCCCTTCACCATCGCCTCGGCCTGCACCAGCAGGTCGGCGCCCTTGTCCAGCTGCCGGTCGGAGAGGTTGCCCAGCGGCGACTCCCTGGTCGCCCCCGCGCTCGACGAGAGGCCCGCGGCCACCGCCTGGCCCGTCGCCCCGTACATCAGCTTCAGCAGCGCCTCGACCTCGGGGTGGAACTCCTTGGTCCGCACCGCCTTCGCCTTGGGCTTGCCGTCGTCGACGGGTGCCACCTTGGCGTCGGTCTTCGACTTCTCCTCGTCGAGCGAGCGCATGTCGAGCTTCGTGTAGCCCTTGGCGACCTTCTCCTTGACCTTCTTGTCGAGGGCGGACTTGGCGAGGGGAAGGGTCTTCGCGACCACCTCCTGCACCTGCCCCGCCTGCCCGACGCGACCGTAGGTGAAGACCACCCGGAAGCTCCCGGTCTCGTCGAAGATCTGGGCCTTGTAGAACTTGTTCGACCCGAGCGACGTCGCCCCGGTCTTCTTCCCGGTGAGGTCGGTCCAGTTGAGGGTGACCTCTTCGACCAGCTTGCCTGTGCTCATCCGATGACGCTCCGTGGAGGGGGGTTGCGAGGCGCAACGGGATACCACCACCCCGAGGGCTCGCGCGAGGTCTCCCCGGGAAAGCCTTTGGGGGGCCCCGACGCGCTTCGTTGACACCACCCCGCGGCCCCGGAGAGACTGCGGCCGGAACAAACCGCCGCAATTCCTGCGGCGGGTGAAGTCTTCGCAGGCAGCGCCCAAGGGCGCGGCCGGCGGAGGGGTTGAAGGGCCGATGCTGAAGCTCGTGATCTCCGACGACGAGGGCAAGACCATGGTCATCCCGCTCACCCGGGATGAACTCACCATCGGGCGAAAGGACGGCAACTCCATCCGGCTCACCGAGCGCAACGTCTCGCGACGCCACGCGCGCATCGTGAAGCGGGCGGAGGGCTTCTTCCTCGAAGACCTCGCCAGCTACAACGGCATCGTCATCAACGGCGCCCGCCTCGCCGAGTCCAAGCCCATGCGCGGCGGCGACCAGATCCTCATCGGCGACTACAAGCTCCAGGTGGTCGAGGAGGCCGGCAACCAGCCCACCCCTCCCCCCCCGGCGCCCCCGCCGGTGGCCTCCGAGCACGCCGCCCCGCTGCTCGCCGCCACGCCCTCCTCGGCGCCCGCCAACGGCGCCCCGGGCCTCGCCGCCCTCAACGACCCCTTGGCCCCTCCCGCCGCCGCGGCCGGCCCGGTGCCCGAGCACATCCGCGGCATGCGCGTGGTCTTCCTCGCCCCGGCGGGCGTCCCCGCCCCGGTGATGCTCGACCGGCTCCCGATGATCCTCGGGCGCAGCGAGTCGGCCGACATCGCGCTGGCCTTCAGCTCCATCTCCCGCGAGCACGCCCGCCTCTTCGTCGAGGACGACAAGCTCTTCATCGAGGACATGGGGAGCTCCAACGGCGTCCAGGTCAACGGCGAGAAGCACCGCAAGAGCGAGCTCGCCGCGGGCGACATGGTGCAGCTCGGCGTGGTGGAGTTCCGGGTCGCGCGCCGCGGCGACAGCACCGTGGTCATCCAGCGCGCGGCCGCCGACGAGAAGGCCGCCGCGGGCAAGTCCAACAAGGGCCTCATCGCCGGCGTCGTCTTCGGCGGCGTGTGCCTCGGACTCGCCGTGCTGCTCGTGGTGAGCAAGGGCAGCAGCCCCACCAACCCGCAGCCCGAGGCCCCCGCGCAGACCCCGCCCGCGCCCGCCATCGTGGCCCCCGCCGTCGCGGCCCCGGCGCCCGCCGCGGAGCCCCCGGCCGCCACGCCCGAGGCCGCCACCGCCCCGGTCGCAGCCCCCGCCACCCCAGAGCCCACCCCCGCGGCGCCCGAGCCGACGCCCGCCCCCGCACTCCCGGTCGCGGCGCCCGTCGCCCCGGAGCCTACGCCCCCTGCCCCGGAGCCCGCTGCCCCGCCCGCGGCAGAGCCCGAGCACGTGGTCGCGCAGACCGTCAACCCGGCCAACGCCAGGCACCCCGACCGGCACGCGCGCACCACGCCGCCCGCTGCCCCCGCGCCGCGCACCCCCGCCCCCACCCCCGCGCCCGCGCCGCGGCCCGCCGCGCCCACGCCCGCGGCCACCGCCATGCCCATCCCCGAGGGCGCCACCCCGATGGACCAGGCGCGCGCCTGCCTCCGCAACAACTCCAGCAACATGGCCGCGGGCAACCAGTGCGTGGTGCAGGTGCTGCGCGGCCGCGCCTCGACGGAGTCCGAGCTCGGCCTGCTCGCGGTGACCTACCGCACCATGGGCCGCAGCAGCGACGCCACCCGCGCGATGCGAACGTACATCCAGCGCTACCCCGACGGCCCGCGCGTGCCGGGCTTCCAGCAATACATCGACAACAACAGCAACTGAGCGGCGCGCAAGCGGCTTGACACCCGATACCGTTCGGGTACTTGTCGCGACCCCTGCGTGTCCATCGTCCCCGCACGGAACGGTCCGTGTTCACCGCCCGCCACAAGCGGGCGAAGCCTTGAAGGGTCGGAATGGTCCGAACCTCCTCTCAGGGTGGGGCGCGCAAAAACATCGCCGCTGTCGGTGATGAGTAGAGGTAAACGATGCCGAAGATGAAGACCAACCGGGCCGCTGCGAAGCGGTTCAAGATGACCGGCACCGGCCGGATCCGCCGCTCCAAGTGCGGCGCCAACCACTTCATGGGCAACAAGGGCGCGCGGCAGCTTCGCCGCCTGCGCAAGAACGACATGGTCCACCCGTCGTTCGAGAAGCGCATCGGCCAGCTGTTCCCCTACGGTCTCCCCTGAAAGAGGTTTCGATCCATGCCCAGAGCTAAAAGAGGTTTCAAGGCCCGTCGTCGGCGCAACCGCGTCTTCCAGTGGGCGCAGGGGTTCTCCGCCGGTCGCGGCCGTCTCTACGGTCCGGCCCGCGAGGCCGTGCACAAGGCCTGGTCGTACGCGTACGTGGGCCGCAAGCTCCGCAAGCGCGACTTCCGCCGCCTGTGGATCGCCCGCATCTCCGCCGGCGCCCGCTCCCTCGGCGTGAACTACTCGCGCCTCATCGCCGCCCTCAAGGGCGCGAACATCACCCTCGACCGGAAGATCCTGGCCGACCTCGCGGTGCGCGACTTCGCCGGCTTCAAGGCCGTGCTCTCCGCCGCCGGCGTCGAGCTCCGTCCCAACATCTTCGCCTCCGCCTGACACCCCCGTTCCACGTCCACCGTCACCCCGTTCGCGCGCGTTGCGCGCCGCGGGGGACGTGTGCTCTGATCTCTCCTTCACCGGGAGGCTCCGCTGCATCATGACGAAGGCCGAGATCGTCGAGAGCATCTATGCGACCGTGGGTGGCTTCTCGAAGAAGGAGGCCGCCGACCTCGTCGACGCGGTCTTCGACGTGATGAAGCAGACGCTCGCCGAGGGGGACAAGGTCAAGATCTCCTCCTTCGGTAACTTCCTCGTGCGCGACAAGCGCGAGCGCTCGGGGCTCAACCCCCGCACGCGCACCCCGATCACCCTCGCCGCCCGGCGGGTCGTCCGGTTCCGCCCCTCCCCTGTGCTCAAGGCACAGGTCAACGGGCGCTGAGCAGCAGCGGCCTCGCGGCGCCTCGTGCGGTGACGGACCCACTCCCGAAGAAGCAGTACTTCCGCATCGGCGAGGTTGCCCGCCTCCTCGACATCCCGTCGCACGTGCTGCGCTACTGGGAGACGGAGTTCCGCGCCGTGCGGCCGAGCAAGTCCGCGAGCGGGCAGCGGGTGTACAGCCGCCGCGACGTCGAGCGGCTGCAGCTCATCAAGCGGCTGCTGCGCGACGAGCGCTACACCATCGAGGGCGCCCGGCGCGCCCTGAAGGAGCGCGGGCTCGACGACGACGCCAACGCCCCGGCGAAGCCCGAGGCCCTCCGCGCCGCCCTCGTGCACGCCCGCGATCGCCTGGCCGGGCTGCTGCGATCGCTCGACGCGCTGCGCCCGCCCGACGGCGGGGGCGCGGAGCCGGACATGTCCACGGCGCCGGAGATCCACGTCACGGAGACCGAGCTGGAGGGCGATCTCGCCGCGCGCGACGAGACCGCTTGACTCCCCAGGTCGCCCCCGTAGCATCCGCGGCCCTTGTCTCGCCGCGAGCCGTGCAGAGGCCTCCGATGTGGATCCTGATCCTGTCCCGCAAGGCGTCGATCTACTCGACGCGAAGACTCACCGAGGCCGCGGTCGCCCGAGGGCACCAGGTGAGCGTGGTCGACCCGCTGGAGTTCTCGCTGGTCGCGTCGCGCGGCAGGCCGTCGCTCTTCCACCGGGGCCTCGAGGTCGGCGGCTATGACCTGGTCATCCCGCGCATCGGGGCGTCGATCACCAGCTACGGGCTCGCGGTGGTGCGGCAGTTCGACATGCTGGGCATCCCGGTGCTCAACACCGCGGTCGCCATCGCGCGCTCGCGCGACAAGCTCCGCGCGATGCAGCTGCTCACCCGGAAGGACCTCGACATCCCGATCACCGTCTGCACCAAGACCGCGTCGCACATCGACGCCGCGCTGGCGCTGGTGGGCGGGCCCCCGGCGATCGTGAAGCTGCACCAGGGCACGCAGGGCATCGGGGTGATGCTCGCGGAGACCCGGCAGGCCGTGGAGAGCACCCTCGAGGCCTTCTGGACCCTCGGGCAGGACATCATCCTCCAGGAGTTCATCGCGGAGTCGCGCGGCAAGGACGTGCGCGCGATCGTGGTGGGCAAGCGCGTCGTCGCGGCGATGCGCAGGCGCGCGCAGAAGGGGGAGTTCCGCTCCAACCTGCACCGCGGCGCCGAGCCCGAGGCCATCCCCCTGAGCGAGCTCGACCCGCGCTACGCCAAGGCCGCCGTCGAGGCGTGCAAGGTGATGGCCCTGGAGGTCGCCGGCGTCGACATGCTCGAGACCCGCGGCGGCCCGAAGATCCTGGAGATCAACAGCTCGCCGGGCCTGGAGGGCATCGAGCGCGCGACGGGGCAGAACGTGGCGGGCGCGGTCATCCGCCACGCCGAGCGCTACGTGAAGCGGCGCCTGGAGAAGGGCACGGACACGGGCATCGAGAACGAGCGCACGCGCCGCCGCCGGCACAAGATCACCTGAAGCGCGCAGCGGGGACGACGATGAGCAACGTGGAGCGCCTCGACGAGGGCGCGGTGCAGATCCTCCGGATCAACCGCCCGGACCGGAAGAACGCCGTCGACCCGGAGACCTTCGCGGAGCTTCGGGCGCACGCCGAGGCCCTGCGGAGCGTCCCCACGGTGCGCGGCGTGATCGTCACCGGCGAAGCCTCCGGCGGGGTCTTCGTGAGCGGCGGCGACCTCAAGGTGCTCCAGGGGGTGCGCACCGCCCGCGGCGCCCGCGACCTCGCCCGCAAGGCCCACGCGGCCTTCGACGCCCTGCGCGAGCTTGGCGTGCCCCTCGTGGCGGCGGTGGCGGGCGACGCCTTCGGCGGGGGCTGCGAGCTCGCCGCCGCGTGTGACTACCGGGTGGCCGAGGCGCAGGTGCGCTTCCACTGGGTGCAGGCCCGCTTCGGGGTGACCACGGGCTGGGGCGGCGCGGCCAACCTGCTCGAGCTGGTGCCCCGCGGCACGGCCATGCGCTGGCTGCTCACCACCGACCCGGTGGGCGCCGAGGAGGCGCGCGCGGCGGGCTTCGTCGACGCCCTCGTGGGCGCGGGCGGGGCGGTCGAGCACGCGCGGGATTTCATCGGGCGCGTGGCCCGGCAGCCCAAGGCGGGCACGCGGCGGATGGTGTTCCTGCTGCGGGAGACGGCGCGGCTCGACGCGCGGCGGGCGCAGGTGCTGGAGCTCGACCACTTCGGCCGCTCGTGGGCCACCACCGACCACCACGACGCCGTCGCGCGCTTCCTGCGCAAGGGCTGAACCCCGCGCGGGAGGCGGTCAGCGCAGCGCGAGCACCGCGCGCCCGACGAGCGCCCACCCCACCAGGAAGCCGACGCCCCCGAGCGGCGTGACCATCCCGAGCCTCGTCACGCCGGTGAGGGCCATCGCGTAGAGGCTCCCGCTGAAGAGCACGATGCCCGCGAGCAGCGCCCACCCCGCGGCGTCGGCCACGCCCTCGCGCTGCGACGCCAGCCACGCCACCGCGAAGAGCGCCAGCGCGTGGAACATCTGGTACCGCGCCCCGGTCTCGAAGACCTCCAGCATCCGCGGCGTGACCCGCGGCCGCAGCCCGTGCGCCCCGAAGGCCCCCGCCGCCACCGCCACGAATGCGTTGACCGCGCCCGCCAGCGCCCAGAATCGCGCCCCGTCGTTCATCGTGGTGCCGCTCCCCCGGGCGCCGCGGGCGCCTGGTCGACGTGTTCGAGCCGTGCCAGCAGCTGCACCGCCGCGCGGTCGCCGGGGTACGCCCGAAGCAGCGCCTCCAGGTGGTGCCGCGCCTCGCCCGTCGCGCCTGCGTCCTTGGTCAGCACGGCGAGGTTGTAGCGCGCCGCGTAGTGCCGCGCCTCGCGCCGAAGCGTCTTCAGGTACGCCTCGCGGGCCTCGTTGTAGCGCCCCTCGCGCTGCGCCACGACGCCCAGGTTGTAGGTCGCGCGCGGGTCGTCGGGCGCGAGCGCGAGCGCCGCCTGCACCGCCCGCCGCGCGCCCGGGACGTCGCCCTGCCGCAGCGCCAGGGTGGTCTCCAGCAGCCGGGCGTCGAGGGTCGGGGCCCGCGCGATCGCCCGCCCCAGGGCAGCCCGCGCGCCCTCCGCGTCGCCCTTCGCATCGAGCGCCATCGCCAGCGCCAGCGAGGCCCGCGGGTCGTCGGGCGCGAGCTCAAGGGCACGCCGCGCCGACGCCTCGGCCTCCGGGGGCACGGGCTGCACGCGGGTGAGCGCGACGGCCCGCAGCACCGCCGAGGCCGCGTCGTCGTCGTCGAGGGCCAGCGCCCGCTGCGCGTCGAGGGCCGCCGGCCCGTGCTCGCCCGCGTCGACCCGGAGCTGCGCCCGCGCCGTCCAGCAGGGGCGCGACCGCGGGCTCTGGCGCACGCAGCGGTCGAGCACCGCGAGGGCCTTCGCGGCGCCGTCGGGCCCACGGCCGACGATGCGCGCGAGGGTGACCTGCGCCTCGGCGTGGTCGGGCCGGCGCGCCACCACCGAGCGCCACATGGACTCCGGGGTGCGCAGGCGGGCGAAGGAGAGGGCGGCCGTGACGACGGCGAGCATGACCCAGCCGAGGGAGGCGCTGTTCTTCCACGACGCGGGCGCGAAGCGGCGGAGGGCGGCGAGCAGGGTGAGCCACACGAGCGGACCCATCCAGCGCACGCCGTAGCCGAGGGGGAGGTCGCCCCGCGGCAGGGCGTAGCCCGTGACGCCCGCGGCGATCACCGTGAGCAGCGCGAGGGCCGCGACGAGCGAGCGCAGCCGGGCGCGCTCGAGGGCGCGCACACACACGACGACGAGCAGGGTGAGCCCGAGCCAGCCCACGAGGAGCTGCACCATCGCGGCGTCGCCCGCGGGGCGCGGCACGTCGAGGGGCGCCGCCCAGGGCGCGAGCGACTGGAGCAGCAGGACGAGCGCCCGCCACGCGAGGAACCAGGCCTGCGAGGGGTTCATCGGAAGCAGCAGCAGTAGGCGGTGTAGGAGCTGTCGAGGCCTTCGCCGCGGACCTCGTCGTAGGCGTCCTGCGAGTCGCCGCAGCCGTAGTTGTAGTTGGCGCCCACCCGCTCGGTGTACGACACGGCGCGCTCGACGCGGATCGACCCGATGGCGATCGAGGTGAGGCAGCTGGGGTGCGAGGCGACGGCCGCGCAGGTGGCCGCGCAGGTCTGCCCGCCGCGCTTGGGCACGGTGATGCGCTCGCAGCACGAGCCGCCCACCGGGGCCGCCGCGGCGCACGCCCCCGCCGCAGCCGCGTGCTGCATGGCCCAGCGGAGGTCGAAGCGGTTCTCGGTGTACGAGATGGCGCCGACGGAGACGGTGCCGCCCGCGATGACGGCCTGGTTGTGCTTCGCCAGCACCTGCGCGGGCGTGTCGGGCGACCCCGCCGGGCCCGCCGGACCCATCGGCCCCACCGGGCCCGCCGGGCCCATCGGGCCAGCCGGGCCCATCGGGCCTGCGAGCCCGGTGGTGGGGCCCGTCCAGCGGCCCGCCGCGTCGACGATGGTGGTGCCGCCCACGGTGATGCTCGTCGGGGTGATGTTGCCCACGGCGTTGCCCGCCACGAGCGCGTAGGGGACGCTGCCGATGGGCTCGCGCGGGGTCATCTCGGAGTCGGCGCCGACGGTGACGCCGAGGAAGCGCGCGCCGCCGTTGAAGAGGGTCTCGGGCAGCGGGGCCCCGTCGCCCAGCGCCGCGGAGAAGTAACCCTCGTCGAGGGTGACGCTCGAGCGCTGGGTCCAGAGCGCGGTGCCGCCGGCCGCGGCGTCGTAGATGCGCCAGACGACCTCGACGGTGCCCCGCGCGGGGGCGCCGGCGGCGTCGAGCAGGCGACCCTGGTGGATCATCGTGCGCGGCACCTGGGCAGCCGCGAGGGGGGTCAGGAGGAGCAGCGCGGCGCCGGTGACGAGCGCCGCGGAGAAGGCGGAGTGACGAGGGCGTCCCATGGCCCGGGACGCTACCGCATCAGCCCCCGTTCTTGAACACGGCCATTACGTCGGCGAGCAGCTGGAGGGCGTCGGGGCGCGAGCGCTGGAACGCGTTGCGACCCATGATCGAGCCGAAGCCGCCGCCCGCCGCGATCTCCTTCACGTCCGCGAGGAGCGCCGCGGTGTCCTTGGTCTCGCCGCCCGAGAAGATCACGATGCGCTTGCCGTTGAAGGCCGACTGCACCACGTGGCGGATGCGCTCGGTGAGGGTCTTCGTCGGGATGCCGTACTTCTCGTAGACCTTCTTCGCCTCGGGCTGCTCGAGGAAGTCCTTCGGGGGCTTGACCTTGATGATGTGCGCGCCGAGCTGCGCCGAGACCTGCGCGGCGTAGGCCACCACGTCGATGGCCGTCTCGCCGTCCTTGCTCACGCCCTCGCCGCGGGGGTAGGCCCAGAGCACCGTCGCGAGGCCCTTGCTCTTGGCCTCGGCGGTGATGGCCCGGAAGTCGTTGTACTGCTCGTTGCGCGCCGACGAGCCGGGGTAGATGGTGTACCCGACGGCGGCGCAGCCGAGCCGGAGGGCCTCGTCGATGGAGCCGGTGATGGCCGAGCACGGGGCGTGGCCCTTGGAGAGCGAGTCGCTGTTGTTGAGCTTCAGGATGAGCGGGATCTCGCCCGCGTAGCGGTCGGCCACGGCCTCGATGAAGCCGAGCGGCGCCGCGTAGGCGTTGCAGCCCGAGTCGACGGCGAGCTGCACGTGGTACTCGGGGTCGTAGCCGCCGGGGTTGGGGGCGAAGGAGCGCGCGGGGCCGTGCTCGAACCCTTGGTCGACCGGGAGGATGACGAGGCGCCCGGTGCCCGCGAGGGTGCCGTGGTTGAGCATACGCACGAGGTTGGCGCGGCTGCCGGGGTTGTCGCTGCCGTACCAGGAAAGGATCTGTTGGACGCGTTCGGTGAGTGCCATTGGACCTTTGTGTCTCCGCGTTGCGTGGGCCTGTGCCGGTGTGACCGACGGGGGGGCGATGTAGGGCCGCGCGACCGTACCCGAAGGCCCCGCGCGGGATCAATCGTGACGACGCCGGCCGGTGCCATGCGCGTGGACGGTTGCGGGGGCGAGCGCGATGGAGCAAGAGTGGAGGGACACACCGGGCGCGTGCGCCGGAGAGGAGTCGAGGCTTCGATGACCTACCGAGATCCCCGTGAAGCGTTGCAGGCCGAGAACGATTGCCTGCGGCAAGAGCTGCGTGAGGCCCAGGAGGAGCTCGCCTCGGCGCGCGCCCCGACGGCCGGCACCGAGTACGAGCGCCGCCGCTGGGCCATGGGCATGCGATGCCTGGGCAGCCTCGCGATGGTGGCCCCCTTCCTCGCGATGATGACCATGTGTGAGCACCGCGCGATGCGCCGCGCCGCGTGGCACTCCACGATGGCCTCGAGCGCCGCCTCGGCGCACCTCGCCCCCGCCGCTGCCGGGGGCCTCGGCGCCTGCCGGCGGCCGATGGCCGCAGCGCTGGGCTTCGAGCGCTTCACCACCGCCATCGAGCGCCCCGCGCGCGTCACCGAGTCCAGCAACATGGGCCTCAGCGCCGGCGAGGCGTGCACCGTGCGCGTGGCGCCCGTGTCGATGATGGATTTCAACTGCCACGTCGAGGTGGTGTGCGGCGGCCGCACCGTGTACGGCGCGCTCCCGACGGGCTACGCGCACTGCGACGTCGACCAGTCGCGGGTCACCCGGGCCTTCGACGCCGACCCGACGGCCCTCGACGGCGACGCGGCCGTCACCGCCGACTTCGAGACGCACCGCGTGACCATCGAAGACCGCGCGGGCAGCACCGCCTCCCGCACGGTGCTCACGCTCGACCGCCCCACCGAAACGCGCTGAGCCGAGCGGGTCGCCGACCCACCCACGTCATCAGCTCCCGACCGCCCCGCATCAGTCTCCGCCCTCGCCCGCAGCGAAGCGGAGGGCCGCGACCGCACACCCATCAGTCCCCGATCTCGACGAGCCCCCCCGCCAGGCAAGGACGGGGACTGGCATCGTGGGCGGTCGCGGCCCTCCGCTTCGCTGCGGGCGAGGGCGGGGACTGACGGGGTGAGCGGATGCTCCCCGGAGCTGCGGCGCTCTTCAGGCCCCGAGCGCGCCCGCGATCTCCTCCATCAGCGCCCGCCGCCGCGCCGCCAGCGCCTCCACCTCTCCCGGCCGCTCGCGCCGCAGCCGCGCCATCCGCAGCGCCTCCATCGCGCCCTCCCAGCGCTCCTCCCACCGCAGCGCCGCGTACCCACCCGCAGGCCCCAGCACCGCCATCGCGACCACCGCCCACCAGCCCAGGCCAGCGCCCCAGGCCAGCACCACCGCGGCCACCGCCCACCCCAGCGGCACCAGCAGCAGGCCCGATAGGAGCTTCACCGTGCCCAACACGTCCTCTGCGCCGCGCACCACCCGGCCCGCAACCCTGCCCGCCAGCCGGTACATCGGCCACCCCAGCGCCACGCCCGCCGCCGCCAGCGGCGCCACCGCCGCCAGCCACAGCGTCGCCCGCGCCGTCGACCCGACGGTCACCCGCTCGACCTCCAGCGCCCACGGGTCGCGCACGCCCAGCGCCGCCACCGCCGCGAGGTACGCCCGCCCCGATGCCAGCAGCGCCTCGGCCCGCGCCGGGTCGTGCGCCTGCAACGTCCGCCACGCCGCCAGCATCTCGCCCGCGCGACGCCGCGACGCCGTGAGGTCCTCGCGCGCGGCGGGGTCGAGGGTCCATTGCGCGACGCGGGCGACGCCCTCGACGAGCTCGCGCGTGTCGGCCTGCAGCACCACCGCGTCGAGGCCCGCGCGCAGGTCGTCGGTGAGCGCGTCGACGGTGGCCCGCTCGTCGGCGACATACCGATCCAGGTAATCGCGCGCCGCGAGGGGGTCGCCCACGGTGAGCAGCGCGCGCGACCGGAAGGTCGCCTTCTCCTCGTAGAACAGCCCCACCGGCACCAGCCGGAGCTCGCCCGGGTGCTCCTTCACGGCGGACAGCGCGATGCGCGCGGCGCCCGTCTTCAGGGGCTTCATCGTCGGGTCGGAGTGGGAGGTGCCCTCGGGGAAGAGGGCGATCCACTCGCCGCGGCCGAGCGCCGCGCGGCAGAGCGCGAAGGTCTCCTCGTTGCGGCTGGGATCGCCCCCGCCGCCCCCGACGTCACGGTGGCGAAACACGGGGATGCCCCCGAAGGCCTCCATGGTCACCCGCCCGAGGGGGTTGCCGAAGAGCGTGCTCTTGCCGAGGAAGCGCACCGGCCGCCGGAGCCCGAGGCGCAGCACCATCGGGTCGAGCAGGCCGTTGGGGTGGTTGAGCACGAAGAGGCACGGCTGCGACCACGGAACCCGGTCGCGCCCCTCCAGCGCGATGACCGGGTAGTACAGGCCCACCAGGGCCTCCAGCAGCGCGCGGATGAGGGCCTTCAAGGGCTCTCCGGGGGCGCGAGCCGGCGCGAGCCGATCACCCACACGGCGCCGCCGAGCGCGAAGGCGAGCGGCACCAGCATCACGGCGGTCTGGAGCGAGCTGCGGTCGCTCACGAGGCCGATGATGGCGGGCGAGATGGCGTCGCCGAGCACGTGCATCACCAGGATCGACACCGCGAAGCCCATGGTGCGCATCGCCGCGGGCACGCAGTCGACCAGGATGGTGTTGGCGGGCCCGGTGCACACGAAGACCAGGGTCTCGGCGACGAAGACCGCGGCCCAGCGCTGGTCGGCGCCGGGGAGCGTGAAGGCCAGCACCGCGAAGGGGACGGCGAGCAGTGTGGAGACCCCGGAGAGCAGGAGGTACGGGTGGCGCACGCGGCCGCGGAGCAGGTCGCCGAGCCACCCGCCCAGGAAGGTGCCGAGGAGGCCGGAGAGCACGGTGAGCGTGCCGAAGACCGTGTTGGCGGCGGCGCCGTCCATGTGGCGCACCCGGATGAGGTACGTGGGCATCCACTGCGCGAGGCCGCCGAGGGCGAAGGTGTAGGCCACGGTCCCGGCGACGGTGACCACGTACTCGCGGTTGCGCGCGAGGGCGCGGAGCGTGTCGAGCAACGGGAGCGGGGCGGCGGCGGGCTCGTCGTCGAAGTGCCCGCGCGGAGGCTCGGTGAGCGTGAGGGCGGCGGCGGCGAGCAGCAGGCCCGGCAGGCCCACGGCGAGGAAGGCCGTCTGCCAGCCCGCGGCGTGGTTGATGCGACCGCCGAGGATGTACCCGAGCGCGCTGCCCACCGGGATGGCGAGGTAGAAGGCCGCCATGGCGCGGCCGCGCTTCGCCCGAGGGAAATAGTCGCCGATGAGGGCCGGGGCGATGGTGGCGTACGCGGCCTCGCCGACCCCGACGGCCGCGCGGGCGGCGACCAGGCCCGCGAAGGTGGTGGCGAAGGCCGCGGCGGCGGTGGCGAGCGACCAGAGGGCCACGCCGAAGGCCAGGAGGTGGCGCCGCGAGCGGGTGTCGCCGAGGCGCCCGAAGACCGGCGAGGCGAGCATGTAGACCCAGATGAAGGCCGTGAGCGCGACGCCCTGCTGCGCGTCGGTCATCGGGATGTCCGCGCGCACCGACTCGATGATCGCCGGGAGCACGAAGCGGTCGATGTAGTTGAGGAGGTTCATCGCCCCCAGGAGCACCATTGCCCACACCGTCGCCCGGCGCGACACAGCGCTCGCCCGCTCTTCCATCGTGCGCGAACGGTACCCCAGGCGGCCCGGGCGGAGTGCTACGGTGGCGCCCATGAGGTCATCGACCCGCGTGAAGAAACCTGGACGCCGGACTCTCGCCACCCTCGCCCTGGCCCTCGCCACTGCGGCGGGCAGCGCCTCCGCGCAGCCCTCGGCCATCCACCGATCGACCGCGGGGTCGTCCCACCTCGGGGAGTTTCCCGTCGACGCCGGAACGCGCGCACCGCCGCCGCCTCCCCCACCGCGCGCCCGCGGCGACGTGGGCGGCACCGGCACCGTCGACCACGAGCGCGGCCCGCAAGGTGAGATCCGCGGCAGCACCGGCGCCGCCCCCGGCGAGATCGACTTCAGCCGACCCATCGGCGCGGCCGACGTGGCCCGCCTGCTGCGCATGCAGGAGCCGCGGCTGCGCACCTGCTACGACGCCGCCCGCGCCACCCGGCCCCGCCTCGCCGGGCGCGCGTCGCTGCGCCTCGTGGTGAGCCGCACCGGCGAGCTCACCGACGTCTCCGTGGTGGGCTTCCCCGACGCGCCCGCGGTGGCGCCGTGCATGGCCGCCGAGCTGCGGCAGGTGCGCTTCCCCCGGCCCGAGAGCGGCGTGCTGCCCTTCAACTACGCGATGAACTTCTCTCCCCCGCCCGCGCCGCCGCCGCGCGCCGTCCGCCAGCGTTCACGCCCGCGCTGACCGCCGCGCGATCACCCGCACCGCCGCGCCCGGAGCCACCGTCACGGGGCTCCCGGCGATCGTCCATGTGAGCGATGTGCTGCCCAGGTTGGTGAGCCAGGTCTCGCCCGACGGGTCGGTGCGCGCGACGCTCGCCTCGGCGGCGTCGCCCTCGTCGGCGAGGGCCACCACGGCGCGCATCGAGCCGCCGGGGGTGCTCCAGCTGAGCTCGATCGCGGCGCCCGCGCGATCGCCCCACGGGACGGCCGTCTCGTGGCGGACGCACTCCACCTCCACCGGCGGCGCGAAGGTCACGACCGCCGGCACGGTCGGGGCGCCGGTGCGGCGGGTGGTGACCTGGCAGCGGGCGTCGATGGAGACGGTGAGACGGGCGTTGGCGAGGCGCCAGAGGTCGCCGTCGCGGGAGACCTCCGCGGGGGCCGCAGACTCCACCTGCAGCGACGGGGTGACGGGCAGCGCCGGAGCGGTCGAGGGAGGCGGGTCGAAGGCGCCGCCGACCTGCGTCGACGTGCACGCGCCCGGGAAGACCTCACACGGGTCCCCGGAGGCCCCCGGAGGGACCATGGTCTGGCCGAAGAAGGCCGGTGCGGCGGGGCGCATGACGCGGCCGCGGCGGTGGAGCCAGGAGCGGCTCCAGCGTCGGTTGGTGGAGCGCGACTCGTAGCGCCAGCGGTAGTAGTCGAGGTTGGCGTCGTAGGGCTCGTCCTCGTAGCGGTCGTCGCCGTAGCCCACGATGTCGATGGGCTCGAACTCGATGACGTCGACCGCGGCGCCGTCCCCCACCCTCCCCCGGGTGGGCCCGTCGGAGGTATCCGTCGTGGCCTCGACGGGCGCCTCCGACGGCGCCTCGGCGGGCCCGCTCGGAGCGACGCTGCGGGGGAGCGGCGGACGGCGCGTCGGCGTCACCGGCGTCACCGAGGCGCGACGGAAGGGCCGTGAGACCACCGGGCGGAGGGGGACGCGGGCCGCGAGGAGCAGCAGCGCCATCGTGGTCGCCCAGAGGCCGAGGAGAGCGAGCGACTCGAGGCGCCAGTTTCGCGTCACGGAGCGTACAGACGCCCGGGGAGGCAGGAAGTTCCACCCGGCGTGGCGATGGCCGGGCGTCGACACCCGGGGGCCTGTGGTGCTCTCCTCGGAGCACTCCCCAATGACCCTCTGCGCCATCGATCGACTCGCCACGCTCAGCTCCGACCAGGCCGACGCGCTCCGCGCCCGCCTCGACGAGGTCGGCTACGACCACCGCGCGATCGCCCGCGGCGAGTCCATCGCCGGGGGGCTCTTCGACGCCCTCCGACTGCCGCTGGTGCACGACGCCCTCGCCCTCGACGACACGCCCGCGAGCGACCTCGCCCTGGTCTTCGCCTACCTCGGCAGCGTGCCCTTCGCCCGCGTCGAGCGCGCCCTCACGCCCGCGCTCGCGGCCCTCGCGCTCGAGCTCGGCCTCGTCACCCGCGACGCCGACGGCGAGGTGCGCTCGCCCTTCCTGCTCATGCCCTTCATGGGGCTCTGGGTGCTCTCCGACCCGCTCTCGCAGGACGGCGACGCCGTGATGGGCCCGGGGCCCACCACCCATGAGATCGCTCGGCTCGTTCCTGCGCGGCCGCCGCGCAGCGTCCTCGACGTCGGCTGCGGCGCCGGCACCCTCGCCCTCCTCGCCGCCGCCCGCGGCTGCGCCGAGGCCGTGGGCGTCGACATCAACCCCCGGGCCATCGCGATGGCGGACTTCAACGCCCGGCTCAACGGGCTGCGCGCGGAGTTCATCGCGGGCGACCTCTTCGCGCCGGTCGCCGGGCGCCGCTTCGAGCTCGTGCTCTCGCAGCCGCCCTTCGTCGCGCAGCCCCCGGACGTCGACACCGCGGTCTACCTCCACGGCGGCGCCTACGGTGATGAGTTCGCGGTCGCGATGATCGCGCAGACCCCTCGGGTGCTCACCCCCTCGGGCCGCGCCCTGGTGCTGCTCGACGCGCCGGTGCGCCCCGACGCGCCGCTGCACGCCCGGCTCCGGGCCGCCCTCGGCGACGCCGCGGTCGACCTGGCGGTCTTCGCCGCGGTGGGGATGTCCCCCGACATGATGGCCGTCGGGTACACCGCCCGCTCGCTGGAGACGCTCGACGGCTACGCGGTGACGGTGCGGCGCTACCGGCAGCACCTCCGCGCGCTCGGGGTGACGGAGTTCTCCCGCGCGCTGGTGCTGCTCCTGCCGCCGGGCGGGCGCTTCACCATCAGCCTGCCGGTGCGCTCCATCGGCGCCATGGACGGCGAGGCCATCGACGCGTGGTGCGACGCCATCGACCTCGCCTCCCGCGAGCCCGCCGACCTGCTCGCGGCCCGGGTGCGCACCGCCCCGGGGCTCGCCTTCACCGAGGAGCGCGCGACACCCGACCGCGGCGTCGAGCCGACGTGGCGGGTGCGCTCCGAGCGCGGCGTCGCCGTGAGCCGCGAGCTCAGCGAGGCGAGCTGGGCGCTCCTGGAGGCGATCAGCACCCAGGCGACGGTGCGCGACGGGGTGCGGGTGTACGCCGAGCTCTGCGGCACCACGGCCGACAACGTGCGCGAGCAGGTGCTGGGCTTCGTGCGCGACCACCTCGCCCGGGGCCTGCTGGTGTGGTCGCGCGAGGACTGAGCGACGCCCCCGCGGAGGGCGTGCGGGCTACTGGAGGCCGGGCACCTGCGCGCGCACGCCGATGCTGGCGAAGAGGCTGTCGGTGAGCGCGACGTTGCGGCCCCAGAGGCCGCGCGAGTACCCGAGGTTGAGCTCGACGTCGCGGCTGATGCGGACGATGGCGCCGAGGCCGACCTCGACGAGGTCGCGCTCGAGGCGGAGATCGCGCAGCAGGAGGTTGCGCGTGCCGATGTACTCCGACGCGGGGAGCTCGGGGTCCTGCGCGGCGACGGAGACGCCGATGACCCGGCCGTCGGTGACGCTGAGGTACGCCTGCGCCCAGGCGTAGAACACCACCGAGGCGCCGATGGACTGTCCCGCGCGCAGGGCGCCGACGACCTGCTGGCCGGCGCCGCCGAAGCGGCCGTTGAAGCCGAGGTCGGCGCGCAGGAAGGTGCGCGTTCGGAAGGCGTAGCCGAGGAGGAGCTCGGGCATGAGGTCGAGCTGGCCGTCGCCGAGGGTGACGTCGTCGCGGACGTTCTCGGGGGAGGCGTAGCGCTCGGGGGACATCGCGAACTCCGAGGCGGACCGCGGGCGGTCGCCGAAGGTGCCGCTGGGGCCGACGTAGCCCGTCGGGGCCTTCACGCGCAGGCCGACGGCGAAGGCGAAGGGTCGGAGCGCGATGCGGTAGCGGGCGGAGAGGTAGAGGTCGCCGATGCCCGTCGCGGTGCGCGACAGGTTGATGATGTTGCGGCGATAGAAGTCCGCGGCGGACTGCATCGAACCGGCGGCGGGCTCGGCCAGGAGCACCGGGTCGGAGGTGTACGCCACCGTGCGGATGGGCAGCGCGATGTCGAGCTCGAGGCGGTCGGTGATGCCCGCGCGGAGGCCGAGGGTGAAGGTGTTGCCGACGTAGCGCCCCTCGAGGGGGAAGCTCCGCGAGGGGCCGCGCTCGAAGAACTCCCGGTCCGCGGTCTGGTACTGGAAGGTGCCCTGGAAGACGATGGTGCCGCGAGGGAGGGTCCACGGCGAGGCGACGGCTGCGGGGGTCAGGAGCGCGACAGCGACCGCGGAGAGCGCCGCAGCAAGGCGGGGGTGGACCGACATCGGGAGTTCCTTCGGAGCAGATGGACGGTGGCAGCGACGGACGATCAGAACGTGAACGGCGCCTCGGGCTCCGGGCGCGGCGGCGCCGGGCGCGGCGGCGCGATCGGGGTCGGCGCGGGCGCAGGGGCCGGGGCCGCGACCGCGGGCG